>CATWQC010000001.1 GCA_958352845.1 uncultured Collinsella sp.
CGGGATTGGTCAATCTCGGCCGACTATATTTGGCTAAATTATTCCGGCGCTAACACCCGATATCGTTGAAAGTTGACGGCGGCCGACACTTCCCCGTCCAACAACAACTTCCGGAACGCTCCGCCTGCGTGTACCCCAGTGCCAAAGGCAGCCACAATCCCGGCAAGCGCCAGACGCGAGCCATTCCGGCACGAGGGTCCCACGTGGCGCCCTTACCTTGGTAGCACGCACCCCGGACGCACATGGCGGTCCGGGACATCACAACCAAAGAAAGGACACGCCATGCCCAGCAACACCATCGCCTACCTACTCAAGTTCGCACCCAGGGAGGCGTACATCGACGACCTGCTGAACGGGCGTCTCTACATGAACGCAGCCGGCTACTATCATAGACTGCTTGGCGAACAGGGCGACCCGCTCGAGGCGTCCATGGCTCCCGGGGCACGCCTCTACGGAAATTACTGTCTGCCCATCTACTGCATGTATACAGTCCGCGAGAACGACATCGTCGACAACGCCGTGAAAATCCCGACGCGCATGATCCGGGAGTTCGGGTGCGCGGACGGGTGGATCGGCATTGTGCAGTACGACAGCTTCGCGCGCCTCGCCGACAGACACATCGCCGACGACGGAAGCATCTACGCGCACGGTCCCATCTCCTATGGCGTCCCCAGGCCAAAACTGATCCGCGAGATCTTTGAGGGCATCCCGCACAACCTCGTTATCAAAACGCCCAAGTACGCATATCAGAAGGAGTATCGAATCATCGGGTCGCGACCGGTCGAATGTCGCCTTTCACCAGACAAGAATCACCCGGGCTGCAAAATTGAAGAATACGGCCATGCAGAGCTTGACCTAGGCAGCAACCTCGCGGGCTTTTCCTCGAAGGCCTCGGTGCCGAACCTCGAAGAGTCGCAAGACGGTCTCATGTTGAAGCTCACGCATCGCGTATAGCCAACGAAGCGCGGGCGGGACGCCGCCAGTGACCATCCTCCCGCTCCCCGCGCGATCGCATCCACGTCCAACTTGTAGAGTAAATTCATCGCTCGCGTCGATTACGACCCCAGTATTTCCTTAGGAAACACACTCGATAAATCGTTAACACCCATAGCGAAAAGCACCTTTGCGCTGGCATCGTTGCTGAGCTCGTCACTCAACTTAAGTGCATCAAGCAGTATATTTCGGCGTAACATCTTATAGTCACCCTCAGTCAGCACTAGCTCAAGATCGCTTAAAACCCCTACTAGATTGACATCACGAGACGGAGACACCCTCGCGCAGAACAGGCGCTCGTCATGCGCGCAGATATTTCTGAAATCTTTAATATGATCGTACGCAAGTCTTAGCCTTCGTGGGCTGATACGCTTATGGACTTCATGTGTCTCGGAATAAAGGTCAGAAAACGACTTGGCAATGGAATTTCTCATGCTTTCTGGCTGAAACTCGAAAAACTTGAATGCCTGGCCAAGCATTAAGTAATTCATAAGAATCCATACCGGCGTATTGTCGTGATTATTTTCATAATGACGAATGTAGTCCCTTTTATAATCACTGTTCCATTTTTTAGACCTACATAGCACCTTCTCGAAATCACCGATAAGCGTGTCGATCTTTTTTCGATAGCCGGCCTCAGCCCGATAGGAATCTCTATCAAGGTATGCTTCTGGGTTATCTTTATGAGCCATAGCAAACCGATAAGAGCAGACGGTCTTAAGAACTGCTTCCGCCTTGTTAAAATACTCAAACATCAGCAGGCGCAAAGTTCGATCGAATTCGAATAGACGATAGATATCAGAAAACTTGGTCCCTTTTACGAAAACCTCTTGGCCAGAACCATCCCGTTGGTCAAGAAACAAATCCTTGTAGCCGTTAACAACCGGGTAGTATCCCTCGCGCTCCAGAACTAAACGAGTATCGTAATCGCATTCGAGCCCACGGCTTTCAAGAATAGCAATCTGCTCGGCAATAGATTTAAATGGCTTATCCATATGGGCCCCTTAAACGCGAAAACCGCCTTTCGGCGGTTCCCACGGACCAAGCCGGACGTACCGTCGCAAGGCCTCATCACAAGGCTTACTTTAAGGGAGAACTCGGGGTCCGTCAATCCGATATCACCAATCTGGGCGATACCGACATACGTCAGCGCTGCGAGGTCTGCCGATAGCAACAAATAGGCACCGAGATCGGTGCAGGTCAATCAGGAGCCGCAACAACAAAGCACCGAAGCTCATGTTGGCTCCGATGCTCAAACGCGTCATTGGCGGTACCGTATCGCGATATTCAACAATACTCGAACAAGCAGCTACTCAGGCGAGCAGCCTCCGTCTAGTCATTCGCAACATGCCATCGAATAAACCAGTTGGAATCACTCGAGAGCCCACCAAGCAACTTTTGCTCGAGAGAAGCATCATCAAATTTCCCCTCCTTGCATAAGCGCACAAGCTTAAATGCAACATTAGGGGAAACATCGTGCAACGATTGAAACGCTAAATCGCTAAAAGAGCTCGCTTCCCATCTACGATAACCTGCAGCAATGCTTGCAAGCAATATTGCACGCACAGCAGAGTCCTCACTAAGCAAAATGCTCGAACAGATTGCAGAAACGACGTCACAGTACCGATCGCAGATAGCATTACAAACAATCAGCTGCTCAAGCACATCCAAAAACGCACGCTGGCCGGAAGCAGTAAGTGTTTCAAATCTTATACCAAGCGTTAGGAACTCTATGTCCTTTGCAAGGCCAGCAACCACTTTCAAAGCCAAACACCTTACAGACCATGCACATGAATCCATTGAAGCAGGATCTCTAAATACTGGATCTTCTGGCCACTCATCCGGAAGCTCAGAAATCAAATCCGTCCAACCGTCGGGCAGCGCTTTTCCATCGCGCACACAACAACATGCAAACTTATTTAATACGACCATAGCCTCTCCTACGGAGCAAGGGGATCCTTGATATGACGGAAGCTCTTTAAGACAATGTTCCAGCACGCGAGCCAAGGATGCGCTAAATGACTCAAAGGAATCATCATCGAGGGACCGACATAGCAGAGAAGAAGGACGAACGGAAAACCCAGAGCGAAAATCAGAACGATTATTCGAATCGAATTGCGTACGCAATTCATCGATACAAGCCGTCTCCGTATTGCATGCAGGAGATTTGTTGTCAGAATAACAACCCTGCTCGACAGCAGAAAGGTGCTCTACTTGCTCCTCACTCAGAATAGAATAGCCGCAACGCTTCTCAACACCTCCGAATACGCCAGCGGAGAAATTATATTTGAGCAGTTCGTCAGAATTCGATTTAAGACTACGACCCAATTGATTAACGAGTTCATTATCAATTTTGTCTAAATCCATTCCGCCAATAACGTTCGAAACATCAGAAGCGACGGTATATAAATGTTGATCGACAATCCGACAAAGTAGGTTTACAAGTGACTTCTCATCAACCCGCATCTTGATCATGCCGATGGCTTTGATCCATTCTGATGCAGACTGCCGATAATCATCTGCAGCGTTTAACGTGCTCCAAGCAACGCAAATGGTGTCATCCGAAAAATAAGGCGCGCATTCCTTAATGACGACGGCTCTCGTGCTCGGACGATATACCTGTGCCGTCAAAGAAGTCAGACGCCACAGTTCCTCGGCACACGACGGAAGGTAGGACCTTAAACGATCGCTCTTGTAAGCAAACCTTTTCTCAAAGCCCTTAGCATCCCCCTGAAGAACAAGAAGCTTAATTCCCTCAAGCTCAAGTTTTGGCCAATTGTAGATAGAGGAGTAGTCGATAAGCGAATTGGCAAGCAGGCCGCGAGCATAGAGGGCACTCGATATGCTTCCGCACAATAATGAACTAAATAACAAACATGATATATTCGACAGGACGGAAGCAAGGCTGGCATCATGTCGAATCGTTGTGTAAGGATTAACAGACCTCGCCTCTCTCGATGCGTTTAGAACAGCGGTTCCAACCTCCTCTTCAAACTTAAGCGCAAGGGGAATGTAGCATGGAGCGGAAAGCGCATCAATTTGTTTCTGAATTGACCACTGGGTGCCAAATCCATATTCGGAAAGCATGCCAGCGACAGTCCGCTTGTCAATTAAACAATTACCATAAGCCCAACAATCTTTCGATTCTATTGAATCACAAGCAAGTTGGAGTAATTCATAGCACCTGGAATAGCGGCCTTCAATAGAAGCGTCAAGAGCGTCAAGCCTTAGTGAAAGGGTGTCTCTGGGAATACCGCTGTCCTTCATAGTTTCCAGAATGACAGCCTTGAATGCATCAACCGAAAAAGGGGTGCCATAAAGAAGCCAATTGACCGCTTTCTCGCCAAGAAAGAAGAGATAAGGATTGTCAGACTTTCTCTCAAGCCAATCAGCATGGTAGTTAAATTTTTTTGAAATCAAGGCAACCGAAGAACCGAAAGCATCGAGAACATCTTCGGGAATAGAGACAGGAGCAATATCAGTAAAAACCGCCGATCCACCATCTCCAATTTCAAATCGTCGATTGTGAAACAAATCGACCATCACGTTGTTAAGTTGGTCCATCAGATAAGGAACAAGGCCTGAATCATTCGGCCGCCCTACATACGTGCACGCATCCATTTCTCTGGCATAACGAAGCAGAGACTCGATTTCCGGCGACGTCCCAGACTCAAGCTTAACAAGCAAGAGTGGCTTTCTAAGCCTGATAGCATGATAAAGCTCTCTGCTAGTCCCTGGCCTCAACTCTGATCGTATAATTCCAATTACTATATCGCTTTGCGCCAAGCGATTAAGATAATAAGAGGATGATGGCTCAATGCTCGCATGAAACTCGATGGCAAAGGGCTTAAAGATATCCGATTTCAGCAAAGCGCAATTAAGCTCGTCCCTCAGCTGCTGCCAGCTAAAATCGCCTTCATCGCGCATCGAAGAGCTAACAAACACCTCAATACGGTCACGATCAATAACCTCAACGTCCATCTTGTTAGCACCCATAGAACCTCCCAATCGAATAGACCCATAGAATATCAAGCGGCGCGGACCTATAGCGTTGGCAGCAAAACAATCGAAAGGTCTTGATGCGTGAGCACCTGGATCCGCCAACAACGACAGCCGCATTTCCTCATCGTATGACAGCCCAACACCCTAAAAATTATTCGTCGCGACAGTCGACGGATTTTAAAGTTTCAGCCAACTCGTTCAGCATAGTTGTAAGGCGAGCAGTAAGCCTTTTCGTGTCTTCCCTATGGTCTTCGGTGACCACATCACCGTGAAGCTTATCGTATTTTGAACCCTTGCCGTGCGCCGCTCCCGCAGATCGAAGGTTCTGAAGGTCACGGAGAGGCTTTATGTCAGCCACGATACCATTCCCGCTGAGAAAGGTCTCCAGCTTGTTAATACTTCCCTTCGCATCAATGCCCTTAAGAGAACTCTCATCGATATAGTCGACAAAGGCTTTCGTGAGGGCCATGATCACGGCCTCAAATTCAGGCTCGCCATTACCAGATGGAATGTGGATTTGTTCAAGAATGCCTTCGTCTGCACGGTGGAAAGGCCTGAACAGCGCCAAGCCAAACCGCTTCCTCCATGCCTTATCAAGTTCCATGCGCGCCCGCATAAGCATGGAAACAGGGCCCGACGGATCCTTAACCCACATATTGAGCAAATCTGTCTTGAACACCTCATCAGAAATATGCTGGTCAACGGGTGACATCTCAAAAGAGAGGAAATGGGTGCGCTCGCTCTCGGGTAGGTCGCGCCCCAGATCGCCGAGATACACCATGACTCTGTCCGAGTCGACATTGTCAATCTCGCACCGCCATTGGCTCCCGCAAGAAATGTGACGTTCGCTTACATCGAAGCGAGGGTCGCTCCTGTACTTATCAAGCACGGCGGGCTTGAAGAAAACGGGGGTTAAATAATGTGGAGCGCGAGGCTCCTTATCAAAGTAGGTGCCAAGCTTATCCGGATCGGATGTGAATCGAACGAACGAGCCGTCAGGCCGTTCGTCGATAATGAACTCAGGGTAATGTTCTTTATTCTCATCGTACGGCCATACGCCGCAAGTCTCGACGTGGCCGGGTTCGATAAAACTTCGAGCGTAGATCATTGACAGCAGATAGTTTTCATCAGTATCGCTCGTGTACCAATGCCTGATATGGTAGTTCTCCCCGACTTCATCACGTTCCGCAATGCACTCAGTGCTCCCCAGGGGAAAGCTGGGCGCAGACGCCAGTCGCGCGTCCACAAAGTGGACGAAAAGGCATTGCTTAGCCGCAATGAAGCGCAATAAATACTTGGTCCTGACGCGTACCTCGTCTCCAGTAAAGTCGACGACTTTTTCTCTCTCGGCACACTTGTCGATGCCGTAATAGCAACCGTCTTCGTCGCGGAAGAGTTCGAACAGCATGATAAATTCTTGGTTGACCAGAATTTGCGCTTGGTCAAGCGGATAGAAATACTGCTCGGCAACAATAAAGTCATAGCCTTCGTCGCGACCGTTATGATAAGTGACGTCATCTCCATATATACAGAAACCTGGTGAGAAACTGGAGGCGTTCTTCAACCAATCATCGCCTGCAAGGATCTCCTGCTTTCGTGTAAGGTCGGCAAAACAGGCGAAAACCGAAGGCCTTCTATTAGCATCAGTATGATGCGAATAGACAGTCGTCCATGCTCCAGAAAGAGGGTTCTTAACCAGCTCAATTACCTTCTCCTGCCTGAACGGCTTAGCGTCGAGCCCCAGATTGGCTAAAACCCTTGAAACCGCTTCGTCCATATACACCTCTTACCACTTAGCGCCATCACAATTAATTAATGTGAGGATAAACCGTGAGAAGCACTCACATGCCGTAAAGCATCTAAGAAAATTGTCCGCCACTGCAGGGACGAAAAAAGCCACCAGAACGACAATCGGAGTTTTAAAGACAAAATGCCCAAGAGCAACAGCCATACCTGGAACGCCGTAAAGATCGACGGCAAATGGCGCCAGATGGACCTAACCATGGACGACACAAGCGACAACTGACATGGAGACCGGGACCAGTAAAAGTGAGATTCTTAATAAATCGTTTAAACTCACTTTCAGTCAAATAACGCTCAAGCATCCAAACCATTCGAATAAAGTTGACGTTTTTGCGCCCGCCAACCTTGGCACAATATAGTCTCTCATCATGGGTGCATTGAAGAGAGACGGCCATTCAGAAGAACAGCCGCCACTCCGCAGGTCGTAGGCCCGTAGGTTGACTACGTCAATACCGCTGTTCACCGTATCCCCTGGTCCTCAAAGGGTCAATTCAATATATGAGAGCAGAATATCCCTCATGAATCAACCCTGCCAAGATTTGCATAGTCAACCCAACGCGATCCACCACGTCACCGAGCAACCAACCATCCCGCTCCCCCTCCCCACATTACCCAGAAAGTTCGCTGATGTTGACTGGTGTTCCCGTAAAATAATCCCCAACAAAATATGTGCGGAGTGCTGGCCTGGAGCTGCCTTCGGACCCTATTGGCTGCTCACCGAGAGGCTCCGCTATGAAACGACCCCTTTACTACCTGATCTGCGCGATCGCGTGCGCGTCCATGGTCGGCGCGACGATGCCTATGGCAGCCATTGCGGAAGCCATGCAGCCTCAGGCTGCAGTCGAGCAGCGGGCGCAAGCCGACGCCACGAGCAGCGACACAGGCAAGGCCAAAGACGGCACCAAAGCAAATGCGACAGCAGATACCGTAGAGGACGGCACCGCAACATCCACTGGCACCAGCGCCGTCAACACGGAAAGCGCTGACGGCACCACCTCCGCAACCACAGCCCCCACCCCATCTCTCCGCGCCCAAACCAACGGCACGCCCGAGTCGATCTCCGTCGCGGCGGAAACCGGCTACGCCCACTCCGCCACCGCAACCCAAAACGGCGTCACCTTCACCGTCTCGTGGAACGACGCCCCCGCGGGCACCGCGACGAGCTTCCACGTAACCCAGACCAACGGCTCGCCCCAGGCCAAGGCGCGCATGGACGTACCCACCTATTGGGACGGCGGCAGCCATGAGAGCATCTGCGACCCGTCGCGCCAGGCATGGGCCGGCTACCACAGCCTGGGCACCGCGGGCCACGACTTTACCTTTGAATTCACGGCATCGGGCACGTACCGCATCTACTTCTACTTTATGGACAACGACAGAAACGACCCCCAAAACGACAAGGGGATCTACTACCTGCACACCACGGCAGAGGTGACCGTAAACGATGCCGCCCGCCCAAGCGTCACGCAGATCGTCAACGACGCCGTGGACCTATGCAGGCAAGAGACAGACGGCTCGGAATACGATATGGCGCTGTGGCTCCACGACTGGACGCTCGACCAGCTGGAGTACGACCACAACCTCAACTGGTGCTCGGCCGAGAGCGGCCTCACGCGCCACCAGGGCACCTGCGAGAGCTACCAGCGCATCTACTCCAAGCTCCTTGACGCCGCGGGCATCGCCAACGGCCGCGTCACCGGCAACGGCCACACCTGGAACGCCGTAAAGATCGACGGCAAATGGTGCCAGATGGACCTAACCTGGGACGACACCAGCGACAACTGGTACGGAGACCTGGAGCAACGCCTTGCCGTTGCGCGTGCGGTCTACTCCGGCTCCCCCGTGCTTCTGCTCGATGAACGCACATCGGCCCTCGACCCCAAGACCGAGCGAGAAATGCTGGATCGTATGCGAAATCTCGGCCATACCGTCATCATCGTCACGCATCGATCTGCTGCGTTGGAGGTTTGTGATCGGGTTGTAAGCCTTTAACCTAAATGAAGAGTGGGCGCTGTAGTCGTTTTCAACAGCGCTCTCGCCATACTCATTGATTTGAGGGACACAAGGTGGCTCAATCCCGCACGATGGTATTTGGCAGATAGCCAAATATATGGGTTGTAAATCGAGCCCCGAAAGGAGGTAAAGATATGGACGAGGCGACTCAGCACTATTTGAACTCGCTGCGTGCAATTGCGTTTCCAAATGGCCAGACCTTTGTTGGGCCGCAGGGGACATACCATTGGCAAAAAGACTCATAGACCTTGGATTGGCCAAAAATCGAATCGAGCATGCTGACTGCAGCGGAAACTGCTGGATTTGGATTAACATGTCGGCAAGAAGGCCCTAAGTCGAGATGCAAAATGCTAAAGATTAATTAAATAGCGGCTCGCCAGCTTTCCCGACGAGCCGCTAATCTGCTAGAGCGTCTTGAGGTACTCCCCCAGCTCTTCCTCCCAGTCGGGCATGCGGAAGCCCACGGCTTCGAGCCTGGAAAGGTCGAGCGCGGAGTGGACCGGGCGTGGGGCGATGGGGCCCTCGGCGCCGGCGTAGTAGTCGGCGGTGCTGACCGGCACGACCTTCTCCCCGTTGCCGTTGGCGGCCTCGAAGACGGCGCGCGCGATGTCCGCCCAGGACCTGACCGCACCCGAGCCGGTGCAGTCGTAGGTGCCGTAGGGGGCGCGGCTCCCCAGCACGTGGAAGATTGCCTGCGCCATGTCGCGCGTGAAGGTCAGGCGTCCCAGCTGGTCGTCAACGACCGTGACCTGCTCGAGCCCGTCCTCGGGGTCGGCGACGCGGTCGGACAGCCCCTTCATGGTCTTGACGAAGTTGCGGCCCTCGCCGATGACCCAGCTGGAGCGCATGATGTAGTGGCGCGGGCACCCGGCCACGGCGATGTCGCCGGCGGCCTTGGTCTGGCCGTAGACGGAAAGCGGGCTGAAGGGCTCGTCCTCGGTATGGACCTCGGCCGTGCCGTCGAAGACGTAGTCGCTGGACACGTGGACCAGGGTGATCCCGTGCGCGGCGCAGGTGCGGGCGAGCAGGGCCGGGCCCGTCGCGTTGGCCTTCCAGGCGGTCACGCGGCCCTCGGGGGTCTCGGCCCTGTCCACCGCGGTGTAGGCGCCGCAGTTGATCACGGTGCCGTAGAGCGACCAGTCGTACTTGGAGTAGGCCGCCGGGTCGGACATGTCGAAGGTGTCGATGTCGCAGAAGTCGAAGTCCTTGGCGACGCCGCGCTCCTCCGCCAGCGCGCGCACCGCGCGGCCCAGCTGGCCGTTGCAGCCGGTGACGAGCGTCCTCTTGGGCGCCATGGGGACGACGTCCCTGAGCATCGGGTGGTTGAGGTCGGCCTCGGAGACGGTGGCCCGGTCCAGCGGGATGGGCCACTGGATGTTAAGCTCCGGGTCGGCGAGGTTCACGAAGGTGTAGGTCCTCTTGAGCTCCAGCGACCAGTGGGCGTCCACCAGGTAGGTGTAGGCGGTGCCGTCCTCCAGGGCCTGGAAGGAGTTGCCCACGCCGCGCGGGACGTAGATGGCCCTGGACGGGTCCAGGGTGCAGGTGAACACCTTCCCGTAGGTGGCGCTGCCCTCGCGCAGGTCCACCCAGGCGCCGAATACGCTGCCGCGGGCCACCGAGATGAACTTGTCCCAGGGCTCGGCGTGGATGCCGCGGGTGACGCCGCGGCTGTCGTTGTAGGAGACGTTGTTCTGGACGACGCGGAGGTCCGGGATGCCCAGGGCGGTCATCTTGGCGCGCTGCCAGTTCTCCTTGAACCAGCCGCGCGAGTCGCCGTGGACGGCGAGGTCGACGACCTTCAGGCCCCCGATGCCGGTCTCGGCGACGGAGAGGTCCTTCTCGAATGCGATGTCTGCCATGTGGGAAAAGCTCCTATCGAAGAGGTTGGGAAACCGGGGGCGCCCGCGCGGGGCCGCAGGGTCATCCCCATGCCCTGCGGCCCCGCGCGGGCGCCCCGCGGTGCGGTCCGCCGGGGTTCGGCCTACTGGCCCTGCGCGCGGTAGCGGGCCTCGGTGGCCTCCTTGGCCGGGCGCCACCAGGACTCGTTGGCCACGTACCAGTCGATCGTCTGCTTGAGCCCCTCAGCGAAGTCGGTGTGGGCCGGCCTCCAGCCCAGCTCGCGCTGCAGCTTGGTGGAGTCGATGGCGTAGCGGCGGTCGTGGCCGGGGCGGTCGGCGACCCAGTCGAAGTCCTCGGGGTCCTTTCCCATCGCCTCGAGGATCATGCGCAGCACGGTGATGTTGTCCCTCTCGCCATTAGCTCCGATGAGGTAGGTCTCCCCCGTGCGGCCCTTCGTGAGGATGTCCCAGACGGCCGAGGAGTGGTCCTCGGTGTGGATCCAGTCGCGGACGTTCTCGCCCTTGCCGTAGAGCTTGGGGCGCACGCCGTCGACGATGTTCGTGATCTGCCTGGGGATGAACTTCTCCACGTGCTGGTAGGGGCCGTAGTTGTTGGAGCAGTTGGAGATCGTGGTGCGGAGGCCGTAGGTGCGGGTCCACGCGCGCACGAGCATGTCGGAGCTGGCCTTGGTGCTCGAGTACGGCGAGGACGGGTGATACGGCGTCTCCTCGGTGAACTTCGCCGGGTCGTCGAGCGCCAGGTCGCCGTAGACCTCGTCGGTGGAGACGTGGTGGTAGCGGACGCCGTGCTTGCGGACGGCCTCCAACAGGCGGAAGGTGCCCTCGACGTTGGTGCGCAGGAAGGGCTCCGGGTCGGCGATGGAGTTGTCGTTGTGGGACTCCGCAGCGTAGTGCACGATCGCGTCGTGGCCGGGGACCAGCTCATCGAGCAGCGCGGCGTCGCATATGTCGCCGACGACGAGCTCCACGCGGTCGGAGGGCAGGCCCGCGATGTTCTCGGGGTTGCCGGCGTAGGTCAGCTTGTCCAGGACGGTGACGTGGACGCCCGGGTGGTTGTCCACCACGTAGTGCACGAAGTTGCTGCCGATGAAGCCGCAGCCGCCCGTGACGATGATGTTCCTGGGCTCGAAGAGCTCTTCAGACATATTTCTATCTCCCATTGGATCGGATTAGTACTCGCGCGGGCTGTTGACGATCTCGCCGGCGGCGACCTTCTTCAGGTGCTGGCCGTAGACCGACTTGCCGTAGGCCTTCGCGGCCTCCTCCAGCTCGGCGGTCGTGATCCAGCCGTTCTCCCAGGCGATCTCCTCGGGGACCGAGACCGGCAGGTCCTGGGAGTGCTCGACGGCGCGGACGAACTCCGCGGCCTCGTGGAGCGACTCCATGGTGCCGGTGTCCAGCCACGCGTAGCCGCGGCCCAGGGTGACGACGGAGAGCGTCCCCTCCTCCAGGTACATCTGGTTGAGCGTGGTGATCTCCAGCTCGCCGCGGGCCGAGGGCTTGACCTCATGTGCCTTGGCGGCCACGTCGCCCGGGTAGAAGTACAGGCCGGTGACGGCGTAGGAGCTCTTGGGGCGCTCGGGCTTCTCCTCGATGGAGACGGCCCTCCCCTGCCCATCGAACTCCACGACGCCGAAGCGCTCGGGGTCGTCCACGTGGTAGCCGAAGACCGTGGCGCGGCCCGACTCGGCGTTCTGCACGGCGCGCGTCAGGTGGCGGCTGAGGCCGTTGCCGTAGAAGATGTTGTCGCCGAGCACGAGTGCGCACGGCTCACCGTCGATGAACTCCTCGCCGATGGTGAAGGCCTGCGCCAGGCCGTCCGGGCTCGGCTGCTCGGCGTAGGAGAGGTTGACGCCGTAGCGCGATCCGTCCCCGAGCAGGCGCTCGAAGTTGGGCAGGTCCGTCGGCGTGGAAATGACCAGGATGTCACGGATGCCCGCCAGCATGAGGGTGGACAGCGGGTAGTAGATCATTGGCTTGTCGTAGACCGGCAGCAGCTGCTTGGAGGTCACGAGCGTGAGCGGGTACAGGCGGGTGCCGGACCCGCCGGCGAGGATGATGCCTTTCATATCCTAATCCAATCTAGTTGAATGACATTTACTAATGCTTAAGCCTGCTCAAACGCGAGGCAACGTTTTTCAATTCAGAATGATTAAGTAAAAGATAGCCAATATAAACTATCGAATACAGGAGTGCCGCCACTCCACCGGGCATGAGCTCGGTAAATAAGACGAAGGCAACTGTAAGCAAAATCTCCTGAAACGGCCTGGACGAACCCGGAGCACTTAACCTTTCATTTAAATAAAGTTCGGACCACAGCGACCTTCCGATAATGCAGATTACAGCGCCACACAAGACAGCATCGAGTGAATCGAGAGCGAGAACACCGAATACCGAAAAGACGGTGCTGCAAATAACGGCAACGATATTCAACTTCAGGAGCAGCTGTTCTTTACGAAGAACCTTGAAATAGGTAGTACAGCAAAGGCTCATCTTTGTATTAAAGACGCATATCGGGAGTAAAAGCGCAAAATATCTAAGGCTTTCGGAATATTGAGGAAGCCACGCCCCCAAAATCCAAACCATAGGGAAATAGAGCAAAAAGATTGCAGGGAATATGAGCTCGATAGCATTTCTTATGCCAATGTAAAAACGAACCCTCTCCTCATCAGAACCTGTCCTAAGAGCAGGAAATAAGACCATGCTCGCCTGCGAAACGAAAGTGATAAAGAAATTGACCAGAGAGAGGGAGAAAGAAATTTTCGCAAAGGCGACGATTCCCCAAAAATGATCGATAAGAAACCTAGAAACGCCGAGAATCAACGTGTCGGCAATGTTAGCAATCATCAGCTTTACGCCGACGACGATACTGTGAATACCGTCCTTAAGCGCGTTGCAAAAAGACATCGATTTAGCTCGAAGGATATCCCTACCCATCCAAGAGCAATAAATGAGCGCGATGATCTTCGAAACGAGATACGCGTAGACATAGGGGTGGTAGTCCGAAACCTTTAGTCCAATTAGAACAAGAAGCGGGGCCAGAAACACCAGCCTGTCCAGCATGGTGGAAAACGAGAACAGCTTAGTCTCGTTCATTGCCTGGAAAACAAAGCCAAGATAGCTTGTCAGATTGTAGACGACGGTGTAAAGCGCGAAAGACGCGATAACAAAGACTCGATTTGCATCATCTACGAGAGGCATCGAAACAAGGGTGATGCCAAGGCAGATAAGCGCCTGGAAACAAGCGCCTAAAATGTATTGAGACTTGATCGAGCTCTTATCGATTTCCGCACGAGAGAGACCGCCGTTGATCAGGTATACACCATCGTTCAAGCCAAGGTGGAAAAAGCCAGAATAGGTCGTATAGAACATAAACAGCTGCCAATAACCATAATCGGCAACGCCGACGATTTTCGGCACAAGCAGCGACATGACGATGCTAACAGAGAGAGAAATAAACTGTGCAGTAAACGCGATTAATGTATTTTTAAATATATTGCTTGTATTCATTTAACCAGTTCAATCTTTAAAGTCGCGCCCTAACGAAACAACTGCCTACATTTCAGAAGCATTAGAGGAAGTCAATCGAAACGGCCAAACTGTCCCGCTGCATCCGTCCTTTATGAAAAACACTTTCGCAACAATAGCGCTTAGCAGAAGACCCCAAATCATACTGTTGCTAAAGAAGATGTTTTGGAAGGATTGAAGGACAACGCTAGGAACAACAGATAGATAAATGAATAGGGATACTAAAGACCCCCGCTTATTGCAAATCCTTGCCATTAGGTCGCAGATGCCTATCATTGCAAAGATCGGAATAAAGCAGAGGTACCCATAGTCATACCAATAAATCCAAAATGCAGTTTGAACATTAGCTGCACCACTCAAATAAATACTCGCGTCATCAGCAGCAAAAGGATTCAGCCCGAAGACATTGTCGAGGTTCAATAACCCAAACCATAAACATGAAAATGAATGAAGGCCGAAATAATTAATTGAAGGCTCAACGGCCTTTAAGCTCATATTTAAATTACTGAATGAAAGAGGGAAATAGCCATAATAGACCGGCAGCGTATTACCCAGAATCTCTGGACCGCTGTAGCCAATCTTAGTGGCATAGTCCCAATCATATTTTCCGTAATGACTTCCGCGTGTATTGGTCCAATCAGAAGACTGCGACACGAGCGTCACCAACATCAAAGCCGCAACACCGATTACAAGTATCGAGCGCAATTTCACGTTTAAGAAGTTTTTACCCCGCACCCTGTTTTCTCTATTGTTCAAAAATGCAATAGCTATCAAGACAGCAATCTTTGCAACGCCGCCAAACAAGGTCATCCTAGCGCTTCTTGAAATCAATGGAACAACAATCCCTACGGCTGCATATACCAAGTATCTATTCTTACGCGTGCAGAGATATGAAATAACATCGGCAACATAAACAACAAATAGGTTTCTTGTAAGAACACTGATGACGGGGACACTAGAAGTATGAACATCGATTCCGTTCAGAGCGGAAAAAAAATGACCCGTTAACAAATACGTTTCGAGAAAATAAAGCACAATAACTACGACGTTCAGAGCCCCGATATAACGCGGCTGGAGTGTCCGGAGATAAGGTAAATAATTATGCGTAACCGCATCATTACCAAGCAAGCAATGAATCGTTAGCCCGATATTCAGATAGAAAAAAATCAAATAGAATCGATCATCAATATGAACGTCGCAAAGGGTCGACCAGTTTGCAAAGTATAGAAATAGAGGCAAATAGACACCAAGCAAGCAGAGGCAATTTAAACCGATTCTCTTATTCTTAATAAAATCCGGTAAAGCAAATATCTGCCAAATTACAAAAGTAAGATAAAAGAGCTCACGCATTGAAACCCCCTCTATTTGCCATCTTTGGAATGTTTAATCAACATGTCTCTAAATAATGCATTTTTTGATATAGAGTACTTTTGTCCCAAGAGCATCTGCAGAAAGGTTGCTGGGGCAATTCTATTGTCCATATAGGAAAGCCTCGCGTTGTACCAGGAAATCGCCCCGTCAAGTATTCCGATAGCTGCGGGGCAAAACGAAGTGGCACAAGCTTTCAGATTCTCTGTAAATCTCAGGCACATCCCTATTTCAGCAACGCGAGATTTCTTGTCTACATGCCGCATCTCCGTAGCGTTGGAGTCATGCCTACGGAATTTAATCAATGGTTGGTTGAGAAGCCTCAGACTTCCCTTCAGCAGCGAAAAGCGCCAAAGCATGCCGTCGTGAGCGAAATCATCCTGCCAATATGGCATGATATCCCTTATAAAATGCGATTTAACGGCATACGAACATCCGGGTCGCCTTACCGACATAAATTTACTATCGAAAATCGGGACCTCCAAATCATCCAGAGGCCTGGTATTATCGACAGCACCATAGACTGTTACCTTTTTACCACCGTTCTCATAAAACGGCTCGACGGCGCAGCAAAGAACGTCGATAGAGGGGTCCTTCTCGATGATTGAGGACATTACAGCAATTTTATCGGGCTTCCAGATATCATCCTGGTCGCACGGGAAGACGATGCCGTCATCTATAGATGCAAGGTCGAGAAGCCGCTTGAAGCTCATGCGCCAGCCGAAATTAGAGCTGTTCTTGTTGATGGTCCAATTATCGAGCCCATGCTTCTCAATATATTCGCCAATGAGATCGAATGACCCGTCTGTTGAGCAATCATCCGCAATCAGCACTCGGTCCGGAGACACTGTCTGAAGTCTTAAGCTATCTAGCTGCTCAGTAAGATATCGCGTGCCGTTGTAAACTGACATCACAACCGTAACCATTAAAAACCTTCATCCAATTAAAGCTTAGCCATTAGCTGATCGTAAATACCGATAAGACGTTCTACATACGCGGTCTTTTCGAGGCAGCTGAAGTCCGCCTTCTCAACCGCCCCCCTGTAACGCGAGTAAACATCGGGATCGAGCATATTGACCATTGCGGCGGATAGCGACTCGGCATTGCCCGCGCTGAAGACCTCGCCGAGACCTTTCGACCTCACAAAGGAGGCAGCGTCGCCGACATCAGAGACGATGCACGGGAGACCGGCAGCAATCATGGCCTCATAGGCGACAAGCCCGAACGTCTCTCGGCAAACCGAGGGCATAACGATTGCACGTGACCGCGTCATGACGGAAAGCACCTTGTCATGGGGCAGCGCGCCCATGAATTTGATATCCGGATAACTGTCCGACAGCCTCTTCAATTCGGTACCGTCACCGATGACGATAGCGTCCACACCGGCCCTACTGGCGGCTTCGCAAAATAAATCGCAGCCCTTTTCAGGGCTCAGGCGACCAACGAATAGGTAAGCCTCGCAATCTGCATCAAACCCATGCTGGAATTTGTCCGCATCGACGTAATTTAAACAGTCGAATCGCTCGGCATCCCATGTTAGATAGGGCTCAATCAACCGACGACTGGAATCTGAAACGAAGGCGACAGCCGGGCGCAGCGCTCTCAAAACATATCCCTGCACGGAAAAGCGAACGGATCGATACAGTTTTTGGATATATGAGCGCTTGTCACAGTTGTGCAGCAGGCACTTCGGAGAACCGGGGGCAATTCCGCAGTTGCAATGATTAACATAATCGTAGAGTCCACCGTTGGAACAAACGAGGAAATACTCATGGGCTGTGATCAGGCACTTGAACCCCCGTCGCCCTATGGCCGTGAATATCGAGGGAGAAAGGGAGTGCGTCCAAGAGTGAACGTGGACGACCGTCGTCTTCGGATCGAGCTGCTTCAGTAGATCATCCAGCGCCGTTTCCGAGCGCCTGTTCCAGATACCCTGAGCAGCGCCGGAGACGCCCCCGTTCAGGACGTCGTTCTGCCCGCAATTGACACAAACAACGCCCGATTCGATTAAGGAGGGATCGGGGTCACCCAACGCTGAAAAGAAATAGCTGTTGACACCTATCCTCGCCAGAGCAGCTGCTGTTTCGATTGCGATTTTTGAAGCTCCGCCCCCGATATGGGGACGGTCGCAAATCGTTATCACTGTGGTGAAGTTACTCATGCACGGTCCTAGGTTTAATAGATCGGACAAACCGCTTTACACGCAGGCGCATCGACGGGGGGAGCAGCATTTTCAGACGGTCGAAAAGAGTCGCATTCGGCGCCAGGACGGAATCAAAGACTTGTAATCCTGTAGCCTCGAACTGCTCGATAACGGCATCGCGCCTCTCCACAAGATCAGAGCGCTTATTAGGATCTTCATGCAGCAGCACATCATCCGGAGCAAGGCCGTTGTTAGAGTAGGCGACGTAATCGCCTATTTCATCGATCAATTTTGCCCCGCGCTCGGTCTTCACGATAACGGCCGAAACACCCTTCTCGGGATGTCCGCAGTCTTGGACAGACTCAGAACGCCAGGAATCACCGAGGATGATGTCGGCAGGACTGTCGCACCCTCTGAAAGGACAGCCGTAGCAAGACGATCTGCTGATCAGGCCTTTGATGTAGGAACCATAAAAGGGATCGAATGCAGCGGGCCTCTTTATAATCCTGCCGTCGGATAACTCGATTTTTATGTTATGGCCCCATCCGAATTTCGATTTATCTCTAAAAGTCAGTGCGGTGACATCGGACTTCTCCCGAAGCTCGAGCCAGCCAACATAGGAACGAAACATGGAAGAGCTTGGTACACCGTGGCAAACAACGCTGACGGTTGTCAGCCCATCCATCGGTTTACCCAAATAGAGACGCAGCGCGGAAACCTGACAAGGAGTACCGCTGAAGAGGACTCGCTTGCCGGATTTGAGATCGCTGAGCACTTCGGGATACGATTCGCTAGCATCGCTCTGGACATATTTGGACTTTTGCAGGAGCGCGATTTCGGCAAGCTCGGATATACCGATATGCCTGACGTGATCGACGCCATCCCAGGCGGCGCCGTAAACGCGCCCGCCGTCCGATAGTATACGTTTCGCAAGAAGGGAGAAGACGCCGCCGGACGAACTTTGCGCGAGCTCGTCCGGGTCATCGCTCTGCAAGACAGCGGCGCGAATGGCCTCCGAGTCCGCGTCGACTTGGTTTTCCGCCGGACAGGTACGCAGGCAAAGACCGCAGGAGGTGCATCTCGCTGCGTCCACCACGGGATATTCGAAACCGTCGGGCGAGGTACGCATAGTAATAGCGGAAAAAGGGCATTTGGCCGCGCAAGCTCCGCAACCAAAGCAGGCCCGGTGAGAAACTGTGTCGATGTTCTTGCTCAAGCTAACTTTCCCCCTATTGCTCAAGAGCATCCAAGAGCCATTTTTTCGAAAACGTGATGAGCGACTCCACGTCGGACAGTCGCTTCTCATAGCCCTCGATTTCCGTAGCGTTCATGTGACTGTCATAGCCATCTAGCAGACGATCCTCGGTATTCGAAAGCCTCGAGAGGCTCTCGACTCGAGAGTTTTGAGAGCGCTTGTCGGTCTCCTCAAATCTCTTGAAGCAGTAATAGTCTTTGCGGAAAATTTGAGAAAACAGCGTACCGTGCAGCGAATCGGTTAACACGAACCGCGCGCTCGCCAGATAAGCGAGCCATTCATCGGGACCAAGCCCGTAACGCGGATTGAGCTGCTCGTCGACAGCATTTTTACCTGAACCGACAAGCGTCACGACCTCGCAGCCGAGCTCTTTTGAAATCGAATCGACAGCTTTCCTGTAAAACGGCCTATTCCCAAGGAAATAGCAGACGATTTTCCCGGGCTCAGGACATTTACCGTTGATGAGCGGGGCCCAGTCCTCTTTCGACAGGAGCAGGACAGGGTCCACAACCTGTGAAGGGCGCTCGAGACCGAGGGATTCGACAAAATCCGCGCCCGCATCTTCACGAACAGACACTGAGCTGAACGTTTTAATCAGATCGGTAATGATCTTTTTCTTCCTCTGCGTGGTGCTCGTGACACCAAAGCTGGGTGCATACGCGATTCTCTTATCGCTGTCGCTTAGAAAGGAGAGATAGAAATTCCTATTCAAAAGATAAGGGGACCAGATTTGATCAGATCCGCAGACGTATGCATCGTATTTTCCCCGTAAATCGACCAGTCCGTCTGTATCGACAATCCGATCAGTGGTCTCGATGTTCTGGCTCAAAAAGCGATTGAATACGTCAGCCGTCGAGGATCCGAAGTCATCATGTTCCTTCTTGCGATTGAATAGCTCGCGTGCTTTGCCAGCAAATAAATCGAAGGAGTTCCGGTTGATCGCCCAGTTCAGTAGCTTTTCTTTAACGCAGGGAAGATAGTCGGCGTCGACAACGTCATGCCCTTCTGCCTTCAAAAACTGCTGTAGGGCATAAGCCTGAAGCAACGTACCGAAATTTTGATTATGGAGCCACGTTAAAATACAAATTTTCATTAATTCACCGTTTCAAATAACTTCAGATAGTACTCTTCGAGCTTGGGCGCTGCCCTAAAGATGTCATAAGATTCAAGCCCCAGAGATGCTTGGGGATCGGAACGATTAACGACATCTGTGCGTGTGGTAAGGATCGCATTGGACCAGCCCTCAATGCCCGCACTCAACGGAACGAAGCTGCACCGACCGGATAGCGCGACCTCGTTGGGGACCCTCTCAGAGCAGATGCACGGGAGACCGGAGACCTGGGCCTCAATCGCGACCATTCCGAGGCCCTCGTACAGACTAGGGAGAACGAATAAATCAAGCGCCTGATAGACGTCCTGTACATTGGAAATCTGACCGAGAAAACGCACCGCTGACGCAATTCCCAGCGAGCGCGCCTTTTCCTCCGCCTGCGGTCTCAACTTTCCATCGCCGCAGATAACAAGGATGGAATCAGGATTCTGAGCATAAACCGCCTTGAAAACATCAAGCAAAAACAGCTGATTCTTCTGGGGGATGAACCTACCGATATTCCCCAATACCAGCGTATCGTCCTGCGCTCCAAGCCCAGCACGTTGCTCATCCCTAATCGATCGATTGAAAGAAAAACTGCTCAAATCGATAGCATTATTAAAGACGGTAAAATGGGATGAGCCGAACAGCCATTTACCGGCATACTCAGTACAGGCCGCCAAATCAGTTGGATACCTTGTCGAAAACAGTTTCAAAAAGCCTTTAAGGGCATTTTTTGCAAACTCGCCTTTGCCGCTCGTCGAGTGGCTGTGGGCGATACGCACGGGTACCCCTGCCTTCTTCGCGGCGCGAAGCGGAAAGACGGAAAGCGCGTTGATATGGCTGTGCACTATCTTCCAGCCCTCTTGCGTAAAGAGGCTTTGAAGCTCTCGCTGATATTCAATCGCATGCTGGTAGGGCGGAATCTCAAAGATTCGACCACCAAGCGATTCGATCTCTTCACGTGGCACGAGCGTCGAATCTGAATCGACAAGAAAATCGAACTGGACTTTACTTCGGTCAATATGGCGATAATAGTTCATGACAACGGCCTCGACGCCGCCGCCAACCATCTTGCCAACAATCTGGGCTACCCTAATCGGTTCAGTCATCTAGCAAGCACCGCCACCGGTAAAGACCTCAACGAGTGTGAGGAGAACGATCTTTAAATCGGTGACCACGCCGCGTTTGGCGATGTACTCCAGGTCGCGTCGGACCATGCCGTCGAAATCGGTGTCGTTGCGGTCCGTCACCTGCCACCAGCCGGTGATCCCGGGCTTCACGGCCAGGCGCTGCAGGTCGAATTCTGTGTACTCGGCCACCTCGTTGGGCAGCGGCGGGCGCGGGCCCACGACGGACATCTGGCCCAGGAACACGTTGAGGAACTGCGGGAACTCGTCGATGGAGTGCTTGCGGATGAACTTGCCGATCTTGGTGACGCGGGGGTCGTCCTTCATCTTGAACATGGCACCGGCGATCTCGTTCTGTTCCTTGAGCTCGGCGAGGCGCTCGTCGGCGTCTTTGTACATGGAGCGAAACTTCCACATGCGGAAGGTGGAAAGGCTGCCGTCACGGTGGGTCTGGCCCACGCGGATCTGGCTGTAGAACGGGTTGCCCTCGCTCTCCAGGCGGATGGCCGCGGCGAGCACCAAGCTCGGAATGGCAATGACGGCCAGCACGCAGCCGCTGAACACGATGTCGAAGGCGCGCTTGACGGCGCGGTATGCCAGGCGCGTGCGGTCCCAGTCCTTCACGGCCTGCACGGCCTTGTAGCGCATCCTCGCGTCGCCGCCATTCATGGCCTGCGCAACAAGCGCTGCCCCCACCGGCGCGTTTTGCCCTGTCACTTCTTTACTAGTCAAGTTCAAATCCACGTCCCTGTCCTCAGGGATCCCCCAATCGATGAATTCAAATTGCGAATGAATTTCCAGTGCGACGTCTCCTTACGTCTTACTGGGCACGTCCAACGGAAGCAGCTCCCTAAATGCGGAGTCGCCTTCGCCTACGTCCACCAGGCACCAGCGCTTATGACGGTCGATCTTCTTTACTCGGGCCTCTTGCCCCACCAAGGGCCCTTGCTCTATATGCAGCACGCCGTCTTCTATGCGGGCCACGCTGTTGCGAACCACGCCGTCGTCGTCAAGCACGCTGCGGTACCAGTCCTGCGCATCGTCCGGCATGGGCGCATAGGCCCGCTCCCTGCTGCCGGCAATGCGGCAGCCAAAACTCAACTGGGCCAAAGCCTTGTCGAGCAGGGCGGCATCGCGCGTGGCGACGAAGTAGTATTCCTTGTACATGGGTTTGGTTTGGAGCGACCAGGCGCCGTCCCGCTTAAACCAGAACTCCTTTTGCATCACAAAAGCGTCCTGCATCAGCTCGTGCGGGATAATGCGGCGGACCTTTTCGCAGGTCTCGCGCTCTTTACCGTTGGGGGTGTGGACCAGATACCAGTGGACGCGGCCATGCTGGCTGTTGGTAGTAGCGCCACTAAAGGCGCCGGGCAGCTTCTCTTGGCGCCGCATTGTCTGTTCCATCTCTCGCCCCCTTAACTTGCTCAGCGACGCACGCGGATGCAGGGGCGTTAAGAACAGGCTTCTCGCTCGCAGCTAGGCGCAGTCGCAAAAGTACAGGTTTTTGTAGAGGGGTATGGAGATGCACCCATTCGCGGCGCATTTTGTGCAATCTGGGAAAACGCGAGCAGTTTACTCGTATAATGAGCAACGTCGAAAAATACAAAAACCTGTACCTTTTTGCACAACAAAAAAGCCGCTCTAACCAGCGGCTTTTCTTCTATAGACAACAAAAAAGGCGACCGCCCGCGAGGACGATCGCCTTTGTAAATTCTTGTGTTGTTTGTGCTAGGCGCGAGTCTTGATCTCCTCAAGCACCTTGGCCACAAACTCATCAACGCTCATCTGAACGGTCTCGTTGGAGCGATCGCGGACAGAGATGTTGCCGGCCTCGACCTCCTTCTCGCCCAGGATGAGCATGTAGGGCACGCGGTCGATGCTGCGGGCCTCGCGGATCTTGTAGCCAATCTTCTCGTCGCGGTCGTCGCAGACCACGCGAATGCCGGCCTCCTCCAGCTTGGCACACACCTCGTGGGCGTAGTCGCGGCTCTTCTCAGAGACGGGAAGCGCCTTGACCTGAACGGGAGCCAGCCAGGTGGGGAACTTGCCCGCAAAGTGCTCAATCAGAATACCGATAAAGCGCTCGATGGAGCCAAAGCACACGCGGTGCAGCATAATGGGGCGCTTCTTGGTGCCGTCGGCGTCCACGTACTCCAGATCAAAGTTGAGCGGCATCTGGAAGTCGAGCTGGACGGTACCGCACTGCCAGGTACGACCGAGCGAGTCCTCCAGATGGAAATCGATCTTGGGGCCGTAGAAGGCGCCGTCGCCCTCGTTGACCTCGTAGTCCATGTGCAGCTGCTCCAGAGCGGTGCGCAGGCCATCCTCGGCGCGAGCCCAGTCCTCGTCCGAACCCATGGAGTCCTCGGGTCGGGTGGAAAGTTCAACGTGGTACTTAAAGCCAAACTTCTGGTACACGGAGTCGATGAGGTTGACCACGCCCACGATCTCGTCGGTCAGCTGGTCGGGACGCACAAACAGGTGGGCGTCGTCCTGGTTAAAGCAGCGCACGCGGAACAGGCCATGCAGGGCGCCGCGCAGCTCGTGGCGGTGCACCAGGCCAATCTCGCCGGCGCGGATGGGCAGCTCGCGATAGGAGTGCGGTTTGGAGGCGTACACCAGCACGCCGCCCGGGCAGTTCATGGGCTTAATGCAGTACTCTTCGTCGTCGATGACGGTGGAGTACATGTTGTCCTTGTAGTGGTCCCAGTGGCCCGAGGTCTTCCACAGCTGCTTGTTCATGATGAGCGGCGTGGAAATCTCCACGTAGCCGGCCTTGTGGTGAATCTCGCGCCAGTAGTCCAGCAGCGTGTTCTTAAGGATCATGCCGTTGGGCAGGAAGAACGGGAAGCCGGGGGCCTCGTCGCGCATCATAAAGAGGTCCATCTCGCGGCCGATCTTGCGGTGGTCGCGCTTCTTGGCCTCCTCGAGCATGTGCATGTGCTCGTCGAGCTCTTCCTTGGTGGCAAAGGCGACGCCGTTGATGCGGGTGAGCATCTTGTTGTTCTTGTCGCCCTTCCAGTAGGCGCCCGAGACGCCGGTGAGCTTAAAGGCCTTCAGCGCCTTGGTGTAGCAGATGTGGGGGCCGACGCACATGTCGATATAGTCGCCCTGCTGGTAGAAGGTGATGCGGGCGTCGTCGTCCAGGTCGCCGATGTGCTCGACCTTGTACTTCTCGCCGCGCTCCTCCATAAGAGCGATCGCCTCGGCGCGGGGCTTCTCGTACACGGTGAACTTGAGGTTCTCCTTGACGATCTTCTTCATCTCGGCCTCGATCGCGGGGAAGTCGTCCTCGCTGATCTTGACGCCCTCGGGCAGGTCAACGTCGTAGTAGAAGCCGTTGTCGGTCGCGGGGCCGTAGGCAAAGTCGGCCTCGGGGTACAGGCGCTTGATGGCCTGCGCCATGATGTGCGCGGCGGAGTGGCGGATGACGTGCGTGACCTCGTCCTGCGGGAGCTCGGCCACCGAACCGTCATTGTAGAGTGCCTTCATGGGTATGTTTTCTCCTCTCGGATGCCTGATGCAAGTGCGTGCGATGCGCTCGGCGTTTTTGACTTGCATCATTATAGGCAGGTTGCCTTGGTATACAAGCGCCCGCCGCACCTTAATGGCACGGCGGGCGATTTTCTACGCATGCTTCATCGTGTGGGGCGGGGCTGCGGGGTGCGCGTGCTTGCGGCGCGCCCGTGGCTTGCGGCCGGCCCGGCGATGGATGCGTTACTGAATGCGAGTTCGGCAGTAGGGGCAGACCTTCCAGTGCGCGTCGAGCGGGCGATGGCAGCTGGGGCACACGTTGCGAACCTGGGTGTCGCACACCGGGCAGACGACAAAGTCCTTCTCGATAGGGGCGCCGCACTGCGGGCAGGTGCCGTACTGAGCAAGCTGGCGCTCGCGCAGGGCCATGTCCAGCTCCTGCTCCTCGCGGTCGGCCGCGTAGGAGTGCGGGCGCAGGACCAGGTAGGCGATGAGACCAACAAACGGAATGAGGGCGATAATGCCCCATGTCACGTAGGCGCTGGCGCCGCGGCGGCGAGCGTCGATGAACACATAGACGACCGACAGCACATACAGGGCGATGATAAAGCCCACGAAGGCATAGATGACGCCCATAAGCTGCGGTGACATGAGCTCGTTGATGTATTTGGACATTGAGGTGTACCTTTCGGAATATTTACAGTCCGGTCAAGTTTACCACGGGGTTTGTTTATATGGGACCACGGCTAGGGGCGGCGCCGGCGCGGACACAAACATCTCAATCTGAAACAGGTGGGAGCGAAATCCGGTCCTAGATGTTACGGATCGAGACAAACGGAGGACCCGCCAGACTAACGTCTCAATCTGTAACATCTGGGACCCAAACCCTCGTCTAACTGTTACAGATCGAGACGTTCAAAATCCGCCGGAAGGTTCGTCTTGATCTGTAACATCTAGAACCCAAATCATCAGCTAACTGTTACAGATTGAGACAAAGAAAGCCGTCCGCACCGAATATCTCAATCTGTAACAGTAACTCGGCAAAAACAGTCCCAGATGTTACAGATTGAGACAAATCTCCGACACCGAAGGTGGCATACGAGGTTGCCGACGTTGCCGGGTCTCCCCTCGTCTGCCGTTGGCGGGTGTTGCGGGGCTGTTCGCCGCATTGCCGCCGCGCTGGGGGTGTGCAGACCGTAGGATAGTCCTATTGACAGCCTGTCAACTTGTCTGGGAGGCACCGTGGCAGAAACATTTGATATCGCAATTGTGGGCGCGGGCATTACCGGGTGCGCCATCGCGCGGCAGCTCGCGCGGTTTGACCTGTCCATATGCGTGATCGAGGCGGCCAACGACGTCGCCCTGGGCGCGTCGAAGGCCAACGGCGGCCTGGTGCACGCCGGCTACGATCCGGCGCCGGGCACCGTAAAGGCGCAGGTCAACGCCCGTGGCTGCGAGTTATACGGTACGTGGGCGCAGGAGCTGGGCTTTCTGTTCTGCCGCACCGGGTCGATGGTGTTGGGCTTTAACGACGAGGACCGCGCGCATCTAGAGCAGCTGCGGTGCAACGGCCATGTCAACGGTGTGCCCGAGCTGTCAATCGTCGGACCCGACCGCATCCACGAATTAGAGCCGCGCGCCAGTGCCGATGCAACGTGCGCGTTGTGGTGCCCCTCGACTGGGTTTGTCGACCCGTTTGAGGTTGCCATCGCCGCGCTGGAGAACGCCGTGGCCAACGGGGTGTCGTTTATGCGCTCCGCATCGGTGGAAGCGATTGAAGTCGCGGGCTCGCGCGACGACACGCGCTTTACGCTGGCGACCTCCGCTGGCAACGTGCGCTGCCGCTACCTGATCAACGCTGCGGGCAACGGTACCGCCGACATCTCGCATATGGCGGGCGCCGAGGAGTTCCAGATGGTCTGGCGTCAGGGCAACATCGTGGTGCTGGACAAGGAGCCGCGCACGCTCATGCCGCTCTACCCCGTGCCGACGCCGGTGTCGAAGGGCGTTATCGTGACGGGCACCGTGCACGGCAACACCGTAATTACCGCGACGGCCGCCGTGCGCGAGCCGGGCGATACACAGACCTACGCGACCGATGTCAACGCGCTCCTGACCGGCGCGCGCAAGCTGGTGCCCGATCTGGACACGCGCCGCGTGGTACGCGCGTTTGCCGGCGGTCGTCCGGTCATTCAGGGGACGAACGACTTCTTTATTGGGCAGTCGGCCGTGGTACCGGGGCTGCTCCAGGCAGCGGGTATTCAGTCGCCGGGCGTTGCGAGTGCGCCGGCCATTGCCGAGCGCATGGAGCAGGTACTACGCAATGCCGGCGTGGCCCTGCGCGAACGTTCCGATTGGGACCCGATACGCCGCGCGCCGGACGACTTTGACCGTGCACCGCTTGCGCTCAAGGAAGAGCTCATTAAGTCCGACCCCGCGTGGGGGCAGATCGTCTGCCGCTGCGAGACAGTGCCCGAGGCCGAGATCGTGGCCGCGATCCGACGCCGCCCGGGCGCGGTTTCGGTCGAGGGCGTCAAGCGCCGCTGCCGTGCCGGCATGGGTCGATGCCAGAGCGGCTTTTGCCAAAGCCGTGTGGTTGCGATCCTGGCGCGCGAGCTGGGCTGCGACCCCAGCGAGGTGCTGCTGGAGGATGCCGGTTCTTGGCTGGTTGAGGGACCGCTGAAGGGGGTGCGCTAGGATGGCGACATTTGATACGCGCGACGGACGCGCGAAGGCCGGAACCGCAGAGGTCGGAGCCGCAGCGCCCGTGCAAACGCAGGCTTTCGACGTGGTCGTTATCGGCGGCGGACCTGCCGGCATGGCAGCCGCGCTTTCCGCGCAAAAGGCCGGCGCGCATGTGGCCATCGTGGAGCGCGAGCAGCATCTGGGCGGCATCCTCCGCCAGTGCATTCACCCGGGTTTTGGCCTGTCGCACTTTAAGCAGGAACTCACCGGTCCCGAGTACGCGCAGCGCTTTATCGACCAAGTGCACGCAACCGGCATTGCGCTATTCCTGAACAGCATGGTGATTGGGATTGATTCAGGCGAGTGCGCGTCGGGTGCAGACGAGAGCGCAGAAGATGGCGTCACCCATACCGTCACGCTCATGAGCCGCGACGGCATGCTACAGCTCACCGGGCGCGCGGTCGTCCTTGCCATGGGTTGCCGTGAGCGCACGCGCAGCGAGATCAAGATCCCCGGCAGCCGTCCCGCTGGCGTGTTTACGGCCGGCCTGGCGCAGCGATACATCAATATCGAAAATCTCAAGCCCGGCTCGCGTGCCGTCATTTTGGGCTCGGGCGATATCGGGCTGATCATGGCACGTCGCTGCACGCTCGAGGGAATTTCGGTCGAGGGCGTGTATGAGCTCATGCCATACGCCAACGGCCTGCGCCGCAATGTGAAGAACTGCCTGAACGACTTTGACATTCCGCTGCATCTGTCCACCACCGTCACACGTGTGATCGGCCACGACCGCGTGGAAGCCGTCGAGGTAAGCCAAGTCGACGAGCGCCTGGCGCCCATTCCGGGGACCGAGTGCATCGTTCCGTGTGACACACTGCTGCTTTCGGTGGGCTTGATTCCTGAGAACGAGCTTTCGGTTGCCGCGGGCGTGGAGCTGGACCCGCGCACGCACGGCGCCGTGGTGGACCAGAGCCTGCAGACGGGCGTGCCGGGCATCTTTGCCTGCGGCAACGTGCTGCACGTGCACGACCTGGCCGACAACGTAACGACCGAGTCCGAGAGGGCTGGCGCAGCTGCAGCGGCGTACGCGATGGGGACCGGCGCGAGCGCCATTCCGGACTGCGAGCTCACCGTCTCCCCTGCCGGCATTGCGGGATACGCGCTGCCGGAACGTATTACGGCTGTGGCGCTCACCAAGCTCAACTTCCGCGTGCGCCGACCCGTCGACGCCGCCTGCGTGAGGATCTTGGCCGACGGCGAGGAACTGTTGGCCGGCAAGGTCCGAGCATTTAAGCCGAGCGTTATGGAAAGCTTCCCACTGCCGGCAAAGGTCATCAAACAAGCGCTCGACCTGGGTGCCAACGAGATTGTCCTATCCGTCGATCCCGTCGAGGAGGCATAGCTCATGAGCACGAAAGTGACCGAGACGTTGCAGTTCAACTGCACCACTTGCCCATCCGAATGCATCCTGACCGTAGAGGTAGAGCGCGACGCCAATGGCGCCGTGGTGGAAGTGCGCTCCGTAACCGGCAACAACTGCCCGCGCGGCGATAAGTTCGCGCATCAGGAGCTCACCTGCCCCATGCGCGTGCTCACGACGACCGTGGCCGTCTCCGGCGGCGACGAAGTCCTGCTCCCCGTGCGCACGGTCGAGGCAATCCCGCTAGAACTCCACGCCCAAGTCATGGCCCTCATCCGCGGCCTAATCGTCAAAGCCCCCATCCGCATGGGCGACGTCGTCCTCCCCGACCTCCTCAACACCAACATCAACCTAATCGCCAGCATGGACATCGACCCAGCCTAAGCAGCTCATTTAGAACGGGGCTTTTAGTTACGCTGCCATCCATCCCACCCCTCCTCAATTGCGGTGAAATAGTTCCTGATTTCCGCCAAAACCCCGGCATCTAGGAACTATTCCACCGCAACTATCCTTGGAATCGGTATTTAGCTTGTGCCTACTTTAGTGTCATTTCAAAACTATGCCGGATTACGGGGCTGATTCGGAGACCTCCATCCATACCGGCAATTTTCGATTTTTGATAATCCGTCTACCTGCGGTTTTAATTTCGCGATTTTTCCCATGGTCATGTAATACAGGTACAGCCCCGTAATCCGCCATAGTTTTGAAACCAGCCCATTTGGGACTGGCCTCTTATGGCTACTTTTACCTATTAGCCCGCAAGTTTGACGCAGCTAAAATAGCCCCGTCCCAAATTGACTACCCTGGCATTGGGGATACCATGGTGGCAACCTAGCGAAAGGATGTTTCATGGCACATGTCGATGACCAGCGTGTGGCGCACGTGCTTGATGCGCTCGAGGCTCAGCACCCCGGCGCACAGCTGCTCGTAAACGACCCGTGGTCGATTTACTATCTGACCGGTTTTTATGCCGATATGTTCGAGCGTTTTTGCGGCGTGCTGCTCGCACGCGATAGCGAACCTGTGATCTTGGTCAACGCGCTGCATCAGCGACCCGAGTACGACAATGCCCGCGTGGCCTATCACACCGATACTGACGTAGTGGCCGACGCCATCGTTCGCGAGGTCGATCCGAACAAACCGCTCGGCATCGACACCGTCATGCGTTCCGGCTTTTTGATGCCACTCATGGAGCGCCACGCAGCCAGCGAGTTTTTCCTGGGCGACTTTGCCGTCACCGCCGCGCGCACCCACAAGGATGACGCCGAACAGGCGCTCATGCGCGCGTCCTCGGCCGCTAACGACGCCGTGATGGCCGACGTCATCAAGCTCGTCCACGAAGGCGTGACGGAGCGCGAGATTGCCGACCAGATGCTCGGCCTGTATCGCAAGCACGGCTGCGAGGGCTTTAGCTTTCCGCCCATCGTGAGCTTTGGTGCTAACGCCGGCGACCCGCACCACGAGCCCGACGACACCGTGCTCAAGCGCGGCGACGTAGTGCTGTTCGACATTGGCGGGCGTCATCGCAACTACTGCTCGGACATGACGCGCACGTTCTTTTGGGGCGATCCGGACGAGGAGACGGCGCGCATCTACGACATCGTGCGCCGCGCCAACGAGGCCGCCGAGGCACTCATCGCACCGGGTGTGCGCATGTGCGACCTGGACCGCGCCGCGCGCGATGTGATTGAAGACGCGGGCTATGGGCGGTACTTTACGCATCGCCTGGGTCACTCGATCGGCCTGCAGGACCACGAGCCGGGCGACGTTTCACTCGTCAACGAGCAGGTCGTAGAGCCGGGCATGACGTTCTCCATCGAGCCGGGCATATACCTCCCCGGCCGCACCGGCGTCCGCATCGAGGACCTGGCCCTGGTTACCGAGACCGGCGTCGAGATTCTCAACGCCTACCCCCACGATCCGCTCCGCCTAGACTAGCCAATGTGACAAAGGGACAGCCCCTTTGTCACATTGCGATTACGTCGCGCCACAAAAACGGCCTATCTACTACGTTTAACCCGCATGGGTCGACCATAACCGAGTTTTCGCAAAATACGCAAGCCGTCTACCTGCGGTTTTAATTTCGCGATGTTCCGTGTGGTCGAGGGTAACCTGTCAAACGTAGTAGATAGGCCCATTTCGTGACAAGCGAGTCAACTCGGGGTACAGGGCAGCTAAAAAAGCCCCGTCCCAAATTGGCTGCTTTTGAGTTGCGGTGATATACGGATTGTTTGAGGCTTCTGGCTTGTAAAACAGTCCGTATTTCACCGCAACTGATGAGGGGATGGGTTAGCGGAGCAGACCGGCTACTTCGCCGGCTAGGGTGATGGTGCCGGCAGCTACGAAAGGCTCGTCTGCGGCATCGAAGGCCGCGAGGGCCTCGGACACGCTGGGGTACACGCCAACAAGCTTGTCAGCGTCCACAAGTGCGGCGAGCTCCTCCGCCGGCAGGGCGCGATCGGAATCGGTCTGGGTCACGACCACGCGCGGGAAAGCCGGGATCAGCACGTCGACGATGCCCGCCACGTCCTTGTCGGCCAGCGCGGCGCACAGCAGCGTGGGGCGATTCTCCACGCACGGATCAATCTCGTCCAGCGCGCTCACAAAGTTCTCGCAGCTCTGGGGGTTATGACAGGCGTCAATCAGCTTAAGCGGATCGGTCCCCAGCACGTCAAAACGACCCGGTGTGGGGCAACCCATAAGCGATGCATCCAGCGCATCGTGGTCGAGCTCGCGACCCAGATACCCCTCGCAAAGCATAATCGCGCACGCGGCATTCTGCGGCTGATAGGCCGGCTTGACCATGCTCGACGTATAGATCGCACGTGGCGTGGTGCAGCTAAACTCAACCGTGTCGCCCACATGCACCGGCACCTTAGTCGTGGCATGCCTCACCACGAGCGGCACAATGCCGCACTCTCGACAACGGGCATCCATCACGCGCTGAACGCTCGCCTCATGCGTGCCCTCGCCCAGCACAACCAGGCGTCCGGGCTTAATGACCGCAGCCTTCTCCCCCGCAATGGCCTCGAGCGTATCGCCCAAAATACGTGTGTGATCGAGCCCAATGCCTGTAATGGCCACGGCGACAGGATCGGTCGCACTCGTAGCATCCCAGCGTCCGCCCATGCCGACCTCAAGCACGGCCACGTCCACGCAAGCCTCGGCAAACACCACCAGTGCAGCAGCCGTCAGCAGGTCAAACGGCGTGATGGTATAGGCGCGCTCCCCCGCCGCCACACGACGGGCATTCACTCGATGCCCCGCCTCAACAGCGGCCGAAACGCCACGGGCAAACGCCTCATCGCTCACAACGCGCCCGTCAACCTCCATGCGCTCGGGATAGCGCACCAGCTGAGGCGACGTATACAGCGCGGTCTTGAGCCCCTCGCCGCGAAGAATAGCAGCCGAAAAACGCGTAGTCGAAGTCTTGCCATTGGTACCGGCAACCTGAATGCAATCGAAATACTCGTCCGGACGCCCCAACTCATCGAGCATATCGACAACCGTCTCGAGCAGAGGACCAGCATCCCCAGAAATCCGCCCCGTATCAGCAGCCAAAGCAACAGCCTCATCAAACGAAAGCAACTCAAACGAGAACGGCACAGAATACGACCCAGAACGCTTAGCCATAACCCAAAGTCCCCTCAACATAAAAAGAGGCCCGCAATAAACAACGAGCCCCTCCCATTCAAAATATCAGCCAAACACCGCTTGCAGCAGAATCAAGGCCACAACCAAGTGGCCCTACCAGGCAGCGGACGCCCCCGTAACCGCCATGGGAGCGGTTTGGGGCTTTGCTCGCCGCAAGTTCCGCACGCAAAGGACAGCACTTAATGTGCTGTCCGTCTTTCGCAGGACTGTCCGCAGTAGCGAGCAAAGCGTCGGGACGCGCCCCTCAGTAAGACCTACGAGAAGTCTGCAACCTGAGCAGTCAGTGCCGCCAGGATCTCCTTGAGCTCAGCTGCACGGTCCCTCTTCTTCTGGACCACCGCGGGCGCGGCCTTAGCCACAAAGCCCTCGTTGGCGAGTGTCTTCTCGCAGCCGGCGAGCTCCTTCTGGGCCGCGGCGATCTCCTTCTCCAGGCGCGCCTTCTCGGCCGAAAGGTCAACCTTGCCCTCGAGCACCACAAAGACCTCGACGCCGCTGTCGACCACGGCGATGCTCGCAGCCGGCTTCTCAACGTCGGTGCCCATGACCAGAGAAGCCGTGTTCGCCAGCGGCTCAATCGTCGAGCGCAGGCTCTCGAGCTTCTCGATGTCCTCGGCACCGGCGCGCACGACCACGTCGAGCTCGGCCTTGGGGCTCAAGCGGTAACGCGAACGCGTGGCGCGGGCGGCGGAAACGACGGCGCGGCACAGCTCAAACGCGCGCTCGGCGTCCTCGTCAACATACTTAGCGTAGTCGGCGGGCTCAGGCCACTTGGCGATCATGAGCGCCTCGGCGCGGTTCACGTTGCCCTCGGCGTCCAGATCGAGCACACTCGCCGGCATGTTGTCCCAGATCTCCTCGGTGACAAACGGCATGAGCGGGTGCATCAGGCGAATGGAGGTGTCGAGCACAAAGATCAGGTTGCGCTGAGCCTGCAGACGGCCCTCGCCCTTCAGGCGGGCCTTGGTGACCTCGACGTACCAGTCGCAGACCTCGTTCCAGAAGAACTGCTGCACGCCGCGGGCCATATCGCCAAAGGTATAGTTCTCAATCCCCTCGGTGACCATCTTCACGGCCTTGGCCAAGCGGCTGAACATCCAAGCGTCGGCCGGCGTCTCCACGACGGGCTCGCCGGGCGTGTAGCCCTCCATGTTCATAAGCAGGAAGCGGCTTGCGTTCCAGATCTTGGTCACAAACGACTTGGCCTGCTCGGTACGCGGGCTGTCGATAAGCTTCTTGGTCTTCTTATCGATGTTCGCGTCGAACTTGACGTCCTGGTTGTTGGTGCACAGCGTAAGCAGGTTGTAGCGCATGGCGTCGGCGCCGTACATACCGATGAGGTCCATGGGGTCAACGCCGTTGCCCTTGGACTTGGACATACGGCTTCCGTCCTTGGCAAGAATCGTCGGGTAGATGACGACGTCCTTAAACGGCACCTCGTCCAGGAAGTACAGCGAGCTCATGACCATGCGGGCGACCCACAGCGCGATGATGTCGCGTGCGGTGACGAGCGCCGTCGTGGGGTGATGGCCCTCGAGCAGCTCCGGCTTTTGCGGCCAACCCTGCGTGGCGAAGGTCCACAGCTGCGAGCTGAACCAGGTGTCCAGCACGTTCTCGTCCTGATGCACATGATGGCCGCCGCACTTGGGGCACACATCGGTGTCCTCGGTAAGAGCGTCCTCCCAGCCGCAGTCCTCGCAGTAGAACACGGGGATGCGGTGGCCCCACCACAGCTGGCGGCTAATGCACCAGTCCTTAAGGTTCTCCATCCAGGTGGTGTAGGTCTGCGTCCAGCGCGCGGGGTGGAAGGTAACCTTACCGGAGTTAACGGCGTCAAGCGCCGGCCCCTTGAGCTTGTCGACGGCCACAAACCACTGCTCGGACAGCCACGGCTCCAGCGCGGAGTCGCAACGGTAGCAGTGCATGACGGAGTGGTCGAGGTCCTCGACGTGATCGAGCAGATCGTGCTCCTCGAACCACTTAATGACGGCCTCGCGGCACTCGTCGCGGTTCATGCCGGTGAACTCGCCGTAGCCCTCGACGACCACTGCATGCTCGTCGAAGATGTTGATCTGCGGCAGATCGTGGGCCTGACCCATGGCGTAGTCGTTGGGGTCGTGGGCCGGGGTGACCTTAACGAAGCCGGAGCCAAAGTTGGCGTCGACATGCCAGTCCTCAAAGATGGGGATCTCGCGGTCGACGATGGGAAGCTTGACGGTCTTGCCCACGAAGGCGGCCTTCTCGGGGTCCTTCGGGGAGACGGCGACGCCTGTGTCGCCGAGCATGGTCTCGGGGCGCGTGGTGGCGACGACGATGTAGTCCTGGCCGTTGACCGGCTCGGTCAGCGGATAGCGCAGGTGCCACAGGTGGCCCTTCTCGTCCTTATATTCAGCCTCGTCGTCCGAGATAGCGGTGGTGCAGTTGGGGCACCAGTTGACGATGCGCTTGCCGCGATAGATCAGACCGTCGTGGTACCAGTCGCAGAAGACCTTGCGCACGGCCTGGGCGTAATCCTCGTCCATGGTAAAGCGCTCGTTATCGAAGTCGACGGAGCAGCCCATACGCTTGATCTGCTCGACGATGATGCCGCCGTACTCGTGGGTCCAGTCCCAGCAGGCATCGACAAACTTGTCTCGACCAATCTCCAGGCGGCTGATGCCCTCGCTCTTGAGCTTCTTGTCGACCTTAGTCTGCGTGGCAATACCGGCGTGGTCGGTGCCCAGCACCCAGCGCGTGGACTTGCCGCGCATGCGGGCCATACGGACGATGGCGTCCTGGATGGAGTCGTCGGTGGCGTGACCCATGTGGAGCTTGCCGGTCACGTTGGGAGGCGGAATGGTGACGGTGCAGTCGCCCACACCGGCGCGGCGCTTGTAGTAGCCGCCGTCAAGCCACTTCTGCAGAATCGCCGGCTCGTTGGTCGACGGATCGTAGTTCTTGGGCATTTCTTCCATATATCTCTCCCTGTCCCGCCGGGGAGGAATGTAGGCCCGATTTTCGCTCGGTCAAGTCCTGGCTCGCGCGAAGACCACATTAAGTGGTCCTCGGCTCGTGCGGAATCTACGAAAATCGGGCCTACATTCCTCCCCTTTGGTATCGATTACTTCAGTCTGATATGACTTCGCTGAGGCTTAAACAAACACACAGAATAACACAGGTAGTTGGGGTTATTGCGTATATATAATATAGCCTCCGACCGCGCGTGGTCGGAGGCTATTTGCAAACACGTTTTAGGGCAGGTCTAGCCGTAGATGCGCTGAGGCTGTTCTTCGCCCTTGACGGCGGCTTCGGTTACGACGACCTTGGCAACGCCCTCCTCGCTGGGGAGGTCAAACATCGTCTGCTGCAGCACGTCCTCGCAGATGGCGCGCAGGCCGCGGGCGCCGGTCTTGCGGGCAAGCGCCATGCGGGCAATCTCGTGCAGGGCGGCGTCCTCAAACTCAAGCTCAACGTCCTCGAGCTGGAACATCTTGCGGTACTGGCGCACCACGGCGTTCTTGGGCTCGGTCAGGATCGACACCAGGTCGTCCTCATCGAGCGCCTGCGTCTGGGTGACGACGGGCGTACGGCCCACGAACTCGGGGATCATGCCAAAGGCGTTGAGGTCCTGCGGGAGCACCTGGCGCAGCAGGTCGTTCTCGTCGACCGAGGTGGGGCCGGCGATCTCGGAGTTAAAGCCCACGCCCTTGTTTCCCACGCGATCGGCGATGATCTTATCCAGACCCACAAAGGCACCGCCGCAGATAAACAGGATGTTCGTCGTGTCAATCTGCAGCAGCTCCTGCTGGGGATGCTTGCGGCCGCCGGTGGGCGGGACGCTTGCCACCGTGCCCTCAAGAATCTTAAGCAGCGCCTGCTGAACGCCCTCGCCCGAAACGTCGCGGGTGATGGAGAGGTTCTCGGCCTTGCGGGCGATCTTGTCGATCTCGTCCACGTAGATGATGCCCACCTGCGCGCGCTCAATGTCGCCATCGGCGGCGTTGATGAGCTTGAGCAGGATGTTCTCCACGTCCTCGCCAACGTATCCGGCCTCGGTAAGCGCGGTGGCGTCGGCGATGGCAAACGGCACCTCGAGAATGCGTGCGAGCGTCTGGGCCAGCAGGGTCTTGCCGGTACCGGTAGGACCGAGCAGCAAAATGTTGGACTTGGCGAGCTCCACCTCGTCCATGTCATCGTCAAACTGGGCGCCCATGCCCGATGCCTCGTCAAGGGCGGACACTGCGGCACCGCCCTCGATCACGCGGCGGTAATGGTTGTACACGGCAACCGACATGGCACGCTTGGCGTCCTCCTGGCCCATAACATAGGCCGAAAGCTCGTCATAGATCTCGTGCGGCGTCGGCACATGCGTAATGACCTGGCGGGCGTCGTCCTCGAGCTCAAAGCCCTCGGTCTCGGGATCCACGGCGGGCTGGGATGCAGTCTGGCCGTGGTCGTTGAGGAAGCCCGGCAGCTTGCCGTTGCGGGCGGCGTCCATAAAGTCCGAAGCAAGCGACTCCTCCAGAATCTCGGAGCAGGCGGCGACGCACTCGTCACAGATAAAGATGTTGGTCGGGCCCTTTACGAGGCGACGGACCTGGCCCTGCTCTTTTCCGCAGAAGGAGCAGCGGATGGGGTTGCCGTTCTCGTCAAAGTTGTCCTGCATGTTACCTGCCATCCTAGGCGTCCTTCGCGGCGAGGTCGCGCGAGGTGACGATACGGTCGATCAGGCCGTAGTCGAGGGCCTCGGAAGCGGTCAGGTAATTGTCGCGCTCGGTGTCGGCCTGGACCTTCTCGATGGGCTGGCCCGAGGCGTCGGACAGGATCTGGTTGAGCTCGCGGCGAGTCTTCTTGATCTCCTCGGCAACGATCTCAATCTCGGTTTGCTGACCCTGGGCACCGCCGCTGGGCTGGTGAATCATGACCTTGGAGTGCGGCAGGCAGAAGCGCTTGCCCTTAGCGCCGGCCGAAAGCAGCACGGCAGCCATGGACGCGGCCATACCGACGCAGATGGTGGAGACCTGCGGCTTGATGAAGTTCATGGTGTCAAGAATCGCCAGGCCGGAGTAAACCTCGCCACCGGGCGAATTGATGTAGAGCGAGATATCCTTCTCGGCATCCTGGCTCTCAAGATGCAGCAGTTGGGCAACGACCAGGTTGGCGCTGACGGAGTTGATCTCCTCGCCCAAAAAGATGATGCGGTCGTTGAGCAGGCGCGAATAGATATCGTAGCTGCGCTCGCCGCGCGGCGTCTGCTCGATAACGTATGGCACGAGGGCGGAATCGAACTTAGCGATCATACGCATCTCCATTTCTCTCTTGCGGACCAAATTGGTTCTAGATAAACGTACGGTGCCCGCATGCTATGCATTGGCTGGCACCGTACGAAGCAACCGGATAACCGGTGTATAACTTTACCCCATCACGGGCGCACGCATGCGCTCGCGGGCAAGGTGGCGAGAATTACTCGGCGTCCTTGGCGGTCTCGTCGACCTCGGTCACCTTGGCGTTCTCGACCAGGTGGTCGACGGCCTTGGAGCGACGGATGGACTCGCGGACAGCAGGCATGCGGCCATCAGCGATGAACTCGGCCTTGGAAGCCTCGACGTCCTTGACGCCGGCCTTCTCGAACTCCGCGTTGACGTCGTCCTCGGTGACCTCGATCTTGAGCTCACGGGCGAGGGCGTCCAGAGCCAGGGACTCGCGGGCAACGTCGTTGGCCTGCTTGTGCAGGTCGCCGATGAACTGCTCCATGGTCAGGCCGGAAGCGGGCAGCCAGGTGTCGAGCGTCATACCGCGAGCAGCGAGGTTGGACAGGAAGTTCTGGCCAAGCTCCTCAAAGACGGACTGCTCGTAGTCGGCGTCCATCTCGTCGAGCTGCAGGCGCTCGGCGAGAGCGGAGACGCAACGGTTCTCCTTCTCGGCCGGCAGGCGGGAAGCCTTGTCCTGCTCGATCTCGATCTTGATGGCGTCGCGCATAGCGTCGATGCTGTCAAAGCCAAAGTCGGACTTGACGAGCTCGTCGGTGAGCTCGGGGGTGTTGCGGACCTTGATGCCCTTGACGGTGACCTCGACGGTGTGGGTCTCGGCCTCCTCGCCCTCCTCGACCTCGTCGGTCCAGGTGACGGTCTTGACGTCTTCAACGTTGGCACCGATCAGGGCCTCGTTGAACTCCTTGGGGTTGCTGTCGCTACCGGCGATGAGCATGCGGCCCTCGGCGGCAAAGTTGTCGGCGTTCTCGACGGCCTTGAGGTCGACGGTGACGTAGTCCTCGGCCTCGACGGCACGACCCTCGACGTCCTCGAAGGTGGCACGGTAGTTGAGGAGCATCTCAACCTGGTTGTTGATCTCGGACTCGGTGACCTCCGCAGGGGGCATCTCGATCTCGACAGCGTCGAAGGAGGAGAGCTCGGCAGCGGGACGCAGGGAGAACTCGACGGTGTAGGTGTAGTCCTCGTGATCCTTGGCGAGGTCGAGCTCCTTGTAGTCACCGTTCTTGGTGGGGACGATGTCCAGCTCGTTGAGGACGGCGGGCTCGTTGGCGGCGATCAGGTCGTTGGTGGCCTGAGCGAGGGTAGCCTCGGCGCCAAGAGCGGAATCGATGACCGGACGGGGAGCCTTACCGGCACGGAAGCCCGGGAAGCGGTACTTCTTGGCGGTGTCCTTGTAGGCCTTCTTGATCGCGGCGTCGACGTCGGCGGCCGGGATGGTGACCGTAGCGGTGAGCTTGGCGTCCTTGACGTCAGAAGCGGTGATGTTCAACACGTTCCTCCTCATACTGCCCAGCTTATCTGAGGTGCTGGTACCTTTATGCAACAAAGTGTCGCGACGGCCAAGGCCGACGCAGGTGCGATGGTGCGGGCGAAAGGACTCGAACCTTCACGGGAATCCCACCAGAACCTAAATCTGGCGCGTCTACCAATTCCGCCACGCCCGCATGAGCGCACAGATTAGGAATGATAGCAGATACGAGCGACAAGCGCACGCACACGTTTTACAGACTCACGACCTCACCACGAGTGCAAAAGGCGGGACGAGTTGCCCCGCCCCGCCCATTACGACTTGTTCGCCGACCCGCTACTCCCCCAGCAGGGCCTTCTCGGGCGTGATCGGCAGCGAGCGAACCTGATGTCCGGTAGCGTGTGCCACGGCCGAGGCAACGGCGGCGAGCGGCGTGTTGATGACGACCTCGCCGATCGACTTGGCACCAAACGGACCCGTCGGCTCGTAGCTCGGCTCAAAGGCCACGCGAATGCTGCCGATATCCAGGCGCGTGGGCAGCTTGTAACTCATAAAGTTGCCGGTGCGCAGGCGACCGCGGTCGTCGTGCTCGACGATCTCGTAGAGCGCGTGGCCGATACCCTGGGCAATGCCGCCCTCGGCCTGGACGCGCGCGAGTGCCTCGTTGATCACGGTGCCGCAGTCCACAGCCGCCGCGTAGTCCACCACGGTCACCTTGCCGGTAGCCTTGTCGACCTCGACCTCGGCAATGCCGGCCATAAACGGCGGGGGCGAAACGGGCAGGCAGGCAGAGGCATGCGAGGTGAGCGCGTCGCCGCCCGCAATGTTCTTAACGCACAGGTTGGCAAAGTCGCGCAGCGTGAGGTAGCGGTTCTGCTCGCGCGCGGCACGTTCGTCGGACAGGCGCACGTACTGGCCATCGAAGACCACATCGGCGGCGTCCACGTCCCACATCTGGGCGGCCTTGGCGCAGATCTTCTCACGCAGCTCGGTCGCGGCGTTCTTGGCGGCAAGGCCCGTCACGTACGTGCCCGAGCTCGCGTACGAGCCGGCATCGAACGGCGACACGTCGGTGTCCACGCCGCGCACCACGATCAACGAGCTCTCCACGCCCAGCTCCTCAGCGGCAATCTGCGCCAGGATCGTGTCGACGCCCATGCCGTTATCGGTGGCGCCGGTGCCGATGGTAATGAAGCCGTCCTCTTCCAGGCGCATGTCGATGCCGGCGATGTCCACGTTGGAGATGCCCGAGCCCTGCATGGTGAGCGCGCAGCCCAGGGCGCGCACGCGGTCGCCAAGGTCCACGGCCAGCGGCTTGTCGCGCCAACCGATCATGTCCATCGCGCGCAGCAGGCAGCGGTCGAGCGCGCAGGCGTTGAGCTTCTCGTTGTAGTACTGCGGCATGGTCTCGCCCTCGCGCACGATGTTCTTAAGGCGCAGGTCGGCGGGGTCCATGTGCAGCATGTCGGCGAGCTCGTTAACGGCGCTCTCCACGGCAAACTGGCCCTGGGTGGCACCGTAGCCGCGATACGCGCCGCCGCGGTTGGTATTGGTGTAGACGGCGTCCCAGCTAAAGCGGCTCGCCTTCACATGGTTGTAAATGGGCAGGCTCTTGTGGCCCGAGAGGCCGATCGTCGTGGTGGCATGCTCGCCATACGCGCCGGCGTTGGACAGCGTATGCAAGTCGATGGCCGTGATGGTGCCGTCGTTCATGGCGCCCAGCTTGACGGTCATCTGCATCTGATGGCGCGAGTTGCCCGCGGTGATGGTCTCCTCACGGGTGTAGCAGCAGTAACTCGGACGGCCGGTCTGCTGCGTCACAAACGCAACGAAGATCTCGCAGCAACCCGTCTGCTTGGAGCCAAAGCCGCCGCCGATGCGCGGCTTAATGACCTGCACCTGCGACTGCGGGATATCGAGCGACTGCGCGACCATGCGGCGCACGTGGAAGGGCACCTGCGTGGAGGTGGTCACCGAGATACGCCCAAACGCGTCGGTCGTCGCGAAGGCGCGGAAGGTTTCCATGGGCGCGGTCTGCGTGGCCTGGCTGGTGTAGGTGCGGGTGAAGACGATGTCGCTCTGGGCGAAGGCCTCGTCCAAGTCGCCAAAATCGCTGGTACCGCTGCACACCAGGTTGCGCGGAACATCGCCGCCCTGCGGGAACATAAAGGTCACGTCGCCCTCGGGGTGGACCACGATGTCATTATCGAGCGCCTTGGTAAAGTCGAGCAGCGGCTCGAGCACCTCATAGTCAACCTTAATGAGCTTGAGTGCCTTGTCGGCGGCCTCCTCAGTCTCGGCGGCGACGATCGCCACCTCCTCGTTTTGGTAACGGACGAGGTTCTCGAGAATCAGGCGGTCGTAAGGACTCGGCTGCGGATAGCTCTGGCCGGCGATGGTAAAGCGGCGCTTGGGCACGTCCTCGTAGGTGTAGACGCCCACCACACCGGGCACCTTCAGTGCGCGCGACGTATCGATGGAGCGGATCTTGGCGCGGGCATAGGGGCTGCGCTTGAGCTTGACGATCAGGGCGCCGGCGGGCACCAGGTCGCCCGTATAGACGGGACGACCCTCGAGCAGAGCCTTCGAGTCCTTCTTGGGCTGCTTGTGGGTAATCTGCTTGTACGCGACGCCGTCGGAGCTCGTGTCGTTGACGGGCAGCTCGGGCATCTCGAAGCCCACCTGCACGCCGGACTCGTTGAGAAAGCGCACGATGGCGCGCAGCTGGCTCTCGTAGCCGCTGCAACGGCACAGGTTGCCGGCGAGCTGGCGCGATAGCTCCTCACGCGTGGCAACGAGGCTCGGGTCCTCCTTGGCGGCGCGGGCGAGCGCCAGCACGTTCATGATGAGGCCGGGGGCGCAAAAACCACACTGCTCGGCGCCTTCGGCAGCCATTGCGCGGGCGAGCGCCTCAGACTCGGCCTTGAGGCCCTCGAGCGTGGTAACGGAGCGGCCCTCGACGCGCGCGGCGGGAACCGAGCAGCTCAGCACCGGGTCGCCATCGAGCCACACCGTGCATAGACCGCAGTTGGTGGTTTCGCAGGCGCAGCGCACCGACGCGCAACCCTGCTCGCGCAGCAGCGCAAAGAGCATGGTGTCGGGGGCGATCTGAACCTTGACCTTGCGGCCGTTGAGCGTAAAGGAAAGATCGATGAGTTTGGCAGCCATTAGCGCACCTCGCTAGAATCGACGCCGGGCACGCGGCGGCAGGAATACTCGTCCGTGGCGAACTTAGGAATCTGCACGGTCTCGAGCTCGCGGGCAAGCGCGGCCGAAAGCTCGATGCCGGCGGCGCGGCGCACAGCCTGAATCGCCAGCGGGGCCGAGATGCGGCGGCGGTAGTCGGCCGAGCCCCACAGGTTGGTGCCGTAGCCCAGCGAGCGCACGGATGCGGCCAGGGCGCGAAGCTCGTCCTCGGAAGGATGCTCGTTGGTAAGGCCGCACGCCTCGCCCTGCAGCAGGGTCGCGCGCAGCGGGCGAGCGCCCACGGTGACGTGCCAGGAGCCGTCCCACCAGGCGGCGGTGACGTTGAGCGAGGGGAAGTCGGTCGCGGCCTTGCGCACGGCCTCGTAGCTCGCGCGGTAGTCGTGCTTGACGACCACGACATGCTCGATAACGTCGCGCACGTAACCCATGTCGACGAACTCCGCGAGCGGCACGCGGCCGGCGCCCGTCAGCTCTACATAGGAATCGAGCGCGAGGAAGGCGGAGAGCACGTCCGAGAAGCCAAAGCGGCCGTAGATGCTGCCGCCCACCGTGGCGGTATTGCGCAGCTGCACGCCCACGATATCGTGGACGGCGAACTCAAAGACGTTGTTGACAAGCGCGTTGAGCCCGGCATGGCGCTCGAGCTGGCGCAGGGTGCACATGGCGCCGATGCGAAACTCGGTCTCGGTCTCCTCGATCTGATCGAGTCCGCAGGCCGAAAGGTCAATCGCCGTCGCCACGCGACGCGAACCCAGGCGCATCCAGATGCCGCCGCCCACAATCTTGTTGTTGCGGTTCTTCTGTAAGAGCTCATAGGCTTCGGCCGCGTTTCCAACACGGACGTAGGTACCGAACTTGAGCACGTTCTCCCCCATCTCTTCACTTGTCCAGTACTTTTAAGTGTACCAAACGAGGGGCCGCACACCGTTTTAGGACAAAATCCACCCACCCATCCATAACTTGCGGTGATATACGGACTGATTAGCCGTTCTGGGGCGCTAAACAGTCCGTATATCACCGCAAGTTATGAGGAGTCCTCCGGGATAGAAAAGGCTCCCAGCCGGATAGCTGGGGGCCTCATCACATGCTATGTCGAGCGAAAATTTAGCAGACGCCCTGGGCGAGCATGGCGTCGGCGACCTTCAGGAAGCCAGCGATGTTGGCGCCCATAACGAAGTTGCCCTCCTGGCCATACTCCTTGGCGGTGTCGTCCACGTTGTGGAACATGCCGCGCATGAGCTGCTCGAGCTTGCCGTCGACCTGCTCGAAGGTCCAGGACAGGTGCTCGGCGTTCTGGCTCATCTCCAGGCCGGACACGAGCACGCCGCCGGCGTTGGCAGCCTTACCGGGCATAAAGGCGACGCCGTTCTCCTGGAAGTAGGTCGTGGCCTCGATGGTCGTGGGCATGTTCGCGCCCTCGCCGACCACCTTGCAGCCGTTGGCGACGAGCGCCTGGGCATCCTCGAGCAGCAGCGTGTTCTCGCGAGCGCAGGGCAGCGCGATGTCGCAGGGCAGCTGCCAAACGCCACGGCCGTCGCCCTCGTGCCACGCGGCGTTGGGCTTCTCGTCAACGTACATAGCGAGCGTGACGCCCTTGTCGTGGCCGGAGCGCTTCTTGTTGTAGACGTGCTCGAGCACGGTGTAGTCGATGCCGTCGGGATCCTCGACCCAGCCGTGGGTATCGGAGCAGGCGAGCACCTTGCCGCCGAGCTGGGAGACCTTCTGGACGGCGTAGATGGCGACATTGCCGGAGCCGTGAACGACGACGTTCTTGCCCTCGAAGGAGTCGCCGCGGCTCTTGAGGTACTCGTCCACAAAGTAGGCCAGGCCGTAGCCGGTGGCCTCGGTACGGGCGAGCGAGCCGCCAAAGGAGAGGCCCTTGCCGGTGAGGACGCCGGTCCACTCGTTGGTCAGGCGCTTGTACTGACCGAACAGGTAGGCAACCTCGCGGCCGCCAACGCCCAGGTCGCCGGCGGGAACGTCGGTGTTGGGGCCGATGTGGCGATAGAGCTCGGTCATGAAGGACTGGCAGAAGTGCATGATCTCGTTGTTGGACTTGCCCTTGGGGTCAAAGTCGGAGCCGCCCTTGCCGCCGCCCATGGGAAGGGTGGTCAGGCTGTTCTTGAGGATCTGCTCCAGGCCCAGGAACTTGAGCATACCCAGGGTGACCGTCGGGTTAAAGCGCAGGCCGCCCTTGTAGGGTCCAATGGCAGAGTTGAACTCGACGCGATAGCCGCGGTTGACCTGAACCTTGCCCTGGTCGTCGACCCAGGGAACACGGAACATGACGATGCGCTCGGGCTCGACGAGGCGCTCCAGCAGGGCGGCCTCCTCGTACTCGGGGTGGGCGTCGAGCGCCGGCTGAATGGTGCCGAGGATCTCGGTCGCGGCCTGGATGAACTCAGGCTGCTCGGGATAGCGGGCCTTGAGCTCTTCGAGAACTTTCTGCGTGTAGCTCATGCTTCCTCCAATGATGGGAAACGAAAAATGTTGGTCGCGGCACCCTATGTGCCGCGAACTTTATCGAGTATGGATAATATCGCACTGTTGCAGCAAAGTTACGCATAAGCCAACGAGCAGATGTTTCGTTTTGATTACGATGCAGGTAGAGGCGTTTTTGAGTGCCTGACATGCAAAACCCGTGTTTCAAACCTGTTTCGTCCACGTGTTCCAAGCCACCACATTGGGGACAGGTACCTTTGTGGTGATGTTGGTGGTTAGAGGACGAGCTGATGGTAGTCGGCGGGGGTTATGCGGCCCTCGGTGGCAGCGCGGAAGGCGGCGAGGGCATCGCCCGAGAACGGCATGGCCCAGCACAGACCGCAACCTGCGGTAATGGAGCCGGGCAAAGGCATAATGCGCCCGGGCACGCCGGCATTCAGGCAAAGCTGCTCGCACTCCATCACATCGAAGGTGCTATCGAACGAAACGATGATCTTGCGCTCGTGGTCGAGGGCATCACCGGACGGGCCTTCGCGGTGTGCCTCACGATACGCCGCAGCGGCCGCCTCCTCTTCCGCAGTATGTCCACAGCCACCGCAGCCGCAGGTACAGGGCTCGGAACCATCGCAAGTGCAAGGCTCTCCCGTGTCGGGACAAATATCGTGAGACATGGCAACTCCAATCGTCTAGGCGAGTAACTCGGCCGCCGCAAACTCCTCGGGCGTATTGACGTTTTCGAAGCAGAGCGTCGAGCCCGCGGCCTTAACGATCTGCGGTTCATCCATATAACCAGCCTGAACGCGATTGATCAGGCAGCGAATGCGCTGGCGGTCGCAGGCGAGCAGCTCATGGGCGGCCGGCGCACACGCGTCACGGCGCCAGACGGCGCAAAGCGGCTCAATCCCCCGCTCCTCGCACGGCACGCACACGTCGAGCGCCTCGGCCTCAACACGATCGGCGAGCGCGCCGATGAGTTCCGGCGAGACAAACGGCATATCACAGGCGACGATCGCCACGAGCGGCAATCGGGCCGCAGCCAACGAACTCGCGATGCCGCGCATGGCGCCCGCCGACCCTTCAAGGTCCGCCACCACACGCGGCACCAGGCCGCCAAACGCGCGCTCCTCAAGGTAGGCCAACTCGCTGGGACGCGAAGTCGTCACGACCAACTCGCCGGCAACTGGCGCCAGCCGACCCAGCACGCGCTCGATGAGCGGTTCGCCGCAAAACGTCATGCGCGCCTTATCGCGGCCCATGCGTGAGGACAGCCCGCCCGCTTGGACGACGCAAGAAAGATCGACCCGTCTTACGGTAGTCATACGGCAAAACACCTCCATCGGCATGCTCGAAACCCGACACACGAAGCCAGATACCGTCGCCGATAAAGCGGGCGGCACGGCAAGCCCACGCAAAAACAAAACAGCGCCTTTGCGGCACGCAGCAAGACCGCGAGCACAAAAGCGCTGGTAGCGTATGGCGGGAACGTATGTGAATCGAACACATCCAAGACGTTTTGCACGCCTCGCAACGGTTTTGAGGACCGCGGAGCCCACCGGAGCCCATCCGTTCCCAAGTGCGGCGGTATTTTACCAAACCGAGCAGCCAATCTAGCGCAGGGAGCGCAGGCCGCCAGAATCCTTGTCGAGCACCGTAAAGCGCACGGCATCTAGGTGCTCCAAGATGCTGATTGCACGTTTGCGCGACACACCCAGGGCCTCGCGCAGCACGCTCGTGGTGGCTGCGCCGCCGGCTGCCTCAATGGCAGCGGCGACGAGCTCGCGCGCATGGGCCTCGGCGGTAGCAGACAGGGCAACGTCGCGCTCGACCTTAACGATCGAGCGATTGAGCGAAAGCTCGCGCAGGGCACGCGTCATGGTGTCGCGGCCGAGCTGCAGCTGTTCGCCCACCTCGGGAAGCGCCGGTGCATCCAGGCCAGCCTCGTCAAGCAGCGCGACGATGCGCTCGCAAGCCTCTCGCACCACGCGTGCCGCCGCGGCGGCCGAATGCGGATCGAATACCTCGGCGCCCTCGGCGGCGCACACGCCACGGGAGCAGCCCTCGGCAATCAGGGCCGCGGCAACGCCTTCATCAGCGGCAGGCCACGCAGCATGGGCAACGGCACCAGGCGTAAAGCCCGTCTCCTTGGGAGCCGTCGCGTGCATGGCTGACAAGGTCGCCGCCAGTGCATCCATCGCGGCGTCGAGCACGACGGCGTCCGCAAAGAGGCCCTCATCACCCACGGCAAGCTTGCGAACGGAGTCCTGCGCCACCAACCCGCGCAGTGCAGCATCGACATCGCCGACGCCAAGATCCAAAGCGTCGGCAACATCAACCGCCGTAACCGGCAGCGTCTGCAGCGCCAGCCAAGCGCCCACACCGCCCGCGATATCGCCGGACTCGATCGCCACATACAGCGCACGCTCTCCTTCGGCAAGCTCGCGCGAGCGACGGCAGCGCGAAAGCAGCACACGCCCGCCGCCAATAAGCATCACGGGCGAATAGGACAGCACCACGGCATGGTCCCCGGCACGCAGCGGCAGCGGGTCCTCAAGACGCACTTGAACGGTACGCGTCTCGCCCACCGCCATGGGGGCCTCGCCCTCCATAAGCATGATGCGGCCGACAACCTCGGCCGTACCCGCCATCACATGCACGCGCGCGCCCGACTCGAGCACACGCGGTTTAGCGCCCTCGCGGCCCAGGTAGGTAAACGTCATCATAAAGCGCAGCGTCTGGCCAAAACGGCCCTCCACGCCGAGCATCTCGCCGCGATCGAGCGCGGCGACAGCATCGCCCACCAAGTTGAGCGCCACACGCTGACCGGGCAACGCCTGCTGCGTGTCGCCATGCACCTGAATCCCGCGCACGCGACAGACCGTACGCGACGGCAAAGCCATCAGCTCGTCGCCCACCGCAACCGGCGCATCGTGCAGCGTTCCCGTTACGACAGTGCCGACGCCCTTAATCGTAAAGCAGCGGTCAATCGGCAGGCGCGGCGCGGCATCGGTGCGCTCGGCACGGTCGCGGCAGGCATCCCAGCAGGCACTTACCTGCTCGTCGAGCACCGCAAGCAGCCTGTCGATCCCCTCGCCCGTCTTAGACGACACGGGGACAATCGGCGCGCCCGCAAACACGGTACCCGACAAAAAGTCATCGACATCGAGCTCGGCAAGCTCGGTCATCTCGGCATCGGCCAGGTCGCACATCGTCAGCGCGACCACCATGTGTGTGACGCCCAGCAGCTCCAGCACATGCACGTGCTCGCGGGTCTGCGGCATCACGCCCTCGACGGCCGAAACCACCAGCACGGCGACGTCGATACCCGTGGCACCCTGCACCATGGCGCGCAAGTAATGCGCGTGGCCCGGCACGTCGACCAGGCCAACGATCTTGCCGCTCGGCAGCGCCAGCTCGCCAAAGCCCAGCTCCACGGTCATACCGCGACGGCGCTCAACCTCCAGACGGTCGGGATTCTTGCCGGTCAGAGCCTCAATCAGTGCCGACTTACCGTGGTCGACGTGGCCCGCCGTGCCAACGATAACGGGACACTCCACCAGCGCTTGGACCTCACTCATCGTGCAACCGCCTTCTCAACGCACGCGACGAGCGTCGATGCCGCCGTCTCGATATCGCGGTCGCCCACGAGTGTGCGCACATCAAACAGAATGCGGTCGTGCGAGGCGCGCGTGACGACCGGCGTATCGAAGTCTTGGACGAGCGAGCACTTGAGCGCGTCGACGGACAGGCGCCCGTCGACCGGGCAGACGGCCACGCACATCGTGGGCAACTCGACGGCAGGCAGCGAACCGCCACCGGGCGTCGACGATTCCTCGACGATTTCCACCTGCACGGCGCACGGGCAACCGGCCTTATCGAGCCCGGCGACCATACGATCGCGCAACTTGCGTGCGCGGCGCTCCAGATGAGCCTGCGGAAGCGTGAGCATGTTGAGCACCGGTACCTCACGATGGGCCACATCCGCCCCATCCATATAAATGCGCAGTGTAGCCTCGAGCGCCGCCAGTGCGAGCTTGCCCGGGCGCAGGGCACGCATAAGCGGATGCGACCCGCAAGCCTGGACCAGATCGCGACGGCCCATGATAATGCCCGCCTGTGCGGCACCGAGCAGCTTATCGCCCGAGCACGACACCAGATCGAGCCCCGCCGCGACCGAAGCCGGCGTGGGCTCCTCGCCGCCGCGCACCAGGATGTCATCGGGCAACAGCGCGCCCGACCCCTGGTCCTCGTAGAACAGCAGGCCATGCTTGTGGGCCAGGGCGGCAAGCTCCCGAGAACCTACCTCCTCGTGGAAACCCTCGATGCGATAGTTGGAAGGATGGACCTTAAGGATCATCGCCGTATCGGGCGTGATGGCTTGCTCATAATCAGCCAGGTGCGTGCGGTTGGTGGCGCCGACCTCGACGAGTTTGGCGCCCGAAGCCGCCATGACATCGGGGATGCGGAAGCTGCCGCCGATCTCGACAAGCTCGCCGCGGCTGACGATGACCTCTTTGCCTGCGGCATGGGTCGCCAGCACCAACAGCACGGCGGCCGCGTTATTGTTAACGACCAGCGCGTCCTCGGCACCGGTAAGCGAGCGGATGAGCTGCGCGGCATGCTCCTTGCGCGACCCGCGCGAGCAGGTGTCCACGCTGTACTCGAGCGTGCTGTAGCCGCGCGCGACCTCGGCCACGGCCTTTGCCGCCGACTCCGCGAGCGGGGCGCGACCCAAGTTGGTATGGATAACCACACCCGTGGCGTTGACGGCGGGACGCAGGCTCGGCAGCGCAGAGCGGTGCGCACGCCACTCGATGGCCGAGGCCAGCTCGCGCTTGGAACGCGGAGCGGCGCCGGCGCGAATGGCGGCGCGCTCCTCATCGAGCTCGGCCGTGACGGCGGCATGCACCACCGCGTCGCAGGTCTCCCCCGCCGCCTTCACCACCGGCCACTCGGCAAGCAGCTCGTTGACGGAAGGAATGGCGCGCAGGCGGTCGCGCACCTCATCGGACATGTTCTGGCTATCGCTCATGTGCAGCCTTTCAAAAGAAACGTGGATCAGTCGAATACATCAGCTGAGTCAATTACTCGTCATTATCCCCGCGCGCGACAATCTTTTCCACGCGAACGGCGTTTTCCTGAGTAAGCGCGGCACCCGTCAACGGGTCCCAGCGCAGCGGTGTGTGGTCGAGCGGCCCGACGCCCAGGGCCTGCCGGCCACCACTCTCAGCACCCAATGCGCGCCCACCGGGAGCAGCCGACGTAAAGATGCACGCCGGATGCAGATACGGCGTCGTCTCCACACGCACGCGGTCGCGGCCCATATCGCTCACGAGTTCGACGATCTCGCCGTCGGCGATGCCCATATGCGCAGCAGCATCGGCATTCATCTGCACGGCATCCAGGTCCGACCCAGCCTCGGCGGCACCTTGGGCTGCAAGCCTTCGCGAGGTGTGCGACTCAAAGGGACGGTTGCCGCTAATGAGGCGAAACATCCCCGGGCCAGGCTCCACCATGGGAGCGATCCAGTCGGGTACACGACCCAGGCCGGCACGCCCCCATACGTCACTTGCCAGCGTAATTTTGCCGCCATCCAAGGGAATCGCCGGCTCGCCCGTACGCGACGGCAACGCAACACCCGTGTCGGCCCAGCCGCGCTCCTTGAGCTCGTCCAGATCAATCCCAAAAGGCTCCACCTGGGCAGCCGCCAGATCGTCAGACGTAAACTGGAAGTACTCGCCCACGCCACACGCCCGCGCCAGACCGGCAAAAATCTCCCGACCGGGACGTGTGTCGTCATGCTGCACGGGCAGCACAGCGTTGCGGTAGAACACGCGCGCATCGTTAGCGCCCACGACCGTGCCTACACCGCGGTCGGCCTCCAGATACGTCACGTCGGGCAGCACGAAGTCGGAAGCGCGCGCCGTCTCGGACCAGCGAATGTCAATCGTCACGAGCAAGTCGAGCTGCTGCAAAATACCCAACCAAGCCTGTGCATTGCCATAGCCCGCACCAGGGTTACTGGCATAGACGATGAGCCCACGCAAATCGCCGGCAAGAATCGACTGACCGATGGTCGTGCACAGGCCGCGCATCGGATCGACCAGTGGATAGCGTTCGGACCCCAACTTGGGCTCACGCGGCATCGACGGCGTCGCGAAACGCGTAGGGTCCAAATCGCCCAACACAAGCGGCGTGGGCGGGTTGAGGGCACCGCCCTCATGCCCGATGCAGCCCAGCAGCACATCGACCAAGCAGATAGCGCGCGCGGTCTGGGTGCTATTGGCATACGCGATGCCGATGCCACCATGAAAGCCTGCATCCACCACAGCGGCAGGCGCGGCGGCAGCTAGCTCGCGCGCCGTGGCGACAATCTCTGCGGCCGGCACGTCGCACATCGACTCGGCCCACTCGGGCGTCCAAGCACTGGCCGCCTGCGCCAGCTCGTCAAAGCCTGTGGCGTAGCGGTCCACGAACTCGTGATCGTACAGGTCCTCGGATACCAGCACATGTGCGATACCCAGCAGCAACGCCAGATCGCATCCAGGACGTACGCGCAGCCAGCGGTCGGCAAGCGCGGCCGAGCCGCTGCGCCGGGGGTCAACCACGATGATCTTCGCCCCGCGCCGGCGCGCATCGTTGAGCGCGTCAACGGCCCCCATCGTCGACGAATCGACAATGGAACGCCCCAGGTACATGATGCAGTCGGTATGCGCAAGGTCGGAGGCGGGGCTATAGCCCAGGCTGTGCTCCCAACCGGTAAGTCTGCTTACCTCGCAGGCGCCATCGGCACCGTACACGTTGGGCGAGCCCAGCGCATGCATAAAGCGATAGGCCCAGTAGCGGTCGAACGAGGGCACACCAAGTGTCATGCCCAGCGCACGGGGCCCGCGCTCGTCAACAATTCCCAAAAGACGCTCGGCAATCTGAGCAAACGCCTCGTCCCAGGTAATCGCATCAAACCCCGAGCCATCCCGGCGGCGTCGCATGGGGTGCAAAATCCGGTCGCGCTCGTCAAACGGCATTGCCAGGCGATGGTGCCCGCGGGCGCACAGGGCACGCGCCGCGCACGGATGTCCCGGCACCGGCAACTCGGCCACCACGCGACCGTCCCCAACGCGTGCCGCAAAGGCGCAATCGGCATAGCATCCCCCGCATGTCGTCACCACGGAGCGACCGTCATGCATAGCTCTCGATGCCATCTCGATTATTCCTTCCAGCTCAGGGGTTCATGCCCCGCCGCACCACAGCCCTGCCACCAGCTGCCGCGACACAAAGCCCGCTGCATCTACCGCAGCAAGACACGAAGAGCCTCCCAAAAGGCAAACGCCCCTCGGGAGGCCCGTACGTCATTCCAGCTTATTACGCCTCGGACTTCTTGGCGTAGACAAACCAGTAGCCGAGCGCGATCAGAACCGCGCCGCCCACGATGTTGCCCAGCGTGGCGGCGGACAAGTTAAACGCAATGCCCGCAGCGTTGAGCGCATCGGCGCCGGCGACGTCGGCACCATAGCCGCACGCGTGCATCACGGCACCCATAGGCAAAAAGTACATGTTGGCGACGCAGTGCTCAAAACCGCAGGCCACAAAGGCGGCGATGGGCAGCAGAATGCCCACAACCTTATCGACCACGGTCTTACCGGCGGTACCGATCCACACGGCCAGGCACACAAAGATGTTGCACAGGATGCCGCGGAAGAAGATCGTCACCCAGTCGATCGTCACCTTGCCGGCGGCGACGCTCACCATGGAGTTGGCGACCGCCTCGCCGTTGAGCTTATAGATGCCGGCCATGTACACCAAAAAGACGATGAACAGGGCACCGACAAAATTGCCGACCCACACGACGACCCAGGCCTTAAGCATCTGAACCAGGGTGATCTTTTTGCTCTTGAGTGCGCAGACCATAAGCGAATTGCCGGTAAACAGCTCGGCGCCGCACACCAGCACGAGCACCAGGCCCAGGCAAAAGCACAGACCGCCCACGACGCGCTGAGCGCCCCAGCCCAGCGTGCTGTCGCTCAAGAACACGGTAAAGAACAGGCCGCCGAAGGCGATAAACGCGCCGGCGAACATTGCCAACAGAAAGGCCTTAGCGACCGGCAGGTTAGCCTTGGTCACGCCGGCGGCCTCGGTCTTGGCCTCGATCGCGGCGGGCGCCAGGCAATCGGGAGAGGGGTACTCCACCTTGGAATCTGCCATGTCAATCACTTCTTTCCTAATCAGCAGGAACAAGCGCTCCTATTGCTCTTGCCCCAAGCGGACAAAGTGGGAAAAGTCGTTGGCGGCCACGGCGTCGTACACGGCGTCGACGGCCTCAAAGACTTCCGGGGACATGGGGTTGTAGAACTCCGTGTCGCCCGGCTGAATCCCGACGAAGACGATATCATCACACGATTGCTCAATCTCTTCGATCAGAATCGACAAAGGAAGCGAATGCGTGGTGAACATCGATTTGCGCGCGACGTCGGTCTTATCGAGCAAGCGGATGGCGCCGACGGGCAGCGCCATGTCGGCGGCATCGACCAAAACCAAACGCGGCGGACGCTCGCGCTTGACCTCGATGATGTCATCCTCGGGCGTCTGACCGCCGTCGATGGTGTACCAACCGGCGATAGGCGTGTCCTCCATCTTTTTGGAGAGCACGGGGCCGGCGGCATCGTCGGCGCGCAGCACGCTTCCCGCCGTGAGCACGATACCCGCAAATGGGGCGCCGTTCACACGACCATCCACAACGCGACCCATTACTGCAACCTTCCCGTCAGATACACGCCCGACACATCGCGCACGCGCTCAACCAGATCGCGGAACTTCATCAGAAACGCGACCTGCTGGGCATGCAGGCCAAAGTCGTCGTCGAACACCGAGATGCCGGCCTTGGCCGAGCCGCGAAAACCGCGCTCGTCGAGCAGCGTGTCGCAGGCCTCGAGCAGCGACGGCACCGCCGCCTTGTCAAGCTGGCACTCGCCAAAGGAGCGGATGGCCTCGAACTTGGTCTTGGCCTCCCCCTCCGGCAGCGCGTCGACGAGCGAATAGAAGACATCCACCGGCACCGACAGGCGCGGCTCAAAGCAATCGAGCACGCCGGTGTGGTGGCCCACGGCGAGCGTGTAGTACAGCACGTCGCAGGCCTCCTGGGGAACGTCTTCCTCGGTCTCCACAAACTTACGCGTGAGCTCATAGAAGACCACCTGGTCGGGCGCATGGCCCAGGCAGGGGTCGGCGACGCCCTCGGCGGCCTCGTCGCTTGCGCGCGAGGCATCGCCAAAAGAGCCGCCGAGCATGCCGGGGCCCGCAAAGTAACCAGAGCGGTCCGTGAGCTCCATCTAGCGACCTCCGGCCAGCACCAGATCCTGCAGCGCCGAGTACACCTCGACGCGGCGCGGATCGTCCTGCTTATCGATGAGCAGCGCCATGGCACCGCGGATATCGCCCTTGGGCGCGCCCTCGAGCGTATCCATAAACTCGTTGGCCAAGTCGCGGCCGTAACGGTAGCCGCTCATGGCGCGAGCCTCGCGCTCGATGGCAACGCGCAGCTTGTACGGCACGCCGGGGTGCAGGATATCGGCCTGCTCGCCGGCGGCCTCCACCGTGGTCTCGGCATGGAGCTTTTGGTCCAGCAGACCGAGCGCCATGGCAAAGCCGTAGACGGTCTGCGCAGGGCTGGGCGGGCAGCCGGGAATGTAGACGTCGACCGGCAGGATCTTATCCGTGCCGCCCCAGACGCAGTAGTTGTCGTAGAAGATGCCACCGGTGCAGCCGCACGCGCCATAGGACACCACGATCTTGGGATCGGGTGCGGCCTCAAAAGCGCGCAGGGCCGGCATGCGCATGGCACGCGTCACGGCACCGGTGTACAGAAGCACATCAGCGTGACGGGGCGAGGGCACGACCTTGATGCCAAAGCGCTCGACGTCGAAGACGGGCGTGATGGAACCGAAGATCTCGATCTCGCAGCCGTTGCAGCCGCCGCAGTCAACACGGTAGACGTACACCGAGCGCTTGATCTTCTTAAGAAGGGTCGCCTTGGCCTTCTCGATGCTCTCGTCGAGCTCGATCTTGGTCGGGCGGTACTGAAGCCGCTCGGGCAAAAGCGTGGATTCGGCCATGGTTACTCCTCCTTCGTATCAAAATCCATGATGATGCCCTCGACCGGTGCCGGACCGGCGGGAATCTCGGGCGCATCGGGGTTGAGCTCGCGGTCGATATACTCCGGGTTCACGCCGTGGCCGCCCAGATACTCCATGCCGGGGCCCTGGGGCTCACCGGACGCAAGCGTCTCGTTGGCAGCCATTCCGCGCGCGTTGCCGGTCTTTACGGCCGAGGCGGCGCGCAGGGCGTCGAGCTCGCGCTTGCACTCCTGGCACATACCGACGGTACGGGCAGCCTGCTCGGCCTCCATGCCGCCGGCCTTTTGCAGCAGGCGCTTGGCGTAGTCGATCTCCTTGTGCGGGGCAAACGGCTTGCCGCAACGCGAGCAGTGCTCGAGCGCATAGACGCTCTTGCTGGTGAGGTCGTCCTTGCTCATGACGGCCAGCTCAAACTCCTCGGTGAGCTTGATGGCCTCCATGGGGCAGGCTTCCTCACAGCGGCCGCAAAAGATGCAGCGACCGTAGTCGATCGACCAGGTGATGGTATCGGCCGCAAGGTCGGTGTCCATGCGAATGGCATCGGCCGGGCACGCCACGCCGCAGGCACCGCAGGCGATGCAGAGCTCGGCATTGTGCTCGGGCTTGCCGCGCATGTCCTTGTTGGTGGGGAACGGCGCAAACGGGTACTTGACCGTCGCGTCGCCGGCCTTGGCGTTAACCTTCCAAAGCTTCAGCATATTAGAGCGCCTCCTCATCGAGCGGAGCGGCCATGGTGCCCTCGCCCGCAAGCGGCGACTTGTCGCGCCAGACGTTCTCGAACTGCTCCTTGTCGAGCACGTGATCGCGCTTGGCGGCGACATCGGTCACCGTCACGCGGTCGGTGCAGGAATAGCACGGGTCGAGCGAACCGACGATCAGCGCCGCATCGCCCACGGTGTTGCCGCGGAACATGTAGCGCAGGACCGGCCAGTTACTGTACGTGGCGGCCTTGGCGCGCCAGCGGTAGCACTTCTGGTTATTGCCGAGCATGGCCCAGTGCACGTCCTCGCCGCGCGGCGCCTCGGTGGCACCGATGGCGTACTTGTGCGGGGTGTACTCCCAATCCGTGGTGAGGATGGGGCCCGACGGGCAGTTCTCGAGCATGGTCTCGATCATATCGATCGAATCGTAGACCTCCTGGATGCGAACGGCGGTACGGCCGAAGGCATCGCAGGTGTCAGCCGTGGCGGCGTGCATCTTTTGAACGTCCGGATCGGCGTAGCCGTCGAAGGGATGGTCGAAGCGCACGTCGCGGGCATAGCCCGAGCCACGCATGAGCGGGCCGACCGGCGAGAAGTCGCGTGCGATCTTGCGGTCCAAGATGCCGATGCCACTCGTACGCTCAATAAAGTTGGGCGTGGAGAGCAAGACGTCGACGAGCTCCTGAACCTCGGAGCGCAGCTGGTGGATGGTCGTGAGCGTGGAGAGCTTCTGCTCGGCCAAAATGTCGCGACGCACGCCGCCGATCACGTTGAGGCCGTAGGTCTTGCGGTGACCGGAGAGCTTCTCGGCCAGGTCCATGGACTTCTCGCGGACGCGGAAGAATTGCTGGAAGCCGGAGTCGAAGCCGGTGTAGTGCGATGCGAGGCCAATATTGAGCAGGTGTGAGTGCAGACGCTCGACCTCGAGCATGATGGCGCGGATGTACTGGGCGCGCGGCGGGACATGAATGCCCTGGGCGCGCTCGACGGCCTCGGCATAGGCCACCGAGTGGGCGCAGCCGCAGATGCCGCAGATGCGGTCGGCGAGGAACGTCACGGCGTCATAGTTCAGGCGCGTCTCGGCGACCTTCTCCATGCCGCGGTGCACGTAGAACAGACGGTAGTCGGCGTCGACGATCGTCTCGCCCTCAACGAACAGGCGGAAGTGGCCGGGCTCGTCGGAGGTAATGTGCAACGGGCCCATGGGGACAAGCGTCGTCTCCTTGCCCTTGGTATCGGCCAAGAACTCGTAGTTTTCCATGTCACTCGCGGGAGCGGGACGGAAGCGGTAGTCCATGGAGTCCTTGCGCAGCGGGTACAGGCCGCTGGGCCAATCGTCGGGCAGCACCAGGCGACGACGGTCGGGCAGACCCTCGGGGATCAGGCCGAACATGTCGCGAAGCTCGCGCTCGCCCCACACACAGGCGGGGACGAACGGTGTCACGGACGGGAACGTCATCTTGGCGGGATCGACCTCGGTGCGCACGGTCACCCAGCCGGGGTCCTCCCCCTCCATGGAGATGACATAGTACACGGCGTAACGGCCGCACAGGCTGCGCTCATCGTTGCCGATGATCACGGGAATCCAGCCGTAGCGCTCGTAGTACAGGTAGTGGACGGCCTCGGGCAGCTTGTCCTGCTTGACGGTAATCGTCAGCTGGTCCTCGCATTGCCACTCGACCTTCTCGATGCAGCCCGGAACGGCGCGGCGCAGGGCCTCGACATGGCTCTCGCAGCGACGGGCATACACCTTGTTCTCAGTTTCAATCATTCGTTACTCCACCTCGCTCTGAGCGGTCTCGGTACCGAACACAGCGCGGTACATCGGCGTCGCGTGAAGCTCCTCGGTGCTCTGCTCGAGCACGATGCCGGTCGCGGTCTCCACACCGTGCACGAGGGGCAGCGGGGTGGCGATGCCAAACCACAAGATCATGACAGCCAGGATGATTTCGGGGATAAGCATGAGCGCCGGGGCCTCATGCTTGCCCATGCCCTGGGGCGCATGGCCGAATACCGACTTGAGTGCGATGCGGGTGAGCGCGGAGATGGCCACGGTAAGACCGAGGGCGACCACGACGACCAGCCACATAGGACCGGCGGTAACACCGGCGACAAAAGTCAGGAACTCGGAGATAAACATGCCAAAGGGCGGGAAGGCACCAAGACCGAGCAGCGCCAGGACGGCGAGCGCGGCGGTTGCGGGAGCAACCTCGACGACGCCCTGAATCTTAGCCAAGCTACGCGTACCAAAGGCGTGCTGGATGTTGCCGGACACGCAGAAGGCAAGCGTCTTGGTAAAACCGTGGAACACGCAGTGCAGCAGGGCTGCGGCGATACCCAGTGGGCCACCGATACCCAGGCACAGGGCGATAACGCCCACGTTCTCCACAGACGAGTACGCAAAGCGGCGCTTGAGGTCGTCCTGGCGAAACATCGAAAGTGCCGCCACCAAAATTGACAGCGTACCGACGATCAACAGCAGAAGTTGCGGATACTCGGCGCCCACGGCCTGGATGGTAAAGCCGTAGAAGCGCATGATCACAAGCATGGCGCACTTAAGCAGCACGCCAGAGAGCAGGGCCGAGACAGGGCTCGGGGCCTGGGAGTGGGCATCGGGCAACCAAGTGTGCATGGGGAACAGGCCGGCCTTGGTGCCAAAGCCGATCACGATAAACGCAAAGGCGAGGCGCATGAGCGTCGGATCGAACTGGTCGGCATACGGCAGTACGCACGACAGGAATGCGGCCTCGTGGGCGTTGGGAATCACGTCGGCGGCGTTGGCGTAGATCAGTAGCGTACCGAACAGGCCGAAGGCCACGCCGGCGGTGCAGACCATCGCATACTTCCAAGAAGCCTCGAGTGCCGTCTTGTTCTTGTAGATACCCACCAGGAACACGGTGGAAAGCGTGGTTGCCTCCACTGCGGCCCACGTGAGGATCATGTTGTTGGACAGGCACGCGAGCAGCATGGTAAACACGAACAGACTAAACAGTGCAAAATACTGCTTGGCGCGCTCGGCGGGCATGGAGCCCTCCTCGATATCGGCCTTTACATAGGGCAGCGAGAACAGCCCCGTAAGAAAACCGATAAAGCCGATGAGCAGCACAAAGATGGCGCCCAGCGAATCGAGGTGGAACCACAGGCCAAGAGCGCTCGCGGTTTCGCCGCTCATAAGGACGTCACCGGCCGTCATAATCGACAGCACCAGGACGGCTGCGACGGAGACCAGGTTGAGACCGGCAAACACGTTATAGGACGTGTTCTTGGGCAAAAACGCCATAACCAGCGAGAACACCAAAGGAGTCGCGAGCAGGGCGAGAATCAACGTTTCCATGGACTACCCCCTCAGCTCGGACAGGTCGCGCGCATCGAGCGAGTGGGAGTCGTCCCAAATGCGACGCACGACGATGGACATGATGATGACGGCAAAGATGGCGTCGGTGGCGATACCGATCTCGATGATCTCGGGAGCGGTGGGGGCCAAAAGCGCGAGCGTCACGTGGCTGCCGTTTTCCATAAGGCAGTAACCAAAGATCTGCTTCATGATGTTGCGCTGCGAGATGATGCAGGTGAGGCCCACAAAGAAGTGAGCGAAGCTAATAGCGAGCGCAGGCGTTGCGACCTCGGCCGTGGGAAGGCTGATCTGCGTCACGACGGCAAAGCAAATCGCGACCTCCACGGCGATGATGCAGATGGCCCACGCGGGCTTAAGGCCGGCCTTGAGTGATGCGTCGCTCGGCTCGCCCATCTTCTTGTATGCGCGGTTGAGGATATAAGGGACCAGGACGACCTTGGTGATAAAGGCAGATCCGGCCCACATAAGCAGCTCCTGCGCACCGGTGGTGGCACCGAGCGTAGCGAGCAGCCCCACGAGCACCAGCGACTGCACCGCATACCAGTTGATGGCATGTTTGATATTCTTGGAGACGACCACCATGGTGGACGTGACGATCAGAAGGCCGCCAAGGATGTTGACGATCGAATAACCCATGTCGTTATACCTCCTAACCGATCCAGCTGGCCGAAAGCGGGCCGCTGACGATGACCATGATGATGAGCACGATGAACACGAACGCCATCGCACGGGGAAGCGGGGCTCCCGCAGCGACCTCTTCGCTCGGCTCGCCGGGCAGGCAATAGCCCATCCACTTGAGGAACCAGGCGAAGGTGGCGACGGTCTCGGCGACCATGATGCACACGAGCACCAGGATCGCGACGTTGCCGGCACCTACAGAAAAGCCGCCGGCGATGATCTGGAACTTCGAGAAGAACGTGTTCATGGGCGGCACGCCGGCAATAGCGAGTGCCGCGACACCGAAGCCCACGCCCGAGATCGGGTACTTCTTTACGATGCCGCGAAGCTTGGGCAGCATACGCGTGCCGAGCGTAAAGGAGAACGAACCGGCGATCAGGAAGAACAGCGTCTTGGCGAAAGCGTGGTTAAAGATGTGGCAGACGGCGCCATCGAAGGCCAGCTGGCTGCCAAAGACCGAAAGGCCCAGACCAAAGAACACATAGGAGAGCTGGGCGATCGTGGAGAAGGCCAGCAGACGCTTCATGTCCTTTTGCGGCAGGTACATAAGGAAGCCAAAGAGCATGGTGACCATGGCGTCGATAATGGCGACCCAACCCACGATCTCGGGGATCTCGCCGGCAGAGACGAGTGCACGCGCGAACACGCACACGCCGACCTTAACCATCGAGGCGCCATGCAGGTAGGCCGAAACAGGCGTCGGCGCCTCCATGGCCGAAGGCAGCCACATGTACATGGGAACCTGTGCGGACTTGGCCCAGGCCGCAAACAGCACGAGCAAAAGGACGATAGCCTTGAGCTTGGCGTCGAGGCCGGCAATCGCGGTAATGGCGAAGGTGCCGGTATGGGCAAACACGATGGCGGCGCCCAGATACAGGCCGAGCGCACCGATATGCGTAATGATCAGAGCCTTCATGCCGGCCTTCTTGGCCGTAGGCGTCATGTAGTAGCTAATGAGGCCCCAAGAGCACGCACCCGTGATCTCAAAGAACACGAGCTGGCCCAAAAGGGTCGAGCTGTACACGAGGCCGGCCATGGCGCCGATGAAGGTCGCGAGGTACGCGTAGAAGCGACGACGCGGTGCGTCGGGATGCTCACGGTTATTCTCGCTCATATAGGGAATCGAATAGATCACGACAAGCAGGCCGATACCCACAAAGGCGGGCGCGAGCAGCGTGCTCATGCGATCGAAGGTGAATCCCATGACGAGGGTCTGCCCAAACGAGATCAGGGGGACCTGCGTGTCGGGCATGCCGGCGCCAGCGAAATTCGCGGCGAGGGCGATGGTGCAGACCGTCGAGACGGCGGCACCCAAAACGCTGAACCACTTGGCGTACGGACGGGGGAACAGGGCGACGAGCACCGAGGCCACCATCGGGGCCGCGATAGCGACCAAGCCGAGAAGGGACAGACTGACTGCAAATGACATTGTTTCTCCCTTCTCCTACACGCCGACGACCACGAAGACAAACGCCAGAACGGCGATGCCCACGACGGCCCAGGTCTGATTGCCAAGCACCTTAAAACGCGAGCGCGAGCAGGAGTTCTCGATCACGCCGCATACGACAAAATCGATCAGGCACTTCACCAGGAAGATGACTGCACCCAGAACAGCGGCGGCGCCCACGGTCGCGGGCTCGCCCCAGGGGACGAAGATCGCGCAGAACCAGGCGACGACCAGGACCTGCTTCATGGACATGGCGAGCTTGGCCATCGCAAGCGACGGGCCGGAAAGCTCGGCGAGCGGACCTTCCTGAAGCTCCTGCTCGGCCTCGGCCTGATCAAACGGCAGCTTGCCGAGTTCCATGTAGCAGGCGATCGCAAAGGCGATGCCGGCGAGGATCACGGCGACCGGCGCGTCGATGGCGCCCGTCATGATGTGCTGACCCATGGTGGCGATGTCGGTGGAACCGCACACCAGGGCGGCGGCAAACAGCGCCAGCAGCATGGACGGCTCGATGAGCACGCTCATGAGCAGCTCGCGGACGCCGCCGATACCGGCGTAGGCGTTGGACGAATCCACGCCGCAGAGGGCGAAGAAGAAGCGGGCGAGCGCCAGGCTGTACATGATGGTGATGGCGTCACCAAAGACCGGGATGGGGCTTTGCGCCGTAAAGAGCGGCAGGCCCATCGCGAGCATAAAGGCGACGGCGAAGAACAGCGGCGGCATAATGCGCAGCGCAAAGCTCGCGTCCTCGCTCTGGGACTCGGGGCGCGCAAAGAGCTTGGCCAGGTCGCGATAGTCCTGCATGATGCTGGGGCCGCGACGGTTGTGCATCTTGGCGCGGATCACGCGGCCGAGACCGGAGAAGAACGGCGCGACGGCCATGACGACCACGCCCTGCAGAACGGCAAGTACGATGTTGTTCATGCTCTCCCCTCCTTAACCCATTTGCACGGCGAGCACGAGGAACACCACGAGTGCCGCGACGATGTAGCAGATATAGATGCTGTAGTTGCCACCCTCGAGCTTAGTCGCGAGGTCGGCGAGCTTCTCGACGCCCTTATGCGGGGCATCGACGAGAACCTTGTCGGGTACGGGCTCCACAGCCTCGGCCACACCGGTGAGCTTCTGGAAGAAGTGCGCGATGGACCAGCAGACGGCCGTGCAGCGGTCGCGCAGCGTGTAGAGCGGCTGCATAAACCAGGACACCTCGGAGGCAAAGGTCGTGGCCACGACGGGCATATGCTCGTTGGGAGCATAGCCGCATGCCCACGGCTGGGACTTCTGCACCTTGCCGACGGTCTTGAGCTTGCGATAACCGCAGGCAAGACCGACGAGCACCACGAGCGCAATAGCGATCGCGGGCGTGGAGGTGGCAGCGCCGGAGTACTGGTTCATGAGCTCCATGCCCTCGGCGGCAAACACGCCGCCGTACGGATGCAGCACGGACGCGGCGACATCGACCAGCACGGGCGCGATCACGGGAGCGCCAATGCCCAGCACGACGCAGATGGCCGCGAGCAGGCCCTGCGCGAACACCATGGGGGCGGGAACCTCCTTGGCATTGGCCGCAGCCTCGGAACGGGGCGCGGAGGCAAAGGAGACGCCATAGGCCTTGACGAAGCACGTGACAGCCAGCGCGCCGGTAATGGCAAGCGCGACGGCAGCGAACACGGCCACGATCATGACGGCCTTGTCGCCCTGCATGGCGGCATTAAACAGCGACTGGTAGGTAAACCACTCGGAAACAAAGCCGTTAAAGGGCGGGATGGCCGAGATGGCAAGCGCACCAACGAGGAAGCAGATGGCCGTTGCCGGCATACGACGGAACAGGCCGCCCATCTTCTCCATATTGCGCGTACCCGTGGAGTACAGCAGCGCACCGGCGCCCAAGAACAGCTCGCCCTTAAACATCGCGTGGTTAAACGTGTGGTAGAGGGCGGCCATCAGAGCCAGGACGGCGATACCGACCGAGTTGAGCGCCATGGCGGCCATGGAGGCACCGACGCCGAGCAGAATGATGCCGATGTTCTCGACGGAGTGATAGGCCAGCAGGCGCTTGATGTCATGCTCCTGCAGGGCGAAGGCCACGCCGAGAACCGACGAGATCGCACCGAAGACCATGACCATAAGGCCCCACCAAACCTGAACGCCCGAGGCGGAGAGCAGGTCGAGACCAACCTTGAGGATGCCGAAGATACCGATCTTGATCATGCCGCCGGACATGAGGGCCGACACGTTGGACGGCGCCTCGGGATGTGCCTTGGGCAGCCAGCCGTGCAGCGGGATGATACCGGCCTTGGCGCCAAAGCCAAAGAAGGCGAGCACGAAGCACACGGATGCGACCGCGGGGCTAAACTGCGTAGCGCGGAAATCCGCAAAGGCAAACGAGCCACCGGCGAAGTTGGTCATGGTGAGGAAGCTCGCCATGATGAGCACAAAGCCCACGTGTGCGATCACAAAGTAGAGCCAACCGCCGTGGATGGAATTCTCGTTCTCCTCGATCACGACCAGGAAGTACGAGGTCAGCGACATGAGCTCAAAGGCGACCAGGAACCAAAACACGTTGTCGGCGGTGATGACGAGCATCATGGACGCCACGAAGGTGTTAAAGAAGAAGCCGGCGCGGCCCTTTTTGCCCGGGTACTCATCAAAGTAGTTGAGACCGTAGATCGAGCCGGCAAACGCGAGCACCGAGATGAGCGCCACGAACAGGCCGGACAGCTGGTTGAGCAGCAGCTGGAAATGGGCAAACGGGAAGAACACGATGGTGTCGACCGACGTGACATCGCCCAGCACGGCCTGGATACCGGCCACAAACGAAAGCACCGCGGCGACGGCGCCGATTAGGCAGCCGGCGGTCTTGGCGGCGTTATCGGCCTTGATCAGCAGAACCGAGGCGAGCGCACCGATGCACGAGACGGCAAGCGATGCGATAAACAGCGTCATGCTATCCATTGTTTACGCTCCCTTCTGCTTTCTCGGACAGGCCCTGGGCCACAGCGGTAACGTCGACGACCGGACCGTTTTCGATCGAGCGCAGGCGCTTGGCCTCGTCGAGCTCGCGATCGGCCGCGCCACCCATGACGGTCAGCGCCTTGGTAGGGCACGCCGCCACACAATGCGGGCCGTCCGGATCGAATGCGCACAGGTCGCACTTGACAGCGCAGGTGTACTGACCAGGAACCCACGTAAGCAGGCTGCTCAGGGACTTAGGATACGAAGGCGTCGGGTCGCACATGCCTGCGACACCGGCGATAGACGTGCCATCGGGATGGATGGCTCCGAAGGGGCACGCGATGGCGCACAGCCTGCACCCGATGCACTCCTGCTCCTTGACGTGGATGCGATCGCCATCGTGCTCGATGGCATTCACCGGGCAAACCTCGGCGCAGGGGGCACCCTCGCAATGGTGGCAGGCAAGGGCGGCCGAAATACCGCCGGTCTTCACGAGCGCCAAGCGCGGTGTATCCTGAAGACCCTGCATCCGGTGGGCGTCGGCACAGGCGGACTGGCATGTTCCGCAGCCGATGCACCTCTCCGGGTTGATGTCGATGAAGCGGTTCATCCCCACTTCCTTTCAAAATAACGGGCCGGGCTCCCGAACGTACGGGACGCCCGGCCCAAAAAGCCAACGAGAACGGGACTACACGATTTGGTTCACATGCGTCTCGTCATCGAACTTGGCGGCGCCGGGCTCAACGTCCTGGGGAGCGGCGGCGTCCACCAGAGCCTGCTTGAGCTCGGTGTACTGACGCTCCACCTCGCCCTCAGCCCAGACCTGGTCGGCGATAGCGTCGACCTGGCAGGCGGAGAACTTGTCCTCGGGCGTATGCGAGACCGGGTCGACCTTGTGAATGGTCAGCTCGTTGCACTTGCCGATCCACCACTGGTAGGTCATATAGACCGTGCCCTTGTTGATGCGGTCGCTCACGTCGGCGCGGCTGTATACCTGGCCACGGCGGCTGTGAATCGAGACGATGTCGCCGTTCTTGATGCCGCGTGCCTCGGCGTCCGCGGGATTCATGCGGACAAAGCCGGGCTCGTCGGCGAGCAGCGCCAGCGTCTTGCAGTTGCCAGTCATCGAGCGGCAGCTGTAGTGACCGACCTCGCGAACGGTGCACAGAATGAGCGGGTACTCATCGTCGGGAAGCTCGGAGGGCGCCTCCCAGTCGTGCGCCATCAGGTTGGCGCGGCCGTCCTTGGTGGTGAACTTGCCACCAGCGAACATGTCGGGCGTACCGTGGTCGTTCACATCGGTGCTCTTGACCGGCCACTGGGCGTAACCGCCCTCGGGAGCCATCTTCTCGTAGGTTGCGCCCACAAAGTTGGGGCACAGGCTGATGCACTCGTTCCAGATCTGCTCGGTGTTGTCGTAGTGCATGGGGTAACCCATACGCGTAGACAGGTCCGCGAAGATCTCCCAGTCGTGACGGCACTCGCCCTTGGGCGGAACGGCCGCGTCAAAGTGCTGGAAGCTACGGTCGGATGCGGTAAAGACACCCTCGTGCTCGCCCCAAGAGGTGGCAGGCAGGATGACGTCGGCGAGCATGGTCGTCTGCGTCATAAAGATGTCCTGGCAAATGAACAGATCCAGCTCGGAGAGCGTCTTGCGCATACCGGCCGAATCGGGCTCGGTCTGCACCGGGTCCTCGCCGTAGTTGTAGAAGCAGTGCACCTTGCCCTCGTCGACCAGATGGCCCAGGTCGGTGAGCTTGTAGCCCTCCTCGAGCGGGAGCTTTTCCTCGGGCACGCCCCAAGCCTTGGCAAACTTGGCACGCACAGCCGGGTCGGTGACCTTCTGGTAGCCAGGGTACAGGTTGGGCAGCATGCCCATATCGCAGGAGCCCTGGACGTTGTTCTGACCACGCACGGGCGCGAGGCCGGAATTGGGTTTGCCGATCTGGCCGGCAACGCAGGCGATGGAGGCGATGGTGTGCACCGTCTTCAGGTTCTGCTTCTGCTGGCATACGCCCATGCCCCAGCCAATGATGGCAGAGGGCTTCGCCGTGGCGTACATCTCGGCAGCTTGGTGGATCAACGCGGGCTCGACACCCGTGATGTCCTGTACGGATTCGGGAGTGTAGTTCTTGATGGTCTCCCACCACTCGTCAAAGCCGTTCGTGTGCTCGGCGACGAATTCCTTGTCGTAGAGGCCATCGTTGACCAAGCAGTTGGCAAAGGCGTTGAGGAACGCAACGTTGCAACCGTTCTTGATCGGAAGGTAGAGATCGGCGATACGCGCGGTTTCGATATGGCGCGGATCGGCGACGATGATCTTGCAACCCTTTTCTTTGGCTCGCACGATACGCCTTGCGACGATGGGGTGCGAATCGGCAGGGTTATAGCCGAAGAGGAAAATGCAGCCCGCATCCTCCATACCGGGGATGGAGCATGACATGCAACCTGAACCAACCGTGTCCATCAGACCGAGGACAGTAGGGCCGTGTCAAGTACGGGCGCAGTTGTCCACGCTGTGGGTGCCGATGCACGCACGCGTAAACTTCTGCATGACGTAGTTCGCCTCATTGCCGCCGCCTCGCGAAGAGCCGGTGGTCATGACAGCGTTAGGACCATATTCGTCAATTATGGCCTGCATCTTAGATGCGGTGAAATCCAGTGCCTCGTCCCAGCTTACGCGCTCAAGATCCGCGCCCTTAGTGCGGCGGATCATCGGGTGCAGTACGCGAGGAGTCAAGATCTTGGTGTCGTTGATGAAGTCGTAGCCGCTCATGCCCTTAAGGCACAGCTCGCTCTGGTTGGTGATGCCGTTGAGCGGTTCGGTGCCCACGACCTGGCCGTTTTGGACCAGGAGGTTAAACTGGCAACCGGCGCCGCAGTACGGGCAGATCACTTTATGCTTCTCCATGACACCCTCCTTCCTTTCTCTGCTACCGATTAATCGGTACGTATTTGACAATCGTTGGGCCTGTATGGCCGCCCGGCTACGCCTCGTTTTCGATGGTGGCACGGGCACGCTCGGCAGTCAGTTCTGCCAGGCGCTCCTCGTCTACCAAGGTGAGGCCCTTGGTCGGGCACGCCTCGGCACACGCCGGACCGCCGGGACGGTCCACGCACAGGTCGCACTTGAGCACGAAGCTCTTGGTCTGCGAACCCACGCGCACGTCGCCCATCAAGACGGGGACCTGCGTGGTCGCCACACTCACGGCGCCAAAGGGGCAGGCCATGACGCAGCTCTTGCAGCCGATGCAGTTGTCCTCGTTGACGCCGATGCGATGGTTCTTTGGATCAAAGAACAAGGCACCCGTGGGGCAGGCCTTGGCGCACGGAGCGTCCTCGCAGTGGTGACATGCCACCGGCGCGGAAATCTCGTAGGTGCGCGTTACGCGCAAGCGAGGTGCGGCGATGTTGCCGGGAATATCGTGTGCCTCGATGCACGCCGCCATACAGGTTTGGCACCCAATGCAGCGTGAAGAATCAGCCACGACTCGTTTATTGCCCATGTTGTTCACTCCCTCCTGAATCCCATGCCGGAGAGACCCTGCCGACGTTGCCCCGGACCGCCCGTGGTCCGGCATCGGCGTATCGAGTGCATGCGGCGAAACAGGCACTTCGATAGAATTCCTCCAACGATATACAGGTTAAATATACGCAGTTGCAGGGGGCAAACTTGAGCATAGGCCCTGCAATACGGGTGTATTGCAGGGGTTTTGGCAGGTTGGAATTATTCTCTAGAAGCTATAAAGGTGAGTGTATTACATGCGTACGCCTCAGAGATTTTTACGCGCTCTCATTTTAGATGTACTACGCTTGTATTCAAGTTAATGGTTATTTACTTGAGCGAAATAAAGTAATCGTTATAAGATGCTCAAGTATCGGCACATGCCGCATTTGACCGACTATATTGCACGCTCATTAAGGGGGCCAGTGATGTCATCGACTCAAAAACGAGCCATCCTGCAGGTGCGCATTCGCGAGGAAGACAAGCAGCATGCCGAACATCTCTACGACGCCATGGGCACATCGCTCGCCGAGGCCGTCCGTCTATTTGTCGCGCAGAGCATTTTGATGCGCAAGCTCCCCTTTCAGCCGGTCGCCGTGCGCTCAAAGGACGGCACCGCCGCCTATGGATCGCTCAAAGCATACGGTGACCCCAATCGCCGCTCCGAGGAGCGCAATGCCTGGATTGAATACCTTGCCACAGAAAGCGACGATTCGATTTTGGGTCCCGAGGAAGTAGATATCCATGAGTAGCACCATCATCGACGAGACCGTCATCCTACGCTACCTGCTTGACGACGACGAAGTCCTGTCACCGCGCGCCGCCAAGGTCATCGCCACGCGCACCGCTCGTGTCTATCCCGAAATCATCACGCGCGTCGTGGTCACGCTGCGCGACGTCTATAAGGTTCCCCGCGTTGAGATTGCTGCGGCCATGAAAAGGCTGCTCGATGACGTCATGGTCGACGAGCCCACCGTTGTCGCCCTTGCCGTCAAGCTCTTTGGCAAGACCCATATGGACTTTACCGACTGCCTCCTCGCAGCCCGAACCGCCATCTATAACGACGACGTCGTGAGCTTTGGCAAGCCCATCATCCAAGGCATGATCGATTACCGCCGCAAGTGCCAAACCGCCGCCGACGCCCGCGACCGCGCCGCCGAAGCCCGCAGCCGAAGCACCGACTCCACCATCGACAAGCTCCGCCACCGCCCCCGCAGCTAACCCCATCCCCACCTAAGTTGCGGTGAAATACGGACTGTTTTATGCCTTTAAAGGCCTCAACAGTCCGCATTTCACCGCAACTTATTGAAGGTGGACCGCGAACGATTTCGCTATCGGGATTCGGCGTAGGGTTTTGTTGTCGGAATGCCGTAGCCGCGAATCATGGCACCGAACGATTCTACGTCGTAGGTGTCCGAGAGTTTGAAATGAATGACGTTGTGGCCCATGGAGCGAAGGTTCGCGTCGCGCATGAGGGCCGCTCGATACATTTTTGCCGCCGCCCGCTCTGGATCATTTTGAGCCTCGTCTTCAAACTTGCCTAGCCCATGCAGCTCTGCCAGCGTCCATGAGCCGTCTGGCATCTGCCAGCCATAATCTGCTAGATAATAGCCAGCGTTTCCCGGTCGCGTTATCTCAACTTGAAGCTCGGGCGCGGCAACCCCAGCGAGAATCATCGCTGCTCTCGCCTCAGACTCGCCGCCATTGTCTGACCTGCCGTCCATATACTCAAAAACGTCAAAAGCACGCGCGATGCCATGCAACCCTCGGCAATTTGCCTGGGCATATGCTCGCAGCTCTTCGCGTTCGACATCGTACTCACGGGCCAAGCCATCGACATAGCCCAGCGCATAGCGAAAGGCGCTCGTTCGAGCGATATCAACAACCGTTCGACACGGATCCGTCAGTGTAAACAGACCTAGCCGCCACACTTCGCCCGCCCGCCAGCGCTTGTATTCAACGAACTCATACTTATCACGCCTTGTAGACCGTGGCAGCAGTACTTGCACTTTATCCAGAAGCGTATACGCCGAGCCGATGCCGTAGAGCAGCGCTGCTGTCGCTCCGCAAAACACAGCATCCGGTTCAACGACCGCAATAGCGGATGCCAGCTGAAAGATACGATCTTCAACCCCAAGATTATTCCAATAGACCGGATCCGCATATACATGGTTGTAAAGACGAAGCATGAGCTCTTCCTGCATAAGCTCGCGCGCACGGCGTTCATCCCAAGGATCAATTGTTATAAGCAGCTGTCCATCTTGATGAATTCCAACGGCCGAGAATAGCATCCTTGCATAGGACTGCGGAAAATGTTTGCCTTTATCGAGCATGGCCAACCCCATAACCATCACGGCGGAGAGAATACCATTACGCTATCGCATGCTTCCGTCCGCAGGCCTTGCCAAAAGCTGACCAAAAGCTTGACGTCGCAGGTCAGAGCTTCAAAAAATATTTCCACTCTCGGTAGACGGTCGCTACGATCCTCCCAACGGCATCAAAATCCAACCTTACAAATAGTTGCGGTGAAATACGGACTACATGGGCCATAAAAGCCGAAAAACAGTCCGTATTTCACCGCAACTTAGGAGGGGATGTGGGGTCCCGGCATGTATATGAAAATGGCTCTGGTCCCAAAAGGAATCAGAGCCATTCATCTATCTTATGGAGCGGGCGACGGGAATCGAACCCGCGTCATCAGCTTGGAAGGCTGGGGTTCTACCATTGAACTACGCCCGCAAGATATGGTCGGGACGACAGGATTTGAACCTGCGACATCCTGCTCCCAAAGCAGGCGCGCTACCAAACTGCGCCACGTCCCGAAGGTGTTGAGCAGCTAAGGTCTAAACCTTGCGTGTCCCAAAGCGAAGGAAATTATAGGGGAGACTCCCCGCCTGTGCAAGCATTGATGCCTTAGCTCCTCGAATGTGCAACAAAACGACGATGGAGCAGGCCTATCACAAACGCCACCACGGCGACCGGCGCCCACGCGGCCCCAATGTCCGCCAGCGGCAGCGCGTCGAACGGCAGCCACGCGCTCGCAAAGAACGCGTCACGAACCGAGGTGATCACGCTCTGCACCGCGACAACGCCGCCGACCCAAACCCACACCTGCGGATGCGCGTCGCAAAAACCGTGCACCAGGCCCATAAGAACCAGCACAATGGCGACGGGGTACAAGGCATTGAGCATGGGCACCGAGAACATAAGGATCACGTCGAGGCCCACGTTGGAGAGCACGCACGAAAACGCTGCGAACACAAAGGCAAGAACCGCAAAGGGACGACGCATAGCCTCCTCGGAGGCCTCCGCTCCCCCTTCGACCACATACGTCTCGCAGAAGTAACGCGAGCAGCAGCTGATGAGGCCGATGCACACGTTCATGCAGGCGAGGAAAAAGATCGCAAAGACCACGACCGTGCCGACAAGGCCAAAGTGCATGGAGGCAGAGCGGGCAAGGATGGCGGCGCCATTGGTGGCATCGGACATCACGGTGCTGAGCTGCGTGCCGGCAAGCGCCAGGCCGCAGTAGATGATGGCCATGAGCGCGCCGGCGATCACGCCGGAGCGCGAAATCTCGAAGGCCACGCGCTTGTCATCGGTAACGCCCAGCTCGTGGATGGTCTCGGCGATGATAATTCCAAAGGCGAGCGACGCGAGCAGGTCCATGGTCTGGTAGCCGGTCAGAAAGCCCTGCACAGCAGCACCGGCATCGTAGGGAGCCTGAGGCGCGGCAGCCGGTCCCAGCGGCGAGATCACGGCGGCACCCACGACCAGCACGATGAGCGCAATGAGCGCGGGGCCCGTAATGCGACCGAGCACGCGCGTGATGACGCCCGGACGCAGCGTGAGCGCAAACGCGACGACAAAGAAGCCAACGGCAAACACCAGGCGCGCCGTGCCGAGTGAAACACCCTCGGGCAGCAGCGGCACCAGCATCTCGAAGGCCGTGGAGCTCGTGCGCGGAATGGCCAGGCACGGGCCGATGGCCAGATACACCGCCGCGACAAAGAACTCACCAAACTTGGGGTGCACGCGGCCGGCAAGCTCGCGCGCCGTTCCGGCAAGTGCCACGGCGATAAAACCCATGACGGGCAGGCCGATGGCGGCAATCAGAAAGCCGAGCATGGCGACCGGCGTGGCAGAACCTGCCTGCAGTGCCAGCAGCGGCGGAATAATGAGGTTGCCGGCGCCAAAGAGCATCGAGAACAGCGCAATGCCGACGGTAACGACATGGTCGGAGCGCAAACCGCGCGGAGCGGATGAGGCCATATGCACACCTTTCGGGTCGAAACAAAAACGGGACGGGCAAAAACACCCGTCCCGCAAGTATATACGCTCTAGCAGGCTAAATCGCGCAAAGCGTCAATCGCGGTATCGACTTCCTCGTCCGTGTTGAAATACCCAAACGAGAAGCGAACGATACCCTGGCGCTCGGTCTCGAGTGCGCGGTGCATGAGCGGAGCGCAATGGGCGCCGGGGCGCGTCGCAATCCCCCACCCTTGCATGAGCGCGTCCGAGATCTCAGCAGAGTCGATATCACCCACGTTGAGTGAGACGATCGCCGAGCGCGACGGCTGGTCAAAGGCGCCGTAGAGCTTGATCTCCGGGATTTCGCGCACGCCAGCGAGAAAGCGATCCGCCAGTGCTCGCTCATGCGCCGCGATCGCCTCGACTCCGCCTTGCGCCTCGATAAAGTCGAGACCTGCGGAAAGTCCCGCGATGCCGTGGCCGTTGAGCGTGCCCGCCTCAAGGCGCGTGGGCCACCCAAGCGGCTGCAGAGCATCGAAGCTGTGCACGCCCGTGCCGCCCATGGCCCACGGAGCCACATCGACGCCCTCCGCCACGGCCAGGCCGCCGGTCCCCTGCGGACCCATGAACCCCTTGTGGCCGGTAAAGCACACAATGTCGAGCCCCATGGTTTGCATATCGATATGCGCCGTACCGGCAGACTGAGAGGCATCGACGATCACCAGCGCACCGGCCGCATGGGCGATGGCAGCCACACGCGAAACGTCGACCGCGTTGCCGGTCACATTGGAAGCGTGCGTCACCACCACGGCACGCGTACCGGGCGTGACCAACCGCTCGAGCTCGTCGTAGTCGAGCGCGCCGTTCGCGTCGCAGCCCGCATGCTCAACCGTCACACCCTGCTCCGTCGCCAAGCGATTGAGCGGACGCAGCACGGAGTTGTGCTCAAGCACCGTCGTGACCACGCGGTCGCCGGGGCGCACCACGCCATTGATAGCGGTGTTGAGCGCCGCGGTGGAGTTGGGCGTAAAACACACATGGTCCGCCCTCGGGCAACCAAAAAGGCGCGCAAGCTTGGCGCGGCAGCCGTGGATGGTACGCGCGGCGTCAAGCGCACCCGACGTGGCACCGCGCCCGGCATTGCCGAGCGAGCACATCGCCTGCGTCACGGCATCGATGACCGCCTGCGGCTTGTGCATGGTCGTCGCCGCGTTATCCAGATAGATCATCGCACGACCTCCCACATATCGATCACGGTATAGCCCTCGGTGGGAACGCCCGCCGCGGCGAGTTCGCCGCGCAGCAGCTCCTCATCGGCAGGCAACGCCTTCCACGCCAGACCGCAGCCGGCAGCGACCTCCCCGGGCACGGGAATCGTTCGCCCAGGAAGGCCGCGCTCGATGCATAGGGACTCGCAGCCCATGGCGGCCGCCGTGGTGGGAAACGTGATGACAAGCGCCGGGCGCTTCTCCCTCATGACAACTCCAACCAATATGCTACGGGCGCACGACGCGCACGGCCTGCTCCATCTTCTCCACGATCACGTACATGTTGGTGACCTCGCCCACCGCAAGCTGGTCTTTAATGCCATAGTGGTCGAGGCAGGTACCGCAGGTGAGAATCTCGACACCCTGCTCGGCCAGGCCCTTCAGATCATCGAGCACCGGAGAGCCCTCGACGGTGAGCTTGGCGCCGCCGTTGTAGAACAGCATGGTCGCGGGCAGCTCCTCCTGCTGCGTCACGGCAAAGATGAAGGCCTTCATGAGCTTGTGGCCCAGCTCGTCGTCGCCACGGCCCATACAATCGGTGTAGACGGAAATGACGAGTTTGCCCTTGCTGGCGCTGGCACCACAGAAGGCAGCGCCATCCTGCTCGGGATCGGCCACGGCAACGGCGCCAGAAGTCGCGACGGTCACGTGCCACTCGGCGTCCGAGATCTTCTCGACCGAGGCCGTGCAGCCCTTCTCCTGCGCCATCTTGGAGATGTTCTTGACGGCGGTCTCGTTGTCGACCGAGGTCACCACGGCGCCCTCGCCGTCAAGCTGTTTGAGTGCCTTAAGCGTCTTGACGACGGGCAGCGGGCAGGCATCGCCCATGGCATTGACTTCAATTTTGGTAGACATAGTAAATTCCTTTCGAATGAATCAATCAAGAACGATAGATAGTTGAATAAACAAACCGTTAACGGACAACGCGGACGGCAGGACCGCCCGGCTCCGCCTCGCAAACGCGACCGACGACGGCGGCAACGCGCCCCTCGGCATGCAGACGACGCGCAAGCTCATCCACATCCGCCGCGGGCGCCGCAATAAGCAAACCGCCCGAGGTCTGCGGATCGTACAGCGCATCCAGCATGCCCGGCTCCAGGTCCTCGTCGGCCGCCACGCGCGGGCCAAAGAAGTCCTGGTTGCGGTAGGAGCCCGCGGGGATAATGCCCAGACGCGCCATGTCGAGCACCTGGTCAAAGAGCGGCACCGCCCCCGATGCAAGCTCAACCTGCACGCCCGAGCCCTCGGCCATCTCGCACGCGTGCCCGATCAGACCAAAGCCCGTAATGTCGGTGCAGCCGTGAAGCTCAAGTCCCTCGGCCAGACGAATCGGTGCCTCGTTGAGGGTTCGCATCGAGTCAAACATGGCTGCGGCCTCGTCCTGCTCGATGAGCTCGCCCTTAATGGCCGTGGTGATAATGCCCGAGCCGATGGCCTTGGTCAGCAGCAGAACATCGCCCACGCGCGCGCCGCTGTTGGCGAGCATACGGTCAAGCGCGACAAAACCGCTCACGGACAGGCCGTACTTGGGCTCGTCGTCGTTGATGGTGTGACCGCCCGCGATGGAGCAGCCGGCCTCGACGCACTTGTCGGCGCCGCCCGCCAGAATCTGACCGGCAACCTCAACGCCCAGGCAGCTCGGGATGCACAGCAAGTTCATGGCATGGCTCGGCCGCCCGCCCATGGCGTAGATGTCCGACAGCGAGTTGGCCGCGGCGATCTGGCCAAACAGAAACGGGTCGTCGACCATCGGTGGGAAGAAGTCGATGGACTGCACGAGTCCCAGGTTCTCCCCTACGCGGAAGACGCTCGCATCGTCGGAGGTATCGAACCCCACGAGCAAGTTGTCGTTATGCACATTGGGTAAATCGCCCAGGACCTGGGCGAGGGCTCCGGGGGCCAACTTAGCGGCTCAACCGCTCGCGGCCGTCATGGACGTGAGCTTAATCTGATCGTCAGCCATCGATACCTCCTCTCATCGGTCAATCATTTCCTCCCAGTATACGCATGAATGCGAGCCTACGGCGGATGCATTAATTGAGCGCCTGTGCGCGAATCGCCGCGCCGATGGCTCCGGCAAAGCGAGCCTGGGGCGAGGTGGTCACCGGCGACCCCAGTAGCTCGCCCAACCGCTCCACCACGAATGCGTTCTCGCACAGGCCTCCCGTCAGGTAGTACGGGGCGCCCGCCGCCTGCCCAGCCATGGTCGCCACGCGCGAGACCACGCTGTCGATCACGCCACGCGCAATGTTCTCGCGCGGCTCACCGCGACCGATCAGGCTGATGACCTCGCTTTCGGCAAACACCGTGCACATGCTGCTGATCTTGGTGGGTTCGCCGGAACGCGCAAGGTCGGCCATCTGCTGTTGGGAAATACCCAGACGGTCGGCCATGATCTCCAAAAAGCGCCCCGTGCCGGCAGCGCACTTGTCGTTCATGGCAAATTTGGCCACGCGACCGCCCTTGATCTGAATGACCTTGGTGTCCTGACCGCCCACGTCGATCACGGTGCCGTGGTCGCCAAACAGGCGCACAGCACCGGTACCGTGGCAGGTAATCTCAGTCACGACCTTATGCGCATAGGGCACGGCGACACGACCGTAGCCGGTCGCGATCACGCGCACGTCGTCGGCAGCCACGTCATAGCCGGCCGCGGCAAGCTCGCCGCGCAGACGCTCCGCCGCATCGACCGAGGAGAACCCGGTTGGCTGCACGCACGTCCACGCCACCGAACCCCCTCCATCGACCACAGCAGCCTTAGCCGCCGTAGACCCGATATCGATCCCGATCCCTATCATGGCTCTCTCCCAATCTAAACATCAAAGGTAGCGGCGCGTTCAGGCGCCTTAGCTCTAGGTTTCTCAGGTGCCGGAGATTGACCCGAAAGAGGAGCGCAGCGTACATTGGGTACGCAAGCGACGGTTTGAGGAGCAAGATCCGGTGCCTGAGGAAGCTAGAGGGTTTCGATGAAGGCGGCGATGCGGGTCTCGATCTGTCCCATGTCGCCGTTGCTGTAGTCGGTCTCGATCTTCATGTACGGAATGCCCGCACCCTCGACAGTCTCCTGCATGCGCGCACTCTCCACGTTAAAGGTGTGGCACGCCTGGAGCACGCTCTCCACTACGCCATCGACGTGATACTTCTCGCACATGGCCAGCGTGTTTTCCATACGACCGTCGTTGGGCGTCATGACCGAGCAGTTAATGTCCAGGTAGCGGTCGGCGATGGCGCGCAAGATGTCGGGAGCCTCCGGGTCGATCATCATGGCCGCCGTGCGCTCGCCCGAGCAGTCGTCCATGCACACGACCACACCACCGTTGGACTCGATGGTGCGACCGATCTTGTTGATCACGCCGCCCACCGGGCAGCCGGTGATCAGAATGCGCTTGGCATCCGCCGCAACCGGGCGCTCGCTCGCGTCGTAGGCCTCGCGCAGCTTGACAACCTTTTGCTCCAGCTGCTGCGTATAGGCCTCGATATCAAAGCTAAACGTACCGGCAAACATGGTGCTCATCAGGTCGACGCCGCTCATGGCCGCCGGCTGGTTGGCCTGCAGCGCAAACATCTCGAGCTGGGCCGCACGCAAGCGGTTGCGACGACGGACGGCAGCGCGCAGATCATCGTCGGTAATCGTGATGCCGTAGAAGTTCTCGAGCTCCTCCTTGAGCAGACGGCACTCCTCGTACCAGCCCTCGCGCTCGTAGGCTCGATCGCGGCCCTGCGGAAGATGCAGAATGTGCGTGCGCTTGAGCTCGTTGAGCAGCTCGTACATCTTCTTCTTGCCGTCGCAGGTGGTCTCACCGATGATCATGTCGCTAAAGTACGTAAACGGGCACTTTTGCGAATAGGCAAAACCATACGTAGACTTGATGAGCGGGCACAGGTTTGCCGGCAGCACCTTCTCGGCCTCGGGAATCACCTCGTCGGACGTGCCGCACAGCGCCACGCTCGCAGCCCCCGCGGCATCGATAATCTCGAGCGGCGTGTAGCTGCACAGAAAACCGACCAGGCGATTACCCGCCTGCTTATAATCCTTGACGCGAATAAACGCCGCCTTGCGTTGCTCGTTGAACTCCTCAAACGTGGACGGCAACGGCTGCTCAATATTTTCCGACATATAACTCCTTAACAAACCTTTTAACCAACCAAGGAAACGGCTTTCCCAGGTGCCCGAGGTTGCCGTGAAAGAGGAGCGCCGCGTACTTTGGTATGCAAGCGATGGTTTGAACGGCAAGATCGGGTGCTTGGGGAAGCCGCTGGACCGGATAGCCCTAAATGGTTTCCAAGAAAGCCTCAATCCTGGTTTGCAGTTGGCCTGCATCCTCGCCGGCGTAGTCGGTCGTGATGTGCATAAACGGGATGCCGGCCTCTTCGGCGGCCTTCTCCACGGCAAACGACTCCATCTCGTAGAGCGTGCAGAACTGCAAGGCCACGTCGACGATGCCGTCGGCATGCAGGTCCTTGGCCATCTGGACAATGTCCTTCATACGCTGGTCGTTGGGCGTAAAGACGGCGCAGTTGATCTTAAAGTAGCGCTCGGCGATGGCGTCGAGCATCTCGTCAACCGTCTCACCGGACTCGTCGACCAGGTCCTTGTAGTAGCGCGAGCCCGTGCAGGACTCCTCGCCCACCACGACGCCGCCGGCCTTCTCGATGAGGTTGAACAGCTTCCAGTTGGGCACGGCCATGGGCGTACCGGTGTACAGGATGCGCTTGGTGCCCTTGGGCGCCACACCCTCGCCGGCCTCAACGCGCTGCTCGCACTCAGCCGCCATTTCGTTGATGGCGCCGGTCAGACGCGGCGTGTCATCCATAAAGGCGGCCTGAACGGTCAGCAGGCTGTCGAGACCGCTGATGGGCGCCGGATCGGCAGCGCGGGTCGCAGCCAGACGCTGCAGGGCGCGACGCTTCTCGTTGACGGCGTGGATGGCAGCCTTCAGGCGCTCAGGCGTAATCGTGACGCCGCACTCTTCCTCGATCTTGGCGGCAAGCTTTTTAACCTCGGCCTTCCAGGTCACGAGCGTCGACTCGTCGTGCACGTTGGGAATATCCATGACGTACATGTTCTTTTGCGTGGCAAAGAACTCGTAGGCCTTCTTCTTGCCATCGCAGGTGTTCTCGCCTACCACCAAGTCACTCGACTCAATGTAGGGGCAGACCTCGCCCAGCTTAAAGCCGGCAAAGCTCTTGATGAGCGGGCAGGTGTTGCGCGGCAGATGCTCCTCGACCTTGTCGGTCGCCCAGTCGGCACCCGAGCACAGACCAACGGGAATGCCGTCACAGGCAAGTACGATCTCCTCGGGCACGTACACACAGAACGAACCGACGATCTTGGTGGCCTCGCCGGCCTCCTTCTTGTCGAGCATCTCCTTAATACGGCCGCTGTGGATGTTGGTGGCGACAAAATCCAGGTAGGACGTGGACTTGGGGCGATTGTTCTGCGTCAGGAACATATCGCCGTGCATCTGGCCCACGGCGCCCAGCAGCATGTCGTGGTCGGCAAGATTCATGCCGAGGCTCTCCCACATCGGATGGAAATCAAATTCTTCAGCCATGACGGTTCCCCTCTCGAATCAAAAATGAATAGCTACGGTATTGCTGCACGGTGGGTGGCGAAAACCCAGCCGTGCTCAAACCCGGAATTTTGGGGAACCCGCTTTGCGGTCGATTATTTAGTTGTGCGTCGTCTCTCCCGGAGCCGTGAACATACCTGCTCATATGCGGCTCCGAGCCATATACAGGGCGCGCGCGGCAACGCGACGCGAATATGTCTTCTGCAGCATCGGCGCGCCCTCCTTTTCTCGTCGAAGGTAACTATATCAACGGTTGTCGTCAAGACGAACACCGTCGACACGCGTACGACAACGTTGGGATGTGAGCATCTCGCTGTCTGATAATTAATTATCAGACTGATAAGGTTTAGTCATGTAGAAATCGGCGAACGGCGAAGTGAAAACAAAGCGGTCGAGGACTACCTCCTCGACCGCATCGCACCCGCATTATCGGCAAACGAGATGAATCCTGCTTGCATCAAAATGCATGCGCAGAGTCTCACCCGCCTGCGGCAGCTCTTCCACGGGTACACTCACCTTATTCACCTTCCACTGCAGACGCGTGGGCGCATCAGCACGCGGCACGTCCAGCAGCACCAGCCGCTCAAAGCGCGAATCGCTCACACGGGCCACGTGCAAATCGTAGCTGTTACGGCCCCGCTCCGCGCGATTGTCAACATGGAAGTAGCTCGCACGAATACCGAGGTACGCCACGTCATCTCGAACCTCACGGCCCACATTAAAGGTCATGCCCCAGTCGAGGGCCTCAACTTCTTCGTCGCCGATCCTGCGCGCCAGGCTTGTGTTCTTGCAGCCCGTCAGGCGCAGTGCCGCCAGCGTCTGCGGACGGCGGACCACGTCCTCGACGGAGCCGATCTCCTCCACATGCCCGTCGTGCATCACGCAGATGCGCTGGCACAGGCGGCACGCTTCGTCGATGTCGTGGCTCACGTAGAGCACGGTGCGGTTGCATACATCGAACAGGTCTAGCATGTTCTGTTCGAGGGCGCTCTTAAGATAGGAATCGAGTGCGCTCATGGGCTCGTCGAACATAAAGATGCCCGGATGCGCCGCCACCATGCGTGCAAGCGCCACACGTTGCTGCTGACCGCCCGAGAGTCGCGCGGGATAGCGGTCGGCAAAATCGGCTAGGCCGAAAATGCTCAGATAGCGCTCGGCGAGCTTTTTGCGCGCGGCGGCGTCGCCCGCATCCTTTACACCGGCGCATACGTTATCGGCCACCGTCATGTTGGGAAACAGCTGATAGTTTTGGAACAACAGGGCGCATTTTCGCTCCTGGGGGGACAGGTTGATGCCCGCCGCCGAGTCAAAAAAGGTCACGCCGTTGACGATGATCTTGCCCTCGTCAGGCATCTCCACACCGGCAATGCAGCGCAGCGTACAGCTCTTGCCGCAACCCGAGGCACCCAGCAGCGCCACGCGCTCCTCGCCGGCCTCAAGCTGCATGTCGAGCATAAACCCGGGATAGCGCTTTTTGATATCCAGAACGAGTGACATGACCTATCGACCTCCCCGCGGCGCCGCATCATCGCGCATGAGCTCGGCCAGCGCCTCGCGATCGATACGCAGCGCATCGCCGCCGACTGGGTCGAGCGAATCGCCCTGTCCGGCGAGATCTTTGGCCTGTTTGCGCTCCGCACGGGAAAGGCCCCGCTCGCGATACTTTTGCGAATGAGCGGTGTACATATTGATGAACAGAATGACTAGGAAACTAAACACGATCACGACAGCGACCCAAAAGAGGGCCACCGACGTGTTGCCGCCCATCCACTCAAAGTAGATGGCGATGGGAATGGTCTGCGTAATACCGGCGTAGTTGCCCGCAAAGAACAGCGTGCAGCCAAACTCGCCCATCGCGCGGGCAAAGGCGAGCACCGTGCCGGCGGCAATAGAGGGCCACCCAAGCGGCATCATAAGCTTGGTAAAGATGAGACGCTCGGACCATCCCAAGGTTCGCGCGGCGTCGAGCATCTGCGTGTCGAGGCTCTCGAAGGCTCCGAGCGCCGTACGATAGACGAGCGGGAACGACACCACCACGGCAGAGATCACCGCTGCCGGCCACGTAAAGACGATTGAGATGCCGCGCGCAATGAGCCACCGACCGACCCCGGTCGATCGACCAAATAGCATAAGCAGCAGAAAGCCGCAGACCGTGGGCGGCAGCACCATAGGAATCGTAAAGACCGAATCGAGCAGGCCCTTGATGCGACTCGAGGTACCCATAGTCTTCCACGCGGCGAACAGGCCCAGTGCAAAGGAGATCAGCAGGGCAAGGGCGCTCGTTTTAATGGACACCCAAAACGGGCGATAGTCGATGTCGCCCAAAAAGGAAGCCAGAGAGGTCAAGGGCCCCTGCTCATCCCGCAACACGACAGACGATGCTTCTACCATGTGAGCGCTATCAAGCCAACGCGCGCCGCCCTTGGCATCACCCGAGGCTGATGCAATCACCACATAGCGGTCCCCATCCGCACCGCGCTCGTCAAAGCCATAGGTATACCCGCCGGTCTCAAACGTTGTTTCCGCCGTGACATACCAAGGAAGATCCACGTCCCCTAGCTGCGCACCTCCCATGCAGTTTGCACTGTCGAGCTTACAGACGAGGGCCTTGAGACCCGATACGCACTCGTTATCCTGCGGATCCAATCCATACTTCTCGACCGCCTTGGGCGATATCCAAACCACAACGCGATCGGCAGCAGGCGCCACCACAAGGTCCACGTCCTCGTCAACGGGAAACCGGTAGCCCTCAGGCTGGCCCTCCATGGCACGAGCGGTCCCCTTGGCCAACCGCTCAAAACCCTCGATCCCATAGGAAAGCCCATGAGCGGTCGCAGCAACCTGAGCCCCATCCTCAGCGTCCCCAGCAAGCGCAAATCCCGGCACCCAACAAAGCGCGAAGGCCAAAGCACAGGCGACAAGCATGCGGAATCTATTAAGCACGAAAAGCTCCAAGAGAATACAAGGACGGAGTGAAACACAAAACGATGGAATTATCGCTCCAAGCCGCACTACGCGGAAAGCTCAAAGCCGTACTTAGCCCAAATCTTCTGGGCCTTCTTGTTGGCCAGACAGAAGTCGATAAACGCCTTGGCTTCGTCGGCGTGCTCAGAGCTCTCGGCAACGGCACCCGGATACACGATGGGCTTGTGCGAATCCTCGGGGCATACGAAGGCCTCCTCGATGCCGTCGCAGCGGAAGATATCGGAGCTGTAGACAAAACCGGCCACGCAGTCGCCCGTAGAGACGTAGGCGGCAGCGGTGCCGACCTTATCGGCCAGTGCGACCTTGTCGGCGATCTCGGGAGCATACTCGCCGTCGTCGCCCTCAGTGCCGGTGTAGAGGCCCACGGAGGCCAGGGCCTGGTTGGCGTACTTGCCGGCGGGGACGGTCTTGGCGTCGCCAATGGCGATCTTGCCGTCCAGGTTCGCGACGTCGGCGATGGCCTCAACCTTGGTGTCGGAGCCCTCGGCGCGAACGATCACGAGGTCGTTGACGAACATGTCCTCACGCGTGTCGGCGTCGACGAGCTCGGCGGCCTCGGCGTCGTCCATGGTGCCCTTGGAAGCCGTGATGAGCACGTCCACGGCGGCACCGGCGCGCATCTGCTCGACAAGGTCGCCAGACGCCTTAAACTGCGTGTCGGCAAACGTGGTGCCGGTCTGCTCGGTGTAGAGCTCCTGAACCTCGGGCAGGGCCTTCTCGAGCGAGTTGGCGGCAAAGACCTGCAGCTCGACAGCCTTCTTCTTAGAGGAAGACATGGCGGAGCCGGCATCGGAACCAGCGGGCTCGGACGTCTTGTTGCCCGAGCAGCCGGCAAGGCCAAGGCCGGCGGCAGCGGCAGCAGAAAGCGAGACAAAACCGCGGCGTGAAACCATATCGAACATATTCAACCCTTTCGAACGCTATGCCCGGGCACCCCGCCGCAGGCTTTATTCTGTTACTAGATTATACTTCCGCGCGAATAATGATAATGAGAAATTATTCTCGCTAGAGAATATAGTTTCGAGTTGCCGTGCACCTCGGCGTCGCTTCGGCGGAAAACAAAGGCGGAGCAGCCGTTCAGGTCGCCCCGCCGCAGGTAAACCGCTTATTTGGTATGTCCGCCGCCCGCCGTCATTTGGGCCGCATGCTCCAGCTGATCGCTCACGGCCTCCCAGCTTTCGCGGGCCGCTTTCGTGGATCCCGGAAAGTTGATGACAAGCGTATGCCCACGCTGCATGCACACGGCGCGCGAGAGCATAGCGCGGCGCGTCTTGGTCATGGAGTACGCACGGATTGCCTCTGCAATACCCGGCACATCGCGGTCGCAGACGGCACGCGTCGCCTCGGGCGTCACGTCGCGCATCGAAAGTCCCGTGCCGCCACAGGTGAGCACGACATTGGCGTGGCACTCATCGGCAGCTTCCACAATGGCATCACCGATCTCGCTGGCGTCGTCGCGCACGACCACATGTGAGACGACCGTCCAGCCCTGCGCCTCGATAAGTTCCTCGAGTGCGGCTCCAGCCTCGTCCTGAGCAAGATCGCGCGTATCCGAGCACGTCACGATCGAAATCTTCAACTCCATAGTCTTCCTCCTACAACACCGTGCCCTCGGGCAGGTCGACACGCACGACATCCACGACGTCGCCCGCCTTGAGCTCGCACGGTCCTTCGTCAATACGCAGCAGGCAGTTGGACCGCTGCATCGTGCCGAGCAGCGCCGAATTCTGCGTCTTGGCCTCGGTCACCAACAGCTCACCGGTCTCGGGGTCGCGCAAAACCGTGGCGCGATCGAAGAAGCGTCGGTCCTGGCGCTTTTTCACGCCGTGCGTGAGCGTCGCCTGCTGCACGGGACGCACGCCCTCGGCAAAGCCGCGCATCTTGCGAATCGCCGGACGGGCGAGCATCTCAAAGCCCACATACGCCGCGGCCGGATTGCCTGAAAGCCCCAGGTAGGGCTTGCCCCCGAGCAAGCCAAACGTGATGGCCTTGCCCGGACGCATCGAGATGCGATCGAACAGCACCACGCCCTCGCGCCGGACGAGCGCCGTCACGTAGTCGTAATCGCCCGCCGAGGCGCCGCCGCTCGTAATGACAAAATCGCACTCTCGCGTGGCGCGATGCACCAGCTCGCCAATCGCCTGCTCATCGTCGGGCGCAATACCGTAGAACACGGGCTCGGCGCCGGCATCGAGCGCCTCGGCCATCAGCGCCGAGGAGTTGGAATCGCGAATCTGCCCGCGCGCCGGCAGCTCACCCGGCGCGACCAGCTCCGTGCCCAGCGAGATAATGCCCACGCGCGGAGCGGCATGGACCTTCACGCTCGCGTAACCGGCGCTTGCCAGCAGGCCGGCGCCGGCCGGAGCCACGACCTCGCCGGCATGCATCACAACATCGCCGGCATGGGCCTCCTCGGCGGCAGAGCGAACGTTCTCCCCTACCTTGGCAGGCGCCGAGAAGCGAACGTGCGAACCCTCGTTGCCGTCGCCATCGAGTACGTCGACGATCTCGTACTTCACCACGGCATCGGCACCTTCGGGTACCGGCGCGCCCGTCATGATGCGGACCGTCTCGCCCGCGCCGATTGCGCCCTCAAACACATGGCCCGCGGCCTCGTGTCCGATAACGTCGAGCGTCACCGGCGCCTCGCCAGATGCCTGCGCCAAGTCCGCCGAGCGCACGGCATATCCGTCCATAGCGCTGTTGGCAAACGGCGAGATGTCGATATCGGCCACCGCGTCCTCGGCCAAGGGAAGACCGGCGGCCTGCCACACGGGAATCTCGATGAGATCCGTCGGAGCAACGTGCGACAGGACAATCGACTGCGCGTCCTCCAGTGGAATGAGTTTCTCTGCCATATGCACCTCTTAATGCCACAGCGCACAACAGGGGCGCCGATTCTTTATGCTTTTCTCAGTATAATCCCCCGATGCACGGCCGCGACTCGGCCTGTACCCGCAAATACACCTGTCGGTTGCAGGCCGCGAAACAGAATGGAAACCAACCCACCGGCTCGTCGCGTTTACCGCGTTTTATAATGCTTGCGTTGCAACCTAAAAGAGGAACGTATGGCTCATAACGACAAAACCGAAAGCGCAAACGAAACGCAGGATCATTCCCAGCCGCTCGACGACGGCGGCTTTTTCTCCCTGAACGACGTCATCATGGCAGGCAGACATCAGCTCACTCGCTCCGAGCATCTCTTAGCTGCCGACACGCGCCGCAACGTCCGCAACCTACTCGTGAGCGCCAAGTTGCTCGTGCTCGTCGTCACCGTATCGCTCGCCATGGGCGTTGCCGCTTGGGCGTTTTTGGCCTCGTTGAATATCGCGACTGACTATCGCGAGCACCATGCGTGGATTTATGCGCTGCTTCCCGTTGTGGGCGTTGCCACCGCATGGGTGTACAAAAACCACGGTCTTGCCGCCAAACGCGGTAACAACCTGGTCATCGACTCCGCTCTGGGCACACGCCTCATCCATATGCGCATGGCCGTCCTCACCTTCGTCTGCTCCACGCTCACGCACCTCACCGGCGGATCGGCCGGTCGTGAGGGAGCTGCGGTGCAGATTGGCGGCACCATCGCCAGCAACATCTCGAGCCTCGCCCACCTCAAAAAGCATGACCACCACGACCTCATGCTCGCCGGCATCTCGTCGGCCTTTGGCGCCGTATTCGGTTCGCCCCTTGCCGGAGCTTTCTTTGGCATGGAGATGTGCTTTATCGGCAAGATCGACTACACCGCGGGCATCTACTGCCTGGTCGCCTCGTTTACCGGCTACTTTACATCACTCGCCCTGGGTACCGAGTACGAAGCGAATGTCATCGCCAGCGTTCCCAACATGACACCACGGACGGTTGTCATCGTTGTTATCAGCGCCATTATCTTCGGTCTGACGGCACGCCTCTTTGCCTGGTCGGTTCGAACCGTCAAGAGCCTGTACGGTCGCTTTATCACCAATTACCTCGTTCGCGCACTCATGGGCGCACTCGTGGTTTTGGCCGCCTATGCCCTTCTCGACGCCTGGGACTACGCCGGCCTTTCCACGTGGCTTTCCGGCGCCGGATTTGCCGGCAACACCACCCTGGCAGACGCAGCCATCAAGTTGGTCGTCACAGCGCTTACCCTGGGTGCGGGCTTCCAAGGCGGCGAGGTCACGCCCCTGTTTGGCATCGGTGCGGCGCTCGGCGGCTGGATCGGTTGCCTCGTCGGAATCGACCCCAGTTTTCTGGCGGCTCTCGGCATGCTCGGCGTGTTCTGTGCCGGCCTCAACGTGCCCATCACCACCTGCATGATGGCCATCGACCTGTTCCACGGCACGGCAGCCGGGTTCTTTGTCATCGTGGCCTTTATCAGCTACCTAACTGCCGGACACCGCGGCGTGTACCCCGCCCAGCGCATCATCTCGCCCAAGCGCCGTTCGCTTATTGTGGATGAGGGCGGTACGGTAGCGGATGCTATCGAGCGCCACAACGACCTGATAGAGTAGACGTAAGTATTCGACGTGAAGCCACAATCGGGGGCAATTCGACCTGAGCGCGACCGCACCGTCACGTCATACGCCGGGAGTCGCCCCATGCACGCAACTGATTTTGGCCGCACGCTCATCATCGCCAACCCAGCCGCCCAGTCGGGTGCGGCGCACGAAGTTGCCGAGCGCCTGCAACGCTTTTTGGACATGACTGCACGCGCATCCCAGTTTGACTTGGTGCTAACCGAGCGCATGGGACACGCCAAGGAGCTGGCCGCACAGGCCCAGGGCTATCGCACCGTTATCGCCCTTGGCGGCGACGGCGTGATTCACGAGGTCGTCAACGGGCTTATGACGCAAGAGGAGGACACCCGCCCCGCTCTTGCCATCCTACCCGTGGGCTCTGGCAACGATTTTGCCCAAACGCTCGGCATCGACGATTTCTCCGGTAAGGATTTTGGCGCGCTGCTCACCTGCGAGCTGCAGCGTCAGGACATCGGGCGCATTCGCTCGTGGAGCCCTGCGAGCGGCAGCGGCGAGGCTACCGTTGAGTACTACGACCAGACGCTCTCGGTCGGCATCGATGCCGCCATCGGCCTGGGCACCACCGAGCTGCGCAAAAAGACGGGCCTCGCCGGCGCTCCGCTCTACACCCTATCGGGACTTGAGCAGTTTGGCCTGCGCTATCGCAACTACCCCATGACCATCAGCTTTGATGGCGCGCCCGCCGAGCGCGTGCGGGCGATCATCATGGCAATTCAGCTGGGTCCTACCTATGGCTCGGGCTATCGCATCTGCCCCGATGCCGACCCCTGCGACGGCGTACTCGACGTCTGCTACGCCTGCGGCCCCGTTCCGCGTGCGGTTGCCCTGCCTATGTTTCTTTCGGCCAAGGACGGCCACCATACCAAGTTGCCGCCGGTTCGCATGCGCCGCTGCCGCCATGTCGAGCTCACCTTTGAGGAGCCCGACTACCCCATCCAGGCCGACGGCGAGCCCGTTGTCGCCTCGCGCATCGAGGTCGACATCCTTGCCGGCGTCCTCCACGTCTGGCATCCCACCCGCTAACCCCACCTAAGTTGCGGTGAAATAGGGACTGTTTATGCATCTAAAGCCGCAAAACAGTCCCTATTTCACCGCAACTTATTGATAAGATCATTCCTCCCCGCCCAGCTTGCGACGGTTGGCCTTTTTAATGGCGTTGAAGTGCTTGTCGTTGAGCCTGCGCTGGCGAGAGCGCTGAGGCACCTTGGTCTTTACGCGTCGACGCGGTGGACGCCCGCGACGCTCAAGCTCAGCGCGCAGCTTACGCAGACAGCTCGCGCGATTCTGAAACTGGCTGCGGCTCTCACGCGCCGTCACGACAATCCCCGTGGGCCCATGTTTCATGCGCACCGCAGAGTCCGTCGTGTTCACGCCCTGCCCGCCCGGACCTGTCGCGCGAAACACCTGTACCTCGCAATCGTGCGCCAGCTCCTCGACCGACATCTCGGCATAGCGCGCATACTCACGCCATCCCATCTTGTTCTCATCCATATCAACACCTCCCCTCATAAAAAATGTGACAAAGGGAAAGTCCCTTTGTCACATCGCATACCAATCGCTTGTGTTGCGCGCTTAGGCGAAGGTGATCTCGCCGTTCTCGCAGTCCATATCGGCGATACGGGCCAGGCTCTCAACGCGGAAGCCGCGCTGACGGAGCTTATCGCCGCCGCCCTGGAAGCCCTTCTCCACGGCAATACCGATGCCGGCAACCTCGGCGCCCGCAGCCTCGCAGATCTTGATGAGACCCTCAAGCGCACAGCCGTTAGCCAAGAAGTCGTCGATGATCAGAACCTTGTCGCCCTCGGACAGGAAGCGCTTACCTACAATGACCGGGTACTCCTTCTGCTTGGTGAAGGAGTAGATGGTCGTGGCATACTGCTCGCCATCGAGGTTGATGGACTGCGCCTTCTTGGCAAAGACCACCGGCACGCCGCCAAAATGCTGAGCTGCGATGCAGGCCATGCCAATGCCCGAAGCCTCAATCGTCAGGATCTTGTTGATCTCGACACCCTCGAACAGACGGGCCCACTCGGCACCCATGTGGTCGAACAGCTCAACGTCGCACTGGTGGTTGAGGAAGGCATCGACCTTAAGGACGTTACCGGCCTTTACGATGCCGTCATGGCGAATACGATCCTCAAGCTCCTGCATGGCGCAACCCCTTCTCGCGGCAACGATACCGCGCGATTAATAAACGTTGTTCGATAGTCTACCACGGACCGACCCCCGCCCGCCCCACAAGCCACATCGCACCACAAACCAGTCTTTTTGGGACGGCGCGAATCGTGGCAGACAGCCTCCCAACATGCTAATGGCGGGCGCGCATCTTCACCAAACGCACCATGGCAAGCGCAAAGCCCACGGCGGCCACAGCCATGAGTACGTAGAACACCGAGCGAAAGCCGAATAGGAATACGTCCGGACGACCTGTAACAAAACTGGTCACGGCCTCGCCCATTGCCACGCTCATCTGCCCATACAGGATATGCGACGCCGCCGTAATGCCGAGCGCCATGCCGGCGTAGCGTGCCAAACTACCCAGGCTGCCCGCAAAGCCGAGCGCTTCGCGCGGAGCCGAGCCCATATACAGCGAGTTGTTGGGGCTCTGGAAAATCGACGTACCGCACGACATAAACGCGGCACAGCACACAATCACAGGGATGGAAGAGTGCTCGTCGAGCGTACTTACCGCAAAGAGCCCGCACACGTACACGCCCAGGCCGACCGCCGTGGGACCCTCGCAGCCAACACGGTCCGAAACCGCACCCGAAAGCGGGCCGATAAAGGCATTCACCATCGGCAGCGCCAAAAACAGCAATCCGGAAATGTCGGAACCAAAGCCGTGGGCGTCCTGAAAATAGAACGGCAGGATAAACTCGGATGCGCCAATACCAACGAACACGATGAGCATGCAGGCAAGGTTGATGGTAAAGGCCGAATTTGCAAAGCAGCGACGAGCGGCCTCGGCAAGGGACATGGGACGGTCGCCGGCCTCCGGCTTAACATGCGGCAACGTGTAGAGCCCCACGATAAACGAGATGACGCCAATGGGCAGGTTGATGAGGAAGATGCTCTCCCAGGGAAAGCTTGCCACCAGCATGCCACCGAGCACGGGGCCACACATCATGCCGAGGGCCACGAAGGTCGCGAGAATACCCATGGCACGGCCACGTTCGCGCGCCGGAAACGACTCGGTGATGATACCCATGTTGTTAGCCATGGCCGCCGCGCAACCGATGCCCTGAACAATGCGTGCCAGGATAAGAACCTCGAGCGAGGCCGAAAGGCCGCACAGCAGCGAACCGACCGAAAAGACGATGACGCCCAGCTGGAACACATTCACCTTGCCGCGCACGTCGCCCAGACGGCCAAACGGCAACATAGCCACGCATGTCGCAAGCAGATACACCGAGCTTACCAGCTGAATGCGATCGAGGCCCATGCCCAGCTCCTTTTGCATCACGGGCAGCGCCACGGTAACGACGGTCGAATCCAGACACACCATAAACGTCATGATGAGCACGGTAAACAGAATCGCCCATTTGTTCTTGCCATGGGTGTCACCCTCTAGAGCAATGTGCTCGCGGCGCAACTGCTCTGCAGTTTTCTCCATATCCATCCTTTCGAGTGGCCTAACGCAAAAAAACGGGGCCCCGATCGCCTGCAAACAGCCGCGATTGGGGTCCCGCCTACGGAATCGGAACGAAAGGTCGCCGAAGCTTTCTGCCAGCATCGGCGCCTTATGCGAACGCTAGCCTAGCACTGCTCGAGTGCCTGCTCAAGGTCGGCAATCAGATCGGCCGTGTCCTCGAGGCCGCACGACAGGCGCACCATGTCGGCGGAGATGCCACAGGCGATGAGCTCCTCATCGTTCATCTGGCGATGCGTGGCATTAGCGGGATGCAGACAGCAAGTGCGGGCATCGGCCACGTGCGTGGCGATCTGGGCGAGCTTGAGGCTCTTCATAAAGGTCTCGGCCGCCGCGCGACCACCGTTAAAGCCAAAGCTCACAACGCCGCAGGTACCGTTGGGCATGTACTTCTGAGCCAGGTCATAGTACTTGTCGCCCTCCAGGCCCGGATAGCTCACGAAGCGCACCTTGGGATGGCTCTGCAGGAACTTGGCAACGGCCAGGCCGTTCTCGCAATGACGCGGCATGCGCACATGCAGGCTCTCGAGCGAGCTGTTCAAGAAGAACGCCGCCTGCGGGTTCTGCATGGGGCCAAGATCGCGCATGAGCTGCGCGGTGGCCTTGGTAATGAAGGCGCCCTCGCGACCGAACTTCTCGGCATAGGTCACGCCATGGTAGCTCTCGTCAGGCGTGGTGAGACCCGGGAACTTGTCCGCATGGGCCATCCAGTCAAACTGGCCGTGGTCGACGATCACGCCGCCCAGGTAGGCAGCATGTCCATCCATGTACTTGGTGGTGGAGTGCGTAACGATGTCAGCGCCCCACTCAAAGGGACGGCACATCACGGGCGTCGGGAAGGTGTTGTCGACCATCAGCGGCACGCCGTGGTCATGTGCGGCCTTGGCAAAGCGCTCAATATCGAGCACGGCAAGGGCGGGGTTTGCGATCGTCTCGCCAAAGACGAGCTTTGTGTTGGGCTGAAAGGCAGCCTCCAGCTCCTCATCGGTGCAGTCGGGGGCGACGAACGTGCAGGTCACGCCCATGCGGCCCATGGTGTGGGCGAGCAGGTTATACGTACCGCCGTAAATGGCAGAGCTTGCGACCACGTGATCGCCGGCACCGGCAACGTTAAAGATCGCGAGGAAGTTCGCAGCCATGCCCGAACTCGTGAGCATCGCTGCGGCGCCGCCCTCCATCTCGCAGATCTTGGCGGCAACCAAATCGCACGTGGGGTTCTGCAGACGGCTGTAGAAGTAGCCAGACTCCTCCAGGTCAAACAGCTTGCCCATGTGCTCCGACGTGTCGTACTTCCACGTGGTGGACTGGTAGATGGGCACCTGGCGCGGCTCCGCATCTCCCGGGTGATAGCCGCCCTGAACACATGTAGTACCGATGGTCTGCTCGCTCATATCTAGCTCCCTTGCCTGGGTTTTAGTTTTATTCGGTTCACGATACCGCTACCCTGCACCCCTCTCAACCCATCCCCAAGGTAGGTTAATGGACAAATTGATCAGGGTATTTATCTCAAGCCTTGGGCATTTGCTCGATAGATAAAAATGAGGCATACATGAAGCTCTCGATGATTACATGTACTGTCACGGGTACCATAGGCGGGTACACCGTGACCAAGGAGACAACGATGAAGCAGATCGATACCACCCAGCTCGACACCGCCGCCTGCCAGGCTCAGGCTGCCGAATACCACGCCCGCGGCTTTAACTGCGCACAGGCCGTTGCCTGCACGCTCGCACCTGCCGTCGGGCTCGACCCCCAGACCGCCTTTACCCTCACCGAGGGCTTTGGCGCCGGCATGGGTGGCATGACCGAGACCTGCGGCGCCATCTCGGGCGCTGTTGCCATCATAGGCTTTGTAATGAGCGACGGCATGGAGAACCCCAAGACCAAAGGCCAGACCTACAAGCTGTCGCGCGAGATTGCCAAGCGATTTGGCGAGAAGAACACGACGACCGTCTGCGGCACGCTCAAGGGCATCGGATCGGATAAGGGTCCGCTCCGCAGCTGCCCCGGCTGCATCGACGATGCCATCGAGATCGCCTGCGATGTGCTAAAGCAGCTCGCCGAGTAAACGGCAGCAACAGAAAAGCGACGGCCGGCGCACTTGGAATCCATCCAAAAGCACGCCGGCCGTCGCCGTTAGAACTCGGCAAACTCGGGAGCGCCGACCTCAATCTCCTCGCGCCCCGCCATAAGCTCGCGCATCTTGGCGCAAAACGGCTCCTGCTCCCCCGCCTTAAACACCAAATGAATCGTCACGGCATCCGCGTAATCGGTATCCGAGACCTTGGCACCCGAATCCTGCGCCAAACGAAGCACCTGCTCATACTGCGGATAGGCCACATGCACGTCAACAGGCACGACACTCGTCATCTCGACGATCTGCCCGGCCTCCCGAGCCGCGGCCACCGCCGCTTGCGTCGCCGCGGTATAGGCGCGTACCAAGCCACCAGGCCCCAACAGCGTGCCACCAAAATAGCGCGTCACTACGCAGCAAACATTTTTGAGCCCCGCGCCGCGCAACACCTCGAGCGTCGGCATACCGCTCGTGCGGCTCGGCTCACCGTCATCGCTTTGACGCTCGCGTCCATCGACCAAAATCCACGCGGGAACATTGTGTCGAGCGTCGTAATGACGTTTGCGAACGGTCTCGATAAAGGCATTCGCCTCATCCTCGGACTCAATATGGACCAGCTGGGCAATAAACCGGCTCTTGCGGTCCACAAACTCGCCCGTAGCCTCAATATTCGATTGCAGAGTAAAATAGCTGTCCAACAAAGCCCCTCAACAAAATTAAGCGCAGCAACAAACAGCCTCAATAATACGGCAAAGGCCGTACCGATAACCCCGGTAAATAGAACGGCAACGCCGATGACCAGGCAAAAACAGCGAGACGGCGTCAGCTGAGTCGATTTGGCCCGAAAGAGGAGGGAGCACGCCTTATGGCGGCGACCGACGAATGAGCGCCAAATCGGCCAGCTGACGCCGTCGCAGCGTCAACAAAGTGCTGAGTGGGCCTGTAAGCCGGGTTCTGTCGTGAACGGTCATTTATCTTGTCTGCACGTTACCGTGCAGCTCCACGCACGCTACCCGAACGCGGACCGGGCCGGCCCATAGCGTTCCTATTCGCGCTTGCTCCGGATGGGGCTTGCCAAGCCGCCGTGTTGCCACGACGCTGGTGGTCTCTTACACCACCGTTTCAGCTTTTCCCTTTACGCCTTGCGGCGCAGGTGGGAGTCTTCTTTTCTGCGGCGCTTTCCGTCGGATCACTCCGCCCGGCCGTTAGCCGGCATCCCGCCCTCTGGAGCCCGGACTTTCCTCACGCGTACTGCAAGCAGCACATCGCGCGACCGTCTGGCCCACTCAGCAGTGCAAGAGTGTAACACACCGCTGCCTCAGGCAATGGCACAACACAAGCGCTCGCACGATAAACCAAGAACCACCCATGCGCTACAATAGTTCAGTCGATGGGCAACGTCGTCAGTCGAGACGCGACCGCGCTCCGCACCCCTCCGCCTACTCGGTGCGTTCCCGCCTCCTCCCCGAGGCGGGATGTCGGCATTTTTCATGCAGCGACAACCAAATAGCCTGTGGACAGCATGGGCAGCATCGTGCATCTCGGCACCAAATGCAAAAAGGGACCCGTCCATTGCGGACGGATCCCTTAAAACAAGTGATCGTCAAACCGATTTACTCGGCGTCGGTCTCCTCGTCCTTCTTCTCGGAAGGAAGCGGGGTAACCTCGATCTCGACGCCCAGAGTCTCAGCAGCGGACTTCATGGACAGGGAGATACGACGACGGTCGAGGTCGATCTCCATGACCTTGACCTGAACCTTGTCGCCCACGTGGGTGACCTGAGAAGGCTGATCGACGTGCTTGTTGGCCATCTCGGAGATGTGCACCAGGCCCTCGATGCCCTCGCCCAGGTCGACGAAAGCGCCGAACGGGACAAGCTTGGTCACAGTGCCCTCGACGATAGCGCCGACGGGGTACTTCTTGACCAGTGCGCGCCACGGATCCTCGGTGGTCTGCTTGAGACCCAGGGAGATGCGCTCGCGGTTGAGGTCGACGTCGAGAACCTCGACCTCGACCTCCTGGCCAACCTTGACAACCTCGGAAGGATGGTTGACGTGGTTCCAGGAGAGCTCGGAAATGTGGATGAGGCCGTCGATACCGCCGAGGTCGACGAAGGCGCCGAAGTCGACGATGGAGGAAACGGTGCCCTGGAGACGCATGCCAGACTTGAGCTTGGACAGGATCTCGGAGCGCTCGGCCTTACGGGACTCCTCGAGCACGACGCGACGGGAGAGGACGACGTTGTTGCGGTTGCGGTCCATCTCGATGACGCGAGCCTCGATGCGGGTACCCATGTAGGAGGTGAGGTCCTTGACGCGACGGAGGTCGACGAGGGAAGCGGGCAGGAAGCCACGCAGGCCGATGTCGAGGATCAGGCCGCCCTTGACAACCTCGATAACCTCGCCCTCGACGTTCTCGCCGGAGTTGAACTTCTCCTCGATGCGGTTCCAAGCACGCTCGTACTCGGCACGCTTCTTGGACAGGACCAGACGACCGTCCTTGTCCTCCTTCTGGAGAACCAGAGCCTCGATGGGATCACCGAGTGCAACGATGTCTGCAGGGTTAGCGTCCTTGCGGATGGACAGCTCGCGGACCGGGATAACGCCCTCGGACTTGAATCCGATGTCAACGAGCACCTCGTCATGCTCGATCTTAACGACAGTGCCGTTAACGAGATCGCCCTCATCAAAGTCGGTAATCGTACCGTCGATGAGGTTGTTCATCTCCTCCTCGTTGACATCGTCAAGAGAGAAAATGGACGAGTTCTGAATCTCACTCAAAGGTGGACCCCTTTCGAACTACGGGGCCCCGATTGCTAGGACCTACAGAAGGGTGCGACAAGCACACAACGTTTAGGAACACTCGGGAGCCGACAGATACTAATGTGACGCTTATGCAATCACGTTCGTATAGGTTACGGGGAAATGAGTTCGATTTCAAGCGTGAACTGCGATTTTTTACTCGTGTGGAGACTTTTTCGTAATCTTATGAACACACGTCTCCGCAACTTGACGATAACCAGCCAGGCATTCGGCTTTGGGGTAAAGTATCCGGAGCCAACGACTCTAGATCAAATTTACGAGAAAGGTGCCCGCGTGCTCAAAGCAGTCGTTTTCGATATGGACGAAACGCTTCTTAGCATCAACCTCAACGCGTTCATCCTTCGCTATTTTAAGGATGTCTCGTCGATGCTCGCGGATATCGGTCGCCGCAGCCACGGTGGCACGATGGCACGCCTCGGCACTATCTTGGTCGACCTCAACGCCAATCGCCGAAGCGGCACGGATAATCGCACCAATCTTGAGTTCTACCAAGAAGAGGTTGAGCGCCGGTGCGGCATTTGCCTCTCGGACCCACTCATCTACGAGGCGTTTACCTACTATGACCGCGAAGTTCTTCCGTACAAGAACGACGATGTCATTAACGCCCACGCCATGCCGGGCGCACACGCCGCGCTCCAGGCCGTACAGGACGCAGGGCTGCGCTGCGCGCTCTTTACCAACCCCAGCTTTCCCCAGGGCGCCATCGAGTGCCGCATGGGTTGGGGCGACCTGGCCGACGCTCCCTTTGAGCTCGTCACGCACATGGGAAACACCACCCGCTGCAAGCCCGATGCCACCTACTATCTAGAGCAGCTTCAGGTGATGGGGCTCGAGCCGCACGAGGTCCTTATGGTTGGCAACGATCCCAAACGCGACTTCCCGTCCCCCGATTGCGGCATCCAAACCGCCTTTGTGGGCCAGGGCAAGCCCAGCCGAGCCACCTGGCGCGGAACCATGGAAGACTTCGCCCGCGACTTTAACGCCGTAATCGAGGCCTTCTACGAGCACCAAATAGCCGACGAACTATCGTAGGCGCCAGAACATCTAGCGCAGTTGCGGTGAGATAGTTCCTGTTTGCCCCTCACCCGGGTAATTTTAGGAACTATCTCACCGCAACGTAATATCTAGCAGACCTGGGTTTTGCCGATCATGATGTTGAGGATCTCGACGTCGGTATCTTTCATACCCACACGGCCCACGTAGCCCATGCTGGCGATTGTCTGCTCAACGGTATCTTGGATCAGGCCCTCGCCGGCGCGGAAGCCGCGACCCTGCATGGCCATATCATGGCCCAGAATCGCCGCATCGACGGCAGCCGAGATCTTGGCGGCACAGCTCGCCTTGGCGCCGTCGCACACGATGCCGCCCACGTTACCGAGCGTATTCGAGACCGTCGCGCCAATCTGCTCGCGCGTGCCACCGCACAGCCAGGTAATCGCAGCGCCGGCGCCGCACGCGGCGCAAATAGCACCGCAAAACGCCGAGAGCGCACCAATATAGCTCTTGATATGCACGGCGATAAGATCGGACAGCATCACGGCGCGCACCAGGCGCTCGTGGTCGCAACGCAGGTACTCGGCATACTCCATGACGGGCAATGCACAGGTAATGCCCTGATTGCCCGAGCCGCACACAATGGCGACCGGCAGCGCGCAGCCGTTCATGCGGGCGTCGGACCCGGCGGCCGCACGGGCACGGGCACGGCAGGCGACGTCATCGGCACGAGCACCCAGCAGCGTGCGGCCCACCTCGACGCCCCAAGCGTGCGCAAGGCCCTCGGCACTGATCGCGCCATTCAGCTCAATCTGACGCTCAACGGCAGCGCGGGCGTCCTCAATGTCGCCGTCCTCAATAAAGTCGATGATGGACTCAATCGACATGGGCGTGTCGGCCTTATCCGCCGCCCGCTCGGCCACCACACGCTCGGCGCAGGCGGCACACTCCCCCGCCGACTTGCCGCATACCGGAATACCGTCGAGCGTATGGCACGTGACATTGGTGTGATGATCGGTAATCTCGACGACCGCGGTATGGCCCCCGGCCGTGGCAGTCACCTTGATGTAGAGGTTGGGCACACCCTCGACAAGCGACACATCGCAGTAGCCGGCGTCGGCGAGGAGCTCGGCCACGCGTGCACGGTCTTCATCGTTAACGCTCTCGAGCACCTCGAGAGCGCTCTTAGCGTCGCCACCCACGGCACCCAGCACGGCTGCCGCCTCAATACCGTGCATACCACCCGAGTTGGGCACGGTCACGCTCTTAACGTTCTTGATGATGTTGCCCGAGCAGGCAACGTCCATATGATCGGGCTCGCAACCGAGCGTCTGGCTCGCCAGTGCCGCTGCATAGGCAACGGCAATGGGCTCGGTGCAGCCGAGCGCACAGACAAGCTCGCGGTTCAAAACATCGCAAAACGCGGCATCACGAAGGGAATCGGTAGGCATAGGTATCTCCTACTTGTATAACGGACTGGGCTCTCGAAAATAATTAGTTCTTTTATTTGATAACAATGCATCAAAAACCGCAACCATGGTTCCGGCAGACGGCGCTCAAGCGCAAACTGACGACATTCATTCACGAGAAGCCGGTCTTGTTGCATGCTAAAGCGTTTGACCAAAAAACGCCCGAGCGTTTACGCAAAAGTCGCGCTATCATGCAGTCGAACGCGGTAAACACCTTTAGCATTTGCGCCGCACAGACCAGAGAGGAACCATCCATGAAGATCGGTATCGGTAACGACCACGCCGCCGTCGAGCTCAAGAACATCATTTCCGAGCACCTGAAGGAGCGCGGCTGCGAGGTCGTGAACTTTGGCACCGACACCTCCGAGAGCTTTGACTACCCCATCGCCGGCTACAAGGTGGGTAAGGCCGTTGCCAACGGCGACGTCGACCTGGGCATCCTCATCTGTGGCACCGGTGTCGGGATCAGCCTGGCTGCCAACAAGGTCGAGGGCGTACGCGCCGTTGTGTGCTCCGAGCCCTTCAGCGCCAAGCTCTCCCGCATGCACAACAATACCAACGTGCTCGCCTTTGGCGCCCGCGTCGTGGGCTCCGAGCTCGCCAAGATGATTGTCGACGAGTGGCTCGACGCCGAGTTTGAGGGCGGTCGTCACGAGCGTCGCGTTAACCTCCTCAACGAGATCGATCACACGCGCGGCCTTAAGATCGTCGACGAAGCCTAAACTATTCAGTGCCACAAGCTAACAGCAGGGGCCCGCTCGGAACACATGTCCGAGCGGGCCCCTGCATAGATTTTGGAATAAAAGGGCACCGCAGATGGAGTTCCGCGGCGCCCAAGCCACACGCTAACAGCTTTAAGGAGTCAAAGCTGGTTTAGCCAAAGAAGCGCTTGATCTCAATCTCGGCATTCTCCAGGCAGTCGGAGCCGTGGATCACGTTGGCGTTGACATCGACGGCAAAGTCGCCGCGGATGGTACCAGGAGCAGCGTCAAGCGGATTAGTAGCGCCCATGAGGGTGCGCATCTTAGCAACAGCGGAGAGACCGGAAACGACCATCTTGACGACCGGACCGCTCGTCATAAAGTCGCAGAGACCGCCAAAGAAGGGCTTGTCGGCCAGATGGGCGTAGTGCTCCTCGACGGTAGCGCGCTCGAGCGTGGTCATCTCCATGCGCTCGATGACAAGGCCGCTGCGCTCAATGCGAGCAACGATCTCGCCGATCTTGCGGTCGCGCACGGCGTCGGGCTTAATCATGATGAAGGTCTTCTCGATAGCCATAAAAGTAGCCTTTCAAGTAGGTTCGCGCGTGCCCAAGTCCCATTCCGGCACCCGCCTGGACTGCATCGTAACAGAGTTTTAGCTGCAGTTAAACAAAAAGCTGTTTATTGAAACGTTGCAATTTATTAAAGCGCTCCATATGTGTCACTTCTGTTTCGAAGCCCGATTAGAGTACCATCCGACCGCCCATCAACCGCATCGAACAGAGCAGGCGGTCGGTTGCCGCCCGCGAACGTAACCCCTTCACAACCTGCCCAAAGGTCCTACAGAAGTTCTCGACAAGCCCCTCCCCCATAGCAACAAAATACGGGCGCCCACATCAGCAGGCGCCCGTAAAGTGAAAACGATTTATCAATAAATGGCCAAAACGGCTTCAGCCAAATCCCTACTTTACCCCGTGACCCATCTCGACGACCTTAGTCAGCGATCCAAACACGCCCTCGTCGGCCACGAGCTGTGCCTCGGCGCGCTGCAGCTGCACGGCAACGGCGGCAGGGGCGGTGCCGCCCTCGGTCGTGCGCGCGGCGACAATCGACGGGATGTCGAGCGCCTCGGTAATGTCGCGCTCAAAGAGCGGGCTTGCCTCATGGAACACCTCAAACGGCAGGTCCTCAAGATTGCAGCCGCGCTTCTCACACATCAGAACCAGATGCCCCACCACGGCATGAGCCTCGCGGAACGGCAGACCACGCTTAGCCAGGTAATCGGCAACATCGGTGGCGGCAAGGTGACCCACGCCGCACTCGCGCGCCATGGCATCCTCGTTGACGGCCCAAGTCGAAATCATACCGGCCATAACCGACAGGCACTGCATGAGCGTATGGGCGGTATCGAGCGCGCCCTCCTTGTCCTCCTGCAAATCCTTGTTATAAGCAAGCGGCAGGCCTTTCATGGTCACGAGCAGCTGCACCAGGTTGCCATACACACGGCCGCTCTTGCCGCGAATAAGCTCGGCAAAGTCGGGATTCTTCTTCTGCGGCATGATAGACGAGCCGGTGGAGTAGGAGTCTGAAAGCGTGATAAAGCCAAATTCGGAGCTCGACCACAGCACGATCTCCTCGGAAAGACGCGACAGGTGCATCGCCATGACGGATCCGGCGTAATGCAGATCGAGCAGGAAATCACGGTCGGAAACCGCATCGAGCGAGTTGGGAATCACGCCCGCAAAGCCAAGTTCGGCAGCCGTCATCTGGCGATCGAGCGGATAGCTCGTACCGGCAAGCGCGGCAGCACCCAGCGGGCAGTTGTCGGCGGCATCAAAGGCGGCCTTCAGGCGCGTAAAGTCGCGCGCGAACATCCAGGAATACGCCAGCAGATGATGCGAGAGCAGCACGGGCTGAGCGTGCTGCATATGCGTGTAGCCCGGCAGAATCACCTTGTCGTACTTCTTAGCCGCATCCACCAGCACATGGCGCAGCTCAACATTGGCCTCCATGAGCTCCTTGGCCAGCGCCTTGACGCCCAGGCGCGTATCGGTCGCCACCTGGTCGTTGCGCGAACGGCCGGTATGCAAGCGCTTACCGGCCTCGCCGATGCGGCGCGTCAACTCGCTCTCGATGGACATATGAATGTCCTCATCGTTGATATCGAAGGTAAAGTTGCCGGCATCGATATCCTGTTCGATTCCGGTCAGGCCCTTGGCAATCGCCTGCTCGTCCTCGGCACTGATGATGCCCTGGGCCGCCAGCATTTTGGCATGCGCCTTAGAGCCGGTGATATCCTGCTTATAGAGATGTTTGTCGACCGGCAGCGACGCGCCAAACTCCTGCGTGACCTCGGCCACGCCTGCCTCAAAACGACCGCCCCAAAGAGCCATGGAACCGTCCCCTTTCTCCAAATACCAAAACAAGCGCCCAAAGCAATGCGCCATATCGCTAAAGCGATTTTTCAACCGCTAGTTTTACACATTCCCCACCGTGTGCGGTGCCATGTAGCTAATTTGCAAAGAAGTGACGCGCCATGCACTTGGCGCCCAACGTCTCCCTCCGGATGTTGCCCTGCGAACCATCGATCCAGGCCTTCAGGCTCATAGGGACGTCCTCGACCCTTGCAGCATCGAACTCGGGCGCGAGGGCAAGTAAAGCATGCGCGATAGCATTGAACATAATGGATACTCCTCATATATAGGCGCAGAGCCGCCAAATTGATAGAAGGAGCCCCGCCGGACAACCCCGGCGGGGCTCGGACTCAGCCACAGTCGCGGCATCATATATGCGGGCGGAACGTAGGGGCCACCGATGTTAAGAAGTGTCAGCAAGCATAACGAAAGGTAGGGACCCCGTGCGCCCGTTATGTATCACGCGGATGGGCCGCGCGGATACCAAGGGAAGGAGGCGCTAGGCCTGGGCGGCAGCAGAGCTGGGGCCCTGGACCTTTGCCCACGTCTTGAGCGACAGCGTATCGATCTCGATAAAGCCGGCGCTGGCCTTCTCGTCAAACGTGGTGTCGCGGTCGTAGGTAGCCAGGCCGTAGTCGTAGAGGCTGAAGGGACTCTTGCGGCCGACGACATGGCAGTTGCCCTTAAAGAACTTCAGACGGACAGTGCCGGTCACGAACTTCTGGGTATCGGCCATAAAGGCGTCGAGCGCGTTCTTGAGCGGGCTGTACCACTGGCCGTTGTACACGGCGGTGGCCCAATCCTGCTCGAGCTTGATCTTGGTCTTGAGCAGGTCGCCCTCGACGCAGATGTCCTCGAGCGCCTTGTGGGCGGTGATGAGCGTCAGGGCGCCGGGAACCTCATAGCACTCGCGGCTCTTGAGGCCCACCAGACGATCCTCGACCAGGTCAAGACGGCCAAAGCCGTTGTCGCCCGAAATCTTGTTGAGGGCGATGACGATCTCGGAGAGCTTCATCTTCTTGCCGTCGACGGCGACAGGCTTGCCGGCCTCAAACTCGATCTCGGTATAGGTCGGGGCGTCAGGCGTGTCCTCGGGGTTCTTGGTCATAACCCAAGCGTCATCGAGCGGCTCATTCCAAGGGTCCTCCAGGTGACCGCACTCGATGGCGCGACCCCACAGGTTGTCGTCGATGGAGTAGGGGTTATCGTTGGCACCCTCGGGAACCGGCACGTTGTGGGCGTGGGCATAGGCGACCTCGTCGGGACGGCACTTCAGATCCCACTCGCGCACCGGGGCGATAACCTTGAGCTCAGGGTCGAGGGCCTTGACGGCAGCCTCAAAACGAACCTGGTCGTTACCCTTGCCGGTGCAGCCGTGGGCGACGTAGGTCGCGCCAAACTCGTGGGCGACCTCAACAAGCTTCTTGGCAAGCAGCGGGCGAGACAGGGCGGAGAGCAGCGGATACTTGTTCTCGTACATGGAGTTTGCTGCGATGGCTTTGGTCAGGAACTCATCGGAGAACTCGTCGCGCAGGTCGAGCACCTGGCAATCGAGAACGCCCAGGTCGAGCGCCTTCTGCTTCTTGGCATCCAGTCCGGTCTCTTCCTGGCCCACGTTGCCGCAGACGCAAACGACATCGAGATTCTTCTCGTCCTGGAGCCATTTGACACATACGGATGTATCAAGACCACCGGAATATGCGAGAACGACTTTTTCCTTGCTCATGGCTGTTTCCTTTCGCCCTTGGTAGCTAGTTAGAACATCGGTCAGTTGCAAGTCATTTCAAGGTCATATACCGTGCAATATCAGGTTAAATAGCAAAAATCAGCACATACATGCCCTAGAAACATGCAGCAATGTCGTGCTAAAACCCAACGACCTCAAAATGACTCTGTTGAGGCAATTCGCCCCATGCGGACAGAGACGATTGTTATCGTCGTCGGGAAATTGCGCGCTGGCGTCGGATGGCATTGTCTGCAGTGGTGATGATCTTTACGAACTGCATCTGCCTCTCCTTTCACGTATCGCCGGGCGCAATTCAAATATCGTAAACGGTACCTTTTACTCGGTAAGCGGTTGTTTTTCCGTCTCCGTTTTCGATGGTCGCTATATTACGCTAAAGTGCCCGCAGCACAAGCGACAAATTCAAATTTCTGAAAAGTTTTTTCATTACTTTGTGAAGCGTGGTGCAAACACGCTCCGTTCCTGCGAAAATACGCTCGACTACGAGTTGATGGTTATAACGTCTGAAACAATCTCGAAACGAAAGGCTCGCTTTTATGCAAACTTACGAATCGGACGCCAACATCGGCAACATTAAGATTCTCGCCGTCGATATGGACAAGACGCTGCTGACCGACGAGCGTGTGCTGCCCCAGGGTCTTGATGAGCGCCTGGACAAGCTCGCCGACGCCGGCATCGTATTCTGCCCCGCCAGCGGACGTCCCGCCCCCAAGCTCGAGGAGATGTTCGAGGGCATCAAGAACCGCCTCGCCTTTTGTCCCGACAACGGAGCTTGCGTGATCTATCGCGGCAGCTATATCTATAAAAGCAATATTGACGTGGAGCTGTATCAGCAGGTCTTGAGCCGCGCCTCGGAGGATCCGCGCGCCGTTCCCGTCCTGTGCTGCTTCGACGAGTTCTACGTACTTGCCCGCGACCATCAATACCACGACGAGATCAGCGTCTACTACAACACAATCAACTACGTCGACAGCTTTGAGGGCATTGATATCGAGTCCAACAAGATCTCAATCTTCTTCCCGGCCTATGATGCCGAGCCCGCTTTCCGCGAGACCTATAGCCCCGAGTTCTCGGACAAGCTCTACGTCACCAACGCCGGGCGCGAGTGGATCGACTTTATGAACCTGGGCGTCGACAAGGGCGCCGGCGTCGCGCACCTGTGCGAACACCTGGGCATCGATATCGCCGACGCCGCCGCCGTGGGCGATACGTACAACGACATCCCCATGCTGGAGCGCGTCGGTCACAGCTTTATCGTGGACAATGCCGAGGAGCACATGAACGCGCATGCCAAATGGCGCATTCCGAGCAACAACGACGGGGGCGTACTGACGCTCATCGACGCCATCTTGGCGGCTCGTTAACGTGGCTCGTCGGACCTGGCCGGGCGAGGCGGGTAAGTTTTTCGTTCGGTCAGGTCCTGGGCTCGCTCGGAAAGCACATTAAGTGCTTTCCGGCTCGTGCGGAATCTACGAAAAACTTACCCGCCTCGCCCGGCCAGGTCCTAGGGTGACTTGCTTGCCGCCTAGATGGCGTCTTGGCGTCTAGATACTTGGCTGAATAATTATGGATGAAGGGAGTTCCTTGCTGAAAGGGACTCCCTTCTGGTTTGGCTGCTTTGGACCTGTGGCTGTTTTTCTATTTCGCGTCGGCCCAGGTTATGCCGGTGCTGGCTTCGGCGATTAGGGGGACGCGGAGGTCTACGACGTGCTCCATGACGTCGCGGACCATGGTGGTTAGGCGCTCGACTTCATCGACGGGGCACTCAAAGTCCAGTTCGTCGTGTACCTGCAAAATCATGTGGGCGGCAAAGCCCTCCTCTTCCAGACGGCGGCTTACGCGGGCCATCGCGATCTTGATGATGTCGGCGGCGGTTCCCTGCATGGGGTGGTTCATGGCCGTGCGCTCGCCAAAGCCGCGGAGTTGCGGGTTTTTGGCCTTGAGCTCCGGAATATGGCGTCTGCGGCCATACATGGTCTCGGCGTAGCCCATCTGCTTGGCGCGCGCCACCACGTTGTCGAGGAACGTACGCACGCCCGGGTAGGCCTCGTAGTAGCGGTCGATCATGTCGCGCGCCTCGGCCATCGAGATATGCAGCGACTGCGACAGGCCATAGGCCTGCTGACCATACACGATGCCAAAGTTCACGGCCTTGGCGCGACTGCGCAAGTCGGGCGTTACCTCGGACACCGGCACACCAAATACGCGCGCGGCCGTCTCGGCATGGAAGTCCTCGCCCTCGTTAAAGGCGCGCACCAGGTGCTCGTCACCCGAAAGATGCGCCAGCAGGCGCAGCTCAATCTGCGAGTAGTCCACCGCCAAAAAGACGCTGCCCTCGCCTGCCGAAAACGCCGTCTTGACGGTACGACCCAGCTCCGAGCGCGTCGGGATGTTCTGCAGGTTCGGGTCGCTCGAAGACAGACGCCCCGTTGCCGTGATGGTCTGGTTGTACGTGGTGTGCACGCGACCGTCACCACGGCGCAGCGGGCCCAGCGTGTCCAGATAGGTTGACTTGATCTTGGACTTTTCACGCCAATCCAAGATCAGACGCACGATTTCGTGGTCGCGGGCAAGGTCGCTCAACACCTTGGCGTTGGTCGAATAGTAGCCGCGCTTAGTCTTCTTGAGGCCCTTGGTCGGAAGTCCCATCACATCAAAGAGCACATGCGACAGCTGCATGGGACTGCCAATATTAAAGGTCTCGTCACCCGCCAGGTCGCGAATGCTGCGCTCGACCTCGGTGATCTGGGTCGCCAGGCCCTCGGACAGATTACGCAGGCGGTCGGGATCCACGAGCATGCCCGCGCGCTCCATCTTGGCAAGCACCGGCACGAGCGGCATCTCGATGCCATCGAACACGTTGGCGGCGTTCTCGCGGGCCATGCGGTCGCGCAGCGGTGCGACCAGCGCCAGCGTCAAGGCCGCCGTGCGAGCGGCGGGCGCCGGAGCGTCCTCACCGGCACCCTCTGCACCGCGCGCCGCAGGCAGCGCCATCTGCAGATAGGTATCGGCAAGATATGCCTCATCGAACTCGGAGCGATCGGAATCCAGCAGATAGGCAGCGACCACGGTATCGAAGATACGCGTGGAATCGGCAGCGAGCGGATCCATGAGCTCGGGCTCAGAAGAATCGATGGGCGAAAGCTCGTGCAACAGCACCTTCATATCCGGGCTCGCCACGCGACCCTCCATAAACAGACGCGCGAGCACGCCAGCAATCACGCCGTGGACGAAGTTGAAGCTCTCAACCTCAGCCGCCGTGCAGCTGTCGCCCTCCTCGAGCGCGAAGAGGCCCGTGGACGTCGCCAACCACAGCGTACGCGTCAGTCCAAAGAGCGCGCCCTCTTCCTTGTCATCGTCCACCACGGCGGCGACCCACTCGCCGGCATCAATCGCGCGGGAGACCTCAGCCGCAACGGCACCAAGCGCGTCAGCATCGCCGGCGGCTGCGCGGACCATCGCAGGTATCTCAAACACACTGGAGGCAGCAGCGCCACCCTCGCCGCCGATCAGCGCCAAGAAACGGTTCTGCATGGCGGTGATACCAAGCGTGCCCAGCGCCGCGGACACTTCGTCGGCAGAAAACGCCGGGAATGACGTCGCCTCAAAATCGAGCTCGACGGGCGCATCGGTGCGAATGGTTGCGACCTTGCGGCTCAGCAGCGCATCGTCGATGTGTGCACGCAGGTTCTCGCCCATCTTGCCCTTGACCTCGTCGGCATGTGCGATGACCTCGTCCAGGCTACCGTACTGCGCAATAAGCGCACTCGCCTTTTTGGGACCGATGCCCGGCACGCCGGGGATGTTATCGGACGTGTCGCCCTTCAGACCATAAAAGTCGGGCACGAGCGCCGGCGTGATGCCGTGATACAGATCGTCCACGCTCTCGGGCGTCATGATCGCCACGTCGGACAGGCCCTTGCGGGTCGAGACCACGTTGACGTGCTCGGTCACGAGCTGATACATATCGCGATCACCGGTCACCAGCAGCATGTCGCAGCCGGCCTCCTCACCCAGGCGCGCCATGGTTCCCAGGATATCGTCGCCTTCCCAGCCCTCAGACTGCAGAATCGGCACGTTGAGCGCGGTGAGCAGCTCCTTAATCATAGGGAACTGCGCATGCAGATCGGGGTCCATGGGCGGGCGCTGCGCCTTATACTGCGGCAGCATCTCCATGCGCACGCGCGGCTTGCCCTTATCAAACGCCACAACAACGCCGTCGGGGTTAAAGGCGTCGATCATCTTAAGAAACATGTTCAGAAAGCCAAAAATCGCGTTGGTGGGGCGACCGTCCGGCGCGTTCATGGTCGGCGGCACGGCGTGGAAGGCGCGATGCATGAGCGAGTTGCCGTCGATAACGGCAAAGGTGCGGCGCTTGTCAGACATATTGAATACCTCGCTTTAGGCTGGGCACGGTTTGCTCACTCCAGTTTACACGCTCCCCGCCCCGCGGCCACCTCACATCAAGCTCCCCCGCCACCGTGAGCCCGCGCGTGATACGATGGCTCACGGTACATCAACCAGCACGATCGATCCGAAAGGAGCCTGCGTCATGGAGCGTCCCTGCGCATGGAAAAAGTACACGCCACAGCAAATCGAGGAGCTCGAGGAGCTTTGCCGCGGCTATAAGCAGTTTTTGAGTGAGAACAAGACCGAGCGCCTGTGCGTCAAGACCGGCATCAAGATGGCCGAGGAGGCGGGCTACGTCGACTTGGAGACCGTGATTGCCGAGGGCCGCACGCTCAAGGCCGGCGACAAGGTGTACGCCGCCAATCACGGCAAAGACCTCATGCTCGTCAACCTGGGCACCGCCCCGCTCGAGCAGGGCTTTAACATCCTGGGTGCTCACGTGGACTCGCCGCGCCTGGACCTTAAGCAGAATCCCGCCTTCGAGGCCGGCGACATGGCCTACCTCGACACGCACTACTACGGCGGCGTCAAGAGCTACCACTGGGTGGCCTCCCCGCTTGCACTCGTGGGCGTCATCTGCAAAAAGGACGGCACCACCGTCGACATCAACATCGGCGACAAGGCAGACGATCCGGTCTTTACCATCTCCGACCTGCTGATCCACCTCTCGAGCGAGCAGATGTCCAAGCCCGCCAAGGACGCCGTCGACGCCGAGATCCTCGACGTGATCGTGGGCGGCCGTCCCGTTAAGTTCGATGAAGACGACAAGGACGCTCCTAAGGAGCCCGTCAAGCAGATGTTCCTGGACATCCTCAAGGAGCAGTACGACGTCGAGGAGGAGGACTTCCTCTCCGCCGAGATCGAGGTCGTGCCCGCCGGTCCCGCCCGCGACATGGGCCTCGACCGCTCCATGATTTTGGGCTATGGCCACGACGACCGCGTCTGCGCCTATCCGTCCATGCTCGCCCAGATCGACGTCGCCAACGTGGAGCGCACGAGCATCACGCTCATCGTCGATAAGGAGGAGATCGGCTCCGTGGGTGCCACCGGTATGACGAGCCGCTTCTTCGAGAACACCGTCGCCGAGATCATGACGCTCGCCGGCGAGGATAGCCCGCTGGCCCTGCGCCGCGCGCTCGCCCGCAGCCGCATGCTCTCCTCCGACGTGTCCGCCGGCTTCGACCCGGGCTATGCCGGCAAGTTCGAGACCAAGAACGCCGCCTTTATGGGTCGTGGCCTGTGCTTTAACAAGTACACGGGCAGCCGCGGCAAGGGCGGTTCCAACGACGCCGATGCCGAGTACGTGGCCCTCGTCCGCGACATCATGGACGAGGCCGGCGTGGACTTCCAGACCTGTGAGCTCGGTCGCGTCAACGCGGGCGGTGGCGGCACCATTGCCTACATCATGGCCAAGTATGGCATGAACGTCATCGACTCCGGCGTTGCCGTCCTGTCCATGCACGCCCTGTGGGAGGTCGCCAACAAGGCCGATATCTACGAGGCCTACCGCGGCTACAAAGCCTTCCTCGAGCGCGCCTAGCAAACCCTCGTAAGGCGCACCAAACCAGCCCTTTATAACTTGCGGTGGAATACGGACTAACCCGGCCTTCAACCGGCTCGCGCAGACCGTATTCCGCCGCGACTTTTTTTGGCAGAGGAGAGTTCATGCTCCAGGTCATCGTTTCACCCGCCAAGCAAATGCGCGCGGCACAAGATGCTTTTGAAGTTCAGGGGATTCCGCCCTTTGCGCGCGAGACCGCTCAGCTGCACCATGCGCTCTTGGACATCGAACGAACCGAAGGCGACAGCGGCCTACAAGCTCTGTGGAACGTCAGCGACAAGCTGCTGGCCCCTTGTCTCGACATTTTGCATGAGTTCGAGCCCATCTTGGGAAACGGCGATCTTGCCGATTCCGGTATCGCGCGCCGCATCTCCCCTGCCATCATGTCCTATCACGGCATTCAGTACCAGAGCATGGCACCCGAGGTAATGGATGCCGAACAGCTCGCCTGGCTGCAAAGCCACCTGTGGATCCTCTCCGACCTCTACGGGTGCGTTCGTCCCTTTCATGCCGTCGAACCGTATCGGCTGGAGATGGGCGCGAAGCTCGCCGTTGACGATGCCCGAGACCTCTACGCGTTTTGGGGCGACAAGCTCGCGCGGGCTACCGCCCCGGCAGGCTCAAACACCACGATCGTCAACCTCGCCAGCGTAGAGTATGCCAAAGCCGTTCTGCCCCACCTCGCGGACGACGCCACGGCCGTCACATGCCTCTTTGGCGAGGGTATCCGCAACGGGAAGCCCATCCAACGGTCGACCGCCAGCAAAAAGGCGCGCGGCTCCATGGTGCGGTGGATGGCAGAAAACAAGCTCGAGGATGCAAGCGAACTTACCGCATTCAACATCGGCTATCGGCACATCCCCGAGCTTTCAGACAAAAACACCCTGGTTTTCATGAACGCGCAGGCACAATAGGCCCGCCGTTTCCAAACACCCCATTACTCCGCCAAGCCATCGGCCTTTGCAATCTCGCTCGTCGAGCCATCTTGGTAGGTAATCTTAACGTGCCCTACGTCGGATACCGCAACGCCCGACGGAGGTTCCAGACGCCATTCCGTCAGGGCGATATCCATGGTCGTGGGCGCATCTCCTTGATCTTTGAGCTTCACCGTGAGCGTTTTGAGCGCCGCGTCAAACGTCACGCATTCGATTTCTTCACCTGGAATGGACCCACCACTCAGTTGCAACTGCACAAACTCATCGCGCGGGTACCAATAATCGCCCGGAACGGCGAGCGTATTGGCATTACCGCCAGTACTCCTCACCGTCATAATCGGTAGGCTGTCATCAGCCTCGAACTCCCATGCAGCGCCGCCGCGACCACCAAACGTCCAGATACAAAAGGCAATCACCAGCACGGCAAGCACCGCAAAACCAATCGCGACCAACCCATGGTGCGCACGGCTTTCCTCGGCCGATACATCCCATTGCGTCTCTCGATATAGATGCTTGTCTTCCATGTACGCCTCCCCACAGGCACGCTCGTTAGGCCAATCGTACCCATTCGAGCTATACTTGAGCCCATTACATAAACGGGGAGCTTGCAGGACAAGACGGCAGGCTGAGACTGGGCGCGCCCGCCCTGACCCGCAAACCTGATATGGGTAATGCCAACGAAGGGAGCCGTGCCAATGAGCACACAGACCGAGCCCAAGCTCGTCACGCAAATCGACTTCGCCCGTGCCGGGCAGATCACGCCGCAGATGAAGGAAGTCGCCGAGCACGAGCATCGCGACCCCGAGTACATCCGCGAGCGCGTGGCCGACGGCCGTATCGCCATTCCCGCCAACATCGTGCACATCAAAAAAGGCATGCGCGCCTTTGGCGTCGGTGAGGGCTTGTCCACCAAGGTCAACGTGAACCTGGGTATCTCGGGCGACAAGGCCGATGCCGCCGAGGAATGGAAGAAGGTCAAGATCGCCGAGGACTTTGGCGCCGACGCCATCATGGACCTCTCCAACTCGGGCAAGACGCGCCAGTTCCGCCAGCAGCTCATCGACGAGACGCCGCTCATGGTAGGCACCGTCCCCATGTACGACGCCATCGGCTACATGGAAAAGCCGCTGGTCAAGCTTACCAAGGACGACCTGTTCGAAGTCGTGCGCGCGCATGCCGAGGACGGCGTGGACTTTATGACCATCCACTGCGGCATCAACAAGTCGGTCACCAAGACCTTTAAGGAGACCGGCCGCCTGATGAACATCGTGAGCCGTGGCGGCTCACTGCTGTTTGGCTGGATGGAAGTCACCGGTAACGAGAACCCATTCTATGAGTTCTACGACGAGTTGCTCGAGATTTGCCACGAGTACGACGTGACGATTTCGCTCGGCGACTCCTGCCGCCCGGGCTGCCTCTACGACTCCAACGACGCCACCGAGACCGCTGAGATGATCGAGCTGGGCAAGCTGTGCAAGCGCGCTTGGGCCGCCGGCGTCCAGGTCATGGTCGAGGGCCCGGGTCACATGGCGCTCGACGAGATCGCCGCCAACATGAAACTGCAGAAGCGCCTGTGCCACAATGCTCCGTTCTATGTGCTCGGGCCGCTGGTGACCGATATCGGCGTGGGTTACGACCACATCACCGCTGCCATCGGCGGCGCCATCTCCGCCAGCTCCGGTGCCGACTTCCTGTGCTACGTGACACCGGCAGAGCACCTATGCCTGCCCAACGCCCAGGATGTGCTCGACGGCCTCATGGCCACCAAGATCGCCGCACACGCCGCCGACATCGCCAAAAAGGTGCCCCACGCCCGCGACATGGACGACAAGATGGGCCAGGCACGCCGCAAGCTTGACTGGGACGCCATGTGGGAGTGCGCGCTCGACCCGGTTACGGGCAAGAAGCGCTACGAGGAGTCCCCCGCCGCCACCGAGGGCACTTGCACCATGTGTGGCAAGATGTGCGCCGTCCGCACCGTCAACAAGATCTTCGAGGGCACCACGATCGACCTCGGCATGGAGGACTAGCCTGTCGCCGCGGCCGCTTCTGTCGGCGAGCTGGTGCCTGTCAATTGTTGACGTGTGAACATTTGCTTGCATTTGCGTAAAGATTGCATCGCCCGCCCGGGTTCGACATAGAGTCAGCCCGGGCATCTTTATAATGCTGGCTTATAGACCCATTTGATTCCGACCGAACAAGGGAGCGAACATGGATCGCAGTAAGGTACCTGCCGTTCTATCCATCGCAGGATCCGATTCCAGCGGTGGCGCCGGCATTCAGGCTGACATCAAGACCATCACGGCGCACCGCCTGTATGCCGAGACGGCCATCACCGCCATCACCGCACAGAACACCCTGGGCGTCACCGCCGTGCAGAACATCTCCCCGGATATTGTCGCGGCGCAGATCGATGCCGTTTTTGACGATATCCGCCCCAACGCCGTCAAGATTGGCATGGTTTCCTCTGCCGAGATTATCGATGTTATCGCCGACCGCCTGAGCGCCTGGAACGCGACAAACGTGGTAGTCGACCCCGTCATGGTCGCCACCTCGGGCGCACGGCTGATTGCCGAAGATGCCGCCGAGGCGCTCACCCGCCGCCTGTTCCCGCTGGCGACGGTTATCACGCCCAATATTCCCGAGGCCATGGCCCTGCTCGACTACGAGGTCGACTCCGAGCGCACACAGCAAAATGCTGCCATGCTCCTCACCCGCCGCTTTGGTTGCGCATCCCTCGTTAAGGGTGGGCATCTTGTCAACGAGGCCAACGATGTACTGGCCGAACCCGCGCCACTCGATGACGAGGGCAACCATCTGGGAGATCCACTCACCACGTGGTTCCGCCACAAGCGCATCGAGACCGACAACACGCACGGCACCGGATGCACGCTCTCGTCCGCCATCGCCTGCGCGCTGGCTCAGGGCATGGATCTTGCCGACGCCGTCAACGCCGGCAAGGCCTACCTAACGGGCGCCCTCGCCGCCGGCTTTGACATGGGCAAAGGTTCCGGCCCCGTCAATCACATGTGGCAGTATTAAGATTCGCAGCCCAAACCACCGCAAAGGGGACAGACACCTTTGCGGTGGTTTGGGGTCGCGCTACTCACCGAGCATCTCTTGGAGCTTGGCCGCCACGGTGTGACCCAGGCTCTCGTGGCTTTCGGGCATCATATGCAGATAGTCGATATCGCCCGGCTCGGCAAAGTCGGCGGCATTCAAAAAGTCGCAGCCAAACTGCTCAGCCACATGTGCGTAGTACTCACCAAAATGTTCCGAGGCTTCTACGGAATGCTCGTCAAAATCGGTCATATATACGTCGGCGATCTGCGGCTTAATCTTGATAGGCGCCATCAGCAGAATGCGCGGACAAGGCGCAGCGTCGGTCCACGGAAACGCGCGGACGGCGCGAATCAGCGCCATGGCGCCACGAGCGATATCGGCAGCCGTCACGTTAAAGACCGTCTTGCAGTCGTTGGTGCCCAGCATGATCACAATGGCGTCCAGCGGCTTATGGGCCTCGAGCATCATCGGAAGCGCGCGAATGCCGTTAAGATTGGTGTCCAGATGGCACATGTCGTCGCGTACCGTCGTGCGGCCGTTGAGGCCTTCTTCAATTACATGCCAGCCCTCGCCTAAGTCACGTTGGGCCACGCCACACCAGCGCACATCCCGCGCATAGCGCACCGCGGTGCCGTCGCGCATGCCCGCCGGATCGTAACCATAGGTGTTGCTGTCGCCAAAGCATAGAACGTTTTTCATCGTAAGCCCTTCCTTTTAGTAAAAAGCCGGCGGGAGCAGCCTCTCCCGCCGGCTCGACCTATCTGTCAACACGTACCGGTTACAGGTACTTGCGCCAATCGTCCTCGTCCTCATCATCCTCGGTAGCAGCCTGGGCCTGCTCGGCGGCGCGAGCTGCCGCAGCGCGAGCGGCAACCTGAGCATAGGACTCCTCGTTGCGCTCGGGGAAGTTTGCCAGCACGTGCTCGAACTTGGCAAAATCCTCATCCCAGCGCGTAGAAGGCACGGCAAAGAAGACTTGCTTGACCTTAAAGTCGCCCGACGCGAGCTCCTTGCGGAAGAGCTCGGCCACGGCCTCTGCGTCAAAGCCGTTGTTGTCGCAGCCCCAAGCACCCAGCACGAGCTTCTCGCGACCCAGCTCGTCGCAGATGGCAAGCACAAAGCGAATGCGGTCGCGCAGGGCATCCAGCAGAGCATCGTCGCTCACGCGATACTCCTGGCGGGCGCGCTTAACGTTGGGCGCGGCGGCCACGATCACGTCGGCGTATGCATGCACGTGGTTGCGGTCGAAGCGCACCGCAGGCACCACTAGGGCGCGGTTACGATAGAGCTCGCAGTTGATGTTGCGGCGACGGTTCTCGCCGTACCATTTGCGCTGCTTATCGAGAACGTTGTACAGATACGAATCGGCGCACAGTGTGGCCTCCTGGCCCAGATAACCCTGAATATAGCCACCGCCCGGGTTGGTGAACGAGGCAAAGGCGAGCACGGCCATGTCGCAGAACTGCGCATAGCCACGACCGTTGTCCAAGATGGCCTGCGTGGCGGAGGCATCGAGCACGGTGACCTCAGGCAGAGACGCAGCAGGCTCCTCAGCAGGCGCGGACTCAGCTTCGGCGATTTCCTCGGCAGGCTCCTCGACGGGCTCAGGAGCTGCCTCGGTCTCGGGCGCTGCCTCGCTCTCGGGCGCTGCCTCGACCTCGGCAGCCTCCGCGCCCTCGACGTCCTCGGCAATCTGTTCTTCGGTGGTCACAGCACTCTGAACCTTGGCCTTCATCGCCGAGACAAAGCCGGCAGGCATACCGTCAAACTCGCGAACACCGGCAAGCGAACGCTCGATATCCTTGGCGCACGCTTCGGACACAGTTGCCACGTGACGCTCGGCGGCCTTGGCACGGCCCTCGCGCTTGGGATTGGGCTGACCCGCTCGGTTGGACCTGCGGTTACGGTTCCTGTTGTCGACGTCTGCCATAAGTGGTCACCTTTCTCGGTCTCTGCCGCTATCGGCTTTTCCCATCCATGATACCCCGCCGCGTACAAAAAAGACGGCCCCGAAGGACCGCCTTTCGCATCGATTTACACGCACGGCAAGCACCGCCGCAATTCGCCACTAGTCGCGACGGCCAAGGATGTTCAGGATGCGCAAGAACACGTTGATAATGTCCACGAACAGATTGGACGCCATGAGCACGGCGTTGGGCAGCGTAGGCGGCACCGTCGTGGCAACATAGGTGTCGTAGCCAATAAAGCCGGCGAACACCACGATCACGATCAGGTCGGTGATGGTCTGCGAGACGCCCATGAACATCAGCACGATCTCAACCAGAATAGTGGCGAGCAGAATGCCAAAACCGATGCCATATACGCGCTGGAAAAACTTGGGGAACGTCACGCCCAAGGCGCCAAAGACAAAGGTGATGGCGGCCGTGGCGATAAAGGCAGTGTTGATGGTGGGCAGGTCGTAGTTGGCAAGGCCAAACGACGCGGTCAGGCCAAAGGTGCTCGCAAAGATTACGTAGCCCACAAGGGATAGGCCCACGGACTGCTTGCTGGCGGCGGCCGACATCATGACCATGCCGACGATGGTCAAAATAAATGAGCCAAAGACCAGCGGCAAAGCGGCGCCGCTCATCATCATGCGGGCAAACGCCATGGTGCTCGTAAAGTAAGCACCAGCGCCCATGGCACAAAAGCCCAAGAAGATGAGGGCAGACATGGCAAGATTGTACGCACGCGGCGACATCTCCTTGGCACGGCTTGCGCCGGCCTCGATGGGGCCGTTCTGATAGCCCTGGATATCGTTCATAATTTCGTCCTTTCAAAAAGTGCCGTGAAAGACGGCGCAGCAGGTGACAAGATTCCTGTCATTGTACCCGAATGCCGTACGGCCTTACCCACGGCGCTCGCCCTCGAGCGTACGATCAAAGGCCCAGACCCACCAACGCATCACGTGCGCCTGCGAGCCGTCCGCCCGCTCGCGCGTCTGGTCCTCCAGATACAACTCGGTCGCGTGCCCGCCAAAACGCACCTTATAGGTCGCCGTACGGATGCCGTGGACCGTCAGGCCAAACCCGGTGGTCGAGATAATTTCATCGATTGTAAAACAACGTCCGTCGACCCAGCAGACGGCGACTGGCACGACTTGTCCGCCCGCGAGGATGCGAGCCACGACGTCCACATACTGCTTGTGTACGCGCCGAGTTTTGCCGTCTGTCTGTCGATATTCCATGCCTCCTATTATCGAACGCATGTTTGCATGTTGTAAAGCGAACAGACTGTGGTTTTGGAGTGCCGTAGTAATCGCACGTGTCCGCATGGCGTGTTAGCAAAAAGAACACCCGCGGTCAACAGGGCTAATATTCAATTTTAGTGCCAAAAAGTTCACTTCTCCCATCAGAACTCGGTAAAGAAACCCGCAGGAGGTGATACGATTTATCATGTTTTTGTAACGTGCCTGCAAACTTCGAGAAAGCCCATATATGGACGTAACGTTCTCAACCTTCCTCGGCCAAATTGTGTCGAACCCAGTCCTTGCCGTCACCGTGATCCTCGCGTTGGGCGCCATCTTCGTCAATGGATGGACCGACGCGCCCAACGCCATCGCGACCTGCGTCACTACGCGTTGCATGCCCGCCCGCGCCGCCATTCTCATGAGCGCCGCATTCAACTTCCTCGGCGTGCTCATCATGACGCACTTTAACGCGAGCGTCGCCAACACCATCTCACATATCGTCGACTTTGGCGGAAACAGCACCATGGCGCTCGCCTGCCTATGCGCGGCGCTGTTCTCCATCGTCGTCTACGGTGCCACGGCATCGCGTTTTGGCATCCCCACCTCGCAAAGCCACAGCCTTATCGCCGGCCTGACCGGTGCCGCCATCGCCCTCGGCGGCGCGAGCAGCGTCAACGTCCACGAGTGGATGAAGGTCATCTACGGCCTGGCGCTCTCCATCGGCCTGGGTTTTGTCATGGGCTGGGTCCTGTGCAAGCTCGTCTCGATTCTTTTCGCCGCCGCCAACAGACGACGTGCCAATGTCTTCTTTAAATACGCTCAGATCGCGAGCGCTGCGGCCATGAGCTTTATGCACGGCGCGCAGGATGGACAGAAGTTCATCGGCGTGCTCTTTTTAGGCGTGGCCTTCGCCAGCGGGCAGACGAGCGTCGGCGACGCCGGCATCCCCATCTGGATTATGCTGCTGTGCTCGGCCACTATGGGTATCGGTACCAGCGTGGGCGGTGAGCGCATCATCAAGTCCGTCGGCCAGAGCATGGTTAAGCTCGAGAAGTATCAGGGCTTCTCCGCCGACCTCGCGGGCGCCGCGAACCTGCTGCTTGCCACCCTTACCGGCATCCCCGTGTCCTCCACACACATCAAGACCTGCGCCATCATGGGCGTCGGTGCCGTCAAGCGCCTCTCGGCCATCAACTTCGGAGTCGTCAAGGACATGATGTTCACCTGGTTCTTCACCTTCCCCGCCTGCGGACTCATCAGCTTTGTCATGGCCAAGCTGTTCATGATGTTCCTCTAATCAAACCGAACGTCCATCCGGACCGCAACACTTCGCCCACCCGTCTTCGCCTCGAAAGGACCCACCCATGGCAAAGAAACCCGATTCGTTCTACTTTGACAACTACGTCGCTTGCGCCGACCTCGCCGTCCAGGCCGCAGAGCTGCTCACCAAGATTTTTGAGAACTTCGATCCCGCGCAGATTCACGACATGCTCAATAAGATGCATGCGATTGAGCATGCGGCAGACAAGAAGCACCACGAGCTCGAAGACGCCCTGCTCACCGCCTTTATCACCCCGCTCGAGCGCGAGGATCTGGATCTGATGAGCTGCGCGCTCGACACCGTGCTCGACCGTATTGAGGGCGTCGTGCAGCGCGTCTACTTCACCAACATTCAGAGCATCCATCCCGACGCCATCGTCATCGCCCACAAGGTGACTGACGCCTGCCGCGCCATGAAAGACCTGATGGTCGAGCTTCCCAACTACCGCAAGTCCAAAACGCTGCGCGAGCTGGTCATCCAGATCAACACCATCGAGTCCGAGGCCGACGAGCTCTACATCAACGCCATGCGCAACCTGCACGTTAACGGCAAGGATCCGCTCGAGGTCATCGCTTGGCGTGACGTCTACGCCTTCCTGGAGTACTGCGCCGACTGCTGCGAGAATGTGGCCGATGTTGTGGATTCGATTGTCATGAAGAACAGTTAATTGGGGGTACGTGTCCCGGCGGTCGCGGGCCCGGCCACTAATAACCTTTTTCACTCCGGCTGCAAGCAGAGTCGTTCAAAAGGTTATTAGTGGCCGGGCCCGCTCCCTTACGTACCACCATTGGGAACTTTGGCTGATAGTTATAGCGCAATGGGGGTTTGGCTGAAGGGACCTTTGGTATCCGTTCAGACACTTTGGCCCTCGATGAGCGTTTGGCTGATTGCTGCTTGGGTACTGTTTGGGTTACTTTGGGTTTGTTTGATTTTTAATTGTTGGAGGGCTTGTATGTCTTATTTGGATCTGGCTCGGGGTCGGTATTCTTGTCGTGAGTTTGAGGATCGTTCTGTTGAGCAGGCTGTGGTGGATGCCATTGTTGAGGCTGGGCGTATTGCTCCTTCTGCTTGCAATAATCATCCAACCCGTGTGATGGTGTTGGATACGCCTGAGCTTCTGGAGAAGGCAGCTGCTTGTCAGCCTCGGTTTGCTCGTGATGGGTCTATCTTTGGCGCTCCGCTTATCTTCCTTATTTGCAGCGTTACCGATGATGCCTGGGTGCGCCCGTATGATCAGATGAACTCGAGTGCCATCGATACTTCGATCGTCTGCGATCAGATGATGATGGAGGCCACCGAGCAGGGCCTGGGAACGTGCTGGGTATGCCATTTTAAGCCTGGGGTGGCACAGGAGCAGTTCAATCTGCCCAAAGGCGTCTATCCCTATCACATGCTCGTCTGTGGATATCCTGCCGACCACATCGCCGATCCCGAGCATCGCGAGGCCCGTACCATTCCCCTCTCCGACTTCCTCCTCAAGTAGGTTTTGGGACATGCCTTAAAACCTACCCTTGACCGCTCACCCGTTCGCCGAGTTCTGCGCCATTATGTGCAGGGCTCGGTTTTTTATGTTACGCACTCCGGCACAGTCATAAAAAAGGACCCGCAAGCTGCGGGTCCTTTCTAGGCACTAAATTGTAGGCCGAATGTTAGTCCAGGTCGTCGGCAGCAAAGTTGTCGATCGGGGCGAAGGGATCGGCCACGGGGACAACCGGGTCAGCGACGGGCAGCGGCTCGGCGGGAACAGTCACTGCAGGAGAAGCGGCAGAACCGACCGGCGTGGAAGCCATCAGATCGGCCGGGAAGGAATTCTGGGCATCGTCCATGAAGTGCTGGATGAGCTTGAGATACTCTGCCTTGAACTCCTCACGGGAAGCCTTGAGACGATCGATCTCCTCGAGCTCGGCCTGCTTCTCGGTCAGAGCCTGGCGGATAACCTCGCGGGCCTTGGCGTCAGCCTCGTTGCGGATACGCTCAGCGTTCTCGTTGGCATCGTTGACGATGGTCTCAGCGGTCTGCTGGGCAGCGATCAGGGCAGCGGAAATCTGGCGCTCCTGAGCGGAGAAGTCAGGGGCGGGAGCAGCCACGGGGGCGGCAGGAACGGCCTGGGCGGTGGCATCCTGAGCCTGGGCAAGCTGAGCCTGCGCATCGGCAAGCTGCTGCTCGGTAGCAGTCAGACGACCCTTAAGGTCGACGATCTTAGCGAGCATAGCGTCAACCTCGGAGGACAGCGTCTCCAAGAAGACGTCGACCTCGGCAGGATCGTAGCCACGCTTGGCCTCAGAGAAAGTCTGAGCCTGGATGTCTGCAGGGGTAATAGCCATAACAAGTCTCCTTTTTCATCGCCTCGGCGCTACACGCCCGACGTAAGTTACTAAGACAGTTCTACACGAGTATACCTATAAGAAGCTGCAGAACCAGCCTCTGCACCAACTGCAACGCAATAATCGCAACGACCGGCGAAAAATCGATACCGCCCATCGGCGGGATGAAACGACGGAACAGGTTGAGCCACGGACCGCACACGCTATCAAGCACCGCAGCAATATCCTGAAGCAAACCACCCTGCTTCATGGGAATCCACGTCATAAAGCAGTAGACGACAATGAGCGTGGAATAGAAGTTGAACAGCGTGTTGACCAGCTGGACGATAGTGTAGATGTTGATGGGAATCTCCTCGTCTTGTCTTTACTTAAGGTAGCCGTCGGCACGAAGCTTCTTGAGATCGGAATCTTTGACCTCGCAACCGGCGGGCAGCACCATGAACACGCGGTCGCCCACCTCCTTGACCGTGGCACCCAGACCGCAGGCAAAGCCGTAAGAGAAGTCCAAGACGCGCTTGGCAACTTCGGTGCGTACGCCCACAAAAATCAGTGCGACAGGCTGCTTGGTGCGAACGCGGCGCACCACAGTCTCCACGTCGTCATAGCTCTCGGGGCGCAGGACATAGGCCGGCAGCTGCGGCGTGGCGTTGATGATATTGCTCGCATAGGCCGAGGCATCGCTCGGTGCAGGCGCGGGTGCAGCGGCGGCACGGGCGCGGGTATTCTCGGCGTAGCTCGAAGGCGTGTCATAGGCACCGGGACGATAACCGCTCGCAACACTGTCCTGCGAGCGCGAAGGCGGGTTATACGTCGTGGCATGGCGGGAGTCATCGCCGACCAGCTGACCGGAGCGCGTATACACGGCAACCGACTCAGCTTCACCGCGGCGCGTCTGACCAAGCAGGCCGTTGCTCGGCTCGTCTTGGGTGTAGAAGCCCTCGCCCGAAGCACCGCTGTAGCCGTTGCCCTGATAACTATCGTCATAGCCGTCATCGTAGCCGTAGTCGTCGTCCTGGCCATAACCCTGGTCGTAACCCTGCTGGCCGCCCAGGTGCATCTTATTTTTAATCTCGTCAAGGAAGCCCATGGTTGTGTCCTCTCGCGGTTTAGTGCAGGCGCCCCGATAATCAGTGCGCACTTCAGAGCCTTATTTTACTGCAAACTCCGGGCTAAATACTACCCTGCCCAGGCGAACGAGCGTAGAGCCCTCCTCAAGGGCAGGCTCAAAGTCCTCGCTCATGCCGCAGGAAAGCTCAGGCAGGTTCAAATCGGGATGCGCCGCCTCCAGCTCATCCCTCAGCTCACGAAGCCCCGCAAAGGTGCGGCGTGCCACATCCTTATTCCCCCGGGGCGCCATAGTCATAAGCCCCTGTACGCAAATTCCCTCAAGTTCCGCAAGCTCGCCCGCGTCGGCACGAATCTCATCGGGCGAAAAGCCTCCCTTCGACTCCTCACCACTCACATTGACCTCAATGAGCACACGCTGGGGGCCGGCGAGCTCGCCTGCCTCAATCTTGCGGACAGCACGGCTCGAGATCGCCTGCGCCAGATGCAGCGAACCCACCGAGTGAATCAGCTCGGCTGAGCCCAGCACCGCATTGATCTTATTGGTCTGCAGGTTGCCGATCATATCGAAGCGCACCTCGGGCAGCTCCGGATGCTCCGCCAGACCCGTGAGCTTGCGAACCAGCTCCTGCGGGCGATTCTCGGCAAAATGGCGATACCCCGCCTGGATGGCGGCAACGGTCTCATCGACACCAACGGTCTTGGACACGGCAATGAGGCGCGCGGCGTCGTGGGGACGGCCTGCGCGATCGAGCGCCGCATAAAAACGTTCCAGAATCTGCTCGCGGCGAGCGCGCATCAAGTCCAAATAGTTATCCATTGCCAATCGCCTCCGCTGACAGCCAAACAAGTAGTCCCATGCTATCGCAAGAGCGCGACCCCGCATGTGCAAGGCCGCGCTCACTTAGGTATTTACAATCTTTCGACGAACGGAATTACTTACTCCTCGTCGTCCTCGCCATCGTCCTCGTCCTCAAGATGATCGAGCAGGTAGCGAAGACCCTCGCTGACCTCGTTAGTGGGCACCTTGGCAACGTAGCGAGCGTCGACGGCGGGCCTCATGATAACACCCTCGCCCGAAGGCACGCGCATGCTCTCGAGCTCATCCTCATCAGTGCAGGCGATATCACCGGCAGTCATACGCTGTCCGGTCAACAGGAAGGTCAGACGGCAGGCGGCATCGATGGAAATCGAGGCGATGCGATCGAGATAGCGCGATACCATGATGGCGCGGCGCAGGTCGTCATAGTTGCTGTCGTCGTCCATAAAATCGCCCGTGTCCATGCGGTTAAAGGTGCGGAAGAACTTCTCGTAGGCGGCGTGCACTGGCTCGTCCTCGACGGCCAAGTTGCAGATGATGGACATGTCGTTGGTGACGAGCGCAGAAAGCGAAGAGCCCAGCACCTGGTAGACGGCCTCAGCCTCGGCCTCGACCGTGCCGACAAGCTCCTTGGGCAGCGAGATGTCGGCCTTGATCATATGACGCGTGGCGCGGCAAATCTGGCGAACCTTATCGGTCATGCGCTGCAGGTTAAAGTCGACGTAGATGATCGTCTGCAGCAAGCGGAAGTCGGAGGCGACCGGTGACTGCGTGGCAATCAGGTTGTAGCAGACGGCCTCCAGGTTGGCGCAGCGTGCGTCAATCGAAAGCGTGCGCTTCTTGGTCTTGGTGGCGAGCTTGCGGTCGTCGGTCACATAGGCCTTCACGGCATCGTGGAGGGCCAGATCGACGGCCTCGTAGATGCTCAGCATCTCGTGACGGGCCTCGATGAGCTGACGGGAAAACAGTTTGCGCATGGTTCACTCCAATCAGTTGGGTGCGGTCATGCCGCCCGCACAGTGAATACGCACCGGACCAGATCCGATCGGCTTGGGACTAGTCGCACCGATCAGCCAAAGCGGCCGGTGATATAGTCTTCCGTCCGCGAGTCCACCGGGCTGGTGAAGATCGCGTCGGTTTGACCATACTCGATGAGCGTAGCGGGCTCGCCGGCAACTTCCTGCAAGAAGAATGCAGTGTAGTCGCTAATGCGAGCTGCCTGCTGCATTGAATGCGTGACGATGATGATCGTCATCTCGGGCGCCAGCTCGGCCATCAGATCCTCGACCTTAGAGACGGACGTGGGGTCGATGGCGGAGCAGGGCTCGTCCATCAGAAGGACATCGGGTTGCACCGCAAGCACGCGCGCGATGCACAGACGCTGCTGCTGACCGCCCGAGAGCGCCAAACCATCCTTGTTGAGCTGATTGGATACCTCTTTCCAGAGGTTGGCGCGCTTGAGCGATTCTTCCACGATGTCATCGAGGTCACTTTTGCTAGTCACGCCCTGCAGACGAGGGCCAAAGGCGACATTCTCGTAGATGGATTTGGGAAACGGGTTGGGCTGCTGAAAGATCATGCCCACGCGACGACGGAGATCGACCGGATCGACACCCTCGGCATAGATATCGTTGCCGTCGAGCGTCATGGTGCCCTCGACGCGCGTGCCCTCAATCAGGTCATTCATGCGGTTGATGCAGCGCAAAAACGTCGACTTGCCGCAGCCCGAAGGGCCAATGAAGGAGGTGATGGCGTTTTTGGCGATGTTGAGGTCAAGCCCCGTCAGCGCATGAAAGTCACCGTACCAAAAGTTGAAATCCTTGGCCGTAATGGCCGCTTGCTCCAACGCGGGAGCGGACTGATAAACGGACATGGGACTCCTTAACTAGCGACGCTTGCGCGACAGGAAGCGCGCAAACAGGTTGAAGGCCAAAATGATCACCATCAGCAAGAGCGCGGTGCCGTAGGCTGCGTTCATGTTGATGCCGTCGTTGGCAAGCAGGTACAGGTGAACGGTCATGGGACGACCGGAATCGAGCGGCGAAATAGGTAGATTGATGGCCTGGCCCATGGTGTAGAGCACCACGGCGGTCTCGCCGATGGCACGGCCGATGGCAAGGACGATGCCCGTGGCAATGCGGCCAAAGGCCGAAGGAAGCACGATCTTGGAGACGACCTGCCACTTGGTAGCGCCCAGGCCGTACGCGCCCCAACGGATATAGCGCGGAACGGCGCGAATGGCTTCTTCGGTGGTGCGCATGACGATGGGAAGCATCAAGAGCGCGAGTGCCAGAGCGGCCGAGACCATCGAAAGGCCCAGGCCCATAGCCTCGACAAACAAGGCGTAGCCAAACAGGCCCATAACGATGGAGGGCACCGAGGCCAAAGCGTCAGCAGCGTAGCGAATGAGCTCGACGACCTTGCCCTGCTTGGCGTACTCGGCCAGATAGACGGCTGCCAGCACAGCGATCGGCGTGCAGATAAGCATGGCGAGCGCCGTCACGTAGACGGTCGAGACGATCGTGGGCCAAATTCCGCCCTCGGCGTTGACGCCCTGGGGCCAACCGAAGATAAAGTCGAGCGAGATGTGTGGCAGGCCGTTGATGACCACGTAGGCGATGATAGCGACCAGCACCAGCGTGGTGATGTAGGCAGCGGCACGAAACACGCCAAGCATGATCTTGTTGGACAGGTCCTTGTTGATGCGGCCCTTCTTGCCGTGGGAAAGGGCACGCTTGATGCGCTCGCGCGACGAGGTCGTATCGACCGTCGTGTCAACGGAATCGGACATAGCCTACCCCCTCTTCTTCTTGGAAATCAGACGAACGATACCCACCAGCGTGGCGGAGATGATAAACAGGACCACACCCATGCCGAACAGCGCCGAGCGGTGCAGACCCGAGGAATAGCTCATGTCGAGCGCAATCTGGCTCGTGAGCGTCGAGATGGGGCTCGCAATGCTGTCGGGAATAACCGGGGCGTTACCTACGACCATGAGCACGGCCATGGTCTCGCCGATGGCACGGCCCATACCCAGCACGATGGCATCAACGATACCCAGCTTCGCGGCAGGTAGCACGACCTTATAGATGGTCTGCCACTTTGTGGCGCCCATGGCATACGATGCCTCGCGAATGCCCATGGGAATGGAATTGAGAGCATCGATGGTGAGCGTGGTGATGGTAGGGACGATCATGATGGCGAGCACAAACCACGCCGTCAGCGCACCAAAACCAAGGCCGCCGGTCAGTTGTGCGATAAACGGGCGGATGATGATCATGCCAAAGAAGCCGTAGATGATGGAGGGTATGCCCGCCAGCAGGTCAACGGCGGGGCTGATGAGCTTGCGCACGCGCTTGCTGGCAATCTCGACCAGGTAAACGGCCGTACCCACGCCCAGCGGCACGCCCATGGCGAGCGCACCGACGGTCACCAGACCCGAGCCAGCAAGCAGCGACAAGATGCCGTAGTGGCCCTCGGAAGGCGCCCACGTAAAGCTAAAGAAGTCAGCCAGACCGATGTCAGTAAAGACGGGCAGCGCCGAGTACGTGGTAAAGACAAAAATCAGGATGACGGTAACGACCGCCAAGAACGCGCAGGCAAAGAAGATCCACTGCAGCGCCTTCTCCTTGATATAGGTACTGCGCGATACGAGCGCCAGCTCGCGCTTCTTGGGCGTCTGAACATTCTGCTCAGTCTGGGAGTTTTCCTGTGCTTCCATGCTACTCACTCCCCTTCTCGTCGTTGGTGACGGGAATAAAGCCCGCCTCGCGAATCTGCTTGTCCATCTTTTCGGACGTCACATAGTCGATGTAATCCTGCGCCTGCTGCGAAGGCACACCCTTCACAAAGAAGTAAAGGTCGCGCGAGATGGGATAGCCGCCACTCGCGACCGTCTTCTCGGACGCCTCAACATGATTGACCGAGACGGCCTTGACCGAGGTCTTGGCGTTGAGGCTATCGACGAAGCCCAGCGAAATGTAGCCAATGGCACCGCGCGAACGAGATACCACGTCGCGCACCTGGCCCGTGCCCGAAAGAACGGCCGAGCGGCGATCGAACGGGGTGCCGTCCATCACGATGGTGCGAAAGGCCTCACGCGTGCCGGACGCCTCATCTCGGTTGATGACCTGAATCCTCAGGTCCTCGCCACCGACTTCTTTCCAGTTGGTGATCTTGCCGGCGTAAATATCGCGGAGCTGCTCGGTCGAGAGGTTATCGACCGGGTTATCGTCGTTCACGATGACCGCGATACCGTCGTGGGCAATGACGATGGGAGTCAGGCCCAGATCCTGTTCGTCGGCATTGAGTCCACGGGAGGAGCTGGCGATATCGGCCGTGCCGGCGCTGACGGCCTCGATGCCAGCGGAAGAACCCAAACCGGAAACGAGCACGTCGATGCCGGTCTCCTCCTTAAAGCCCTCGGCCGCAATCTCGGCGATAGGAAGGCAGGTCGTGGAGCCAGCGACGGTAATGGAAGAGGTAGAAGATCCCGAAGAACAGGCGCACAGCGTAAGCGTAAGCACAGCGGCGCTCAGGACCGATACGATCTTTCTCATAGCATCACGCCGATCGCAGCATGGCGCCCACAGGTGCCGCCCTCGTTACGGTAGGAATAAAAGCGGTCGTTCTGACGCACGGTCGAAAGCTGGGTATCCACGATATTATCCGCGTCGACACCGACATCTACCAGCGCCTCGCGAATGGCAGCGGAAAGATCGAGCATGCGAGAGGTACTCGCATCGATGCAAGAGAACTCGGCGGCAAAGCGATCCATGAGTTCCTGGGATACCTCATATTCGTCACCCAAGATATGGGGGCCGATATAGGCGGAAACGCCGCTCGCATCGCAACCGGCAGCATCGCAAAGCGCCTGGCACGCCTTGGCGGAAATCCGTGCAATCGTGCCCTTCCAACCGGAGTGCACCACGGCAAATCCGCCAGGGGCCACCAGCACCACGGGAACGCAGTCGGCAAAGCAGAGCAGCACGGGTACGTTATGCGCCGTACAGACGATGGCATCGCAGCCCTCGGCAATCTGCTCGCGGACGTCCTCAAGGTCATCGGCGCCGTTCGAGGTCACCGCAACGATATGGTCACCATGGACCTGATTGGGAACGAGCAGGTTGTGCTCGCACTCGGCGGCACCCATAGCCTCGAGCGCGCGACGACGATTTTCTTGAACAGCAAAGGGATCATCGCCAACATGCGAGCCCAAGTTGAGTGAGGAGTACGCATCTTCGGAAACACCACCGGCGCGCTCGGTGAAGGCAAAGCGAACATCGGATGTCGCGCCTTCCACCAACGTAACTCCATCATGGTCGACACGCGAAACTTTGTCCGCACGTGCTGCCATACTAAAGCCTCCTAATAACACAAGTACCGCGGCATCGCCGCTACAGCCCGCGTTTATACGGCTGTCATACTTCTCTAAAAGGATACCTGCTGCGCTGGAGGCAATCGTAAAGGGAACGTAAAGAGATTGGAGGTTCTAGTTTACAAAGTCGAAATAAAAAGGGCGCGTCCATACGGACACGCCCCTGTGCACAACAATGCAAAGAACGACTTAGAAGCTACCGCGCTTCAGGAAGTCGGGAAGCTCGAACTGATCGTTGCCGAAGTTAGGAAGCTCGGTGCCACCGACGTTGCGGGTCGGAGCGGCCTGAGCCGGGCTCGTGGCAGGAGCGGTGCGCTGCGGCTCAGCGGAGGCAGCGGCCTTGCTCTGAGACTGCTGAGCAGCAAAGAGCTCGTCCTGACGGTTGACGTTGGAGTCGGAGAAGCCCGTAGCGATGACGGTGATACGCACCTGATCGCCCAGGGACTCGTCGACAACGGTACCGAAGATGATGTTGGCCTCGGGGTCGACGGCGTTGGCGACAACGTCGGCGGCGTCGCTGATCTCCTGGATGCCCAGGTCCTTGGAACCGGCGATGGAGAGCAGCACGCGTGTGGCACCATCGATGGAGCTCTCGAGCAGCGGGCTGGAGATGGCCTGCTGGGCTGCGTCGACGGCACGGGTATCCCCAGAAGAGGTACCGATACCCATCATGGCGGTACCGGCCTGCTTCATGATGGTCTTAACATCGGCGAAGTCCAGGTTGATGATACCGGGGACGGTGATGAGGTCGGTGATGCCCTGGGTGCCCTGGGAAAGGACGCCATCGGCAATCGCAAAGGCCTCGAGCATGGTGGTCTTCTTCTCGGCGATGTCGAGCAGCTTGTCGTTAGGGATGACAATCATGGTGTCGACGCAATCGGAGAGGGTCTTAATGCCCTCCTCGGCGCTCTTCTTGCGCTTGCGGCCCTCGAAGGTGAAGGGCTTGGTCACGACGGCGACGGTCAGCGCACCGACCTCGTTCATCGCGATATCGGCAACGATGGGAGCAGCGCCGGTACCGGTGCCACCGCCCTCGCCGCAGGTGATGAACACCATGTCGGCGCCAGCGAGCGCCTCAGCAATGTCGTCGCGGGACTCATCGGCAGCCTTGCGGCCAACCTCGGGGTTGGCGCCGGCGCCCAGGCCGCGGGTAAGGTCGGTGCCGATGTGCACCTTGATATCGGCATCAGAGATCGCGAGTGCCTGAGCATCGGTGTTGATGGCAACAAACTCGACGCCGCGGATGCCCTCTTCGATCATTCGATTGACCGCGTTGGTACCGCCGCCGCCGACGCCGACCACCTTAATGACGGCAAGGTAGTTGTTGATCTCTGTCTCGTGCATGTCGGTCCTCCGAACAAAGGTTATAGCCATAGCATGGGTCGACCCCTGCGCACATTAACCTTCAGGTTGAAAGTAAATGCAAAGGTAAACCGTATTATGTTTGCACATTATGAACGTATCAGTCAAATAATTGACCGTGAAAACCAAACAAACCAGATAAACGGCGTGGTATGGCCCCTCAACAAAGCATCAACCAGCGCTATGAGGTCGGAGCGTTCCTAAATGTATAGTTACCCGGAGAGCGCACATTGATATACGTTACGCCCTCTACCTGCGAAAGCAGCTTGGTGACTACGCGCTCCTTCTTGACGATATCGTTCGAATCGCCCAGCGACACCTCAATGCCGTTATTGAGATTTGCCGAGATGGCTTCGACCGAAGGCGTGGAAATATCCTTGACTTGTCCCAAGAACTCGCTCGAAAAACCACGCACATAATCCAAGCCAGCCTTAACGGCCTTGGAGCTCACCGCCTGGCCGGAAACCGGAGCGACATCCGCCGAGACATCAGTCAACAACACCGCGCCATAGTGCTTAGCGAGCGCCAGCGCGGCATCAATGCCGGTCAGGGTATTTGAGCCCTGCCCCGTCGTGATGACGTTGCCCTGGTCATCCACTTCGACCGACGTCGACAGCGGGGCGATCCAGGTGTCATCATCCCCGATGGCCCAGGCAAGGTCATCGGAGCTGATATAGGCAATTGCGATGACCTTACGCTCCATCGGCGTAATAATGAGCGTATGCGGGAACTGACGCTGGACATCCACGCCCGAGACCCACGGGTTCTGCTTGAGGTCCTCGGTAATCTGGTCGGGATCGACGTTAAAAAGCGACGTTCCCTCGGGCAAATCGATCAGCTGGATAGCATCGTGCTTCGTCACGTGCTCGCTGCCTTGAATCTGAATATCAGTGGCGGTAAACAATCCAGAGTTAATCACCACGATGGCAACGACGATGAGCACGGCCAAGACGGCCAAAACGCCGCCCACGATTTTGCCTTTGCCTGTAACGACAGAAGCGGCGTCTGATGTTTTATTTGCCATCGCCCTAAGTGAAGACAACGGGTTGACGCCTTTTTTACCCGAAGGCTTCTTGGCGGTAGCCGGCACCGATGTCAGCGAGCGCGGTTTCGATGCGCCCAGCGTGCGACCCGGACGCGCCGCCTTAGTTCCTGCCGAGGGCTTAGGAGTTGCCAAAGGACGGGCAGACTTGGCGCCCATAACAGGCTTTGACGTCACCGAGGGACGCGAGGACTTTTTTGCGGCCGGACGATTACCGAGCTGCGAGCCGACAACCGGACGACTGGTCTGTCGAGCATGCCCGACAGACTTAGAGTGCGCGACGGTATTGCGTTGAGGTTTGGCAGGCGCGCCGGAACGCCCTCCGGCGCGGCGGAAGGTGGGTTTCGATGCTCTAGAAGCCGAGGAATTTAACTTCCGGTCTGAGCTCGATGCCATACGCCTCCCTCACCTTTCCGTGCACATGTCTGATAACCGCGGCAACGTCATCGGCCGAGGCGGTTCCGTTATTAACGATAAAATTAGCGTGAACGGGCGAAACTTCCGCGCCGCCAATCGAAAAACCCTTTAATCCACAATCCTCGATAAGCTTGCCCACACTCGCATCGGGCGGGTTGCGAAAGACCGACCCGCAGGATGCGCGACCCATGGGCTGCGTACGCTTGCGCCTCGTCAGGTACCGCTCCATGCGCTCGCGAATGTCGGCCTTGGGCGCCGGTTTAAGCTTGAGCACGCACTCGAGGATAATCTCATTGCGGGGAAGGCTACATTCGCGGTAGCCCCAAGTGATCTCGGACCCCGCATAATGCTTGATACCGGATGCCGGGTCAAACGTTACGACATCCTCAACCAGCGAGCCAATCCACTCGGTCCGTGTGCCTGCATTCATAGATATCGCACCGCCAACCGAGCCAGGGATGCCAACGGCAAACTCAAGGCCCGAGAGGCTACGCGACAGGGCATCGTTGACCAGGCGCGCAAACATCACGCCCGCACCGACCGTCAGCGTACAACCGTCATCGGCAACAACCGTGCGCTGAAACTCACGTCCGAGCGAAATGACGGCACCGCGATAACCGCCATCGGCAACCAGCAGATTGGAGCCCTTGCCGATAATGACCCACGGCACCTGCTCGCGATCGAGCACCGCCACGGCGCGGCGGAGGGCATGATAGCTATGGCACGTCACAAAGAGGTCGGCCTTGCCGCCGATACGATAGCTCGTATGACGCGCAAGGCGCTCGTCCTCGATCACATCCGTGTCGATCATGCCCGAGAGCGCCATGACGGCGTTAAACAGACCCATTAGACTTAAGCGTCTTTCTTGGCAGTCAGATACTCGATAAACTCGGGACCGACGGTCGTAACGTCACCGGCACCCATTGTGAGCAGCAAGTCGCCCTCGCCCACCATCTGCTCGAGCTCCTGATTGAGCTCAAGACGGCTGGAGCAGTACACGACCTCCTTGCCAGGATGCTTGGCGCGCACGGTATCGGCGAGCATCTTAGAGGTGACACCCGGAATGGGCATCTCGCCAGCCGAGAACACATCAATCAGCAGCAGTTTATCGGCATTGGCAAATGCATCGGCAAAGTCGTCGCACAGGGCCTGCAGGCGCGAATAGCGATGCGGCTGGAACACGACGTCGACGTGCTTGTAGCCCAGCGACGAAGCGGCAGCAAGCGTCGCCTTGATCTCGGTGGGGTGATGGCCGTAATCATCGACCACGGTGATGCCATCGATATCGCCCACGTGGGTAAAGCGACGGCGGACGCCCTCAAAGCTCGAGAGCGCCTTGGCGGCGGCGTCGATGTCAAGGCCCAGGACATGGGCGACGGTGAGCACCGCCGTGGCGTTGAGCATGTTGTGGCGACCGGGATTGCTCTTGATCTCCACGGCATGCTCAGTGCCGTCCTCAAAGCGAACGATAAAGTCGCTCTGGATGCCCTTGACATCCGGGTGCATGCAGACGATGTCGTTGCTCTCGGCAAAGCCGTAGGAAAGCACGTGACGACCCGTCGACTTGGCGAGCTCGACCAGATGCGGGTCCTCACCGCAGACGATGACGGTGCCGTCCTCGCCCACCAGGCTCATGAATTTGGCGAAAGTTGCCTCGATCTCCTCGATACCCGAGTAGTGATCGAGGTGGTCGGCCTCGACGTTGGTCACAATGACCACGTTGGGGTTCAGGAACAGGAAGGAGCTGTCGGACTCGTCGGCCTCGGCGACAAAGTAGTCGCCCGAGCCGTTCTTGCCGTTCGTGTCATAGCCCTCGACAATGCCGCCGATCAAGAAGCTCGGATCCAGGCCCATGCGGTCGAGCATGGTGGCGCACATCGAAGACGTGGTGGTCTTGCCATGCGTGCCGGCAACAGCGACGGTGGTGTAGCCGTGGCCCAAAGCAGAGAGCATCTTGGCACGGGGCCACACGGGAATACCAAGCTCGCGAGCGCGCACGAGTTCAGGGTTGGACTCCGGAATAGCGGTAGAGACAACAACCACGTCGGGCTTGACCTCGTCGATCGTGGCGGCCTCATGGCCCACATGCACCTTCACACCAGCGCGGGTAAGCTGGCGGATATAACGTGACGTCTTAAGGTCGGAGCCGGTAACGGCATAACCGCGCTCGTGCAGAACGAGGGCGATGCCGCTCATGCCGGCGCCGCCGATACCGATAAAGTGGGCGCTCTTAAACTCGGGCGCGGAGGTTGCAGTCTGGGAATCAGCCATGTGCTCGTGTACTCCTTGCGTAAACACTGCCTGTAACCCGTTAACTGTACCGCACCAACCGCATCAGCGCGAGGGCGACCGACGATATCCCGTCTAACTAACGCAAACCCTCTACCGCATCCGCCAGAAGAGCGGCGGCCCTATCCTGAGCCAGACCACGCGCCGCCTGACGCATGGCGTCGCGCGCCGCCGCGTCATCGACCAGGTGCAGCAGCTCATCGGCAAAGGCAGAACCGTCGATATCGGCATCGGCGCAGAGCACGCCGGCCCCGGCGTCGACCAGATAACGGGCATTGGTGGTTTGGTGATCGGCCGTGGCGTGCGGGTACGGCACGAGCACCGAAGGCACGGCGAGTGCAGCGATCTCGGCCACGCTCGATGCGCCCGAACGCGAGAGCACCAAATCGGCAGCAGCCAGCATATCGCCCATGTTGTCGATGTAAGGCTGGACGCGGTAACGCTTCGCCTCCTCGGGCGTCAGCGCCAAAGCGCGCTCGGTCTCCTCAAAGCCGTCGGCACCCGTCGAATGCAACACATAGAGGTTCTTGCGCGAAAGCAGCTCGTTTTTGAGCGAAGCCACGCGCTCGTTGAGGTGCTGGGCGCCAAGTGAACCGCCAAAGACGAGCAGCAGCGTAGCGTCCTCGGGAACGCCAAGTGCCTTGCGGCCGCGAGCGCGATCGCCCTCGATTACCGAGCGACGTACGGGGTTGCCGGTCATGAGCACGTGGCCAGGGTCACCTTCGCGCTCAAAGACCGAACGCGCTGCCGGCACCGAGATGCACACGCGGGCGGCGTGGGAGTTCATCATCTTGTTGGCCAGGCCCGGAACAGAGTTCTGCTCATGCAGCAGATACGGAACGCCCGCGCCCTTGCACCACCCCAGCAGTGGAACCTCGACATAGGCACCAAAACCGATGGCGGCATCGGGCTTGCCGACCTTTGAGAAATGACTGGCGAGCGCACGCTTGGCCTTGTTGACACGCCACAGCGAGGTCAGCGCCGTCCAAGGACGGGAGCGGTCGAAGCCCGTGACCGTAATGGGCACAAAATCAAACCCAGCCTCGGGGACCAGACGACCCTCGAGCTTGCGCGACTGGCCCACGAACACAACGTGGTGGCCACGGTCACGCAGCTCTTCGGCCAAGGCGAGCGCGGGGTTGATGTGTCCTGCCGTGCCGCCGGCTGCAATAGCAACGGTCATTTTATCGGTCATGGTAGTCCCTTCGTACACGCGGTCCCTGGTCGTCGGTACGCAGACGCGCCGACGGGTCCGAGTTCAAATCGATTCGATTATATCCGCCGCCCGCATTGCGAGGAGTGGGGCGCTGAGGACGACCTTGCGGCACCGTTCGCTGACGCGGGCGGGCTGCCGGCTCGGTCGCAGAGCCATCCAGGACGGTAAAACCGTTACGCGAAGATCGCTCGCCGCGCACGTGGGGCAAGCCGGCGGTACTCTCATCCATAACGGCAAAGCTCTCACGGCGGCGGTCATACTCATCGCGGCGGGCGCTCTCGTACGAAACGCGCAGGATCAACCCGGCAAGCATGAGCGACACAATAATCGACGAACCGCCGTAGCTAATAAACGGCAACGGTTTGCCCGTCATGGGAAACACGTTGAGGATGCCCAGCGCGTTAATCAAAAACTGCACCGCGAGAATGACCGCGGAGCCAGACGCCATGAGCGCGCCCCGACGATCGGTCGCCTGCTCGGCAATGCGAAACGCCGAGTAGATCAGCATCGCAAACACCAAGAAGAACAGCACGGTTCCGACAAAACCGACTTCCTCGCCAATGATGGCCAAGATGTAGTCGTTGTGTGCCTCGGGCAGATACGAGTACTTCATGGTTGAGTTGCCGATGCCACGGCCGAACAGACCGCCCGAGGCAAAGGCCATGATGGCAAGCGTGGCCTGATAGCCGTCACCATACTCGTCGGCCCAAGGGTTCAAGGCAACCTGAATACGCACCATACGGTACGGCTCTGCGACAAGCGCAATCACGATCACGAGAATGCCGAAGATTAGCACGCCGATGATAAATCTGGGGTCGAGACCCGCAAACAACGCCATGCACATGAGGGTCAACAGGATGATCAGGACAGTACCGAAATCGGGCTGGATAAAAATCAGAAAGAGCGAAATGCCCAGGTAGATGCCCATCTTGCGAAGGAATTCGTTGATGTTGCCACCGGGCGAAAAGAAGCGATCAAGCATGATGGCCGAATACGCAATGGCAAATGGCTTTAAAAACTCGGAAGGCTGGAACTGAATACCGGCGATGTTGAGCCAGCGCGTGGCGCCGCGGCTGCCGCTGCCCACCAAGAACACCAGAAGCAGTAGCCCTATCATGCCGATAAGGAAGATCCTGAGCACATCCTCCCCAAACCAGCTGTCCGGCAAAACGCGCACGATGGCAATCAGCGCCAGAACACCGACCACGGCAAACGCGGCCTGTCGACCCAGAAAAAACGTCGCCGAGCCATTCTCGTGCAGCGCCTCGACCGAAGACGCCGAGTACACCATCAGCAGGCCAAAGCATACCAAGGTAAACAAGCAGGCCATGAATATCAAACGGGGGCGCATGATACGGGCGGGAACGCCGGCAATATAGCGTTCGCTAAACGACTGCCCGCCGCGGCTGGAACGCGGTGTGGTGCGACGTGAGGAAGCACGGTCCGAGTCGGGCCTCCTCATACCTTGTCGGGGGCTCTCCTCTCTCACCGCAACCCCTATTCCATTTGTGATTTCGCTGTAGCGGCAAGCTGAGCCACGTAGTCCTTAAACACGCGGCCGCGCTCCTCATAGCCCGAGAACTCATCGAACGAAGAGCAGGCAGGAGAAAGTAAGATCACGTCACCACGGCTCGAAAGCGAACGGGCAACGTCCACGGCGTCGCGCAGGTCATCCGCCTGGGCGATATCCACATCGCCATCGACATCGGCCTCGTCCATAGCGGCGGTGAAGCGCTCGCGCGCATCGCCAAAGCAGACGACCGAGCGCACGTTGTCCATAACGACGCGCGCGAAGTCCGTGAGCGGCGTGCCCTTATCGTGGCCGCCGAGCAGCAAGATCACGTCGTCATCGGGAAATGCCGTCAGTGCCTTCTCGACCGCATCGGTGTTGGTCGCCTTGGAATCGTTGACGTAGCGCACGCCGTCAATCTCGCCACACGGCTCCACGCGGTGCTCGAGCGGCTGGAACGAGGCAAGACCGCGGCAGACACCATCGACATCGGCACCGACTGCCAAGGCAGCCGTGGCAGCGCACAGGGCATTGATAACATTGTGATGGCCCGAGATCTTGAGCTCGGATGTAGCGATGAGCGGGGTCTCGACACCCTTCAGACGCACGATCATCTTGCCATCGCGCACAAAGGCGGCATCCTCGCCCTCAGGCTCGTCAAAGGCAACCTTGCAGATGCGACGACCCGGCGTGTAGATGTACTCATCGAACTCGTGAATGCCGGCGTCTTCGACGTCGACAACCACCAGATCGTCATCGACCATATTGTCAAACAGTTTGATCTTGGCAAGCGCATAGTTCTTATGGCTCTTATGCCAACCCAAGTGGTCGGGAGTGATGTTGAGCAGCACCGCCACGCGGGGGTGGAGCTCGGTTGTCGTAGCAATCTGATAGCTCGAGAGCTCAGCCACAAACCACTCGTTGTGGGCTCGGCCGTCAATCTCGTTGACCGGCGGCTCGCCGATGTTGCCGACAGCAACGCTGGCCTCGCCGGCAGCCTTAAGCAGAAAATCAGTCAGCGACGTGGTGGTCGTCTTGCCGTTGGTGCCCGTGATGGCAATCCAGTTATCGGGCGACAGGCGATAGGCAAACTCGGGCTCACCCATAATCTGGGCGGCATGCTCGCGCCCAGCCTTAAAGAAGCCCGAGAACTCCGAGATGCCCGGGCACGTCACGCATACGTCATAGGCGCCCTCGACCTGTTCGGTCCCATAGACAAACGACGCACCAGCAGCCTCGAGCGCACGCGTGGCGTCATTGGGCTCAGAGGTGCCACCGCCATACACGGTAACGGCACTTACGCGCTCGGGATGTGCCAGCGCCCAGCGGGCGACATCGAGACCGGATTTGCCCTGACCCAAAACGAGCAGGCTAAAGACATCAGCAAGAGACATGAAAGACCACTATCCCAACTGGAAGAACAGGGCAAGGCCAACGGCACCAAAGGCCGCAGCGATAATCCAAAAACGGATGACGACCTTGGTCTCGGCCCAGCCCTTCTTTTCGAAATGATGATGGATGGGCGCCATAAGGAAGACGCGCTTGTGCGTAAAGTGGAAGTAGACAACCTGAATCATGACCGACAGGGTCTCAACGATAAACAGGCCGCCGATGATGAGGGAGACGACCTCGGTGTTGGTCATGATGGACGTGCAGGCAAACGCGGCGCCCAGGGCAAGCGAGCCGGTATCGCCCATAAAGATGCTCGCCGGATAGCAGTTGAACCACAGAAAGCCCAAGCAGGCACCGGCACACGCGGTGCAGAAGATGGACAGGTTCACGTCTCCGTGCAAAAACGCCATGGCAGCCATGGCGAGCATGGCAATCATGGAGGTGCCGCCGGCAAGACCGTCAAGGCCATCGGTCAGGTTCACGGCATTAGAAAGACCGGCGATCATCAGCCAGCAAAAAACAATGTAGAACCACGGGAACGAAAGGCCGCAGATGGTGGTCGAAAGCACGCCAAGGTCAATCGTCAGGCCGCCGGGAAAACGAATCTCGGGGGCGACGCCGCACCAGTTAACGGCAAGTACCGTAAAGGTGACACAGATAATGGTTAGGCCGATCATCTTGGCATGAGGCGTCAGACCGAGCGAGCGCCCATGCGTAACGGAGGTCAGGTCGTCGATCAGGCCCAGCACGCCGGTCGCCAGCGTGGCGAGCAGCACGAGCACGAGCTCGGTGGTGAGCTTGCCCATCAGCAGGCAGGTCAGCGAAATCGCGACGAGAATGACAACGCCACCCATGGTGGGCGTTCCCTGCTTAACCAAATGACGCTTGGGGCCGTCGGCACGAACCTGCTGGCCGATACCCTCGACCTTGAGCAGCTTGATCCACCACGGCATGAGCAGCAGCGCAATGGCAGCGGCGATGCCAAGCCCCAAAAAAGCCTGATACGTTGGATACGAGGGATTGCCGAACATGGGCTAGCACACACCTTCCACAAAGCGGTCGAGCTCAACAAAGCGGGAACCCTTGACCAGTACAACATCATGTTTTTCAAGCGCGCCGCCCATGCGGTCGAGCACCTGCTGATAATCGGAGAACACCTGGATGCGGTCCTCGTCCATGCCCATCATGCGCGCGGCATCGGCCATAAGCTGGGCCAGCTCACCACCCACGCACGCCAGCATGTCGAGCTTCTTGGCGGCGGCATAGGCGCCCACGAGCTCATGCATGCGAGGAGCCTCATCGCCCATCTCGCCCATCTCGCCCAGGATCGCCATGCGAGACCCCGTGCACGAAAGCGAGCACAGTAGATCGAGGCCAGCAGCCATGGATTCGGCACTGGCGTTATAGGAATCGTCGATGACGCGGGCACCGCTCTTGGCGCGCTTGATCTCCTGGCGGTGACCGGTGATCGTGAGGCCCCTAAAGGCAGCATCGATCTGCTCGGGCGTCAGGCCCAGGCGATAGGCAACCGCGGCGGCCTTAACGGCATTTGGGACGGACTGCACGCCGGGGATGGCAAGCATGGTATCGATCGTCTCGCCCTGGCCAAAATCGAGCGTAAAGACCGGACGGCCCTCGTCATCAACACGAATGTCGCGGGCACGGACCTCATCATCGTCCGAGACGCCGGCCAGCATCACGTCGATACCAGCAGGCTGGGCGAACGTATCGCGAATGAACGGCGTAAAGTCGTCCTCGCCGCCCAAAACCAGCAGCGGCAAGAAGTCGCCGGCGGCGCACATACCCTGGACAATCTCGGCCTTAGCGCGGGCAATGTTCTCGCGGCTGCCCAAAATGCCGATGTGAGAGGTACCAATCTTGCTCACGATGGCAAGGTTGGGATTGGCGGACTGGGACAGGCGCTCAATCTCGTGGAAATGGTTCATGCCCATCTCGAGCACCAGGACCTCGGTATCGGCCGGAGCGGAAAGCACCGTGAGCGGCATGCCGATCAGGTTATTGAAATTGCCCTTGGTGGCCCAGACACGATAGCGCTTGGCGAGCACGGCGGCGAGCACGTCCTTGGTCGTCGTCTTGCCGATGGAACCGGTAATGCCAACGACCAGGCAGCCAAGCTCCAGGCGATACGTGTGCGCCAAACGCAGCAGAAACTCCTCGGGATCATCGGTCAGCAGGATGGCGCACCCCTTGTCCTGCGCCAGCGAGACCAGCTCGGCCTCGGGCTCACGCGTCATCACGACGGCGCCGGCACCCGACTGGACGGCACGGGAAGCAAAATCATTGCCGTCGACGTTTTCACCGGGAAAGGCGACGAAAATCGTCCCTTCCTCGACCTGGCGCGAGTCGATAACGCACCCGCGGCATACCCGATCGGCTTCTCCCGTCACGGTTCGGGCCCCTGTTGCGGCCGCGAGGTTGTTGACGGCGATCTCTATCATTGCAGCTCCCCTGTAAACCTAATAATGCTATCGGCGTATTGTATCCCAGCGCCGCACATGCGTGGTGCAGGGCATGTGAACACCCTCATATGGGACAACAAACCACGCCCCAAAGATTGTAACCCCCTACTTCGTGTGCGGGATACCCAGCACGTCGAGCGCGTTGGCCATAATGGACTGGAACGGCACCGCAGCGGCATCTGAGCCGCTCGGCGTTCCGTCGAGCGTGATATAGCACAGCACCTTGGGCGATTGTGCCGGTGCAAAGCCCATAAAGGACGACATGTAGTTCTCCTTGAGGTAGCCGCCGTTCTCGTCGGCACGTTCGGCCGTACCGGTCTTACCCGCCACGTCATAGCCGTCAACCGCGCCGCCAACGCCCGTTCCCTCGGACACGACCGTCTGCATGCACGATGTCACCTGGGATGCGGCATCCTCAGAAATCGCGCGCTCGCCTTCGCCCCAGTCCTTCTCGTCGCCTTTGCTGGACTTATAGAAGTGCGGTGTCATCATCACGCCGCCGTTGGCGATGCCGCCCACGGCACGTGCGATCTCAATCGGCGAGACGGACAGTGCCTGTCCAAAGCTCATCGAGCCCAGCGTGGCGCCGTCATACTGGTCACGCTCCTTGACGATACCCAGGCTCTCTCCCGGAAAATCGACACCCGAGCTGTGACCGATGCCCCACTTGTCCACATAGGCGGCAAAGTCGTCGGCACCGATCTTGCGCCCCACTAGGACAAAGCCCACGTTGGACGAACGGCGCATCATCTCGCGCACATCCATGGTCATGGCATAGTCGCGCTTGTCGGCATCGGTGACGGTATCGTCGCCCACCTTGATGCTCGCCGGCACCTCAAACGACGTACTCGATCGCACGACGCCCAAGTCGAAGCCGGCGCCCGCCACGAGCGTCTTAAAGACCGAGCCGGGCTCGTAGGCGTCGGTGACCAGGCGCAGATTCATATCCTCGGTCTTGGCATTCTCCAGATCGGTCTGGTCGTAGGTCGGGTACGAGCAGGCTGCCAAAATCTCGCCTGTCGTAGGATCGGTGACCAGCGCCGAGCCGTTCTTGGCCTTAGTCTTCTCAACTGCCTCTGCCAGGGCATCCTCGGCCGCACGCTGGATATTGACGTCGAGCGTCGTCACGATATCAACGCCGTCGACCGCGGCCACCTTTTTATAGGCACCGCCCGCGATATAGCTGCCGTCCCTCGCGCGCTCGCGTACGAGAGAACCGTTCGTGCCGGTCAAAAGCTTGTTGTATTGCTTTTCGAGACCCGTCAAGCCGTCGTTGTCCACATTCACTACACCCAGCACCTGCGATGCCAGATTGCCGTATGGATATACGCGCTTCATGGCCTGCTCAAAAAGCACGCCGGGCAGGTTCTTCTTCTCCAGCACCGCAGCATCGTCTTCGTCCACCTGGCGCTTGATATACACCCAGGTGCCATCGGACTCGACGAGCTTGCGGCAGGTCTTTTTATCGATTCCAGTTGCCTTGACCAGCGCCGACACCGTCTTGTCAACATCCTCGACAAGCTGCGGGTTCACGGCGATGTTGCGACATTCGACCGACGACGCCAGCACGTTACCGTTGCGGTCGTAGATGGTGCCGCGTTTGGCATAGAGGGTCTGCGCAAGCAGGCGGCGCGCATCGGCACGCTCGCGCAGTTTATCGGCTTCGACAATTTGATAGTCGGCAAGGCGAAAGACGCCCAAGCCCAAGCCAAGCCCAATGAATCCCATGACGGCTTTGCGGCGAGGCAGAGGCGCGCCTGTGAGCCATTCGGTCGACGAACTCTTGCGCGACCTGGTGTTATGCACTTGAGGGCCGCCCGAGCCGCGAAGTCGCGACGCCGGGTCGTTGCCACGGGACTGCCCGGCGTTGTAAGATTGCCGACCCGTTCCTTGATAACCAGAACGTCCCCGCGACGAGGGACGTCCAGAACCGCGGCCCCCATCGGAACCGCGGCGATAGTCATTTGTCATACTCAGCTACCGTCTTGCTACTGAGCAGCCGCGGTCGCGTTGGCGCCCGCGGCTGCATCCTGCGAAAAGTCAAGTGTAACGCTCTCGCTGGGCTCCACCATGCCATAAGCGCCCGCAAGGTCGCGAATGCGCGTGTCGGCGCCATAGACCGAATGCATGACCTCCAGGTCGGAGCTCTCATCGGTCGCCTTTTCGAGCGTGTTGGTAAGCTCGGCGTTGCTGTTGAGCACCTGGGCCGTAACGCCGGCGAGCGCCACGCGGGCGACGCCGATCGTCATGAAGATAGCCGCAATGATGCAAAACGTTTTAAGAACGCTCATGAAAACCGGGCTTACCGCCTGGTTTGCCTGACGGCCCGCGCCCGTGTAGACATCAAAGCGCGGCGTGCGCTGCTCACGGGGAGCAACGGGGGCCTGCGGCGTCTCACGATAGGCGGGCATGGCGTTCATATCATAGGCGAGTGCTGCGCTTGAAGTGTTGTAGCCCATGATATGCCGCCTCCCATCCCGAGTACGTTGGTAGTGTGTTTAAGCTTCGTTTATGGTGCGAGCGGGAGGTCCAATATCGCGCGGTCGCGCCTACAGACGCTGCGCCACGCGGATTTTGGCTGATCTCGCCCGAGGGTTGCGCTCAACCTCATCAGGCTGGGCAACCAAGGGTTTGCGGGTGATGACCTTGAGTATCGGCACGTTGCCGCACACGCACACCGGAATCTCCGGCGGACACGTGCACCCCTGGCTCATCTCCTTAAAGTGGTTCTTTACGATACGGTCCTCGAGCGAGTGATACGAGATGACGCAGATACGTCCGCCCGGGTTGAGCCACCTGGTGGCGGCATCAAGCCCTCGTTCGAGCACATCGAGCTCGTGATTGACCTCGATGCGAATGGCCTGGAAACTTTTCTTGGCCGGGTGTCCGCCATGCCGACGAGCGGCAGCCGGGATACCCGCCTTGATGATCTCGACAAATTGACCGGTGGTTTCGATCGGTTCTTGCTCGCGGCGGCGCACAATCTCGCGCGCGATCTGCGAGGCGAACTTCTCTTCGCCGTAGACGCGTAGAATCCGGGCGAGGTCGTGTTCGTTATAGGTGTTGATGACCTCAGCTGCGTTTAAGGTGTTATTACCCGGATCCATCCGCATGTCCAATGGGGCGTCCTCGTTATACGAAAAGCCCCTGCCAGGGATATCGAGTTGCGGTGACGAAACGCCCAAATCGAACAGGAAGCCATCGACCCCGGGCACCTCGGCCGAGCAAAGCAGCTCGTCCAAGTCGCCGAAGTTGCCCTTCAGCAGCTGGTGCGGAACGCCGGGAACCTCGCGGTCCAGACGGGCGCCAGCGGCCTCGAGGGCCATGTCGTCCTGATCGACGCCGAGCAAAAGGCCCGTCTCCCCCACCTGCGCGGCCATCTTTACCGAATGGCCGGCACCGCCAAGGGTGCAATCGCAGACAACGGAGCCGCTCTTTAGCCGCAGCGACTCAAGCACTTCGCCGAGCATGACAGGTTCATGCCGATATTCTTGTGTCAAGATCCCACGCTCCATCCGTTACCCGTGCCTTGCCCTTACGAGAAGAAGAGGTCCAGCAGGGCCTCATCGTCATCGTCCTCATCGGCCGCGGCGCGATCCCAAACCTCAAGGTGGTCGTAGTTGCCCACAACCGTGACCTCGCGGTCGAGGTTCGCCTGCTTGCGGAGAGACTCGGAAAGACCGATACGACCGGCGCTGTCCACGTCCATCGACGTGGTGCGCTTGTTGATCGCCCTCATGAGCTTCTGGTCATTAATGTCACGCGGGTTAAAACCCTCGTGGCCCTCACGACCCGCGAAGAGTCCTTCGACCCACTTATCGAAGGCCTCGGCAGAGAACACGTACAGAGCATCGACATCCAGGGCTTTGAACACGCGAACGTGCTCTCCAAGCTCCTCGCGAAGGGGTGCAGGCAGGGACAGACGACCTTTTGCATCGAGATTGCGCTCGTATGCACCAGTCATTCCCATGTGCGCCCTCCCCTCGGTTACTCAGATGGCACGTACGCGGGGAACCACCCCGCCTGTCGACGTCATTAATAATATGGGGAACCGCCCCATTTTTCAACACCTTTCCCCACCCCTTCCCCCACCCCGCCCCACCACTCCACCCACCATATATCGCAAAACACCCCCAAGCATATGTTCGAAAACACAATATGTTGTGTTTACAGCAACGGCGGGATGCCACCTGTGGCACCCCGCCGTTCAACCTCAACCTTCAAGTTGACCTTGAGGCGATTTTTGCGTCCCTTTACATGCCGTTCACATCGCCCCCAAACTCCCCCACCCAAGGCACGTGCGGCCCACCACCGCGACGCCAAGTGGCGAAAAATGGGACGGGCCCCAGATTGCCCATGCGCGCGCAAAAGCACGCCGCGGCAATCTGGAGCCCGTCCCCAAATACCTATAAATATGCAGGTCAGCGATGTGTTAACGATGCGCCAGCGGATGCGCCGCCAAATAGACCTCGGTCAGTTGCGTACGATCGACATGCGTGTAGACCTGCGTGGTCGATATATCGGCATGTCCCAAGATCTCCTGTAGCACACGGAGGTCTGCGCCGCCCGCAAGCATATGGGTGGCAAAGGAGTGACGCAGTGTATGGGGATGGAGCCCCACCAGTCCCACCTGGCGCCCGTAGCGCTCACAGATGGCATGGATGCCCTGGCGCGACAGACGGCGGCCGTTCTTATTTAAAAAGACCGCCGAGGTCTCGGTTCCGCGGGCATGGGCCGCCAAGCGAGAACGCCCCTCAGTTACATAAAGCGTCAGAGCTCGCGCCGCGCTTCCCACCAGCGGGGACAGGCGTTCCTTTGAGCCCTTACCGCGAACGAGCACAAAGCCATCGTCGATATGGATATCGCCCACATCGAGTCCCACCAACTCGCTCACACGCAAACCGCATCCGTAGAGCACTTCCAAGATGGCATGGTCGCGCAAGCCCATCTCGCCCTCGGGGAAGTCTTGATCGAGCAGCGCCGAGACATCCTCCACCGATAGATACTCCGGTAAACGCTCAGCCTTTTTAGGCAGGCGCAACGCCGCCGTTGGATTTTGGGCCACAGCCCCATCGCGCACCAAAAAGGCATGCAGGCCCTTCACGGCCGCAAGCGCACGCTCCACCGAGGCATCCGAATAGCCCCCATCGCGACGGGCGGCGACAAAGCCCTCCACGACCTGACGGGTCACCTCTTCAAAAGACACAATACCCGCCCGCTCCAGATAGGCGCAGTACGTCGTCAGGTCACGACGATAGGCCGCAATCGTGTTGCGCGCCAAACCCCGCTCGACCGCGAGGTAATCGAGATACTCCCCCGCCGCCACGGCGAGCGACGAGGGAGTAGCTTCGGTATGTTCCTTATTCGCCGGCACCCTTAGTCCGTAGCGAGGTTCATGGGCGTCACCTGCAGACGGTCGACACCCTCGTGCTGGCCGATCGAAGCGCGCACGAACTCGCGGAACAGCGGCTGCGGGTTGGTCGGGCGGCTCTTGAACTCGGGATGAGCCTGGGTTGCCACATACCACGGATGCACGTCGCGCGGCAGCTCGACCATCTCGACCAGGCGCTCGTCGGGCGACAGACCCGAGATAACCAAGCCGGCGTCCTCGAGCTGGTCACGGAAGGCGTTGTTGAACTCAAAGCGATGACGGTGACGCTCGTAGACGAGCTCCTCGCCATATGCCTCGCGAGCAAGGGTATCGGCGGCGAGCTTGCACGGATAGGCGCCCAGGCGCATGGTGCCGCCCTTCTCGGTCACGTCCTCCTGCGAGCTCATCAGATCGATGACGCTAAACGGGCCGTCCGGATCGAACTCGGAGGAGCTGGCGCCGGCAAGGCCGACGACGTTGCGGGCGAACTCGCACACGGCCACCTGCATACCCAGGCAAATGCCCAGATACGGAATCTTGTGCTCACGGGCAAACTCGGCCGCGAGGATCTTGCCCTCCAGGGCGCGCTTGCCAAAGCCGCCGGGGACCAGGATGCCCGAGGCGTCGCCCAGAACCTCGGAGACATTCTGCTCGTCGAGGCTCTCGCCGTCGACCAGCTGGACGTCCACATGGCGATCGTAGAAGACGCCCGCATGGTGCAGGGCCTCGATAACCGACAGGTACGCATCGGGCAGCTGCGTGTACTTGCCCACGACGGCGATCTTCACCTTGTCGGCGTGATGGTTGGCGTGATTCTGTTTGCGCAGGAACTCGTTCCACTCGCTCATGTCGCGCTCACGCGGGTCCAGACCCAGGCGCTCGCAAATGCGCAGGTCAAAGTCCTGCTCGGCAAGCAGCTGCGGAACATCGTAAATGCTCGCGCAGTCCTCGTTGGTAAAGACACAATCGGTGTCGACGTCGCAGAAGCTTGCGATCTTTCCGCGGATAGCGTCATCGATATGGTGGTCGGAGCGCAGCACGATGATATCGGGCTGGATGCCAAAGCTGCGGAGCTCCTTGACGGAATGCTGCGTGGGCTTGGTCTTGACCTCGTGGGCGGCGGCGATATAGGGAACGAGCGACACGTGGATGTAGCAGACGTTCTCGGGGCCGGCCTCCTTGCGGTACTGACGGATGGCCTCGACAAACGGTTGGGACTCGATGTCGCCGATCGTGCCGCCCAGCTCGGTGATGACTACATCGGAGCCGGTCTGCTCCTCGATGCGGCGGAACTTGTCCTTAATAGCATTGGTGACGTGAGGAATCACCTGCACGGTACCGCCCAAAAAGTCGCCGCGACGCTCGCGGGCGATCAAGCTCTTATAGATGGCGCCGGTCGTAAAGTTGGAATCGCGGGTCAGGTTCTCATCAATAAAGCGCTCGTAATGACCCAGGTCCAGGTCGGACTCGTAACCATCCTCGGTAACGAAGACCTCACCATGCTGGAAGGGGCTCATGGTACCGGGGTCGACGTTCAGATACGGGTCGGCCTTCTGCATCGTTACTTTGTAGCCACGCGACTTGAGCAGACGGCCCAGCGAGGCCGCGGTGATACCCTTGCCCAGAGACGAAACCACACCACCGGTTACGAACACATGCTTGGTCATATTGAGTTACCTGCGCTTCCCGTAGAAGTTGTTTATCCACATCTTACGGGTCTTCATTGTAATACTCGCGCCGCGGACCGTTCGCAATTTTTCTCGCGTGAGATTGCATTTCTCAATCTTGAAACAAAACGCCGCCCGGTTTCCCAAGCGGCGTCGCTATGGCAAGGGTTACATGCTGCTATCGATCAGCAACCTCGTCCTCAAGCATTTCTTGAACGAGCATGCCGGTACGGACGCCCTCAAGATACCACTCGCCACGTTCGGTGAGGCAAATGCCATTTGCAAGCTGACCGCCGTCGTCGCTATAACGCGAGACGACATCAATCATGCCTTCGGAATCCAAGCGATCGATTGCGGCGCGGGCACGATACGGCGAAACCCCCACGCGCTCGGCAAGCGTTTTGCGCGAGAAACCATACGGCCCGCCATTGTCTTCGGTTTGCTGGTCGATCTCCATCAACACCAGCACCTCGACACGCTTCATATCGTTGACACTCGCACGACCCTTGCCCGCCATAGCAGCCTCCTCAAACCGAGCACGAGCATCTAACGCGCCGTGCGCGACCGACACACCTCACGATGGCAGGTAATATCCATCATGCGGCATCCCGCTAAGGATGAAACAGTTACGGTTATTGTATACCGCTCAAATTGTTTCTAGGCAGGTAAACAGCTATTTTTCGCCGAAATAGGCGCTTTATTGATCAAAAAGCCGTACCGGGCGCTAACCCGATACGGCCAAAATGCAATGCAATTACCGCGGTGCTTCAAACTTAGCGATGGAAGAAACCGCGGCGCTCAAACTTGGGCTCGCAGCACACGTTGATACCCAGTTTGCGCAGTACCGTCTCGTCCGTCGGCGAGATAATCACGCTAAAGAAGGCATCGCAACCGCGCAGCTGCTCCAGGCCCGAAAGGACGCGAGCGGCCGTCTCACTCGTGGCCGAGGTGATCGACAGCGCCATAAGCGTCTCGTCGGTGTGGAGGCGCGGGTTTTTGCTGCCCAGGAAATGCGTCTTGAGCTTGCTGATGGGCTCGATCGCTTCATCGCTAATGACCTCGAGCTCAAGGTCGACGCCCGAGACATGCTTAAGTGCATTCATGATGAGCGAGCTCGCGGCGCCCAGGCGCGTGGAAGTCTTGCCGGTCACCACGGAGCCATCGGGCATGACCATGGCACCCACGGGACCACCCGTCAGCTGCTCCCTGGTGAGGGCCGCCGAGCGCGCCGGTGAGTAGTTCTTATCGATGCCGGCTTTCTTCATAATAATCTTGAGACGGTCGACTTGCTCATCGCCCACGCCGGTACGGCGCACATTTTCGACCGCGGTAAAGTAGCGGCGGACGATCTCCATCTTGGAAGCGTCGCGGCAGGCATCGTCATCGGTGATGGCAAAGCCGACCATATTGACGCCCATGTCCGTAGGGCTCTGGTAGGGGCTCTTGCCCAGGATCTTTTCCATCAGGGCACGGACTACCGGGAAGGCCTCGACGTCGCGGTTGTAGTTGACCGTGGTCTTGTTGTAGGCCTCAAGGTGGAACGAATCGATGATATTGGCGTCGTCGAGGTCAGCCGTGGCGGCCTCGTAGGCAATATTGACCGGATGCGTCAGAGGAAGATTCCAGACCGGGAAGGTCTCGAACTTGGCATAGCCGGCGGCCGTGCCATGCTTGTGCTCGTGATAGAGCTGAGACAGGCAGGTGGCAAGCTTGCCCGAGCCAGGACCGGGGGCAGTGACCACGACGAGCGGTCGGGTGGTCTCGACAAACTCGTTCTTGCCGTAGCCATCGTCGGACACGATCAGATCGACATCGTGCGGATACCCCTCGATGGGATAGTGCAGCTTGGCGGGAATACCGAGCGCGTTCAGGCGGTTGCGGAACACATCGGCAGCGGGCTGGCCGGCGTACTGGGTGATGACCACAGCCGCGACAGCAAAGCCGTTGCCGCGAAACAGGTCAACCAGGCGCAGCACATCCTCGTCATAGGTAATGCCGAGGTCACCACGAGCCTTGTTTTTCTCGATGTGGTTCGCGTTGATCGCGATGATAACCTCGACATCGTCGGCGATGCTCTTGAGCATGCGGAACTTGCTGTCCGGTTCAAAACCCGGCAGCACGCGGCTCGCATGATAGTCATCAAACAGCTTACCGCCAAACTCCAAATAGAGCTTGCCACCAAACTGCGAGATGCGCTCCTTAATGTGAGCAGCCTGCAGCTCGATATACTTCGCGTTGTCGAAACCCTGGCGCATATATGGCTCCCGTCCCGTTTCCATTTAATGTTCTAGGCGATTATAACGGAGCTCGCCCTCCCCGATACCCAGACCATCAACAGGCACCAACCAAACACGCCCACCGCAACCACCGGGGACCCAGGGTAGATCATTTGGGACGGGAAACAAGGTACTCAGCACCAACAATGAAAACGTCACAGGCAGAGCCAAAGCCAGCGAACGGGCACCAGAGCGAGCAAGCTACCCCCCTGCACCAACAATGGCAGCGCCGCAGGTGGAGCAAAAGTCAGCGAAAGCCCGCCAGAGTAGGCAAAGCGCCCTCTGCACCAACAATGGAAAGCGCCGCAGGCAGGGGACGGACAGCGAGCGCCGTCCAGAATGACAAATTGTCGTTCTGGACGGCGCGCAGCGTCGACTGGTTGCGCGGTTCGTAGAACCGCGCAACATAAGTGCGCCCCCTCCCGCGCACGGAACGGGAGGGGGCTAAAGGTAGGAGTCTACCGGTGGGTTTACCCCACCGGACAGACGATGACCAGGTGATCCTCTACAGGATCGTCAAGGTTTCCGTGGGGTACCCATTGGGTACTTAGAGCAGCACGCAGGCGACGGTCAGGATGACGGCGCAGACGACGGAGAGAGCGACGATGAGCTTAAGGGCAAACTTGAGCCAGGTCGTCCACTCGATCTTGGCCAGGGCGAGACCGCCCATGATGGCGCCGGAGGTCGGGGTGAACAGGTTCACGACACCGATGGCGGCGGAGAAGATCATGACCATGACCTCGGGCGAGAAGCCGAGCTTAACAGCCAGTGGTCCCATGATAGGCATGGAGACGGTAGCCATACCAGAGGTCGAGGGGATCAGGAAGGACAGGCCGAAGTAGACCAGGAAGCTCATGGGAGCGAAGATCACGCCGGACAGGCCAGCCAGAGCATTGGCGGCAGCGTCGAGGACGTAGACGTCGAGGCCGGTGTTAGCCATGAGGACGGAGATACCACGGGCGAGGGCGATGACGAGAACAACGGACATCATGTCGGCAGCGCCGGTGATGAAGGTGTTAACGATCTGCTTCTCGGACAGACCACCGATGATACCGATCAGGACGGCCATGAGGAAGAACCAGGTGGAAGCCTCGTCGAAGTACCACTGGCCAATGGGCAGGCCGGTGATCAGGGCAGACCAGCCCTGGACGACGGCGTTACCGTCGGCGTCGTAGACAGCGCCAGCGTCGAAGAAGTTGGCGACGCCCTCGTTGAGGTCGGCCAGCGGAATGAAGCCGACGATCATGACGACGAAGGTGAAGGCAAAGGCGATCAGAACACCCTTCTGACGACCGGTGAGCTTGACCTCATTGTGAACCTCGGAAGCAGCCTTGCCGTGAGCCTCTTCGGCGTCCTTGAGCTCCTGCATCGACAGGATGGTGGAACCCTTGTCAGCCTTGACCTTCTTGGCATAGCTCATGACGAAGAAGATGGACATGGCAGTGGTAACAATCCACAGGACGGCACCGAGGCCGATGATGATGGACTGGTTGACCTCAATGCCAACGCCGGTCAAAGCGTCGACGGCAGCGCCGACGGCGAATGGGTTAACCGTGGAGCCCAGGCAGCCGCAGCCAGCGCCGAGCAGGACGGTAGCGGCGCCGACCATCGGGTCGAAGCCAGCGGCCATCATGGTAGCGGCAAGCAGGGCGTAGAAGGGAACGGTCTCCTCGCACATACCATAGGTGGTACCACCGAGGGAGAAGATGAGCATCAGCACGGGAATGAGCATGATCTCGTTGCCCTTAAGCTTCTGCACCAGAACGGCAATGCCGTTGTCCAGGGCGCCGGTCTCGGTCATCATGCCGAGGAAGCCGCCCAGGATCATAACGAAGAGGCAGACGGGCAGAGCGTCAGCGAAGCCCTTAATCGGGGCGGTGCAGAAATCGCTCAGACGGGCGGCAGTAACCGCGCCGCCGGACGTGCCGGAGACGATAACGGTAATCACTGCGACAATTGCCAGCAGAGCAAGAAGAATGGTGAACGATGAAGGCATACCGCGCTTTTTCTTAGCGGTCTCAGTCATAGTTCTCATCCCCCCTTCATAAATCATTTAACTTTCTCGTGCGAAGCGGATCTTCCGTGCCGTGCCCACCGCCCGACGCGAGATATTTACCAGACACAGCCGCTCGGGGTGTTCAACAATACACCCCGAGCGAGATGCTAGATGCTCTTACTTGAGCGTGGCGTACATGACAGCCTTGATGGTGTGCATGCGGTTCTCGGCCTCGTCGAAGACCTTGGAAGCGGGGCTCTCGAAGACCTCGTCGGTGACCTCCTGCTCGGTGATGCCGAACTGCTCGCACTTCTCGGCGCCAATGGTGGTGTTGGTGTCGTGGAAGCTGGGCAGGCAGTGCAGGAAGATAGCACCCGGGTTGGCCATAGCCATGACCTCGGAGGTAACACGATACGGGGTGAGCTGAGCGATGCGCTCGGCCCAGACCTCGTCGGGCTCGCCCATGGAGACCCACACGTCGGTGTAGATAACGTCGGCACCGGTGACGCCGTCCTTGACGTCGGTGGTCAGCTTGATGGTGCAGCCGTTAGCCTCGGCGATGGGCTTGCAGGCCTCGATGACGTCGTCAGCGGGCATGCACTCCTCGGGGCCGCAGGCCACGAAGTTCATGCCGAGCTTGGAGCAGACGACCATGAGGGAGCGAGCGACATTGTTCTTGCAGTCGCCCATGAAGACGAGGGTCTTGCCCTTGATGTCGTAGTTGAAGTTCTCCTGGACGGTCAGGATGTCGGCGAGCATCTGGGTGGGGTGCCACTCGGTGGTCAGGCCGTTCCACACGGGCACGCCGGACTTAGCAGCGAGCTCCTCGACGTCGTCCTGGGCAAAGCCACGGAACTCGATGCCGTCATACATGCGGCCGAGAACGCGGGCGGTGTCCTCGATGGACTCCTTCTTGCCCATCTGCGACGAACCCGGATCGAGGTAGGTCACGCCCATACCCAGATCCATGCCGCCGACCTCGAAGGCGCAGCGGGTACGAGTAGAGGTCTTCTGGAAGAGCAGAACGATATTCTTGCCCTCGAGATAGCGGTGCGGAACGCCAGCGCGCTTCATATCCTTGAAGTTCTTGGAGAGCTTGAGCAGGTACTCGATCTCCTCGGTGGTGAGGTCGAGAAGCTTGAGGAAGCTACGGCCGGAAAGGTTAACACCCATGGTTTGATTCCTTTCGAAGAAATGAATTACGTAAGTATTAGTGGCGCCCGTTTAACGGGCGAAGCCGGTGCGGTTGTAGGGGGACCGCACCGGAAACGGAAAGACTTAGAGGTCCTCGCGCCAGAAGGGCATGCTCATGCAGCGCGGGCCGCCGCGGCCGCGGGAGAGCTCGGCGGAGGGCACGACGAGAAGGTCCAGGCCCTCCTTGTACAGCACGTCGTTGGTGACGGTGTTGCGGGCGTAGACGCAGATCTTGCCGGGCTCGACGCACAGGGTGTTGGAGCCGTCGTTCCACTGCTCGCGGGAGGCCGCGATCGGGTCGCCGCCGCCGCAGGGGATCAGCTTGACCTGGTCGACGCCGGTGGCGTCCTCCAGGACGTGCTCGAGGGTGTCCTCGATCAGGCGGATGTTCACGTCGCCCGGGTTCTTGCCGGCGGTCAGCTCGTAGACGCGCAGGGTGCCCATGATGGCGGGGTGGATCGTGAACTTATCGACGTCGATCTGGGTGAAGACCGTGTCGAGGTGCATGAAGGCGCGCGAGACCGGGATATCGAAGGCCAGGATGCGCTCGACCTTGGAGTCGGAGTTCCAGAAGATGTTCTGGGCCATGACGTCGATCGCGGCGGCCTGGGTGCGCTGGGAGATGCCGACGGCGAGGGTCTTCTCGTTGATGTTCAGCACGTCGCCGCCCTCGGTGTGGAACTGGCAGTCGCGGCGGAAGTACAGCGAGACGTCCTTGTAGTCGGGGTGGTACTTGAAGATGTACTTGCCGTACAGGGTCTCGCGGTTGCGGGTGACCGAGTACATGCGGTTGAGGTTGACGCCCTCGCCGATGACCGCGAACGGGTCGCGGGTGAAGTAGAGGTTGGGCATCGGGTCGATGATCAGGTCGGACTCGGACTCGGAGTTGACCAGGGAGTCGAGGGTCGTGGACGCCGTGAGGGGCATGTCGATCTCGGACTTGGTCATGCCGGCCATGGTCTTCTTGACGAACTCGAGGTTGTCCTCGATGGAGTCCAGCTTCTCGCGGACGATCTGCGGCATGTGCTGGCCGCGGATGCCGGCCTCGGCGATGTACTGGTCGGTGAACTCGGCGCGGGCGCCGGGGACCTGGTCGAACACCTCGGCGACGAGGTTCTCGAGATAGAGGACCTCCACGCCCTGGTCCCTCAGGATCTGGGCGAAGGTGTCGTGCTCCTGCTGCGCGACCTCCAGGAACGGGACGTCGTCGAACAGGAGTCGCTCGAGCTCGTCGGGCGGCAGGTTGAGGAGCTCGTCGCCGGGACGGTGCAGGCAGACCTTCCTGAGCTTGCCGATCTCGGAAGGCACGTGCAGACCTTTCGTCATGGCCTCCTACCTTTCTTTCGGGCCCTTGTCAGGGCCGATTCGTTAGCGCCCCTCCGTGTGAGGCGTTATTGCTGACGACATATTTATATCCAAAATCAGCTCATACTTCCACCTTGCCCCCGAACGGTTTTTTATAGGGGGTGAACGGCATACACATATACTTCACGCATGGCACACTTCATCTTAATAAAGCGTATTTACGTGCTTAAACGCGTTTTAATCCTAAAATCAAATGGAACTAAACTTTGTTAAACCATCCTCAAATTGCATATTTCCAATAAAGCTATGAATAGAATTAGCGGTTCACACCGCGTCTCAACCATTTTCATTTTTATTCAGAAAAAAGTTTGTCCTATTCATTTCTGATAAATAAATTACCGTTTACCAGACGCTTGATACCGTTCACCGGAAACTCAGTATAAGGCCCAGCGGATACCGCCTCGCTTTACGGCCCCATTTGTAACAACTTGACTTCTCGGTATAGAAAAACGGACCCGCTTCCCCTAGGGAAACGGGTCCGTTTTCGATTATCTTCGGCTAATTTGGATAAGGCCCCCGAAGACCATCGGAATCCTAGCGATCGAACTCCGCCAGTGCCTCGCCCAAAAGCCTCAGGCCCTCGCGCAGAACGTCCTCGCTCGCGCAGTAGCCCAGGCGTGCGCCGCAGGGAAGCTCAAAACGGCTACCGGGGACCAGCAGCACTCCCCTCTCGGACAGCAGGCGCCTGCAGAACTCCTCGTCATCCTCGGGAATATCCAGCAGGATAAACGAAGTGGACACGCCCTGCGGGGCCGTCCAGGAAACGCGATGCTGCGTATCGATCCAAGCCTGCGCGATATCGCGGTTGCCAAACACGATCTTGCGATTGCGCTCGAGAATCTTATCCTTGTGCTCAAGCACATAGGTCGCCAGAGCATCGTTGAACACGCCGCCGCAGATCATGGTGTAATCGCGATAGGTACGGATGCGGTTGGACACCTCTTTGTCGGCCAGGACCCAGCCCACGCGGGCCGCAGGTGTCGAATAGGTCTTCGACAACGAGTTGGTGACAATGGCCCTCTCGTACACGTCGACCATCGACATAAAGGACTCAGTGTTTTCGAGCGGCAGATATACCTCGTCGCACAGCACGTAGGCGCCCACCGAGCGGGCGATCTCGGCAATCTGGCCGAGCATATCGGCATCGAGCACCGTACCGATGGGGTTAGATGCGTTGTTTATGCAGATAAGCTTGGTGTTGGGACGCACCAAGCGCTTGAGTTCCTCGATATCGGGCTTCCAGCCGAGTTCCTCGCGAAGCTCCCAATACTCGACCTCGGCGCCCAGCGTGCGCGGAATCTCGTAGAGCGGCGCGTAGGTGGGCCACTCGGCGATAACATGGTCGCCGGGCTCGACCACAGCCATGATGGCGTTGAGGTTAGCGCCCGTGCAGCCATTGGTCTGCAGAATGTGATCGGGATTGACCTCCCGACGATACAGCTTGGCAACCTCGGCCTTAAACTCCGGCGAGCCCTCGATCCAGCCGTAGTTCATCTTCTCGCGGTCCAGGCGCTCGTAGAACGTGGCGCCGTCCTGTTCATCGAGCGCGCGCAGCTCGCCCATGGTGAGCGACGAGATCGTCGACTGGGCGATGTCCCACGTGGCGCTCTTCTCCCAAACGTTGAGCCATTCCTCAACGCCAATCGTCTTGATGTCCATGGCCAAGCTCCTTACAAAAGCAGTCATCCAATCGTGTTGACGTTCCTCATACAAGATTGGGGCGGTGCGAAAACCCGCACCGCCCCAATGGGAGACATCTAATGGCAGCTAGATGTATGTATTATGACCTGTACGGGTCCTTGAAGACCTTAGAGGTCCTCGCGCCAGAAGGGCATGCTCATGCAGCGCGGGCCGCCGCGGCCGCGGGAGAGCTCGGCGGAGGGCACGACGAGAAGGTCCAGGCCCTCCTTGTACAGCACGTCGTTGGTGACGGTGTTGCGGGCGTAGACGCAGATCTTGCCGGGCTCGACGCACAGGGTGTTGGAGCCGTCGTTCCACTGCTCGCGGGAGGCCGCGATCGGGTCGCCGCCGCCGCAGGGGATCAGCTTGACCTGGTCGACGCCGGTGGCGTCCTCCAGGACGTGCTCGAGGGTGTCCTCGATCAGGCGGATGTTCACGTCGCCCGGGTTCTTGCCGGCGGTCAGCTCGTAGACGCGCAGGGTGCCCATGATGGCGGGGTGGATCGTGAACTTATCGACGTCGATCTGGGTGAAGACCGTGTCGAGGTGCATGAAGGCGCGCGAGACCGGGATATCGAAGGCCAGGATGCGCTCGACCTTGGAGTCGGAGTTCCAGAAGATGTTCTGGGCCATGACGTCGATCGCGGCGGCCTGGGTGCGCTGGGAGATGCCGACGGCGAGGGTCTTCTCGTTGATGTTCAGCACGTCGCCGCCCTCGGTGTGGAACTGGCAGTCGCGGCGGAAGTACAGCGAGACGTCCTTGTAGTCGGGGTGGTACTTGAAGATGTACTTGCCGTACAGGGTCTCGCGGTTGCGGGTGACCGAGTACATGCGGTTGAGGTTGACGCCCTCGCCGATGACCGCGAACGGGTCGCGGGTGAAGTAGAGGTTGGGCATCGGGTCGATGATCAGGTCGGACTCGGACTCGGAGTTGACCAGGGAGTCGAGGGTCGTGGACGCCGTGAGGGGCATGTCGATCTCGGACTTGGTCATGCCGGCCATGGTCTTCTTGACGAACTCGAGGTTGTCCTCGATGGAGTCCAGCTTCTCGCGGACGATCTGCGGCATGTGCTGGCCGCGGATGCCGGCCTCGGCGATGTACTGGTCGGTGAACTCGGCGCGGGCGCCGGGGACCTGGTCGAACACCTCGGCGACGAGGTTCTCGAGATAGAGGACCTCCACGCCCTGGTCCCTCAGGATCTGGGCGAAGGTGTCGTGCTCCTGCTGCGCGACCTCCAGGAACGGGACGTCGTCGAACAGGAGTCGCTCGAGCTCGTCGGGCGGCAGGTTGAGGAGCTCGTCGCCGGGACGGTGCAGGCAGACCTTCCTGAGCTTGCCGATCTCGGAAGGCACGTGCAGACCTTTCGTCATGGCCTCCTACCTTTCTTTCGGGCCCTTGTCAGGGCCGATTCGTTAGCGCCCCTCCGTGTGAGGCGTTATTGCTGACGACATATTTATATCCAAATTCCACCCGCAATTCCACCTCGCCCCCGAACGGTCAACAAAGTGCGATGAACGGTATATCGCATGAGATTCCCCCATAATGTACTTCGGCGTTCTAAAGTAACTTTTCTAAGGTAAACGCTCTTTTTTCCTAAAAACTATTTGCAATTGCATCTCTAAACTTTTGATTCAGAATTGCATAGTTAAATCGGTTTTATGTATATATATGATGTTTGTTTACGTTTCCGCCTGCATTCAATGATATTCAGCTATCCATCATTCTTATTCACACTTACGTACCAGTTGAGTGAGGATATAGACCGCTTGCAGACGAGCAGGGCGTCAGTCCTATGACTTGTCAGCGTAAGAAGTAGGTAAAGATACCGTTCGCACAATACGTCCGTGCCACAAGTCGACTAAATTGAGACAATAGTGAATAGGGTTAGGCTACCGTCCCCTGCGGGGACTGAACGGACAGATGCATATGCCGAGCAAAATCGAAAAAAAGCAAGCCGCTGCAAAGCTGCGCAAACCGCCTCGCGACTTCTCGTACACGCAGAACCGAGAGCTCAGCTGGCTACGCTTTGACAACCGTGTGCTTGACGAAGCCTTCGACGAAACCGTTCCGTTATTCGAGCGACTAAAGTTCGTCTCGATCTTCGAGTCCAACCTCGACGAGTTCCTTATGGTGCGCGTGGGCGGCCTGTCCGATCTGGCGGAGCTCAAAAAACAACCTGTCGACAACAAGAGCAATATGACCGCCTCCGAACAGGTCAATGCTGTCATGGCCGAAATGCCCGGGCTCCTTACCCGTTGGGAGTCCATCTTTAAGAGCATCGAGGGCAAGCTCGACACCTTGGGCGTTCACCGCGCCCGCATCGATTCGCTTACGCCCGAGGAGCGCACCTTTGTAACCCGCTACTTCCAGGCCTACGTGTCACCGGTCATCTCGCCGCTGGTCATCGATCCTCGCCACCCCTTCCCCAACCTGCGCAATGGCGCGCTCTATCTGGCCTGTGGTCTGGACGGTGCCACCGACGAGGAGAGCCTGCTGGGCCTTATCGAGATTCCCGCCTCGATGAACCGCGTGGTCGAGATCCCCTCGCCCACCGGCACCTACTCCTACATCTTGCTCGAGGACGTCATCCTCGCCTGCCTGGACAGCTGCTTTGGCTCCTATAAGCCGCTGGATCGTGCGCTGATCCGCGTCACCCGCAACGCTGACATCGATCCGGACGGCGAGGGCGTCGAGGAGGAAGAGGACTACCGCCAGCACATGAAGCGCATTCTCAAGAAGCGCCTGCGCCTGCAGCCGGTAGTGCTCGCGGTCTCGGGATCGCTCGAGAAGGCGACGCTCAAGACTATCCGCAAGGCGCTCGAGCTTTCGCGTCGCTCGGTCTTTACCTGCGATATCCCGCTCAACCTGGGCTACGTCTTTGGCATTGAGGGCAAGATTCCCGAGCACCTGCGCAACGAGCTGCTCTTTACGCCGTTTAAGCCGCAGCCCAATCCCACCATCGACATGACCCGCTCCATCCGCGAGCAGGTGCTGCAGCACGACAAGCTGCTCTTCTACCCTTACGAGGCCATGAACCCGTTCTTGGACCTGGTGCACGAAGCAGCCTACGACCCCGAGTGCATCTCGTTGCGCATCACGCTCTACCGCGTGGCCAAGCAGAGCCGCCTATGCGAGTCGCTGATCGATGCTGCCGAGAACGGCAAAGAGGTCACGGTGCTCATGGAGCTCCGCGCACGCTTTGACGAGCAGAACAACATCGAGTGGGCCGAGCGCCTGGAAGAGGCCGGCTGCACCGTCATCTATGGTTCCGAGGGCTTTAAATGCCACTCAAAGATCTGCCAGCTCACCTATCGCGAGGGCATGGCGCTAACGCGCCTCACACTTTTGGGCACCGGCAACTTTAACGAGAAGACGGCCAAACTCTACAGCGACTTTATGCTCATGACAGCCCATCCCGGCATCGGCGAGGACGCCAACCTGTTCTTCCGCAACCTGTCGCTGGGCAACCTGCGCGGCGACTACCGCTTCCTGGGTGTGGCGCCCGTCGGACTGAAACCGCTCATCATGCGCGGGCTTGACCGCGAGATCCAGCGCGCCCTTGCCGGCGAGCCCGCCCGCGTGTTCTTTAAGCTCAACTCGCTGACCGACCGCGAGGTTATCGACAAGATCGCCGAGGCATCGTGTGCCGGCGTGCGCGTAGACATGATCATCCGAGGCATCTCGTGCCTCAAGCCCGGTGTTCCGGGCAAGACCGAGAACGTGCATGTCCGCTCCATCGTCGGACGCTTTTTGGAGCACGCGCGCGTCTATGCTTTCGGCGTGGACTCGGACATGATTTACCTGAGCTCGGCAGACATGATGACGCGCAACACCGAGCACCGCGTGGAGATTGCCTTCCCCGTGCTCGACCCCACCTGCCGCGCCCTGGTGCACGAGTACATGGGCATGCAGTTGCGCGACAACGTGAAGGCCCGCAGCCTCACGAGCGACGGCACCTGGGTCCCCGTGGAGCGTGCAGAGGGTGAGAAACCCTTCAACTCACAGGAAGCCCTGCTGGAGCGCGCCTATCGCAACGCCGAGGCCGCGCCCGAGCCCGTCATTGAGGCGGAACCTGCCTCCGAGGCCGAGCCGCAGCCAGTAGCACCCAAGGTCCAAGAGGTCCAGGCGACCGTCATTGAGCCCGAGCCTGCACCTGCGCCTCAGCCCGATCCGCAGGTCACCAAGCCCGCACCCGAGACGAGCGCCCGTCGCGATAAGCCCGCTG
>CATWQC010000002.1 GCA_958352845.1 uncultured Collinsella sp.
CAGACCGGAGGGGCCCCGGGGGCGGGAATCGCGCACTCCATATTTTGTTCACAAATAAATAGATCCCTCAGTCGCGTCACTGAGGTTAAAACTGAAGCATTGGCTTCTGATATTGGCGATGACCAGCTGTTTTATGAGTATTGAGACATCGGTCATCTCTGGAGCGCTACTTTACTCCAAAGGCATCAGCTATTTGTTTCCTATCGGTAAAAGGCGGGTTTTGTTCGCCAAGCGTTCTTATATATAGATAGATACGGGTTCGAACCCGTGCACCGGCAACAAAATAGACGGCCAACCGAAGTTGACCGTCTCAACAATCTTTGGGTGGGCCGTCAGGGGTTCAGCCTGCTCCGCAGGCGGCCGCTGCGGCGCTTTCGAGCCTTGCGCGCTGCGCTGGCAAACGCTCACGCGTTTACTCAGCTCCGCGCCCCGACGGGTTCGAACCCGTGCACCGGCAACAAAAAAGACGGCCAACCGAAGTTGACCGTCTCAACAATCTTTGGGTGGGCCGTCAGGGGTTCGAACCCTGGACCTTGGGATTAAAAGTCCCCTGCTCTGCCAGCTGAGCTAACGGCCCGCGGGTGGCATTGTACCACGGTCTGGGACTATTCCCAACTCCATTGGCCGTTCTGGAAAATCACAACTTCACGTCCATCAGGCGTAATGCCCGTAATATCGATGTCGTCCGTGCCGATCATAAAATCGACGTGCGTGCTCGAGACGTTAACACCATGCTCCAGGAGCTCCTCCTTGGACATGTCGTACCCACCCTCGATGCATTCGGGGAAACCGACACCTAGCGCGAGATGGCAGCTAGCGTTCTCGTCATAGAGCGTATCGTAGAACAGAACACCACTTTCGCGGATCGGCGTGTTCTTGGAGATGAGCGCGACCTCTCCCAGGTGAGCAGCGCCCTCGTCAGTATCGATGATACTTGCGAGCGTTGCCTTGCCCACGCGGGCGTCGTAGTCCACCACGCGGCCGCCCTCGAACTTAATCCAAAAATCGTCGACTTTATTGCCGTGGTGGATGAGCGGCATGGCCGAGTACACGATACCGTCGGCGCGCATGCGATCGGGCGAAGTGAAGACTTCCTCGGTGGGAATGTTGGGGAAGAAGGGGTGCCCATCGGGCGTCTTGCCCTTGCCGCCGGCCCACTCGTGACCCTTCGTCATGCCAATCGTCAGATCGGTTCCATTTGCCGCGGTGTAATGCAGGCAGTCGAAACGATTGTCGTTCAGGAAACGCAGGTTCTTTTCGAATGCGGCGTCATGGAGCTCCCAGTCGCTCTCTGGGTCCTGGCCATCGGCGCGAGCGGTGTGCAGAATCGCATTCCACAGCTTATAGATTGCAACCTCATCGGCGTCTCCCGGGAACACCTCGCGCGCCCAAGCCACGACCGGAGCGCCGGCGATGCACCACGGATTGATGTTGTAATCCAGTCCACGGCGGAAAACTTTGCACTGCGTGTTCTTTGCCTTAGAAGCTGCAGCGGGCTTAGCGGGATCGATGCCCTTAAGGGCGGCGGGGTCCGCACCCTCGATAAAGATAAAGCAGGCACCGTCCTGGGCCAGGGAATCCAGCTGCAGGCGCTTCCACTCGGGCGTCTGCTCAAAATAGCTTTTCTCGACATGCTCGTACGTGAGCCTCGTCACGGCATCATCGGCCCAGATGACCGTCACGTGGCCGGCGCCGGCAGCATAGGCCTCCGCGACCACCACGCGCGCAAACGGCGCGCACTCAACCGGAGACTGAACGACGACTTCCTGGCCGGGCTTAACGTTTACGCCCTTGCGGACAACCAGGCGCGCATAGTTTTTAATCTTGGGCTCCAGGGACTTCATACCCTCCAGGGCCTCTTCGACCGTCAGGGCAGCTCGAATCATGTGCCACTCCATCTATCTATAGAACAGTAAAAAGGCGCGCCGCAAAAACGACGCGCCTTATATCTTAGCGATAAGTATGTATACAAACGCTACTTCTTCTTGGAGTCCTTCTTGTCCTCCTCGGCAGCCGCGCGCTCAATAAGAGCGTTGAGCTTGTTCTCGGACATGCCCTCGGCCTGCGCGCGGTACATGTTGCGCAAGGGACGAATACGAGCGAAGTCATAGATAAAGTCGCCCAAAATGATGACATAGGACAAAACAATGCCGACCATCTGGACAGGGCTGGACACCATGCCAGCGGGAGCGAAGTACAGCGAGGCCCAAATTGCCACGACGAGCACCATGCCAATGGCGAGCACAATCCACCAGATGCGACGGCGCTTGGTGTAGTCCTCGTCCTGCTTGAGGAGGATATTCGACACCGTATAGATGCGGTCCTCCTTGGCACGCTGCTTAGCCTTGCGGGCGCGCTTCTCCTCTTTAGAGAGGCCCTCGAGGTTCTCGCCCTTCTCGAGCTCTTTGCGGCGTGCCTTAGACGAAGCCGGCACGACGCGAACGGAGCTCGCTGCTTGGCGGGCGGGCTTAGCAGATGCGGCAGACTTGCGCGCAACCCCGGTAACTTCGTGGGATTGCGTGCGCTTGTTCGTGGCGCTACGGGTACTCACTTATGCGTTCTCCTTCATGCTTGTGAACTGGGAGCCCGTGATGATCTGGAAGGCCTCGCGATAGCGCTCGGACGTGCCATCGATGACCTCGGCGGGCAGGTGCGGGGTCTCCCCCGTCATATCCCAGTTGGCCTTGAGCCAATTGCGGACGAATTGCTTGTCGTAGCTAGGCTGGATCTTGCCCTCCTCGTAGCTGGCAGCAGGCCAGAAACGGCTGGAGTCGGGCGTGAGGCACTCGTCGATCAGCGTGACCTTGCCATCGATGACACCAAACTCGAACTTGGTGTCGGCAATGATGATGCCACGGGTCGCGGCGTACTCGGCAGCGGCCTTGTAGATCTTGAGGGAAAGGTCACGAATCTGCGTGGCGATGTCCTCGCCCACGATCTCGCAGCAACGCTCGAACGAGATGTTCTCGTCGTGGTCACCGATCTCGGCCTTCGTGGACGGCGTGAACAACGGCTCGGGAAGCTTGGAAGCCTCGGTCAGGCCCTCAGGCAGCTGGATGCCGCAGACGGTGCCGTTCTCGTCGTAGGTCTTCTTGCCCGAACCGGTCAGATAGCCGCGGACGATACACTCGATAGGAATCGTCTGGGCCTTCTTAACCAGCATGGCGCGGCCAGCGAGGTAGTCACGATACTCAGCAAACTCCTCGGGGAAATCCGCCGGGTCGATGGAAACGAGATGGTTGGGGACGATGTCGGCAAACTTATCGAACCAGAATGCCGAGATGCGATTGAGCACCTCTCCCTTAAACGGAATCTCGTCGGGAAGAATGAAGTCGAACGCAGAAATGCGGTCGGTGGCGACCATCAGCAGGTTTTCACCGGCATCGTAAATATCACGAACCTTGCCACGGGAATCCGGACGACGCTCCATCGTTGTCACGTGAGTCACTCCTTACCTAAATACGACAGAAATGCGGGTTCTTTCCCGCATGTTTTCGCAAACTCGGAGCGGCAGGGACGCGGCCCCTCCTTCACCGAATAGCGAAAAGCTAGTGCTCCATTGTAGTAGATGCCGCGTCCGCCGTGTGCTCGCGGGGCAGATGAATTGTAAAAGTCGTACCCTTTCCAAGCTCCGACTCCACGGATATGTAGCCATGGTGACGCTCGACGATCTGCTTGGTCACGGCGAGGCCGACGCCCAGGCCGCCAGCTTCGCGGGCGCGGCTGGCATCGGCGCGCCAAAACCGCCCGAAGATGCGCGACAGATCGTCCTTGGCAATACCGATGCCGGTATCAGAAACGGCAATGCTGACGTGCTTGCGGTCACTGAGCACCGACACCACGACCCAACCGCCCTCGGGGGTGTAGCGCATGGCGTTGCTCATGAGGTTGATAACACATTGCGTGATCATGTCGGGATCGGCCTCGACGACATCGTCGTGCCCTTGGGTTTCATCTGCAAAGCGAAGACGAAGGTCACGGTCGGCAAACAGACGCTCCTGGCCGTTCACAATCGATCGCACGAACGGAACCATGTCCACCGGTTCTAGATTGAGCGGAGCCGTGCTGTTTTCCATACGCGATAGGTCGAGCATCTGCTGCACCAGACGAGCCAGGCGACGCGTCTCGGAAGCAACGGTCTCCAAATGCTCATCGTCGGTGGGATACACGCCATCCTGCATGGCCTCGACCGTTGCGAGCATGGCCATAAGCGGCGTGCGAAGCTCGTGTGCAACGTCTGAGGTCAGGCGCTTCTCGTGTTTCATATCCTTCTCGAGAGAAGTGGCCATCTCATCGAAGGTCTCACCCAGCTGATCGATCTCGTCATCACCGCGCAGCCCCGTGCGAGCCGACAGGTCGCCGTCACGGATTTGCTTTGCGGTACTGGTGATGCGATGAATCGGTTTGGTGAGCATGCGCGACACGAGCGATCCGATAACGACCGAAATGCAGATTGCAACAACCGCGGCGAGGGCCATGGCGTTAAAGGTCTTCTCCCTAAACGCAGAGTCCGCCTTGGTGAGCAGAGCGTCGGAGCCGATGGCCCACAGCTTTACCTGTCCGACATGCTCGCCGGAAGACGTTACAATCTCGACGTTAGCAACGCTATCGGAGTCGGTTGGAGCAGACGAGACCGGGCTATGCGATGCCCTCTTGCCGCTCGTGTCGTCGGTCGTAGCCTGGTTTTCGCGTACATCGGCGGTGGCGCTTGCCGAGGGCCAGGAATCGTCATAAACGATCACGCCCTTTTTATTGACGACCTGCATACCCAGATCGTCGGAAACCAAACTCGACGTTGCGACCGTGCGCAGTTCTCCCGCGGTCCAAGAGCCGTTTTCCTCATATGAGGTTGCCAACTTCTCGGCAGCGGAATTTGCGATTTCGACGATATTGGAGCGTGTGTAATCCGAAAAGACCGTGCCCCACACAACAGAGACAACGCCCACCAGCACCAATACTGTCATGAGCGATGTCAGAGCAAAAGCAAGTGCCATGCGCGAGGGATAGCTCATCGTTGGCCGTGAATCGGAACGAGGCGTGTTCCAACTAGCCTTGGAACCCGCCTCGCTCTCCTGCTTGTGCTTTTGTCCGATTTCAAAGCGCGCAGGTGTCATATGTGATTTCCCTATTTCTCGTCCGACTTATCGGTCTTGGCCGGAGCCTCGAAGCGATAGCCGACACCATGGACGGTGTAGAGCCACTTGGGCTTCTTGGGATCATCGCCCAGCTTGGCGCGAAGATTCTTCACGTGGCTATCGATGGTGCGCTCATAGCCCTCAAAGTCATACCCGAGCACTTTCTCGACCAGCTCCATGCGGTTATACACACGGCCGGGATGGCGGGCAAGCGTGGTGAGCAGCTTGAACTCGGAAGCCGTCAGATCGACTTCCTTGCCCTCGACCAAGATCTTGTGGCCCGAGATATCGATGACCAGATCGCCGAAGTCGAGTACCTCGACGGCGGGCTCGTCGGCCTGATGGGCACGGCGGAACAGAGCACGAACGCGGGCGACGAGCTCGCGCGGCGAGAACGGCTTAATCAGATAGTCATCGGCGCCGAGCTCAAGACCGATAATACGGTCCTCGATCTCGCCCTTAGCCGTCAGCATGATGATGGGGACATCCGAGGTATCGCGAATGGTGCGGCAAACGCGCTCGCCGGGAATCTTGGGGAGCATAAGGTCGAGCACGACCAGGTCGAACTGATGCTTCTCGAACTCCTCGATCGCGGACTGACCGTCGCCGACGCCCACAACCCAGTAGCCTTCGCGCTCGAGATAGGCAGCGACGGCGTCACGGATTGCCTTCTCATCCTCGACCAGCAGAATCTTTTTTGCATCTGAAGCCATAACACGGCCCCCCTGTCTCAATTAGCTAAGAACAAGCCCATTTTAACGCACCTGAGCCCGCCAGATGCCGCTATGACGCGGCAGCTCGGCGGGCGGTACTCACAATTACAACGCGTTTATTCCCCTGTTGGCGCCTTTTTAACCCCTCTAAGCTTAAAGAGAGAATAGGCGTGCAGTGACTGTCTCTGGTATACCCTGGCTGTTGCGCACCGTGGCGTACGTAAGGAATGAGTCCGATTTTCCCGCCGTAGCTGGATAATCGCCATACTCCAAAGCGCGGTCGGGCGACAGCAGCGAGCCATAGGTCTTGGCAGAGGTGTCGATCAGGAAATGCGACGCCTGTACCTTAACAAGGTATTTATTCTTCTTGCCAGCCGCACATGCGAGCGGTTCGCGTGACAGGAAGAGGTACGGCCCTCCCTCATTACCGATATACGTGCCCATATTGCCCAGGCTGCCCACGCCACTATAGGCCGCCTCGATAGAAAACACGAAGGTATCGCCCATATATACGGCCTCGAAAGGCGAAACTGACGAAGGGAGGACCAACTGGGCACGCTTGGTGTTGTTGCCGTCGGTCAGATCGATTGCCGTTATGCCGTAGTAGACGCCCTCGTCGTTGCGGACACGCGGCGAGATGGTCAAAATGCCGTCGCTCGCGCGCGGGGCCGATGCAAAGCGGCCCGTCGATTTCCAAATTACCTCGGCCTTGGATTCATCAAGCGAGCGACGATAGCAAAACGAATCACTACTCGTTTTATTGCCGCCTGCCGAAGGCATTTTATACCAGATGACCGATGACCCGAACGCCGTAAACAAGGGCGGATCATAGTCCTTGCCACCTCGATCGAGCTCAACCACGTCGCCAGAGAGCGAAGCGCCCGACAGATTTTGAGCGTAGAGCTTCCACGATGAATTGGCAAAGTTCATCTCAACCCACGCGAATACGCCGTCGCCGGCACGGACATCGTAGAATGCATATCCCGTGCCCTCGATAGGATCCTCGATTAATGTGGTAAGCGAGCCATCACCCAGGTTGAGCACACCGAGTGTGTTGGCGTGCAGCGCCGATGCGGGCGCCATCATCGCCGCGGCGTAATCGCCGTCGCAGTAGTACAGCAGCGTACCCAGAGGCAGCGTCCACGACGCCGCCGGCTCAAGATCGATGTCGACTGCCTCGTACTCATCCGTAATCGAGATGATCTTGGAATCGTCCTTGATAACCTGCGGCTCGCCGGCGGCATCATCGCTGGTGCCCGTTTTTTTCGAGCATCCGGCAAGTACCGTGGCAGCGCCCGCGGCAGCCCCACCGAGTACGAAGCCGCGACGCGATATTCCGTTCTTGATGTGATCGGCGATACCCATTAGGCGATCTCGGCGCGAGCGGCCTCGATAGCGCGTGTAAGCTGGTCGGCGCAGGAGGTCTTTTTCATACCGCAGGTATTACCGGCGAGAACCTCGATTACGCGATCGGCAGGAGCGCCCTCGACCAGCTTGGAGATAGCCTTGAGATTGCCGTCGCAGCCGCCGGTAAATTCAACGCCCATCACCTTGTTGCCGTCATCGGAAAGGTCAAGGTGAATATTGCGAGCACACACGCCCTGAGGCTTGTAATCAAACGAAATCATGCGATCCCCTCTCAGAATGTTATTCGAGACGACTATTATCCCCGTCTTTCCCTAAATGCAACGAGGCGCTTTGCCGGCAACACACATTACCAGCAAAGCGCCCTAAAAAGCTAACGTTATGCCCGAACCTACTCGAAGCTCAGCTGCTCCAGACGATCAAAGACCGTGTCGATACGGGTGAGGAAGTCCCACGGATCAAAGATCTCGTCGAGCTTCTCCTGGCTGACGGTGCAGCGCGGGTCGGCCTCGAGACGCTCCTTAAAGGTGGGGCCGGAGACACAATCCTGTACCTCGTGCCAGGTTGCCATAGCGTTCTCCTGCACAATGGCGTACGCGTCCTCGCGGGTGATGCCCGTGTCGACGAGGGCGAGCAGTACCTTGGAAGAGAAGATGAGGCCGCGGGTCTTATTGAGGTTGGCCATCATGCGGGCGGGATACAGCTGCAGGCCGTCGATAACGCGGATGAGGCACTGGAACATGTGGTCGAGGGCGATGAAGCTATCGGCCTGGGCGACGCGCTCGGCAGAGGAGTGCGAAATGTCACGCTCGTGCCACAGGGCGACGTTATCGAAGGCAACCTGGGCGTTGGACTTCACGACGCGCGACAGACCGCAGACTTTCTCCATGGTGATGGGATTGCGCTTGTGCGGCATGGCTGAGCTGCCCTTTTGGCCCTTACGGAACGGCTCCTCGGCCTCGAGCGTATCAGTCTTCTGCAGATTGCGGACCTCGGTAGCGATGCGCTCGCAGGTGGCTGCGGTGGTGGCGAGAACGCCGGCGAGATAGGCGTGATGGTCGCGGCTGATAACCTGCGTGGACAGCGGGTCGTGAACCAGGCCCAGGTGCTCGCAGACATACTCCTCGACGAACGGCTCGATGGAGCTGTACGTGCCGACAGCGCCCGAGATAGCACCGAAGGCAACATTCTTGCGGGCGTCCTCAAGACGATCCAGATCGCGCTTGAGCTCCCAGGCCCAAGAGCCAAACTTCATGCCGAAGGTCATCGGCTCGGCGTGGATGCCATGAGTGCGGCCGGCACAGAGCGTGTTGCGCTCCTCAAAGGCGCGACGCTTGCAAATCTCGCCGAGCTTCTTGACGTCCTCGATGATCAGGTCGCAGGCCTGGGTGAGCTGGTAGCACAGGGCCGTGTCGCCCAGATCCGAGCTGGTCATGCCATAGTGAACCCAGCGGCTGGGCTTGGGGTCGCCCTCGGGAACATCGGCATCGATGTATTCCTTCATGTTGGTCAGAAAGGCAATGACGTCGTGGCGCGTGACTTCCTCGATCTCATCGACCTTCGCCTTCTCAAAGTTGGCATGGTCGCGGATCCACTGGGCCTCGTCTTTGGAAATACCGATCTTGCCGAGCTCCGCCTGGGCCTCGCAGGCCAGAACCTCGATCTCCTGCCAAATGGCGTACTTGTTCTCGAGGGAGAAGATGTGTCCCATCTCCGGGCGGGTATAGCGATCGATCATAGCGGCTCCTTTTTGGTTATTGGCACGTTGGTCGTAACCCAACCATTGTACCGTGCGCAGGTGCAAGTATGGGCAGCAGGCATTAACCTAACATTTTGGAATTGGAGCGAGCAACGGGACGTCTGCGTTATTTGCTTCGCAAATCCGCACCGGCTGCGGTCGATCCCCTCGGATTCACGGTGACGATGGGGAAGACTTTGTTGAATTGGCCGTCCCGAGGTCTTCTGTGCTCCATGGAGCGGACAACGGGACGTCCGCGTATTTGCTTCGCAAATCCGCACCGGCTTCAGGCGCCTGTCGGCGCCTTCGCCTGCTCGCTACAAACGCTTCGCGTTTGCTTAACGCTCGCACCCTGGCGGGTTCGAGTCCCGGCGCTTAGTAGTAAAAAGCACGGCAACGTAACGCTGTCGTGCTTGTGCTTTTTACTGGAGCGGGCAACGGGACTCGAACCCGCGAGTGTCAGCTTGGGAAGCTGATGCCTTACCACTTGGCGATGCCCGCATATGTGGGGGATAGTATAACGCGGTTGTCTTGTTCGATACAAGGGTGTCGATGCTTGTTTTAGCTGTGGAGAATCGTTTGAAAACCGCGCCAATTGTGGAGATGAGGACCTTTGTCTTTCTTTTCTTACCATCTTCTACCTGCACTTTTATCTGATTGTTGTATTTGAGCTCGATTTGTCAGAAATCGGGCAAGCTTTTGGTCAGGCTCCGGTACTTACCCGCATGAACCTCGGGGGTAGCCTCATCCTACGCGTCGCAACCTCCCCATGCGGCGCACGAGGGATAAGGAGCAGCCATGTCCAACGCACCCATGCACTCTGTCCACAGCGCAATCGCAACAGGTCCGCTGCTCCTGCTCCTCTTCCTGCTTTTCGGCTGCCTGGCACCGGGAGCCGCATTTGCCGTCGATGGCTACGACCAGCTCGGCTTCCGCACTATTAGCGATGATTGTGGGCCCTTCTTCATCGGCAAGTATGAAGCTCAAGACACCTCAATTGCCTACTGCATGAACCAGGAGCGCCCCGGCCCCACCAAACCGGGCGGCCCATGGCTCAACTTTGATCAAGGCTGGGTGTGGCTCGACGACGAGTTCGCGGCAATCGTTTGTCACGGATATCCCACCACCACGTCGTTTGGCGGTTACCATCTTTCACCCGATCGCGCCCGCGCCGCCACCCAGCTTGCCGTATGGATGCTCAACGGCACTACCCATGTCGACGGCACCTACTCCTACACGACCGCTCAGGGTAAAACCAAGAGCGGACACTTTACCGCCGACAATGAAGTCGTGGCGGCTGCGCGGTGGCTCCACGACAGCGCAAAATCAGGAAGCATCAAAGCCGCTCCGCACCGCGCGCGACGCTATCTAGGGGCCGTATCGGGCGGCAGCAAACGTCAAGACATGCTCTATGTACTGCCGGCGGTCTCTGTTTCCTTCCAAAAGCAGTCTGCTAACACCGTTATTACCAGCGGAAACAATACCTATCAGTTTACCGGGGCAACATTCGATATTTTTGAGAGCGCCAGCGGCGCGCGTGTCGGCACCATCAAGATGGACAGCAACGGTCGAGCGCAAGCAACACTTCTGCCCAACACGGCATACTACCTAGTTGAAACGAAGGCGCCGGCCGGCTATGTCCCCCGCCACGATCGTATTGCCTTTACCACGGGGAATGACGGCGGGCGGGCCGCCATTGATGAACAGCCCGGCACCATCAATCTGCGTATCGTAAAACTCGATGCCGCGACGAATGCCGGCCCCCAGGTGGGATCTTCACTCGCAGGAGCAGAGTTCACGTGTGTGTCGCAATCAACCCCTGGATGGGCACAAATCCTCACGACCGACGAAAGCGGTCGGGCCACCCTCGCCGATGTCCCCTTAGGAACCTTTACCATCTACGAATCAAAAGCCCCCGAGGGCTACCTGCCATCCAACGACAGCTGGACCTATACCGTTGGAGCCGACCAACTCGGCGATTCAGGCGTGGTCGAGATCGAATCTCGCGTTTCCGATATCCCCATTGCGTTTAACCTTGAGATTTCCAAATTCAAGGATTACGGCAATAGCGACCAATCCGGCCTGGAGCAGCCGGCGGGTGGTGTTGTCTTTGAGGTTGTCAGCAACAGCTCTCAGCAGGTTGTTGGCACACTGACCACAAACATCTATGGCTTTGCCTCCACCAAAGATCAGCCCGAAGCATGGTTCGGCACAGGCAAGCGACCCGCCGGTGTCCACGGAGCCGTCCCATACGACCGTGCCGGCTACACGGTTCGCGAGGTTCCGGAAACCGTCCCCGAGGGTTTTAAACGTGCAGGGGAATGGACCGTCGGGGCCAATCAGATTTCCGACGGCGCCGAGCTTCAATATATCGTAGACAACCACGCTCTGTCGACGCATCTCCAGATTGTAAAACGCGATGCCCAAACAGGCGCTTCTGTTCCCCTAGCCGGATTCACCTTCCAACTCCTCGACAGCAATCACGAACCTGTCTCACAAACTTGCTGGTATCCAGCACATAACGTAATGGACACCTTTACGACTGACGCGACCGGGACCGTCACACTGCCCGAATCGCTCGTGCCGGGCACCTATTATGTACGTGAAACCTCGGCCAAAGAGCCCTATCTTGTCGGCGAAGAGATCGAGGTAAACATACCCGCCGACATGAACCTAACGCCCGTTGCAATCGCCTCGTATTATGACCACGCCGCGACCGGAAACATCAGGATCGTTAAAACCGATGCCGTAGACGGCAGCAGCCTCGCGGGCGCCGTCTTTGAGATCCGTGCCTCGGGTGATATCGTGCGCCCCGACGGTAGCATTGCCGCGCTCGACGGTGAGACTGTCGCTACCGTCACGACGGATGAAACTGGAGAAGCACGCGCGGACAACCTCCCGCTGGGACCTGGCGCCGCACGCTACGAGGTTGTCGAGACTCAAGCGCCGGCAGGCTTCTTGCTCGATCGGACAACCCATATTGTCGACCTTACTTATGCCGACCAGAAAACACCCGTTGTAGAAGCACGGCTTAACGTATCCGACGATTACACCAAAGTTGATATCTCCAAGGTCGATGCAAGCGGCGAGCAGGAAGTGGAAGGCGCACAGCTCACCTTATATGGTCCCGATAAAACCGAAATAGACTCCTGGACCTCATCCGACAAGCCGCACCGCGTCGAACATCTTGCACCCGGCACCTACTCGTTGCGCGAAATGATGTCTCCGCGGACCTATGACCTTGCCGAGGAGATAACGTTTGAAATAAAGGATACGGGAGAAGTCCAATCCGTCGCGATGAAGGATGCGCCCATCGAGATCAAAGGACAGGTCGACAAGCGTCAGGAGCTTGTCCAACCTATCGGAAAGGGTCTGCTGGCCAACGGAGATGGTAAAAATCGCGCCGCGACGCAAACTAATACGGATGGACTTTTCTCCTATACCATCGACGCTCGAAACGATTCCGCTACTTGGGTTGATGAGTTTACGATTACCGATGATCTTGAGTGCGCCAAAGACGGCACGGCGAGATTCATCTCAATCGAAACCCCCGTCGCCATCGGCGACCTCAACGGTCTGTGCAACGTGTGGTATCGCACGACGCCGTTGGACTCGACAGACGTCGATGAGCCGGCGAACGCGACACTTGACGATGGACACGAAAATCCTTGGCTTGAGTCCGACGAAGTAAAAGAGAGCCTTGGTGAGGACTGCCGCCTCGTCGATTACGACGGCTGGCGCCTCTGGAAGGCGGATGTCTCGACCACGGAATCCACCACACTCGAGGCGGAAGAGCTCGACCTTGCATCCAATACCGTCGTAACAGGCATTCGAATTGAATACGGTGCGGTAGCCGCCGACTTTACGACTCGAAGCGATGCGGATTCTTGGACCCGCGATGATCTCAAAGATGAGCACGACGACCTTGACGATGCCAAAGCAATCCTTGGCACAGACGCTCGGGGCGCAGTCGTACACATGCAGGCAACGTCGGCTTATACGCCCCAAACCGCACTCACCAACAGCGCGCGCGTCGATCTTTGCCGCAACGGTGGCGGCGATAAACTTGAGTCACATGACGAGGACAGCGTCATTCAACGCTGTACCCTACCGCAGGACCTACCGGCAACAGGATCAGTTCCCATCGCCGCTTGCATCACCGCGCTCCTGACCTCGGGTACCGCAGCCCTATGGTTCGCTCGCCTTAGGTCGATCCCAAAGAAGCGCTAGCGCGATGAAAAAGCGGGCGAGCCAGTCCCCTGGCTCGCCCGCTTTCAATCATTTAAATCGCCGCATCTACTCTGCAGACGAAGATCCACCATCAACGATTGCCTGCTCGGACTCAGGAATCCCATCGGCACCCGTACTCTGTTCTTGCTCCACCTCTTCGCTGATTGCGGAGGCGGGGGTCGAGCCCTTTGCACCCACGATGTAGGCAGCCCCAAATCCTAACGCAATGGCAATCAAGGTCAAAATCACGTAGACAGGCCAATGGCGCTTAATATACGAAAACACGTTGACTCCTTAGAGCTCCGTCTACGAACGGCGGATAACCTCGGTCACGACCTCGGATACCGTAGCAATGTTCGTCGGGTTGACATTGTGGGGCAGGTCGTCCTCGGTACGAGCGCAAGCCAGACGCGTGCCGTCCACGCCGGCGATGGTAAGGGCTCGGCGGCTCGCCTCGAGCGCAGCATAGGCATCGGTCTTGGCATAGGGCATCTCGAGCGCGCCACAATCGACATGGAACGACTTGCAGACCTTGCTGACCAGGTTCATGATGCGGCGATCGCCCTTGAGCAGTTGTTGTTCGCCCTCGACCGTCACCACCGAAAGCCTACCGGCGCCGACGGATTCAAGATTGATAAAGAATACGCCGCGGAGCTTATCGCGATGCGAAGCCAAGAAGGCCTTCATGCCAGCGCCATCACAATCCGAGGCGCCCGTTGCCACAAACCAGATATCGTGACCGAGCAGCTCATCATCGCCCATAGAGGCGACAGCCGAGAGCATATCTTCGGAAGAAGCGCCATCGGAAGACGTAGCGCCACCCTTCCAGCCATCGTTATCGTCCTCGAAGTTATCCCACGAACCGATACCGCGACCGGACTTCTTGGCATCGTAATCGTCTTCGACGCCCAGCCAGTCACTCATGCTGTCCTGCTCGTTTTTCTTTTTACGGCCGAACAGACCACCCAGGCCGCGCTTACGAGACTTGGGTGCCGCCGGGGCGGGAGCCGAAATGGTCTCGATCGGCTGTGCGCCCGACGCAACGGGCATAGGAGGCGCAACGGGTGCCGATGTGGGTTCGGGGCCCTGGGCAGTAGCAAAGGGATCGTTGACCTGTGCGGAGGGGTCGGGAAGGTCGAACAGCGACGTGCGAGACGCAACGTTTGCCTGCTTCATAGACGGCAGCGACGGATCGGGGACCGAAGCCAGCGGAGACGAGGAAGGTGCAGGCGACGGTGCCGACGCCGGATCGGGAACATTCATCTGCGGGCGCGGCGATGCCTGGGAGGAAATCTGGGCCATAAGGGAATCGACCGTTTCGTCCTGGGTGGGAGCGACATTGGCAACCGTGGCACCGGAACCACTCGGGGTCGGCATGGTGAAAATCTGCGTGGAATAAGGCCTCGACTCATCCGTCTCGGGAGTCTCGGAAACCGCAGGCACTTCCTCCTGCTCGACCTCGGTCGAATCATCTTGCTCGGCTGCCGCGTATTGCTCTTCGTCAGAGTTGGCCTCGACGGGCTCGTCCTCGGCGGCATCTTGGATTTCGGCAGCATCAACAGGCTCGTCATCGTCTGCCGCGTCGCCCTGCTCATCGGAAACAGGAAGGGGCTCGGCAATCGCGGTGCCCTGTTTTTCAAACGTTATCGTGGAATCGAACTGCGCGGCATCAAACGACATGGTGCTATCGACGTGCTGCTGAGCCTCGAAAGACGTCGTCGCTTCAACAACATCCGCGGACGCCGGTTGCTGGGACTCAAAGGACGTTGTAGCTTCGGCGGCTTCGACGGGCGCGGACTGCATAGCCTCGTTCTGCTCGAACTCTTGCGCCGCGAGCTCACGTGCCGCCTCGGCTGCCTGCTGCTGAGCGATAGCCTCCTGCTCGGCAGCCTCGCGTGCGGCAGCGCGCTTCTCCTCGAAATCGTCGACAAATTTCTTGCCCTTTGCAAACGCACCCTTAAAGAAGTTGGAAGCGCTGGCGCCAATCGACGAGAACGCGGATGCAATGTCGGCATGCGGCGTTGCCGCGGGAATCTCGGCCGAGAAATCAGTATCGCTCTCGTAAGACACGCGCCTCGGCTGTTCAACGTAATCGTCGTCAGACTCGTCCGCAACGTCTTGCGCCGGTGCGGCGGGAGCCAAAATGTCCAGTCCTGCCGCGGGATCGAACGCGGACACCGCCTCGGGATCGGCAACGGCAGCGGTAACCGCGGCAGACTCATCATCCGCAGCGACAACGGGCGCAGGCGCAGCCACGACGGGGGCAGGCTCGGGCTCAAACGTTGGCTCCTCGCCCTCCTCGTAATCGAGCGTGCAGGACTCGGGAAGCATTCCGAGCGCACGGATGGCATCCGAACCAAAGCGGATGTTGCCGGCGGCGTTGCGATAGAGCTTGGGCTCGGGCTCGGCAGACTCCTCCGCCGGCTCGGCAGCGGGAACCTCGTCATTGAACTCTTCGGCTTGGGCAGCCTGATTCCGATCCTCAGGCACGATAGCGCCGATCAGCGTCTCGTCGGCAGACGCACCCTCAAAGCCCTCGATTTGCTCGTCGAAAGCCTCACCCTGTTCGGGCTCGGTCTGAGCGTCGGGAGCAATCGGCTGACCGAATTCGTCCTCGGCGTAGGTAGGCTCTTCATACTCGATGGTGTTGCCGTAGTCGTTTTGCTGCTGGGCCGCGGCATATTCCGCCGCTGCGCGCGCCATTTCCTCGGCACGACGCTTCTGCTCCCCAAAATAGGTATCGAACGGAACATCGTCGGGAAACTCGTTTTCGCCCTGGAAGGGAGCAACGTTGTCCATAACGCCGAGCATAGCGGCGACAGAAGACTTGTTGCACACCGCGCCAGACGTATAGGGAAGAATGTGGCGGTTAGAGATGATGTTTACCGCGTTGGCGAGTGCAACGAGGGAAGCGGGGATCGCGACAATCCACAGCAGAACCTTGAGCGCGCCGGGGAGCGGCAGAATACGCAGGATGGCAACGGCAGCGGGGGCAACCGTGGCAACGGGCAACAGCTTGGCGATGAGCGCACGATACGAAGCATAAGGCTCGCGGGCGAGCAGCTCAGCACGGGGAGAGTCGTAGTGTGCGACAACGACCACCGGGCGGTTACGCGGGGACGCGAGCGGGCCCGAGGCCTTGTGGTAGGCGATGACATTTTGGCTCACGCCCGTCTTGCCCAGGCGCGAAACCACGGGGTGGCCCGTGCGCTCGAGCACGTAAAGAACGGCGCCGACAATGGCCAGCAAGGTGCCGACCAAGCCGATACCGCCGCCGATGCCCATCAGCAGGGCGCCGGCAAACGCAAGAATACCGGTAACGGCAAATGCCAACCTACTGGGCGCCGGGGCATTGAACTCCTGAACCTCGGGGTCAAAGCCGTGGTTGCGGAAGATCTGAGCGATATCTTCGGCAGCCAAGCGCTCTTCTTCGCTGCATGCCGGCGTAATGCCGGTGTTCTGCAGCAGGTGGTTAATATAGTTCTGGGTGTTCGCCATGTGCGCTCCACATCCATAATCCGACAAATAGGCCCAATGCATGCACATTAGAACCGTATATAGTCGAAAGTATACCCCGAGCGAGCGCAAACGACCGAATTCGGGCCATCTTAACGCCCCGAGCGGACAAGGATATAGCCTAATCTCCATATCGGACTAAAATCATGGCAGCAAACCACCTTCTCATGCGAGGACTCTATGACGGCAAGCGACACGACCGCGACAATTAAAAAGGGGAATTCGGAGCCCAGTTTCGATAAAACGGCTCAGCGCATCCTCAATCTTTTCTTTGTGCTCAACAGCTCCCCCGAACCGCTGACGACCGAGCAGATCGTCTTGGATTCCGACCTGGGATATGGCTCCGGCAACATCGACTCGGATAAGCGCAAGTTTCGGCGCGATCGTGACAAACTGCTCGAGCGTGGCATCTTAATCAAGGAGGTTCGCCCCGCCGGTGCGCAGGAGACCGAGGAAAGCTCGTGGACAATCGACCGCGAGCACACCTTTGCAGCAGGCGGCCTCATCACCGCAGACGACGCCGATATCCTGCTCAACGCCATCGACCAGACACTAGCGGCCGGCTCATCCACTTTTGCCGAACCGCTTGCCGATATTCGCTCCAAGATTGCCTATCTCACCGGTAGGACGACGGTGGACGAAGCACCAATCCGCCGCTCTCCCACCGTCGATGCGGTATGGAGCGCCTTTGCCGAGCGATGCGCGCTGCGATTTTTATATCAGAACGGACGCGGCGAGCAGAAAGAACGTACCGTCTGCGTCTACGGCATGTTCGAACGCGAGGGCGTGGCGTACTTCTGCGGCCTCGACAATGTCACCGACGACATCAGGACATTCCGCTGCGACCGTATCGTTCGCGCTTGGCGTCCTTCGAAGGCCTACGCCATCCCTGCGGACTTCAATCTCAACGACTATCTGTTCTTTGAATTCGATTTTGCCGACCGACCGCCCGTTGCAGCCACGTTCTCGTTCGCCCCTCAGACGCAGATCGATATGATCAACGGCCTCACGCGCGGGCGAGGTGAGCTCGCACACACCGATGCGGGATGGACCTGGACCGTTGACGTGCGTGACCTTGAAGCCGCCGCCTCATTTTGCATGGCCCACGCCGTGGACGGCATGAGGCCCGTGGCCCCCAAATCGCTCAAGCAGGCGTGGAACCGCCTCATTGAAAGGACGGTGCACGAGCATGCCCGTGCGTAAACTCACCAGCGAGCAGAGACTCTCGCGCGCCATCGACATTATGGAGGCCCTCTACGCCGCCGGCGAGAGCGGCATGACACGAGCCGAGATTTGCAGCCGCTTTGACATCACAGGGGTGTCGCTCGACGAGATTCTCGAGATCGTCTCGACGCTCGCGGACCGAGAATCGGGCGCGCGCATCATCTGCGAATGCCGCGGCGAGCGTGTGGCCCTCACCGGCGACGCCGGGCGTGTTCTACCGTTGCGCCTGAGTGCCGCCGAGGGCGCTGTGCTCAACCACGAACTTGAATCGTTGGGGATCGAGCCACAGACGGCAGCCCGGATTCGGCATGCTCTTCTACCCGAAGAGTTCGGCTATAACCAGCGCGTCTTTGACACCGTCAACCACGGGTCGCACTGGCAGCAGCTGAGCTGCGCCATTCAGGACGGCGTTCGCTGCCGCATCTCGTATCGCTCGATGGACGATGCACGGCCACGCGAGCGTCTGGTCGACCCCTTGCGCATTACGGCAAACGGCGACCAAACATACTTGATTGCCTGGGACATCGCAGTCGATGAGCAGCGCACCTATCGCATGGATAAAATCGAGGGACTCACCTTGACGGAAGACTCCGTCGTGTCTCACGCACCGGACGTCGCATCCCTCCACGATTCCCTTGCCCGGACGCAGCATAGCGCAAAGCTCCTGATGCCATTCGATATGGCGGAGCATCTGGACTGGGCCGGCATCACCCTAATCGAGCGCAGCGGGACAGACACGGCAACGGTAACCGTGCATTACGGCTCCGAGCGTTGGCTACTGAGCCAGATAATCGCAGCGGGCGGAGCCATCCGCATCTTGGATGACCCCGCCCTGTCAAAGCGTCTGTGCGATATGGCAAAAACCCTCGTCTGTCCGCTTTAGCGCCGCCGCTCGTGGCGTGCGCGCCACAGTTGCAGATAGTGCCCGATCTGCGCCGATTCGATGCGCTGGTAGGAGCTCGTGGGCAGCGACGTTAAGAACTTCTTTCCGTAGCTCTTCGTCACCAGGCGCGGGTCGGCCAGAATCAGCACGCCGCAATCGGTCGACGAGCGGATAAGGCGGCCGGCGGCCTGCTTGACCTCGAGCACCGCCTCGGGCAGCGAATAGCGCGCCCAAGCGCGGTCTTCGCGCAAGTTGCGCTCGCACGAGAGCGGGTCCGTGGGGCTCGAGAACGGCAGCTTGGGAATGATGACGCAGCGCAGCGTCTCGCCGCTGGCGTCGAATCCCTCCCAGAAGGCCTTAAGCGCAAAAAGCGACGAGGTCGGCTCGTTGATAAACCGGTCGCGCAGGCGACGAGGAGATGAGTTGCGCTGCTGGCAGTTGAGTTCCAGACCCGCACGGGCCATCTTGGGCTCAACGCGGGTGTACAGGTCTTCCATGTCGCGCCGATTGGTGAACAGCGTGAGCACCGATCCGCCCATGGCAAGATGGGCGTCGACCAGCACGCGCTCGAGCGCCGTAAGATAGCTCTCACGATCGCGCGGATCGGGTATATCGCCCGCAACGACTACAGCCATGTTCGAATCGAAGTCGTAGCTCGAGTCCAAGTGCAGCGATGAGGATGTTGAAGCACCGATGCGATCGAGGCCGACCGCGTGGTTAAAGTGTTCAAAGCTTTTGGACACCGTCATGGTCGCCGAGGCAAAGATAGCCGTGTGAACCTCGGGCAGCCACTCGGTTGCCAAGGCCTCGCCAATGTCGATGCGCTCTGCGGTCATTGACTCTCCGCCGGCACGCAACCTGCGATTGACCTGCAGCGAATACACGTAGTGTTCATCGGTGCCGTCGATGATGAGTTTGAGGTTCTCGACCAGCTCGTGCAGGCGGCGCGAGGTATCGCCCAGGTCGACAACAACCTCGGGCTTGCCGGCGACGACGGCCTGCACCAGCGCGTCGACGCTCTTGTCAGCTTGTTCCAATGCATCGATGGCAGCGTAGGCCGACTGTAAGAAATCATGCCAGTCGTCAGATTCGCGCAGCTCGGGGCCAATCCATAGATTGGCATTGTCATAACCCCCACGGGCACGGCGGCCGAGCTCGCGAACGCCATCGAACACGTCGGCGATTGCCATGCTCGCGCGCGCAACCGTCGACGTCGCCTTGGCAGTAAGGCCCAGATAGAGCGTAGAGCCCTCGGAGGTTGCCAAATCACGGGAAACCTGGCTTAGCGCACCGGTGCTCGAGCCACCCAGGCGCTCAAACAGAACGCGTGATTCGTCCGCCGACACCACGCGCGCCCACTGACGGCGCGCCTCGCGCTCGATAGAATGGGCCTCGTCGATTACCCAATGACGAATCGGAGGTAAAATCCTGCCCTCGGCCGCGACATTGCGGAACAGCAGGGAATGGTTGGTGACCACCACGTCGGCATGCGCTGCACGACGGCGAGCGCCGTGGACCAAACATTTATCAGGGAAAAACGGGCAGAGGCGACGAGCACACTCGCGCGAGGCCGTCGTAAAGTCGGGGCGGTTGACGCTGCGCCACCGAATGCCGAGCGAGTCGAGGTCGCCATCGGCTGATTGGCAGACGTACGCCATAATGACCGCGACCGCCGTGAGCGTGTCCGCCGGATCGCGCTTGGTGGTAATCTCGACCTGGCCGCGGCTCATGCGCTCAAGCTTGCGCAGGCACGGATAGTGGTCATAGCCCTTGAGAGCGCAAAATGACAGGCCACCGTCCAGTTGCTCGGCAAGTTTTGGCAGCTCATGGTACATGAGCTGGTCGGCAAGATTGTTCGATTTGGTCGCAATACCAACCGTGATGTTGTTACGGCGTGCTGCCTCGGCAAAAGGCACCAGATAGGCCATCGATTTGCCGACGCCCGTGCCCGCCTCAATTACACGATGAGTGCCCGTGACCAGCGCATCGCGGACCTCGAGCGCCATCGCGATCTGCTCATCACGCGGCTCGTAGGTGGGATACATGCGATTGACCAGGCCACCTGGCGCATAGTCTGCCTCAATCTCCTCACGACTCGGCATCTTGAGGACCGGCAGTTCGTCGGCGTCCACCCGATCGTCGGCGCGATCGGCCTTGAGAACGTCAGCACGAGCGGCGCTGAGAGAGAAGATAGAACCAGGGTTCTGCCCTGCCAAGAATGAGAAGATAGGACGATAGGACCAAGGCACATCCGGATGCATGTCGGCTAGGCGCGCCATGAGGCCCTGGGGCAAGTCGGTGAGCGCCACGAGCAACACGCGCCATACGCCACACAGGGCGTCGACGTCGGCATTGGCACGGTGTGATACCGAGTCACAGCCAAACAGATCGGCCAAAAAAGACAGCTTGTGCGAGGCCAGGCGCGGAAGCGCGATTCGCGACAGCGCCAGCGAATCGATCCAAATATCGCTCACGTTGACGCCGCCTTTGACCGACTCGATAAACGAGCGGTCGAACGTGGCGTTATGCGCGATCACCGGGCAACCACCGACAAAATCGGCGAGAGCGGCGACGGCCTCAACGGCCGACGGGGCATCTGCCACATCGGCATTTGTAATGCTCGTGAGCTCGGTAATCTCGGCGGGAATCAGCTGCTTGGGATGCACGAAGGTATCGAAACGGTCGACGATCTCACGGCCCGAAAGACGGGCCGCCGAGATCTCGATCAGCTCGTTGTCCTGCACCGAAAGACCTGTGGTCTCGGTATCGAGGACAATCACATCTTCCTCGATAAGGCCGAAGGACTGCGTTTTGGCGCGTTCGGCAAGCGTGGCATAGGAGTCGATGACAAACTGCGGCGTTCCTGACGAAACCGCGTCCTCGATTAGCATGCAATGCCCGCTCGACGAAGGCCCATACGGATCAGGCTGTCACAGACCTGCGGGAACGTCATGTCGTCGGTGTGGCGAATCTCATCCGGATACAGCGACGTATCGGTCATGCCGGGAATGGTATTGGTCTCGAGGATAACGGGGCCGTCCTCGCTCACGATAAAATCGCTGCGCGAGATACCCAGGCAACCGAGGGCCTTGTGAGCGGCGCAGGCAAGCTCCTGAGCGCGAGCGTAATTCTCGGGTGAAATCTGCGCCGGAATGCGATGAATGTCCGTAGGGTCGACATATTTCACGTCCAGATCGTAGAACTCGCAGTCCTCGGGCTTACGAATCTCGACAATCGGCAGAGCGCGCACGTCATCTTCGCCGTATACGCCGACGGTGATCTCGGTACCCTCGATGCACTTCTCGACCAGCACTTTGTCGCCGTACTCAAACGCCTTGGCGATTGCCGCGGGCAGCTCGGAGGGCTCATGGACCAGGGAAATGCCATAGCTGGAACCGTTGACGGCCGGCTTCACAAAGCAGCGCTCGCCACAAACCTCGACGATATGATCGATATCGACTTCATCGCCCACCTCGAGCGCAAGGCCGGGGGCAATGGGAATGCCCGCCTTGGCGTACAGGAGCTTAGAGACCTCCTTGTCGGCACCGCAGGCGCTGGCAAGCACGCCCGAAGCCGTGTAGGGGATACCCAGGGTCTCCATGGCGCCTTGCATGGCGCCATCCTCGCCGCCGGCACCGTGCATGGCGATAAACGCCACGTCAAAGCCGCCGGTCGCCATGGTTACCATAAAATCATCGGCAGCCGTGTCGAGCAGCTCCACCGAAGTGTAGCCGGCCTCCTTCAAGGCAACCACGACGTTCTTTCCCGAATTGAGCGAGATCTCGCGCTCAGCGGAATGACCGCCCGCCAAGACCGCTACGTGCATGTTCTCTAGGCTTTTACCCGGCATGGGCAGACTCCTCCTCTATAATTTCTGCAGCTGATACCATATTGTAGCGATACCCTCTACGTTTCCCCAAAATCGAAAGGCTTCCATGAATCCCAGGACTAAATCTCAGGACATTCGCGACTTGAGCCAAAACGATATTCGCGAGCTCGTGGCCGAGCTTGGCCAGCCCGCCTTCCGCGCGAAGCAGCTCATCGAATGGGTCTTTGAGAAGAACGTTTGTTCGTTTGACGATATGACCAACCTTCCCAAGGCTTTCCGCGAGCAGCTTAAAGAGGCTTTTGCCTTTGACACGCCGACTGAACTCACCAAGCAGGTTTCCAAAGATGGCTCTCGCAAGTATCTGCTCGAGTACCACGACGGCGTTTCCGTCGAGACTGTCGGCATGCCCCGTCGCAACAAGCTTTCCGTCTGCGTTTCCACCCAGGCAGGCTGCGGCATGGGCTGCGCCTTTTGCGCTACCGGTCTCAACGGCCTCAAGCGCTCTCTGACCGCTCAAGAGATCGTCGACCAGGTACTTCATGTATCCAACGACTTTGGCGAGCGCTCCACGAGCGTTGTCTTCATGGGCCAGGGCGAGCCGTTTGCCAACTACGACGAGGTTCTCAAGGCGCTGCGAATCCTCAACGACCCCGACGGCATCGGTATCGGTGCTCGTCACCTCACCGTCTCTACCAGTGGCGTTATTCCCGGTATTCGCAAATTTGCCGACATCCCCGAGCAGTTCACGCTTGCTGTTTCACTGCATTCCGCAATCCAGTCGACGCGCAATAAGCTCATGCCCGGTGTTAAGAAGTACACGCTGCTTCGCCTTCACGAGGCGCTTCAGCTCTACACCGAGAAGACTGGCCGCCGCCCGACCTATGAGTATGCCATGATCGAAGGCGTCAACGATACGAATCCCGAGATGCAGGCGCTCTGCGACTTCTGCGAGGGAACGTTGTGCCACGTTAACCTGATTCAGCTTAACGACATCGAGGGCAGCCCGCTCAAGCCGTCGCCGATTCATAAGGTTGAGGATCTTAAGCGTCGTCTTGAGTCCCGTGGCATCGAGACCACGATTCGTAACTCCCGTGGTAACGATATTGACGCCGCTTGCGGACAGCTGAAGCAGCGCTTTAAAGTTCAGAAGAACGCATAGGGGAGTCGCACCCCAAAACGTTTCATGTGAAACATCGTACGACCCCGGTTGCAGAATATGCAACCGGGGTCGTTTCATTTATTGACCTTAATTTTGAATCAGCTGCTACCTGTCCCATGTTTTACGGCCAAAATAAGGGGTCCTTGTCTCATGAATCAGACAAGGACCCCTCAAAATATGCTGAGTAATTATTAGGTACCTAATAACCTACATTTTCCCATTGGTTGCTAACCCAACCTTGATTAATCTTGGGATTCTTCGTTACCTGAGCAGTACGCATGGCAACATCTTCTGTCATAACATCCATTTTCTTTTTGGAAGTATCGACGATATCTTGCGCGCCACGAAGCAAACGACCTCGAAGTTCATCGTCTGTCGCGATCTTATAGCCGGCAAAGGCACCAGCCGCGACAGTCGTCGCCAATGCAATCGCTGTTAAAATCTTATTCCTCATCTTGGCCTCCTTGATCAAACTGAATCATTTCGCCAAGAATACGAGAGAGCTCTTCCTCGTCTTTAAACTCAATCTCAATCTTATTCTTTCCACGCGAGCTCTTTACACGCACGTTGGTATTAAAAACCTGACGAAGCACGCGGGCAGCCTTTTTAAAAGACTGAGGCGTCGCAGGCCTCGGCGTCTTAGGTGTCTCTCCGGCAGAAAACAACGGAGCGAGATTTTCTGTCGCTCTTACGGAAAGGCCCTCTGCAACAACCTTCTCTGCAAGTCGAATTCGAGCGTCCTCATAAGGAACTGCAAGAATCGCACGCGCATGACCAGCAGTAAGTTTGCCCTCAAAAATCATCTGCTGAACAACTTCAGGGAGATCGAGAAGGCGCAGCGAGTTTGTAATTGCAGAGCGTGACTTGCTTACCGCCCTCGACAATGCCTCCTGGGTCATACCGCTGGCATCGATGAGCTGTCGATAGCCCTTAGCCTCTTCGACGGGATTCAGATCAGAACGTTGAAGGTTTTCGATAAGAGCAAGAGCCAGCATCTCTTCATCGTTAACATCTTTAATGATGACAGGCAGTTCCTCAAGACCAGCAAGCTTTGAAGCTTGGTAACGACGCTCACCAGCAATGATTTCATAGCCGTTTCCATGCTTGCGAACCAAAAGCGGCTGCAAAACGCCATGTTCTTGGATTGACTCGCTCAACTCGCGAAGTTCAGTTTCGTTAAAGTGAATTCGCGGCTGATTAGGGTTGGGAACGATATCCTCAATAGGTAGTTTTGTTTCAGATGCGGCATTTGAAGCCGATGCAGCCGAACCGCCGGTCTCATACTCGGCCTCTGAGACCAAAGCATTGAGCCCACGTCCCAATCCGCCACGTTTCTTTACACTAGGCACGCTTGATCACCTCTTTTGCAAGGTTCATATATGCTTTTGCACCCTTATTTTGAGGTGCATAGGTAATTACCGGTTCTCCAAAAGACGGAGCTTCGGAGATTTTAACCGTACGGGGGATTAGCGTCTTAAACGCCTTATCACCAAAGTACGATTGAACCTCCTCAACAACCTGATTCGATAGTGAAGTACGCGAGTCATACATGGTCATAAGCACACCATAGGTGTCTAAGCCCTTGTTCAGCCGTGATTTGACCATCTTCATTGACTCAAGCAGCTTCGTAACGCCCTCGAGTGCGTAATATTCGCACTGGATCGGAATCAAAACGCTGTCTGCTGCGGTCAAAGCGTTGATAGTAAGCAGGCCGAGCGAAGGAGGACAGTCAATGAAAATAAAGTCAAACTCGTCCTGAATCGGCTCAAGCAAATCTTTGAGGCGGGTTTCACGAGCAATTGCGCTTACGAGCTCAATTTCCGCGCCTGCAAGTTGAATTGTAGCCGGAATAACGAATACCTTTTTACAATTTGTATCAAGAACAAGCGATTCTGCCGGCACATCATTCAACAATGCATCATAGATGCATTGATCAAGGTCTTCTTTTTCAATTCCGAATCCACTGGTGCTGTTTCCCTGCGGATCAAAATCGACAATCAATGTCTTACGACCCTGCTCACCCAGTGCTGCTGCAAGGTTTACAGCCGTCGTTGACTTACCGACGCCGCCTTTTTGATTGATGATTGCAATGATACGCGTGTCTTTTGCGCTCTTAGAACGCTTAACGTCGCGAAATCCCACGGTCCCTCCTGGTGTGTATTAAAGCTGTCAAACGGAGGATGTTTCACGTGAAACATTCCGAATCGATATCAACCGCCATGTTTCACGTGAAACACTGCAAGTTGTTAGTATCCATTATGTTTCACGTGAAACATCTAGGCAAGCGGATTCTTCTTTGCCACGCCATTTGCACGAGGCAATGAGACGGATGCTGGATGACTCTTCTTAAGAACAATGAACTCCCTGTGACCCAAGCCTTCAGGCAAATCAATTGCGTCATTCAGAAGCAAAGTGAAGCCACAAATCTTAGCTGCTGACATGCCGGAAGCAAGCTCCTCATCCGAAGGATTGCCCTTGGTTATAACAAATAGCCCTCCATCCTTCAGATACGGAGCCGCATACTCAACAAGAATCGGTAGAGGGGCCAGTGCGCGGGCGGTTACAACAGAGAACTGCTTCTTATGGCTTCGAGCATATTCTTCAAGACGATCATGAACCGCATGAGCATGTTTCAATCCAAGAGCATGGACAAAGGAATTAACCGCATCAACCTTCTTGCCAACAGAGTCAATATAAGTAGCTTTACGATGCGTGGTTATGGTTAATGGAATACCAGGGAAGCCCGCACCTGTTCCCATATCGAGCAAAGCTCCCTCAGGAGCCTTGTTGATATAGGGGAGCAAAACAAGTGAGTCGAGGATATGAAGTACTGCAGCATCTTCTACGTTAAGAATACGGGTGAGATTGGTTGTCTTATTTGTTTCTAGAACCAAATCCAAATGCTGAATACATTTCCTCAGCTCAACATCAGTTACGCTCAAGGAATACTCTTTGCAATAGGAAGTTAGACGACTCAACATCTCGTCAGCCTGCTGATCAGTAAGTACTAACAACGAAAGCTCCTTTCTGACAAAAATCAGTGTATCGAGAACTTTTGACAAAAAAAGGGGACGTGGAAACCACGTCCCCTTAGCATAAGCTCGAGAAGATTATCGAGCAACAATCACCACATGGCGATCAGGGTCAGAACCCTCAGAATGAGTATCGACGGCATCATTGCCACGAAGTGCAATGTGAACCAGTCGACGCTCGTAGGCATTCATGGGCGGAAGCGAAACACTCTTATGAGTGCGGATGGCACGCTCGGCAGCAGACTGAGCCATGGAAGCAACCTTGTCCTGACGGCGACTCTTGTATCCCTCTACGTCCACTACAACCGGATACCTAAAGCCAAGTTTGCGGCTCACCAGCAAAGAGAACATAACCTGAAGGGCATCAAGGGTGCGACCATGACGGCCAATGAGAACAGCAAGGTCGGGAGCCGTTACATCCAAAATCAGCTCACCCTCGTCGCCCTCATACTCATCGATAGGAGAGTTGGCGGCATCGAAGTGCGAAAGGATGGAACGCAGGATGGGAATCGCAACATCGGCAATGGTGTCGAGCTCCTCATCGGTCAGCTCTTCACCAGCCTTGTAGCGCTGTGCAATCTCGGGATAATCGCCCGCGACCTGCGGGGCAACCTCCTCAAGCATATCCTCGATGATCTCTTCAGACATAACGTACTCCAAAAGTTAGGTACCTAAATAAGATTGATATCCCACTACTTCTTCTTGTGCGGGCGCGGCTTCTTCTCTCGACGAGTGACCTCAACCTGCAGCGGAGCGTTCTTAAGACGCTCCTCCTCATCGGCCTTCGCCTTGTCGATGACCTTCTGCGTCACAAAAATCTGCTGGATAACCTGCCAAGCAGACGAGACGTCGTAGTACAGCAGAACACCAACGGGAAGGCTCCAGCCCATCCAAAGCATCATGACCGTCATGACAACGGCCATCATACGCATGCTCTGAGCCTGCTGGCCGGTCTGGTTGCGCGACATATAGAGCTGCGGAATCAGGGTCAGGACGGCGAACAGGATCAGGCAAACCAGCGCAGGCAGTGCAACCATAAAGCCATCGGCAAAGGAAGCGCTCGGCGTGGTGGTCAGGTCGGGCAGGATGTTGAAGAACGAGAACGTGCCGTCGTTAAAGTACTGCGGCAGGTTGCGCAGCAATGTAAACAGGGCGAACAGGATAGGCATCTGAATCAGCAGCGGCAGACAGCCAGCCATGGGGTTGAACTTGTTCTCGCTGTAGAACTTCTGCATCTCCTCGGCCTGACGCTGGGGATCGTCGGCATAGCGCTCCTGGATCTCGAGCATCTTGGGCTGCAGCACCTGCATGCGAGCCGTCGACTTGGTCGACTTGAGCATGAGCGGCGTCAGCAGCAGACGGATGATGACCACCAGGATGATGATGGACAGGCCCCAGTCGACCGCAAAGGTCTGGATGAGCTTGAGCAGCTCGAAAAGGATGTTAACGATCCAATCCCACATGTAAGTTTTCCTCCGATAGCGAGTGCCCACTAGGGCACAGGGTCATAACCGCCGACGTGCAGGGGATTGCAGCGAGCGATGCGCCTCACGGCAAGCCAGCAGCCTCTCAAAACACCGTGCTTCTCAATCGCCTGGACGGCGTATTGCGAGCACGTTGGGTAATAAATGCAGGCGTCAGGCAATAAGGGCGAAATAACCTGTTGATATATGCGAATAGGAGCGATGGCAACACGTCGCAAAACGTGATTGCTCATCGCTCCTCCCCGGCAACGCCGGCGCGCTTCATAAGCGAACGCAACGCCTTGTCCATCTCCTGCGGCGAGGAAACCCTCGTCTTGGGAGTTGCAAACAAGATGATGTCATAACCCGCAACGGGAAATCCGCAGCTGCGGGCGGCCTCGCGCATCACACGCTTAGATCGGTTGCGCACGACGGCACAACCGAGTCGCTTAGCACCAACGAAGGCGACCCTTCCGGAGTCGCCTTCGCCAACCGATTCACATATGGTCATTCGAATCAGAGGGTGATTGAAACGACGCCCCTGACTGAACACATGCTCGAAATCTTGCCGAGACTTAATAGTCTTCATGCGAGATGTGTGTATCGCTGCTAGACAGTGAGACGCTTGCGGTCCTTGGCACGACGACGGGCGAGCACGGCACGACCACCCTTAGTGGCCATACGGGCACGGAAGCCATGGGTCTTGGCACGCTTACGCTTATTAGGCTGATACGTACGCTTCATCTTAAGTTCCTCCTGCTGCATTTCGAGTGTCCGCGGGGACGCGGACGCAGATATAGACACGTGAGCTTGAAGATTGTAGGGAAATCAATGTTCAAATGTCAAGAAATCAAAGGTAAAAGGTTGCGCAGTTCACACGGTTCCCCCATAAGCACAACCGAAATTTGCGCCTCATGGCAACCTTTCACGATATTTCATCGAGTTTTCAACAGGTCATGTTGGCAATGTTGAGAACTTTTCGCCCGTTTTCCAAAGTTTTCAACAAGTTTTGAAAAGTTGTCGAAAGATGAGAAACGTTGCACGGTGAGCTACTATTTGTTCGAAACCTTTTGAAAGATTGCGAGCGGCATGTCTGACGACTTTTACACCATGGTCGATTCCGGAGACCCGGCACCCGACAACGAGCACATCACCGGCGTGCGCGAAGAGCGTGCGGAAGGCGAGCAGACGACCACGCAGGCGCCAAAAGCCATGTACGCCGCGCGCATCGCCGTCTATGACGACATGCTGTCGACACCGCGGGTGATCGTCATTGATCCGCAAGATGTCCGCACGTATTTGGAAGAGACGACCAACACCGTCTACCAGTGCATGAAAGAACAAGGTGGCCATATCTCGCTCATGGTCATCCGCGAGATTGTCGAAAACTTTATCCACGCACACTTTGCCGAGCCCATCATCTCGATTCTGGACGGCGGAGACACCATCCGCTTTGCTGACCAAGGACCCGGCATCGACGACAAGGAACGTGCTTTCGACTTTGGCGTTACCAGCGCAAATAGCAAGATGAAGCGCTATATCCGTGGAACCGGAGCAGGGTTTCCCATGGTGCAGGAGTATTTGGAAAACGCCGGCGGTGCCGTATCCATCGAGGACAACATGGGCAACGGCACCGTGGTTACGGTAAGCCTGAACCCTAAACGCGTGCAGGAAATCGAGCGTGCCGGCGGACGCGGCGCTGCCGTGCGGCCCGAGACGGAGCAGCCCACATATCCCCTGCCGGGAGCTTTTGCGCAGCAGCCCATGGCAGCGCAGCAGATGCAGCCCACCGTGGGACAGATGCAGCAGCCCGGAATGCCTCCTACACAAGAACCCCAAGCGGCATCGATGTCGATGCCGCCAAGCATGCCAGAGGCCATGTCGCTGGCGGATCAGGATACAGCAGCAATGCAGCAGGCGACAGGGGCACCGGGTGGCCAGCAGATGGGCTATCAGCCGTACCAACAGGGATATCCATATCAGCAGATGCCGCCACTGGGGTACGGCCAACCGTTCCCGCAGCAGTACCAGCAGGGATATCAGCAGCCGTACCAGCAGATGCCGCAGCAGCAGTACAACCCCTGGGCCCAGCAGATGCCTCCGCAGTCTTACCAACAGTGGCCTCAAAGTTTTCAACAGCAAATGCCGCCGATGCAGAGTTCTCAACAACCAGCAGCTCAAATGATGTATCCTAATGCAGCAAATCAGTATGCGCAGCCACAACCGGACGTGTTCGTAAGCGATCGCGGCAACGCCGCGCTGGGCTATCTGGCGCAAAATCAAGCGTGCGGTGCAACCGATCTGGCGAGGGCGTTTGGAAACTCGGCCCCCACTTGGTCACGCACGCTCAATGACTTGGCGCAGGCCGGCTTGGTCATCAAGCATGGCCAGAAATACCATCTGACCGAACTCGGCGCCGCTCGCGTGCGAGCTCAGAGCTAAAGAACGGGAGAGACAGTGGACGAGGAAGCAAGCATCATCCTGGGGGATGCCATCGCCTTTTGCCAGCGCGACGGCCAAGATGCACGCCTCATCAACATGCTGGGGCAATCGCGCGCCATAAGCCTGACCGAAGATACGCTCACGATCGAGGCCCCCTCGCGCTTTGCCATCGCGCAGCTCAAAAAGCATCAGCCGACTATTGAGGCCTATCTGGAAGAAATCGCCTTTGCACCGATTGTGCTCGACATCGTGGCACCGCAAGGCGCCGCGACGGAATCCGCTGCCACGACGGCGCCCGCCACGGCTCCCGCCGCTTCCCCGGCGGTGCCGGCCTCCGCAGGCGACGTACCGACGATCGAGCACCAGCACAGCGATGTTTCCCGTGAAACCATGGCACCGTTGCCGACCGCGGCGGCGACGTCAACGAACGTACCCGTCACGCACATGCCCATCGCTCACGACGCAGCGGCGGGCGCGGATTCGGGCATTGCAATCAAAAACACGCTCTCGGCCGATGATTTTCGTCGCATGATGAACCAGATGAAGGGCGGAGCGCCGACTAAACCCACGCAAGTTGCGACCCCCGCTTCACCCATGCCAGCACCGACCGTGCCGGCCGAGCAGAATACGGATGGAGCCCCGCTCGCCGCGAACTCAAAATTTACCTTTGAGAACTTTGTCTACGGCCCCGAGAACAGCCATGCCTATCGCTCGGCACTCAAGTTTGCCGCCCTCGCGGACGAGCGCGGCACGTGCACATCACTGTTCATCTACGGCAAATCGGGCCTGGGCAAGACGCACCTGCTGCTTGCCATCAAAAACGAGCTCGCCGAGAAGTCGCCCGAGATCAAGGTCAAGTATGCCAACTCCCAGGCATATCTGGACGACCTGATGACCGAGTTCGACCGTCAAAAGAAGAGCAACGCTCCCATCATGCAGGCGTACCACGGCGTGGACGTGCTCATCATCGATGACATCCAAAACATCATCGGCAAGCGCGCGAGCGTGGACTACTTTTTCCAGCTCATGGACGAGTTCATCCGCAACAACAAGAAGGTCGTCATCGCGGCAGACCGTGCCCCCAAGGACCTGAGCATGGACGAGCGTCTGACCAGCCGCTTCAACGCCGGCATGCTCTGCCTGGTCGCAGAGCCCAGCTACGAGATGAAATACAAGATCTTGCAGCGCTATTACGAGAACACCATCGTCGCCGCTCCCGAGGCAGGCGACGACTCGCTGCTGGCGGCCTATGGGGGCGACGGCGGACACCTGACCGACGAGCACTTTAAACACATGGCCGAGGTCTCGGGCACCAACATCCGCGAACTCGAGAGCTTTTGCGAGCGCTGCGCCGGCGAGGCGGGCGACCGCGAGCGCGAGGGCGGGGAGCTCACCTTTGACGATATCGACGCCATCGCCAGCCAGTACTTCGACACATCGGCCAAAAAGATCAACGTCCAGACGGTTCAGTCCGTCATCGAAGAGCAGTACGGCGTGACGCACGAGGAGCTCATCGGCCCGCGTCGCAACGCCAATATCGCCAAAGCACGCCATATCGCTATCTACCTGGCCATCGAGATGTGCGAGATGACGACCACGGCGGTGGGCGCCGAATTTGGCAACCGCAACCACTCGACCGTCAGCACGAGCTACAAAAAGGTCCAGAAGATGATCCAGGAAGACCGTACCGTCACCGAAGACCTCAAATCGCTGCGCGATAAAATTACACTGCGCTCGTAGGGAAATAGAGACACCTGTTGAAAACTTGTCGAAACCATGGGCATAAGGTGTCTAAAACCCAACCCGCGGTGGTGAAAAGTTTTGCGCAGGTTTTGAACGTGGAAAACCACCCCCGTTGCACACAGGTTGCTGTCGATTCTCTTTCTGGGTCTGACCTGCGTCTTTGGGAGTAATCAACAGTTTCGTCAGTGCTATTACTATTATTAAGATATTTATATCTAAAGAAAGGTATTAAAAAGATGAAGTTCACCGTCAGCCAGAGCTCGCTTACACAAGCCATCGGCGTCGTTATGAAGGGTGTCGCTTCGGCGTCCACCCTTCCCATCCTGTCGGGCGTGCTCGTCAAGGCGCAAGACGGCATCTTGGAATTCCAGACCTCTAACTACACCATCTCGATCCGTCATCGCATCGCGGCGCATGTCGAAGAAGAGGGTGAGATGGTTATCCCCTGTAAGATGCTCTCCAATATCACCAAGACCCTCCCCGATGCCCCGGTCACCTTTGAGCTGTCCGAGCGCCAGGTGCTGATTGGTTGCGAGAAGAGCTCTTTCCGCCTGAACACGCTCGATGTCAATGACTTCCCCGAGTTTCCGGCCTATGCCATCGAGAGTGCCGTGGAGCTGCCGACCGATATCTTGTCCGAAATGGTCGGCCGCGTGTGGCGCGTCACCTCGACCGACAAGGCCCGCCCCATTCTGGGTGGCGTGCACATGAAGGTCGAGAACAACACCGTGCGCCTGGTGGCGACCGATTCCTTCCGCTTGGCCGTGTGCGATACGCAGGTCGAGACCTCGACTCTCGAGGGCTCCTTTGAACTCAACGTTCCGGCCGACGCCTTTAACGACGCGCTGAACATCATGGCCAGCCAGGCGACCATCATGATCGGGGCTACCGACACCCAGGTCGTCTTTGAGGCCGGCAACACCACCTACGTGTCGCGCCGTATCGAGGGCATGTACCCCAACTACAAGCAGCTCATCCCCGATTCGTGCGTGACGAGCGTCAAGATCGACGTCGCCGCCTTTAACGCCGCCCTCAAGCGCGTGGCCGTTATCGCGAGCGCCAACCCCGCCGTCAAGTTCGAGATCGATGTCGAGAACGGGCAGATGGGCCTGTCCTCCATTTCCAATGACCAGGACCTTGCGCAGGAGACGATCGATGTCGAGGCCGAGGGCGAGTCGGGCACCATCGCCTTCAACTACCACTACATCTTTGGCTGCCTCAATGCCCTGTCCAAGGAGAAGGAGATCACGCTGGAGCTCAAGAGCTACTCGCAGGCGGGCATCTTCAAGTCCTACGACAAGATCAACTACCTGTACCTGGTTATGCCGGTCCGCATCTAGCGCTGCGCCATGACCATGTTCGCCCGCGATCTTTCCGTCGCGCACTACCGCAGCTTCGATAGTTATCGCCTTGCCCTGGACGAGGGCGTGACGATACTTGCGGGACCCAACGCGGCGGGAAAGACCAATCTCATAGAGGCGCTGCAGCTGCTGACGAGCGGCGCCTCGTTTAGGCATCCGACCGCAGCCGAGCTCGTCCATGATGGCGTGGGCTCGTGCAAGGTCGAACTGAGGCTCGAGGGCGACGGCCGCGTGCTTGATATGGGATTGAGCGTGGAGGACGGTAAGCGCTCGTTTAGCCGCAACGGCAAGAGGTGCTCTGCCGCCGGTGTGCGCGGGGCTCTGCCGAGCGTGCTGTTTTGCCCCGACCATCTGGACATGGTTAAGCGAGGCGCCAGTGTGCGCCGCGCCGCCCTCGATGACTTTGGCATGCAGCTGAGCGCACGTTATGCCGATCTTGCGAGCACCTATGGACGCTGCGTGACCCAGCGTAACGCCCTGCTCAAGGAGACCTGGTGCTGTCGCGAGATGCTCGGCGCGTGGAACGATTCGATTGCCCGCGCGGGCTCGGCCCTGCTTGTGCACCGGTTGGCCCTGCTCGACCGGCTGGCGGGCCATGTGCACACTGCCTACGGGCAAGTGGCATCCGGTGAGGCTGCCAACGTGACCTATACGTCCACGCTGGGGGATTTGCCCCAGGTCGATGATCGCGAAGAGCTGAAGGGCTGGGCGTACGAGCGCATGCTGGCTGCCCTTGATGAGCACGCCGACGAGGAAATTCGCCGCGGTGTGACGTTGGTGGGACCGCATCGCGATGAGATTGAGTTTACCGTGGCGGGTCGCTCCGCCCGTTCATTTGCCAGCCAAGGTCAGCAGCGAACGTTGGTTCTGGCCTGGAAGGTGGCGGAGGTGGCCGTGGCTCGCGATGTCCTGGGCACCGCCCCGTTGCTGCTTTTGGACGACGTGATGAGCGAACTCGACGGCGAACGCCGCGGTGCTTTTCTGCGGTTGATCGGCGATGATATCCAGACGGTCATAACCACGACCAACCTGGGGTATTTTACCGATGACCTGCTTGATCGAGCCAAGGTGGTGAGCATGGGTGAGACGTGCTAATTACGAGCGCGAGAGCGAAACGGTCGCCTTCAGTGGATTTTTGAACGCAGAGCGTCAGCGCATCCTGGCGGCCGCGACACCTGAGCGCCGCGCGCAGATGGAGGCTGCCGAGGAGTCGCGCGCGGTCTATCGCGCGTGGAACGCGGTGTGCTCGGGCACGCGCGAGGGGCGGCATGTGACGGGCCTGCGCTACCTGCCCGAGTCCAATGAGCTGCTGGTATATCTCGATTCGCCCTCGTGGACGCAGGAAATGACGCTGTTGCGCGAGATCATCCGCGCGCGCATGGAGCGCGCCGGTGCGCATGTGGACGGCCTGGTGTTCAAAACCACCGCGCCGGGTCACACGCCGCCCGCCGCCAAGCAGCGTCTGCGCCCGGCGACGACCGAGCGCCCGCCGGCCCCGCACGCCGACCTAAGTGAGGCCGAGCGCACCGAGATTGAGCGCCAAGTGGCGCCCATCGAAGACCAAAAACTGCGCGAGGCCCTCGAGAATGCCATGAGAGCCAGTGCCGAGTGGGCCAAGGGCGTAGAAAGCAAAAAAGAGCCTTAAATCGCATCTGGTGGCCTTGTAGAGCCAAATACCCTCGTTCCCGAGGGTATTTTTTTACGATAAACTAGTAAGGCTGTACACATTTTCTTGACTGAAGGAGGACGTGTGGCAAACGAAAACGATTACGATGGCGGCGAGATTAAGATTCTCGAAGGTCTCGAGGCCGTTCGTAAGCGCCCGGGCATGTATATTGGCTCGACGAGCGCCAGCGGTCTGCATCACCTGGTGTGGGAGATCGTTGACAACTCCGTCGACGAGGCCATGGCCGGTTTCTGCACCGAGATCCAGGTGACGGTCCACGCCGACAACTCCATCACGGTCGTCGACAACGGGCGCGGCATCCCCGTCGACGAGCACCCTGTTAAAAAGATCCCGACGCTCGAGGTCGTCATGACGATCTTGCACGCCGGCGGTAAGTTCGATAACTCGGCCTATAAGGTTTCGGGCGGCCTGCACGGCGTTGGTATCTCCGTCGTCAACGCACTGTCCAAGCGCGTGGTCGTTCAGGTTCGTCGCGACGGCAACACCTACGAGATGGAGTTCTCGCGCGGCAAGACCGTTAAGAAGATGGAGGTCGTGGGCACCTCGGATTCGACGGGCACCACCGTCACCTTCTGGCCCGACGACGAGATCTTCGAGACATGCATCTACGATTTCGATACGCTGCACAACCGTCTGCAGGAGACGGCGTTCCTCAATAAGAACCTCAAAATCGTGCTGACCGACGAGCGCGAGGCGACTCCCCATGTGGAGGAGTTTTGCTACGAGGGCGGCATCATCGACTTCGTCAAGTTCCTCAACGAGGGCAAGGACGTCCCCGAGGCCTTTAAGGAGCCCATCTACATCGAGGGCAAATCGGACCCGGGCGCGCCTGTGACCAAGATGGGCGAGGTTGAGGTTTCCCTGCAGTGGAATAACGGTTACGGCGAGAACGTCATGTCGTTTGCCAACGACATCTACACCCCCGAGGGCGGCATGCACCTTGAGGGCTTCCGCACCGCGCTCACCCGTGTGATCAACGACTACGCGCGCAAACAGAACCTGCTCAAGGAAAAAGACGCCAACCTGACCGGCGACGATGTGCGCGAGGGCCTTTCGGCCGTTATCTCGGTCAAGCTGCCCGACCCGCAATTTGAGGGCCAGACCAAGGCCAAGCTCGGCAGCTCCTATATGCGCGCGCTGACGCTCAAGATCGTGACCGACGGCCTCGCCGATTACCTCGAGGAGCATCCCAAGCCCGCTCGCGAGATCGTCAAGAAGGCCCAGCAGGCATGCAAGGCCCGCAACGCCGCCCGCAAGGCGCGCGAAGCGACCCGTCGCAAGAGCCTGCTCGAGACGGCGTCCCTGCCCGGTAAGCTCGCCGACTGCTCGGTGCGCGATGCCGAGCTGACCGAGCTCTTCATCGTAGAGGGTGACTCGGCAGGCGGTTCGGCCAAGGACGGCCGTCGCCGAGACATCCAGGCGATTCTGCCCCTGCGCGGCAAGATTTTGAACGTCGAACGCGTTGGTGACCATCGCGCGTTCTCGAGTGACACCATCCAGTCATTGATTACCGCGATCGGCTGCGGCGTCACGACGAGTGCCGGCGACGGCGGCGACTTCGATATCACCAAGGCGCGCTACCACAAGATCATCATCATGACCGATGCAGACGTCGACGGCGCGCATATCCGCATCCTGCTGCTGACGTTCTTCTACAAGTACATGCGTCCGCTGATCGATGCCGGCTACGTCTATGTTGCCTGCCCGCCCATCTTTGGCATTAAGGTGCGCAACAAGATCCACTACGTGTATCCCAACGGCCGCCAGCCCGAAGACGAGATCCTGCGCGATACCATCCAGAGTCTGGGCCTGAACCCCGACGATAACGACGAGGACGGCAAGGCCAAGGACGGCAAGATCACCAAGAAGCGTAAGGGCTATACCGTCCAGCGCTACAAGGGCCTGGGCGAGATGGACCCCAAGCAGCTTGCCTCGACGACGATGGACCCCAAGACCCGCATCCTGCAGCGCGTGTCGATCGAGGACGCCGTGGTGGCGGACCGCGCCGTGCGCGAGCTCATGGGTTCCGAGGTCGGCTATCGCCGCGAGTACATTGAAAAACATGCGCATGACGCGCGTTTCCTTGACGCTTAAGAGGAGGTAACGTGGCAGACGATATCAACAATAACGGGGGTATGGACGAGGCCGGCGATGCCGGCATGCCCGACGATCTGAAGCGCCTGCTTGCCCGTGCTGAGCAGGGCGAGGACGGCGACCCGGACGCCTATAACCCCGATGTCGATGATGACGAGGAAGAGGATGACGACGGCGAGCTCGAGGAGAGTTTTGGCGAAGTCGACCGTGGCGCCTCGGCCGGCGAGGATATCAACGGCGGCCAGCTCCAGATTTCGGAGTTCGGTCGCGAGATGAAGCAGTCGTTTATCGAGTATTCGATGTCGGTCATCACGGCGCGCGCCCTGCCGGACGTGCGCGACGGCTTAAAGCCGGTGCACCGCCGCATCCTGTACGCGATGAACGAGAGCGGCATCTACCCCAACCGCCCGCACAAGAAGTCGGCGTGGACGGTCGGCGAAGTTATCGGTAAGTACCACCCGCACGGCGATTCCGCGGTCTACGAGGCCATGGTCCGCCTGGCACAGTGGTTCTCCATGCGCACGCCGCTCATCGACGGTCATGGCAACTTCGGTAACATCGACGGCGACGGCGCGGCAGCCATGCGTTACACCGAGAGCCGCCTGGCAAAGCCCGCCATGGAACTGCTGCGCGACCTGCAGAAGGATACCGTCGACTGGCAGCCCAACTACGACGAATCGCTCGCCGAGCCCGTGGCGCTGCCTGCGCGCTTCCCCAACCTGCTGGTCAACGGCAGCCAGGGCATCGCCGTCGGCATGGCCACCAACATCGCCCCGCACAACCTCACCGAGGCGATTGAGGCCACCTGCTACCTGATCGACAACCCCGACGCCACCGTCGACGAGCTCATGCAGATCATGCCCGGTCCGGACTTCCCCACCGGCGCCATCATCATGGGCAGCGCCGGCATTAAGCAGAGCTACGAGACCGGCCGCGGCTCCATTACCGTGCGTGCCAAGGCACACGTGGAGTCCACCAAGACCGGCCGCAGCCGCCTGGTCTTTACTGAGATTCCCTACATGGTCAACAAGGGCACCCTGCAGGAGAAGATCGCCCAGCTCGTCAACGACAAGCGCATCGAGGGCATCTCGGATATGCGCGATGAGTCCAACCAGAAGGGCATCCGTCTGGTCATCGAGCTCAAGAAGGGCGTCATTCCGCAGGTCGTGCTCAACAACCTGTATAAGTACACCTCGCTGCAGACGACCTTTGGCGCCAACAACCTGGCGCTCGTCAACGGCGTTCCCAAATGCCTGAGCCTGCGCGAGATGCTGCAGCACTACATCGATCACCAGGTCGACGTCGTCACCCGCCGTACCCGCTTCGACCTTAAGAAGGCCCAGGCGCGTGCCCATATCCTCGAGGGCTACCTGATGGCCCTTGACCATATCGACGAGGTCATTAGCATCATCCGCTCCTCGCAGACCGACTCCGAGGCCAGCAGCCGCCTGATCGAGCGCTTTGGTTTTACGCCCGAGCAGACCACGGCCATCCTCGAGATGAAGCTGCGCCGCCTGACCGGCCTGGAGCGCGACAAGATTCAGGAAGAGCTGGACGGCTTGCGCCGCGCCATCGCCTACTACGAGGACCTACTGGCGCATGAGGAGAAGATCCTGGGCGTCATCAAGGAAGAGATGCGCGAGATCTCCAAGAAGTTCGGCGACAAGCGCCGCACCGAGATCAGCCAGGTTGAGAAGGACCTGGATGTCGAGGACCTCATCGCCGACGAGGATATGGTCGTGACCATCACCCATACCGGCTACGTTAAGCGTATCCCGGTGGCTGCCTACCGTGCCCAGAAGCGCGGTGGCAAGGGCGTGTCGGGCGTCAACCTCAAAGAGGATGACGTCATCGACGAGATGTTCATCGCGTCCACGCATGAGTACGTGCTGTTCTTCTCGAGCAAGGGCAAGGTCTATCGCCTGAAGGTGCACGAGCTGCCGGTGGGTACGCGCCAGGCGCGCGGTACCGCGATCGTCAACCTGCTGCCCTTTGAGGAGGGCGAGAAGATCGCGAGCGTCATCAGTTGCCGCGAGTTCCCGGCCGACGAGTACCTGATGTTTGCCACCAAGAGTGGCATGGTCAAGAAGACCGTGATGAGCGCATATGACCGTAGCCGCCGTGATGGCCTGATCGCTATCAACCTGCGTGACGATGACGCGCTGCTGAACGTACGCCGCGTGCGCGAGGGTGACAAGATTATCCTGGCCACCACTGCGGGCAAGGCGATCATGTTCTCCGAGGAGCAGGTGCGCGCCACCGGCCGCGATACCAGCGGCGTTCGCGGTATCGGTATGAAGGACGGCGTGAGCGTTCTGGGCATGGAGGTCACTAACGGCAACGGTGATCTGTTCGTCATCACCGAGCGCGGCTACGGCAAGCGCACGCCGGTCGCGGACTACCCAGAGCAGAATCGCGGCGGCCAGGGCGTCTACACCATCCAAATGACCGAGCGTAAGGGTAACCTCGCGGCCATGAAGACGGTGGGCCCGCAGCACGAGCTGTTCATCGTGACGGAGGGCGCGACGGTCATTCGCGTCAAGACCGACGAGATCAGCCAGACCGGCCGCGCCACCCAGGGCGTCAAGATGATGACCGTCGACGACAACGACCGCGTATGCGCCGTAGCCCGCATGACGGCAGCCAAAGAGAAGCCCGAAGGCGAAGCAACAGAAGACGGTTCTGCCCCCGAAGAAGCCCCAGTCGATCTAGGCGATGGCAACGACATGCCAGAAGATCTCCTAGACGAGTAAGAGGCTCTAGCTGGTAAAAATCATCAGACCCCATATATCGGCGGTCGGCGCACTGCGCGCCGACCGCTTTTTTGAAAACCTTTGAACCCCACGTCGCCCCCGGCTGCCCGGCGGCATGCGAAGTCGATCGCGAGTTCCGCACGAGCAGGAGAGCACTTAATGTGCTCTCCGTGCGAGCAGGACTGTCCGAGCAGGCGACTTCGCATGCCGCCGGGCAGCCGGGGGCGACACCCCTCAAAGATTTTCAAAAAAGTTGTTGACGCGCGCGTAACGACTCGTCTAATATATCCCTTGCGCGATGGACCTGTAGCTCAGTTGGTTAGAGCGTCCGGCTGATAACCGGGAGGTCACAAGTTCGAATCTTGTCAGGTCCACCACTTTCTTTCGCAATAAACACCCCAGCGAGAGCCGAGTCGCCGCTGGGGTGTTTATTACTGTCTCCGTGGGGGTTTAGCTCAGCTGGGAGAGCGCGGGCTTTGCAAGCCTGAGGTCAGGGGTTCGATCCCCCTAACCTCCACCATGATGGACCTGTAGCTCAGTTGGTTAGAGCGTCCGGCTGATAACCGGGAGGTCACAAGTTCGAATCTTGTCAGGTCCACCATCAAAACTGTGAAGAGCCCTGGGGCGTTGCCTCGGGGCTTTTTTCTTGTCTGCGATAAATCTCATTTTGGTTTTGTGTGCTGTGCGAAAGATTGGGTAGTATAGCTATTCAATGCGGCGACCTTGCCGCGTGCTAACCGCTACGTACCGGAGGTGTTCCATGGTTCGTGTCGACATAGAGACCATCGTCATGGCCGCCGGTCCCGTGCCATCGCTTATCGTGCTTCGCGAGCGCTGCAGCAAATCGGACTCGCCCGCGCCACTGCGTTCCCTTTCCATTCAAACTGGTTCGTTTGAAGCCGCTGCCATCAGCCGCGGCATCGATAGCGGCCGCGCCGAGCGCCCGATTACCCATGACCTGTTGCTCGATACTGTTGGCGCCCTGGGTGCCAAGCTCGAACGCATCGAAATCGTTCGCGCCGAGCCGCCCGTGTTTTACGCGACGGTTGTCGTGTTGGCCGATGGCAACGAGCATAAGATCGATGCGCGTCCGAGCGACGCCATCGCCCTCGCCGTACGCAGTAATGCCCCCATGTTCGTTGAAGACGACATCATGAATCGCCTGGGCACCGTTTCTGCCCATGCCGAGGAAGTCGACGACGAGCAAGAGTTCGAGAAGTTCGACGAGTTCGTCCATACGCTCTCCCCCGATGACTTCTAAATGCGGGGCGTCCAGGCTGCGGAGCGTTCGCTGATGGCCGGCGGTATGTCGGCTGAGGCGGCTGCGATCGCCCGCGAGGCCCAGATGCGCTCGGAGGCTTCTGAGGCGGCTCGCATTGCCTATGTGACGCAGGCCCGCACGCTTCGCGAGCGCCGCGGCTCGTTTATCAAGATGGTTGTCGTCTCCGTCCTTGTCGCGGCAATCTGCTCGCGCCTTCGTGGTACAGTTGGTGCGCTTGGGTTTTCGATCTCTACGGGCCTTGTGATCTGGGGTGTGGTCGATGCGGTAATGCTGACCAGTCAGATCAAGGTGCTCGACAAGCGCGCAGCGGACATGATGCGCGCCCGCGACGCTGCCGCCAGGATCGCCGCCGAGGCACAAGAACTGTAACGACGCCAGACTCGATGGGAAGGTCTAAAGATGGCACAGGATATGCAGGACGCCGGTAACGTCTCCGCCGAGCTCGACGCCATGGTGTGCGATCTGATCGGCGCGTTCTTGGACGACCTTGCCGCCGGTGAAAACCCTGGCGTGGTCGTGGCAATTGAGGACGCCGCTTCCAACCGTTATCTGGCGGCGCTCGATGAGGATGGCGAAGAGGCGTGCCTCGAGGCGGCCACCAACTTTATCTCCGAGCACAAGATGGGTCTTAAGGACGAGGGCCTGGGCCGTATCGCTCGCTATGCCATCGGCTACACCGGCTGCGTCGAGATTGACGGCGGCTATCACGATGCTCTGCTCGTGAGCTTCTTCGAAACCACGCTCGAGAGTGGTTTTTCGGCATATGTGCTGTATGAGGGCATGGGCGCCGGCGATGGTTTTATGTGGAGCGACCCTGAACCTGCAGGTGAGGAAACCCCTCTCATCTAAAATCGCTAAAATAAACGAGTTTTCGGTAAAAGGCTCAATATTCCCGCTGAGCGTTGTGCTGCTGGGCGGGTCGCATACGCGTGCCGTTTGTATATGGATAGAAGATAGGGGAACTACATGCGCGTAGACAATCTGAGGAACATCGCCATCATCGCCCACGTCGACCACGGCAAGACGACGATGGTCGACAAGCTCCTGCGTGCCACGGACGCCTTCCGTGCCAACCAGCAGGTCGAGGACCGCGTCCTGGATTCCAACGACCAGGAGCGCGAGCGCGGCATCACGATTCTCGCCAAGAACATCTCTATCGAGTACAAGGACGTCAAGATCAACGTCATCGACACCCCGGGCCACGCCGACTTCGGTGGCGAGGTCGAGCGCGTGCTGCGTATGGCCGACGGCGCCCTGCTGCTGGTCGACGCTTTTGAGGGCCCCATGCCCCAGACCCGCTTCGTGCTGCGTCACGCTATCGACACCGGCCTTAAGATCATGATCGTCATCAACAAGATCGACCGTCCGGGCGCCAATCCCGAGAAGGCCTACAACGACTGCCTGGACCTCATGGCCGACCTGGGCGCCACCGACGACCAGCTTGAGTTCGCCATGGAGCACGTGGTCTACGCCAGCGCCATGAATGGCTTTGCCCGCCTTGATCCCAACGACGGCAACATGGACATGTATCCGCTGCTCGATATGATCATCGACGACATGCCCGCGCCCGAGGTTGACGAGAACGCCCCGCTGGCCATGCAGTGCGTGACCATCGACCACTCCAACTTCGTTGGCCGTATCGGCATCGGTCGCGTGTACTCCGGCGCCATCCACCAGGGCGACCAGATCCTGGTTGTCAAGAATGACGGCTCCAGCGCCACCGCTACCGTCAAGCAGCTCTTTACCTTCGACTATCTGGGCCGTACCGAGTGCCAGGAAGTCGGCGCTGGCGACATCGCTGCCGTCGTGGGCATCGACCGCACCGATATCGGCGATGTCTACACCGATCCCGAGAACCCCGTTGAACTCGAGCCCATCGAGATTGACCCGCCGACCCTGTCCATCGTCTTTGAGGCTTCGACCTCCCCGCTCGTCGGTCGCGACGGCGACATCGTGGGCGCCCGTCAGCTCAAGGAGCGCCTGTTCAACGAGGCCGAGAACAACGTGACTATGAAGATCGAGGAGCTCGAGGACAAGAGCGGCGTCGAGGTCTCGGGCCGCGGCATTCTGCACCTGTCCGTCCTGATGGAGTCCATGCGCCGCGAGGGCTTTGAGTTCCAGGTCGGCCGTCCCCGCGTTCTGTTTAAGAAGGACGAGAACGGCAACAAGATGGAGCCTGTCGAGCAGGCCGTCGTCGAGTGCCCGGACGAGTACTCGGGCAAGGTCGTTGAGGTCTTCGGTACCTCCGGCGGCATCATGACGAGCATGGATACCTCGGGCATCGTGACGCACCTTGAGTTCAAGATCCCGACGCGCGGCATCATGGGCCTTAAGAACCGCATCATGAACGTCACTCACGGCGAGGGCGTGTTCTACCACACTTTCCTGGAGTACGGCCCCTATGCCGGCGAGATCGGCAACCGCCAGAACGGCGCCATGATCTCCATGACCACCGAGAAGGCCGTTGCCTACGCTCTGGGCACGCTGCAGGAGCGCGGCCAGCTGTTTGTTGAGCCGGGCACCGAGTGCTACGAGGGCATGATCGTGGGCGAGCGCAGCAAGGCCGGCGACATGGTCGTCAACATCGCCCGTACCAAGAACCTGGGCAACCAGCGTTCCTCGACCTCCGATATCTCCGTCCAGCTGGTGCCGCCCCGCACCTTCTCGCTGGAGGAGGCGCTGGAGTACATCGCCGACGATGAGTTGGTCGAGATCACTCCCAAGAACATCCGCCTGCGCAAGCGTCTGCTCAACGCCACCGACCGCAAGAAGGCTGCCGTCCGCGCTGGCCAGGTAAACAAATAAGCGCTGGGCTTTATAGCGACTAACCAAAAAAGGGCGCCGACCGCGATGGTCGGCGCCCTTTTTGGTGCAAGGGGGACGGGTTCGTTTGCACCACGGCTGGGGCGACTATCCCTCCGATCGGCTTTCCAGCCAAAGTAAAGTTGTTTAAACATATACATAATTCCACTGAATATAGTCGGTATGATGCAAAACTGTTAACAGGTAAATATCAACTGGTATTAAATTAAAAGACATCTTGACCTGCGGTTTACATGACTGGTATCTATATTATATTTTATGCATTGTGGCATAGACGAACCGTCTTAGAAGGTGTTCCCCAATGGGTTCTTGCAATGCGCTAGGTAGGTTCTCGTTGATGGTGAGGCTTGTGTTCGATCCGACGATTCGCCGTATTCCACACTGTGTTGTAGGAATTAAGGGACAACTATGAACGCACACCGCTCACGGTCGCTGGGTATGGCGACCCTGGTCTTCATTTTAATTAGCCTCACCGCCGCAGTTTTTCACGGTGCAGCCCCCGTGCGCGCCGAGGATGTGAGCGCACCAACGCCGATTGTGATTGATGAGAATACGGCGACGGTTGATGTCAAGCTGTATAAAGATGGCAGTCGTACAGAGCTTTTGGGCAATGACGCCGTGACTTCAGTTTCGACCCTCTACGGAACCTTCTCGGCGAGCTTTCTGACTGGCAAGGCACCTACGCCTAAGAACTATGTCGCCGTCTATAAGTTCCCTGACACTATTGACGTAGATAACAATGATGGCGGCGAATTTAGGGATGGGCCTGGTGCTGACGCTGCAATAGCTGGTACATGGAAGATTGAAGACAATAAGGTTGTCTTTACGTTTGACAAGGGCTGGCTTGAACGGAACCCTGCGAACATTCATGTCGCGGCAGACTTCTCGTTCCAGCTTAAAAACAAAGATGTCGGTTCTGGTGGGAACGAATCTGTCGTGTTCCCTGGCACGGGAACGATCAATATCCCCACCAAGGACGGCAAAGTCACGGGGACTAAGTTGGGGACCTTCTCCCAGGGAGCAGATGGCGTGGCCAAGGTTACCTGGACCGTTACACTCACCGTCGAGTCGTATGCCACGAAAGTTAGCTTCACTGATACACTGGGCGACAACTTCTACTTTGTGAAAGGCAGCTTCGCGCTCGACGGCACGAAGCTCGAACCCCAGCCGAAGATCGACGGCCAAGTCGCGACCCTCGACAGCCTGGGCAACCTTTCCTGGGGCGACCACACGATCACATACGAGACGGAGCTGAAGAGCGACGTCACCGCGATCAATCGCGAGTTCCTCAACGCTGAGAATACGGCAAAGTGGGATTGGGCTGGCTCAAGCGATGGCGATAACAAAGAAGCTACGGCTAATCCTGTTAAGTTCCGCTACGACATGATCAGCAAGTCCAGCGGATCGGGCACGCCGTCTGACATCAAGTGGACGGTCAAGCTCAACCAAGGTGAGCTCAAGGCGAACATGAGCGGCTATGTGTTCACTGACACGCTTGACAATAAGCAAACGTATAAGGGGAGCTACGCGGTATATAAAGGCGACTCTAGTTCGGTTCTTTATACCGACGTGATCGACCCGTCGAAGAACTCCTTTAGCTTCCAGTTTCCGGCCAACCTTGCCGACAAATACGCCACTTATCGCATTGAATATCACACCATGATGAACGACGCGAATTCGTACGAAACAGTGAGCAATGAGGCGAAGATTGAGCATGAGGGCGGTGTATCAGGCAACAGCGGCAATACGTTTACGCCGCAGCTTGTTGGTAACTCTTTTGTTGTCAAGAGCAAAGAGGATTCGAGCACTGCCGCCACGGATGGGATGGTAACCTGGAAGCTAGTCGTTGACCTGGGTTCTATCGTGAACGCGTACAATCCGAAAAGCGTTACCGTGTACGACACATTTCAGAGCGCTTTGAATCAGACGCTCGGTCCTGTTCCCGAAAGCTACTCCATCAAGATCGGAGATAAGGAGCTGAAAAAGGGTCGAGACTGGGGTTTCTGGGACAGGTACGATAGCTCTTCGGTTGGCACCAAAAAGAACATCAACCTCGACATATACACCAATAGCGATAAAGTAAAGGAAGCGCTTGAGCAGTCACGGTATGCGGAGATTACCTATAAAACGAAGACCGACGCTCTGCCGGGTTGGTATTCGAATTTCGCCGCCGTTGGAGTCCAAGGTTGGAAGTCTTCCCTTACCGATGTAGTCACCTATGTCGTCAACAACGAGGCGCCTTGCCCTGCTGTGGAAAAGCCCACCTCGAAAGCTGTTGCAAAATGGGATGAGGACTTCGACTGGAACATGGTCGACCGCTCGAATGAAAAGGGCGCTTGGGTTATCAGCTGGACGATCTATGCGAACCGCGCCTCTACGGTGGGCGGGGGTTGCTATGGCGCCGCCAAGCTCGGCGGCAATCCGCTTAATATCGTTGATACCCTTCCCGCTGGCATGAGCTATGTGCCTGGTTCCGCCAAATACTTGTTGTATCAGAACCCGCACACGCCTCCGGCGGCGAACAATTACGGACGTGGCGATGAAGTAACTATGCTCCCGCAAGGTTTTCCGAATGGCAAGGACCTTGTGGGCGACCAGGTGAAGTCCGACGCTTCGGCAAATGCTGTCACCTTTTCCATTCCCACGACGGAACTCGGCGACTACGCCGGTTACGCCAAGCTTACGTATCAGACGGCGGTCAAGCGCGGTGAACTCGATACCTCCACGAACGAGGTGAAGTTCACCAATTCTGCGCGCGCCGAGTCGGGAAGCAAGAAATTCGACTCTGGCAGTGGTGCTGCCACCATTAAGAACAACGTTATCAAGAAGACCGGCGAACAGGTCGACAATAGTAATCGCATCAAGTACACCATTTTCGTTAACGAGTCAGCTGTCGATCTTAAGAGTGGCACTGGTGTCCTCGAGCTGGTCGATACCATGGATGCCAAGTGCACGTTGGCGCCGTCGACGCTTAAGGTCTATGAGCGCGTGAACGACGATTGGTCTGAGCTGGTCGATAAGGATTATTCGTCAAAGATGGAGCAGGTCAACAATGAATCTGGCTCATGTACGAGATTGACACTTAACGTGCCCGATGAGAAATACCTCAAGGTCGAGTACGAGGTCATCCCGAGCGGAAATCCTGGCAACAAGGTTTCTCTTTCCAATACCGCCATGCTTACGGGTGTGAAGGACGGTTCTGCGACTGATGATCAAACATGGGAAATTAAAAAAGCTTCTGCCAGCGCAGGTGGCAACGGCTACGGCATCACGATGACCAAGTTCGACGCAGGGCAGGTTGGCGCAACGCTCGCGGACGCCGAGTTCACGCTCTACGGAGTGGATATAGACCAGGCTTCGGGGGCGAGCACCAAAACATTGTTCGCCACCGCAAAGACCGACGCCAACGGCAAGATTTCATTCGGAACGAGTGCCCAGAGGATGAACAATTGCGTGCTCTACCAGCTCGTGGAGACGAAGGCGCCAGTTGGCTATGACGTGGCCGCGCCCACCTGGATTATGCTCAAGGGCGATGCGAGCGACGATGAGTATCAGGCTGCACTCGATAAGGCAGCATCCATAGTCGAAAACGCGGAGATTATCGGCGATGCCAAGAAGGACGAGATCTGGGTCTACGACAATCGTTTGACGGGATCAGCGGTTATCCAGGCAAAGAAAAGACTTGAAGGCGGAGCCTTCAAGGAAGGTCAGTTCTCGTTCGAGCTCAAGGACGGTAACGGCAAGGTCCTCCAGACGGCGGCTAACAACGCTGACGGAAACATCACCTTTGATGTCAAGTACACCAAGGCCGGCACCTATACTTACACCATCTCCGAGGTCGAGCCTGAGGGTGCTGTCGGCCATGTTAAAGACCACATCGCCTATGACACGACCCCGCGCAACGTCACGGTTGAGGTAACTAATGGCACGGGCCAGCTTAACGCCGTAGTAACCTATGGCGATGGCTCTCAGGATCCACCAACCTTTACCAACAAGTACTCGACCACGCTGCCTGAGGCGGGCGGGGCTGGCTTGACTATGACGTATCTTGCTGGCGCTTCGATGCTGTGTTTTGCCGCGACGTGGATGCATGCTCGCCGCCATCGTGATCTTGATCGGAGTGGTCGTCGTGAGTAAAGTGCTCCGTCATATGTTGGCCGTCGTGGTGATGTCCATGGCCGTCGTCTTCGCTTTTGCGATCGCCCCTGGAACGGCCCGTGCTGCCGACACCGGAGCCATTACGGTGGACGGCACGGTCGCGACACGTTACGACGCGTACCAGCTCTTTTCGGCGACCGTTGTCGACGATGCCGATGCCGACCAAAAGGTCGCAACTGATGTAGTGTGGGCGAATGACACGGTTCGCCAAGCTGCCCTTCCCGTGCTTCATGATGCAGGGCTTGATAACTCGGCATCGACGGCGCAAGAGGCTGCCGAATGGATGGATGCCGACGGACACATGACGACCGCGCTGACGGCAAAGCTCGCTCGTTCCCTCCAGAGCTCTGGCGCCGAGTCCGTGGCCCTTAGCGCGGGCAGGGCGGCCGAGCTGCCCTGCGGCTACTGGCTCATCGTCGCCGACGACGACGCCATCGCCCAGGGCGAGGCCGGCACCGCGCCGATCATGGCCCTGGTCGGCGGCGGCGCCGTCACCGTCAAGCCCAAGGCGGCGACCCCCAAGGTGTCCAAGCACGTGCTGGAGGACGGCACCGCCGCCTGGCAGAAGGCCGCCGACGCCACGGTCGTCGACGACCTGTACTGGCGCCTCTCTGCCACGGTCCCGGCGGGCCTTGCCGCCTACGACACCTATACGGTGCGGTTCGTCGACACCATGAGCGCGGGGCTCGACCCCTCCAAGGTGGCCGCGAGCATGCGCGTGTACGTGGCGGCGGGCGCGGACGGCGGCTTCGACGCCGTTTCGACCGGTAAGGACGGCCGCGCCGGCACCGAGCCCGCGAAGGGCTGGACCGACATTACGGCCCAGTGCGCCACCAAGGTAGCGGCCGACGGCAAGACCTTCACCGTGCGCACCGGCGACCTGGTCGCCGCGCTCGGCGGGGCCGACGCCTTCACCGCGGGCGCCCGCGTGGTCGCCGTGTACAACGCGCCGCTCAACAGCGCATGCAGCCACGGCATCGCGAAGGGCAACCCCAACGAGGTCTACCTGCGCTACCCGCGCTCTCCCTTTGCCGACCAGTCCGGCGACGCCGGCTTCACCCGCACGCCGAGCGATGACGCGTGCGCCTACACCTGGGGACTCAGTCTGATCAAGCGCTCAAGCTCGGACGATAAGCCGCTTGCGGGCGCCAAACTGCGCATCATCGACGACCGTGGGCGCATTCTAACGACTGACGGCTCGTGGTCGACGGATGCCGACGCGTGCGTCACCGCAGGCGCGGATGGCCATGTGGAATTGAGCGGTGTGGACGCGGGTCTCTACACCGTCGAAGAGGTCGCGGCTCCCAAGGGATACACCGCCTTTGAGGGCAAACGAACGGTAACGGTTGCGTCCGAGGGTCTGGACGTTAAGCAGGTAGCAGCCGCGAAGCCCAAGGTGACCGTGTCGGCCGAAAGCCCTCTGCGGGTTGATACCGCCGATGCCGGGACGGGTTCGATCGAGCTGTCGGTGCTCAACACCCCAAGCAAAGAAGCAAGTCGAGGCTTTATGCCCTCGACGGGAGATAGAACGTTGGTACTGGTGGCGGTTTTGGCTGCCATCGGAGTGGCGGCTATTGTTGTCGCGCTCGTCATCAAGCGGGGAGCAGGTCGCGGTGAAAAATGATTGTCCCCTGCTCGGTGGCGTACTGCCTCCGTAGCGAGTGATGCGCAGGCCTACCGACCTGATGGTCATTGGTTTTGAAAAAGTTACTAGAGAACCCTCCAAGAAAAGCGGGGCACCCGGTCGATATGACCGAGTGCCCCGCCTCGTTTGTTGGTGCAAAGTAACCTGACCCCTTTGCACCAACACAAAGGTGCCTGTCCCCTTTGTGGCGGTTGGTGGCTAAGCGGTGGGGAGTCCTGGCGTGTTAGCCGGCTGCTGCGGCTTGAGGCGGGCGTTTCGCCAGATGATCTGGATAACGTAGCCGAGCATAAAGACAAAGGCCACGCCGCTGATGAAGTCACCTACGAGGGGAAGCCCCGTGAGGGCGCCTGCGATTATGCCGCCCACGGCTGCCATGGCGTAGCGGTTCTGGTTGTGTCCGACCATGCGGGCGAGCGCGCACCCCGAAAAGGCACTCGACACCAATGCGATGCCGATAACGCCGCACAAGAGGGTTCCAGCAAGCGACAGACCAGCGATAGAGATAATCAGCAGTAGGACGGCGGGGGCGATAGCAATCGTGCCCAGAAGACCGCTCACCCACAGGGGCATGGGGCGCTGGTGGAGCATGCCGGCGGCGCCGGCGGTCGCGCGCGGAAAGACGAGCTCGAGCAGCAGAGCGACAAAGCAGGTCGAGAGTGCCGCGGCGACGATACCGCCGATGACATCGTTAACGGTGGAAGTATCCTCGTTCTCGGTGCGGTCGATCTTGAGTGCGCCGACCTCGGCTCCCGCGGCGCGCTCGGGGTCCTCGGAGACGTGCGCGTTCACGGTGCCGGCGATGTGGGCGTTCTTGCCCAGGATGAGCTTGTCGGCCCAAACCTCGACATCGCCATCGACGGTGCCGTCGATGGTTACCGTATCGCCCGCGAGCGCTGCCGACTTGGTGGAGCCTCGCAAGGCAACCGTCTCGCCTATCGCGTAGAAACAGTTAGCGGTGCTGTCGGAATTGAGAACGACATGCTGGCCAGCAACGGTCACGCTGCCATCAACCGTGGTCTTGGCAATGTCGATGGTGCGTGCCGCCAGACGGACGGCGCCGCCCACTGTGCAGTCGCGAATTGAGAGGGTATCGCCCGCGGCGATGATATCGCGGTCGATGGACGTATCGTCCAAGTTGAGGGCCTGACCTGCCCAGTACAGGTCACCTTCGACGCCGGACGGATTGGCGTCATTGTCGGTCGCAAGTACGTTGCCTGCGGTGTCCGTGCCGGCGAACGACGCCGTGGGAAGCGCGGTGATCGCCAGCGCGATGAGCGCGAATGCCATAAGCAGGCAGCGACGCATCTTGTGTGACGTCGCCGTCGCGGTTTGATTGAAAGCCATGGTTGATCCTTTTGTTAGGTGTTCGGCATATACCTAACAGGGTACCCAACGCGCGAGCGCTCTAAAAGAACCTCTCGGTTGCATTTCGAAGGGTCGTGCCGGGCTGCCTACTTTTTACGGTGCAAAAAGCGCGCGATGTCTTCTTCGGTGGGGCTTTTGATGTCAAAGCGCAGCGAGAGCCAGCGCAGACCCATGGTCACGACAACGCATACGACCAGCGCGGCGACATTGCTCATGATGCCGCTCATAACGAGACACACATAGCTTGTCGATCCGGCGATGGCGGCGATGGCATAAAAATTAGTACGTTGGAAAATGCCCGGAACCACGCCCATAAAGCCGTCGCGCAACATGCCGCCGCCCACCGCGGTGAAAAAGCCCATCATGATGCATACCGCCGGCGCAAAGCCGTAGACCAGCGCCTTGTCTGCGCCGGTTGCCGCATAGATGCCGACCGAGATGATGTCGAGCAGGGGAATGAGTTTTTCGGGTTTGTCGACGATTGCCGGGAAAATATAGATGATGGCTGCCGTGGCAATGGAAAGCGGCAGCGCCATCGGCTGGTTGAGGATGTAGACGTTGCCTACCTGCAGCGTCATATCGCGCAAAAGGCCGCCGCCCAGGCCGCAAACCACCGCGAGCGCAACTGCACCCACCAGGTCGAGTTTGTGCTCGCGCGCAACCAGCACACCCGAGATCGATGCCGCGACAACAGCGAACATCTCGAGCCAAAACGGGATGGCGACCATGGCATCCGAGGCATGTGAGGTAATGGTTATGGCAGCGACGACGGGCAAGATGGGGTCCTTTGGATCGTGGGTTTAGACAATGCCCGTACATAGTACATGGTTGTCGGGCGTGGCGACCCTATTGCTCGGTAAACGGTCGGGGCCGGGTGGGGGCGTAGGTACATAACATGTACATCAGCCTCCAAAGATGTCGAAAAATGTCGGTTTTGGAGGGTGACGTACATGTTTGGGGATCCGGGTTGATGCTGAACGCGATGGGGGCGTGGTCGAATAGGAGGGATATCCAAATTTTGAGCTCCGCTCAAAATTTATCCGGTCGGCTTGCGCCGACCGCGCTGCGCTAAAAACGCGCCACGGGCGCGTTTTCTTTACGCTCCGCGCCCTGGCGGGTTCGAATCCCTCCTCCTCCGCCGTATTTGCTTGTTAGGGACTCAAAACAAAAAAGCTCCCATTCCCGGGAGCTTTCTCAACCAAAATGGCGGAGGAGGAGGGATTCGAACCCTCGTGACCTTATACAGGCCAAACGGTTTTCGAGACCGCCGCATTCAACCACTCTGCCACCCCTCCGCGTGGGGTAAAAACAAAGCAGGCTCGAAGGCCTGCTTTGGAATTAACTGGCGGAGAGTCAGGGATTTGAACCCTGGAGACGCTTTTGACGCCTACACGATTTCCAATCGTGCTCCTTCGGCCACTCGGACAACTCTCCGTTAAATGCGAAAGTCAGTATACACGAGGAATCGCAAAGTGCAAACAGAAAAGTTGGCATTTTTTAAAACGCTTGGCCGCGCTTGGCGCTGCAGTGGGGTTTGAGGTGCCAAAAAACGGCTTCCGACCAGCGTGGTTGATCAACTCAATTGTTCAAAAGGGGTATTCATAAGCGACTTGGCAATGAATTTAAAAATCTTTGGGTGGTGCTGTGGACCACTGGTATGCATTTTGCGACCACAGCCTTGTGCCCGTTGACCTGCGGCTTGGCTCAGCTTGTCCCCACGGCACCGTATCTTGTCCACAGATCTGTCAAGCTTTTGGTCGGCATTTGGTTGGAATGCGCATGAAACGTGGTGCGAGTATGGGCATATGTGGAGGTCATGAGGTTGTAGCTGCATATTCTTGCGGCTTGGGAGGTTGAAAGATATTATTACCAAGTCTTTTCCTGCTTCAGGCGCACCTTCACGACCTGAAGCCACATTTGCCCAGAGGAGGTGACAATATGAAGGCTTATGAACTGCTGTTCTTTGTTGACCCGTCGCTCGACCCCGAGACTCGTCTCGCTGTTATGAAGCGTATCGATACCACGATCGCTGAGGGCGCTGGCAAGGTCGACTCCGTTGACGAGTGGGGCAAGCGCAAGCTCGCCTACGAGATCAACGACCTCACCGATGGTGACTACACCCTCATCAACTTCCACGCAGATCCTACCCAGATCGCCGAGCTTGATCGCGTCCTGCGCATCACCGACGCTGTGGTCCGCCACATGATCGTCCGTCGCGACGACCAGGAGTAAGACTGTCGTTTTGGACTGGGCTTGTGCCCCAAGAGGAAGTAGTGAGTTATGAGCATCAATCGAGTGAACATCACCGGTAACCTCACCCGCGATCCCGAGCTGCGCGCCACCGCCGGCGGAACCCAGGTTCTGTCCTTTGGCGTCGCCGTGAACGATCGTCGCCGCAACGCGCAGACTGGCGAGTGGGAGGACTATCCCAACTTTGTCGACTGCACCATGTTCGGCACCCGCGCCGAGGCCGTGAGCCGTTTCCTGGCAAAGGGAAACAAGGTCGCGATCGAGGGAAAGCTGCGCTACAGCTCTTGGGAGCGCGACGGCCAGCGCCGGAGCAAGCTTGAGGTCATCGTCGATGAGATCGAGTTTATGAGCTCCCGTGGTGGCCAGGGTGGCTACGATCAGGGCGGTTACGCCCCCGCAGCTCCCGCGCCCGCAGCACGTCCTGCCGCGCCGGTGGCTACGCCGCCCGCGGTCGACGTCTACGATGAGGACATCCCGTTCTAAGGGTTGTTCACCTATTTTTGAGTGAGAGGCGGCTTCGGTTCGCCGAAGTTGCCAAATGAAAGGTATTTTGACATGGCTAATGATTTTTCTGCACGTCAGCCGCGTCGTAAGTACTGCCAGTTCTGCAAGGAGAACACTGAGTTCATCGACTATAAGGACACTCAGCTTCTCCGTAAGTACATGACCGATCGTGGCAAGATCAAGCCCCGTCGCGTCACTGGCGCTTGCACGCAGCATCAGCATGACATCGCCAACGCCATCAAGCGCGCCCGCGAGATGGCTCTCCTGCCGTACACCGTCCCCGTGGTTTCCTCTCGTGGCAACCGCGACCGCGGCTAAGAAGGGAGACGCATCATGAAGGTTATTCTTCTCGATGAGATCAAGGGCAAGGGCGGCGAGGGTGACGTCGTAGAGGTCGCTCAGGGTTACGCTGAGAACTTCCTGTTCCCCAAGAAGCTCGCTGTTGCCGCCACCAAGGGCAACCTCAAGCAGCTTGACGAGCGTCGCAACAACATCGCCAAGCGCGAGGCCGTCCGTCTGGCTACCGCCAACGAGACCAAGGCTGCCTTCGAGGGCAAGACGGTCACCGTTGACGTCAAGGTCGGCGACGAGGGCATCCTCTTTGGCTCCGTTACCGCCGCTATGATCGCTGACGCCATCAAGGCTCAGCTCGGTATGGACATCGACCGCAAGCGCGTCGAGCTCGGTAAGCCCATCAAGGTTGCCGGTGCCCACACCGTTGCCATCTCGCTGTACCGCGAGATCAAGGCCGAGGTTGTCGTTCTCGTCGGCGTTACCGCCGAGGAGCTCGCTGCCGAGGCTGAGGTCGAGGAGGCCGCTGAGGTCGCCGAGGCCGAGACCGCCGAGGTCGAGACTGAGGCTGCTGCCGAGTAGCATTTGCTGCAACGCAACAATCTTGTTCTAAGAAGGGCGCTCTGGGAAACCAGGGCGCCCTTTTGTTATTTGCGCTGAGTGAGTGTCATGGTGAACGTTGCGTCGAAGTCCTATATACAGGACCGTTCATCCGTTTGGTTCGGTGATGATTGGCGGCGCGCGGCGCGTTTTGGGACCGTGGCTGATACTATGGATGCTCGCAAGCGATATGAATGAGGATGCTCATGGCATATGACGATAGGGAGACCGGGCTGACGGTTGAGGACCGCGGCTCAAAGTTGGGTCTTCCCCAAAACCAAGATGCAGAGGCCAATGTGCTGGCCGCTATGCTGCTATCGCCCGAGGTGGTCGAAGAAGCCCAGGTCGAGCTGCAGCCCGATGACTTCTACCGGCCCATTCATAAGACCATCTATACCGCGATGGTCGATATGTACAACAGCCGCATTCCCATCGACTCCATCTCGCTGATCGATTACCTGCGAAGCATCAACAAGCTCGATGCCGTGGGCGGCGAAGCGTACATTTTGGAGTTGATGGGTCAGACCCTGTCGCTCGTCAACTGGCAGCATCATGCCGCCATCGTTCGCCGCGATTCGATGCTGCGTGAGCTGATCGGCGCCACCAACGAGATCAACGCGCTGGCATATAATGCCCCCACCGACACCAAAGAGGTTGTCGAGCTGGCCGAGAGCAAGCTGCTCAAGGTTACGGCACGCGAGGTCAAGTCGAGCTACAAGACGTTGACCGAGTTTATGGTCGAGGCCTATAACGAGGCCGAGGAAGTGTGCCAGGCCGGTGGCCAGGCTGCGGGCGTGCCCACGGGCTTTCCGTCACTCGACCGCATGCTCATGGGTTTTCGCGAAGGCCAGCTCATCATTATCGGCGCCCGCCCTGCCGTGGGTAAGACGTCGTTTGCCCTGAATCTGGCTCTCAACGCTGCCGCTGCTGGTTATACCGTCGGCTTCTTCTCGCTGGAGATGTCGGGCAAGGAAATTGCCCAGCGTCTGATTTGCGCCTATGCCATGATCTCGATAAGTGACTTCCGCATGGGCCGCATTAGCCCCGAGCAGTGGGCCAATATCAACGAGGCCACGCAGACCTTGTCCAAGCTCGATATTCTGATTGACGATACGCCCGGCACCACAGTGACCGAGATTCGCGCCAAGAGCCGCCGCATGCTCCATAACAAGGAGAAGGCAATCATCATCCTGGACTACCTGCAGCTGGTGAGTCCTCCGCCGGGACGCCGCTCCGAGAGCCGTACCGTCGAGGTTTCGGAGATGTCGCGTGGTCTGAAGATCATGGCTAAGGAGCTCAAGATCCCGCTCATCGCGCTGTCGCAGCTTTCGCGTCAGGTCGAATCCCGTACCGGCAAGCGCCCGCAGCTTTCCGACCTTCGTGAATCGGGCTCTATCGAGCAGGACGCTGATATCGTTATGTTCTTGGACCGCTCCGCCGACGAGGCCGAAGCCTCGCGCGACGATCGACCCGACGAGGGCGTTACGCGTATCGTCGTGGCCAAGAACCGTTCGGGCCCGATCGGCGACGTCGACCTGATGTTCCTGCCGGCATCCACCAAGTTCTATGAGCTTGATGGGGCACATGCCGAGGAGTAGGACAGACGCCCGTTGCACGGGTATACTGGGAATGTTTTGTGCTTCTGCGTGCCGGCGTGGCGCGTAGACAGTCCATGAATGTAAGGAGTAAACATGCCGTCAACCGTTTTGGTCGGTGCCCAGTGGGGCGATGAGGGCAAGGGTAAGATTTGCGACCTGGTCGCCGGCGACTTCGATGCCGTCGTGCGCTACTCGGGCGGCAACAACGCCGGTCACACCATCGTCGTCAACGGCAAGAAGTACGGCCTGCACCAGGTGCCCTCCGGCATCATGTATTCCGACCACGTGTCGGTGATCGGTAACGGCTGCGTCGTCAACCCCAAGGTTGTCCTTGAGGAGATCGACATGTTCGAGGCCGACGGCATCACCACCAAGAACCTCAAGATTAGCGGCAACGCGCATGTCATCATGCCGTACCACATCGATCTGGATGGCGCCTTTGAGCAGAAACTCGGCAAGAAGAACATCGGTACCACCAAGCGCGGCATTGGTCCGTGCTATCAGGACAAGATGGCCCGCATTGGTCTGCGCATGCAGGACATGCTGGACGAGACGCTGTTCCGCGACAAGCTGGAGACCGCTCTCGCCCGCGTGAACCCCGAGCTCGAGCTCATCTACAACCTGCCCACCTACACCGTGGACCAGATTTGCGACGAGTACCTGCCGATGGCCGAGCGCCTGCGTCCCTACATCACCGAGACGAGCCTGCTGCTCAACAACATGATCGATGAGGGCAAGGACCTGCTGTTTGAGGGCGCCCAGGCGACGCTGCTCGACATCGACCACGGCACCTATCCGTACGTGACGTCTTCCAACTGCACCGCCGGCGGCGCCATCACCGGTTCCGGCGTGGGCATGAAGAACGTCGACCGCGTGCTGGGCGTCATGAAGGCCTACATCACCCGCGTCGGTTCGGGCCCCATGCCCACCGAGCTTTCCTATGAGTCCGAGGCCGGCCACACGCTGACCGAGGAGGGCTATGAGTACGGCGTGACCACCGGTCGCCGTCGTCGTTGCGGCTGGTTTGACGGCCCTATCGCCAACTATGCCTCGCGCGTCAACGGCCTCACCGACATCGCCGTGACTAAGCTCGACGTGCTTTCGGTCTTCGACACCATCAAAGTGTGCGTGGCCTACGACGTCGATGGCGAGCGTTACACCAGCGTGCCCGAACATCAGGTGCGCTTTGAGCATGCCAAGCCCATCTACGAGGAGCTCCCTGGCTGGAAGTGCGACATCACCGGTTGCCGCAGCTTTGAGGAGCTGCCGCAGGAGGCTCAGGACTACGTGGCGTTTATCGAGGATCTGGCACACACCCGCGTGACGTTCATTGGCGTTGGCGCTGGTCGCGAGCAGATCATCAACCGATTCTGGAAGTAATCGGGACTATTTGGTTATTGCGATATACCCCTTTGCAGCCCGGACGGGCGGCCGAGGGGTATATTTGCTTGCAAAGGGCTCGCGCGGAGCGAGCCGTTAATCCATAGAGGAGGCACCCTTGAAGGCGGACACTCAAACCATCGACATCCTGTTGTTGGGCAGCGGCGGCCGTGAGCATGCTTTGGCAGCTAAGCTCGCAGCATCACCGCGCGCCGGCAAGCTCTACATTGCGCCGGGTAACGGCGGCACCGCGAGCTGCGGCGAGAACGTTGTTCTCGACGACTGCGATCCTGCGGCCGTGGCGGCGTTTGCGCAGAGCCACGGATGCGGACTCGTGGTAATTGGCCCCGAGGCTCCGCTCGTGGCGGGCGTGGCCGACGCCGTGCGCGCGGCGGGTATTCCCTGCTTTGGCCCGGGTGCCGAGGGCGCCCAGATGGAGGGCTCCAAGCTGTTCTCCAAGCAGCTCATGGAGCGTGCGGGCATTCCGACGGCAGCCTACGGCTCGTTTACCGACGAGGCTTCGGCTCTCGCCTACGTACGCGAGCAAGGCGCTCCGCTGGTCGTCAAGGCTGACGGCCTTGCCGCGGGCAAGGGCGTTATCGTGGCGACCGAACTTGAGCAGGCCGAGGAAGCCGTGCGCGAGTGCTTTGGCGGCACCTTTGGCGATGCCGGCAACACCGTGGTTATCGAGGAGATGCTGACCGGCCCCGAGTGCTCGCTGTTGGCCTTTACCGACGGCAAGACCGTGCGCCCCATGGCCACCTCGCAGGACCACAAGCGCGCGCTCGAGGGCGACAAGGGCCCCAACACCGGCGGCATGGGCGTCTACAGCCCGGTGCCCATCGTGACCGACGAGGAGCACACCACCATGGTGAAGGTCATGGAGCAGACCGTGGCCGAGCTCGCTGCCGAGGGTATCGACTACCGCGGCTGCCTGTACGGCGGCTTTATGCTCACGCCTGCCGGTCCCAAGGTACTGGAGTTCAATGCCCGCTTTGGTGATCCCGAGACTCAGGTCGTGCTGCCGCGCCTTAAGAATGACCTGGTCGAGGTCATGCTGGCTTGTGCCAACTGCGAGCTCGATCAGATTGAGCTCGACTGGCGTGACGAGTGGGCCGTGGCCGTTGTCCTGACGAGCGCGGGTTATCCCGGCAGCTACGAGAAGGGCAAGGTCATCACTGGCATTGAGGATGCCGAGGCCATGGAGAACGTGACCGTGTACCACGCGGGCACTGCCGTGGTGGACGGCCAGCTCGTGACCAATGGTGGCCGCGTGCTTGCCGTGACCGCTCTGGGCGACACGTTCGAGAACGCTCGCAACCTTGCCTACGAGGCCTGCGAGAAGATTGATTTTGAGGGCAAGACCCTGCGTCACGATATCGGCCTGCGCGCGCTGCGCGGCCGCGACGCCTGGGATGCCTAAAATCCGAGAGGAATGAGACGGATGGACGAGAAGAACGAAGAGCTCGTGGACGCGCAGATCGTCGAAGAGGACAGCCGCATGTATGGGCACGCCGAGGGCGAGCCTGGTGGCGAGGTCGCTGACGAGCCGGCGCTGGTGCTGGGCGACGACGACCCGCACGATGCCGAGCTGCACGAGAAGATTCTTTCGGAGGAGTGCGCCTGGAAGGGCAAGATCCTCGACGTCCACCGTCTTGAGGTTGAGCTGCCCAACGGTCACCGCAGCGCCCGCGATATCGTTCGCCATCCGGGTGCGGCGGCCGTTGTGGCACTGACCGAGAGCGGCAAGATCGTACTGGTGCGTCAGTACCGCACCGCCATCGACCGCGTGACGGTCGAGATTCCCGCCGGCAAGCTCGATCCAGGCGAGGACCCACTCGATTGCGCCAAACGCGAGCTGCATGAGGAGACGGGCTTTAGGGCTGGTCGTATTCGCTTTTTGACGTCGATTGTCACGTCCTGCGGTTTTTGCGATGAGATCATCCACATCTACTTGGCTACCAAGCTCGAGTTTGATGCGCCCAACCCCGATGATGACGAGTTTGTCAACGTTGACCTGGTGCCGCTGCACGAGCTGATCGACGCCGTGCTCGACGGCAAGATCGAAGACGCCAAGACCGTCGTAGGCGCTTTGGCCTGCGATAGCATCGCGCACCGCCTTGGGGGCACGGAGCTCTAGGTTACGCGGTTTTACCAAACCGCGTAACGAGTCGACGCTGCAAACGCCCCTAAGCGGCAATCTGCCTTTCAATCGTCGCTCGCGTACCGAAGTACGCGTCGCTCCTCTTTCAAGACACCTTGCTCGCTTAGGGACGTTTTCGCTGACGTTGCTAGAACATCGGCGTTATGTTTGTTGGGACGCTTTGTTTTCAGCCCGACCGGCTCAACCGGATTTATCACGCTATTTATTTCTCTTCGAGGACTGCATGTTTAAGAGGTTTCTTTCGTATTACGAGCCCCAGATGGGGCTTTTTGTTGCTGATACTGTTTGTGCTCTGGTGCTTGCTGCCATTGACCTGGCGTTCCCCATTATCCTGCGCAATTTGACCGGTGGGCTGTTTACCCAGGGCCAGGCTGCCATTATGCAGGCGCTCGGTATGATCGCGGTGGGGCTGGTGCTGATGTATGCCGTTCGCTGCGCCTGCCGCTACTTTGTGAGCTATTGGGGTCACGTGATGGGCGCGCGCATGGAGTCCAAGATGCGCGAGGACCTGTTCGACCAGTATGAGCGCTTTAGCTTTGCGTACTTCGACCGCAACAGCTCGGGCGACATGATGAGCCGCGTGGTCAACGACCTGTTCGATATCTGCGAGGCGGCGCACCACGTGCCCGAGTGGATCATCATCTGCGGCATCGAGATTATCGGATCGTTTGTGATTCTCTTTACCATCGCCCCGGTGCTGGCGCTCGCCATGGCCGTGGTGACGGCGGCGTTTGCGGTCATCATGTTTTGGCAGAACATGCGCATGCGCGAGGTCTTTAGCGACAACCGCAAAAAAATCAGCGGCATCAATGCGCAGCTGCAGGATTCGCTGGCGGGCATGCGCGTGGTCAAGAGCTTTGCCAATGAGGAGACCGAACGCTTCAAGTTCCGCGCCTCCAACAATCGCTATCTTTCGTCCAAGGAGAACATGTATCACGCCATGGGCGTCTATACCGCGACGTATGGCCTGCTCTCGGGTGTGCTCTATGTGATCGTGGTGCTGCTGGGCGGCTGGCTGGTCGCCCAGGGACAGCTGCAGGCGGTCGATATGGCGACCTTCGCGCTCTACATTTCGCTGTTCTGCACGCCGCTCGAGACACTCGTCAATTCGGCCGAAACGTATCAGAAGGCTATCGCCGGCTTTAGGCGTATGGACGAGGTGCTCTCGACCGCGCCGGATATCCAGGACAAGCCGGGCGCCACGGATCTGCAGGTGACTGCCGGCGCCGTGGAGTATCACGACGTGTGCTTTAACTACGAGGATGTTGAGCTGGGCGAGGGCGATGCCGACGAGCGTCCCGTTATCGACCATATGGACCTGTCCATCAAGCCCGGGCAGACCATCGCTTTGGTTGGCCCTTCGGGCGGTGGCAAGTCCACGACCTGTTCGCTGCTGCCGCGCTTTTATGACGTGGCTGCCGGATCCATTAGCATCGACGGCCAAGACGTGCGCGATGTGACGCAGCAGAGCCTGCGCCGTGCCATCGGCCTGGTGCAGCAGGATGTCTATCTGTTTGACGGTACGATTGGCGAGAACATCGCCTACGGCAAGCCGGGCGCTACGGCGGAAGAGATCGCCGAGGCCGCCCGTCGCGCCAACATCGATGCCTTTATCGAGTCGCTTCCACAGGGCTACGACACCGTGGTGGGCGAGCGTGGCAGCCGTCTTTCGGGCGGACAGAAGCAGCGTGTTGCCATCGCGCGCGTGTTTCTCAAGAACCCCAAGATCCTGATCTTGGACGAGGCGACGAGTGCTTTGGATAACGAGAGCGAGGAGGCGGTCCAGGAGTCGCTCGAAGAGCTGGCACGCGGCCGTACCACAATCATCATCGCCCACCGTCTTTCGACCATTAAGCATGCTGACGAGATTGCGACTGTTGAGCATGGTCGCGTTGTGGAACGTGGCACGCATGAACAGCTTCTCGCCCGTGGCGGCACCTATGCCCGTTACTATCGAATGCAGTTCGAAGGTGCGCGTGCGCACGAGCTCGACTGATTGATATGACAGGAAGTTTATGGCTGACAAGAACCCTTTGACTCCGGAAGAAGTGACGGAGTTATTCTCCGAAATCGATGCATCCGGTGTCTTGGATCCCACGCTTGCCAAAAAGCGAACTGAGCGCATGCGTGAGAAGGAGGCCGCGGCCAAGCGCGGTGACAAAGCGGCGCTAGCGCAGCTGCGCAGCGAGGACCGCGCGAGCCAGGCAAAACATATCGACCCGCTGTCCGAGGACGATCCTTCGGGCTCGCAGGTGAGCCATACCATTACGAAGACCGCGATGGCCGTGGTCATCGGTATTTTGGTGCTGATCGTGGGCATGCAGATCGGCTACGGCGTGATGCGCCGTCTGAATACCGCCAACCTGTCCGAGAGCGTTTCGGTTGATACCGTTTCGACGGCGCTGAAGGGCGGCCTTGAGTGGGGCAACGGCTTTACGCAGTTCCCGCTCGACTTTACCGTCGATGAAGCCGATGAACGCACGGGCACGGTCGAGGTGACGGTGTTGGACACGTCTTCTGCCAACGAGCTCGAGCTGTTGTCCAACGGGCAGATTCAGGCCGCGGCGCTTGCGACCAACGCGCTGCTCAACGATAAGATCGACCGCGTGGTGTATAACGTTCACGCCTATATCGACGAGGATAGCAACATTCAGCACGATTCCTTCTTTGGCATGTTCCCCGCGCGGGGCCACCAGAGCGCCATTTTGACGTTCGTGTGGACCAAGAGCTCATCCAACGCCACGAGTATCGACTGGAAGATGCGCATCGTGAGTATGGATGACACCATCGCCGAGCGCATTCAGAAGCAGGTGAACTCGGTGTCGTCGTTGATTGAGGATCCGGTGGTGAGCCAGACCAAGATTGACGAGGAAAAGACCGAGCGTGACCTGGAGCATCGTCTGCATGGCCGCGAGATTTTCCGCGGCGGCAAGCCCGATCGCACACCGTCCGAACTGCTGGAACAGGACAAGAAAAAGTAAGACGCCATCATCCCGCGTGAGCCACAAGCCCCGCGGGATGATTTTTTAATCCCCGTCCCAGAGAAATCATTATGCATAGAAAGTCATAATTATCATTTCGTAAACATTTCGATGAAATTAACGCCATGAGGCATGCTTGCGGTTACAATACCGCGAGGCCTAACTACACACCTTTAAGCCGGTCCTGTGAGACCGGGAAGGAGAATTATGGCGAACAACCATACCGCGGGCGCTGCCGCCCGCACCTTCGCGCCCAGCGAGCTTTGCCAGCGTATGCTGGCCAAAACCAGCAAGGGCACCTGCGGTCCCTGCATCCTGTATCTTGAGGATGGGACCATTTTTTATGGACGTGCATGCGGCGCCGAGGGCACCGCGACCGGCGAAGTCTGCTTCAACACCTCACTCGAGGGCTACTTTGAGGTCATGACCGACCCGAGTTATGCCGGCCAAATCGTAACCATGACCTATCCGCAGATCGGCAACTACGGTATCGACGAGACCGACGTCCAGTCGGCCTTCCCCGGCGACGCCGTGCGCCCTGCGAGCGCTCCGGCTATGCGCGGCATGATCGTTCGCGACATGTGCACCACGCCTTCTAACTGGCGCTCGGCCGTCAGCGTGCCGGAGTATCTGCGCGCCCACGGCATCGTCGCTATCGAGGGCGTCGACACCCGCGCTCTGGTGCGCCATCTGCGCGACAATGGTTCCAAGATGGGCATTATCTCGACCGAGATCTTCGACGTCGACGAGCTTGCCGAGCGTCTGGCCGCAGCGCCCACGCTGGTAGGCGAGAACCTGGTCAAGACCGTAAGTTGCCCCGTACCTCACGAGTTTGTGGCCGCCGATCTGCCTGCCACGCATGGCTTTGCGCTTTCGGCTGCCGCTCCTGCCCGTCACAAAGTGGTCGCATACGACTGCGGTGTGAAGCGCGGCATTCTGGAGGGGCTGGTCCGCGCCGGCTGCGACCTTACCGTCGTGCCGTGGGACACGCCTGCCCAGCAGGTGCTCGACATGAATCCCGACGGCGTCTTTTTGTCCAATGGCCCCGGCGACCCCGACGCCGTGGTGGAGACCTACGAGCAGGTGCAGCAGCTGATCGGCAAGGTGCCGGTCTTTGGTATTTGTCTTGGTCACCAGATGATCAGCCTGGCCTGCGGCGCCCAGATGGAAAAGCTTAAGTTCGGTCACCGCGGTGGCAACCAGCCGGTTATGAACCTGGTAAGCCGCCGTGTGGAGATCACCGCGCAAAACCATGGCTTTGGCCTGCTGTTCCCCAGCTTGGGCAAGCTTGTCCCCGAGCTTTCCGGCGGCGAGACCGAGCATGCGGCCGATGGAGATCTGCGCGTCTGGGTGCGCCGCGGAATCGCGCCGGTCGTGATGAACGAGCGCTTTGGTCGCATTCGCCTGACACATGTGAACCTCAACGACGGCACCGCCGAGGGCATCCAGCTGCTCGACGCACCGTGCTTCTCGGTCCAGTACCACCCCGAGGCCTCGCCTGGCCCCACCGATGCCCACTATCTCTTTACCGCCTTTACGCGACTCATGGACGGCGAGGAGAACTACCTGGACATCGACACCGCGAAGGACCGCCTTGCCGGCTGGAACTTTGCTGAGTCCGAGACCGCTGAGACCGAGGAGAACTAACATGCCGAAACGTACTGACATCAAGCGTATCCTCGTCATTGGTTCGGGCCCCATCGTCATCGGCCAGGCCTGCGAGTTCGACTACTCCGGCGCCCAGGCCTGCAAGGTGCTCAAGGAGGATGGCTTTGAGGTCATCCTGGTCAACTCCAACCCGGCGACCATCATGACCGACCCGGGCTTGGCCGACCGCACCTATGTCGAGCCCATCACCGCCGAGTTTATCGAGCGCGTAATCAAGAAAGAGCACCCGGACGCGCTGCTGCCCACGCTGGGCGGCCAGACCGGTCTGAACGCCGCCGTCGAGCTGGCGAAAGACGGTACGCTCGACAAGTACGGCGTCGAGATGATCGGCTGCGACCTGGCCGCCATCGAGCGCGGCGAGGACCGCAAGCTCTTTAACGAGGCCATGGCCGAGATTGGCCTGGAGGTCGCGCGCTCGGGCTATGCCTACAGCGTGGCCGACGCCGAGGCCATCGCCGAGCGCGTGGGCTATCCCTGCGTGCTGCGTCCGAGCTTTACCCTCGGTGGCGCCGGCGGCGGCATCGCGCACACCCACGAGGAGCTCGTCTCCATCGTGAGCCAGGGCCTTGAACTCTCGCCTGCCCACGAGGTGCTGGTCGAGGAGTCCATCGAGGGTTGGAAAGAGTACGAGATGGAGGTCATGCGTGACCACGCCGGCAACGGCATCATCGTGTGCTCCATCGAGAACCTCGACCCCATGGGCGTGCATACCGGCGACTCCATCACCGTGGCGCCGGCGCAGACCCTCTCCGACCTTGAGTATCAGCGCATGCGTGTCGCCTCGCTCGCCATCTTGGAGAAGATCGGCGTCGAGACCGGCGGCTCCAACGTGCAGTTTGCCGTGAACCCCCAGACCGGCCGCTTGATCGTCATCGAGATGAACCCGCGCGTGAGCCGTTCGTCCGCGCTGGCCTCCAAGGCCACGGGTTTCCCCATCGCTAAGGCCGCCGCGCGCCTGGCTGTGGGCTACACGCTCGACGAGATCGTCAACGACATTACCAAGGCAACGCCTGCCTGCTTTGAGCCCACGATTGACTACTGCGTTGTCAAGGTGCCGCGCTTTGCCTTCGAGAAGTTCAAGGGTACCGACCCCACGCTCACCACGCGCATGAAGGCCGTGGGCGAGATTATGGCGATCGGCCGCACCTTTGAGGAGGCCTTTGGCAAGGCCATGCGCTCGCTGGAGGACGGCCACCAGGGTATCTGCGCCGGTGGCAAGGAGGGTGCCGATAAGCTGAGCGACGACGAGCTCGCTCAAGCCGTGGCCACGCCGACCGAGCACCGCATCTTCTTTGTGGTCGAGGCCCTGCGCCGTGGCTGGGACATCGCTCGCATCCATGCCACCTGCGGCATCGACCCGTGGTACCTCAACCGCATCAACGACATGGTGCAGGTCCAGGAGAGCATCCGCGGCCTGCGTGTGGAGGATATCGACGCCGACGCGATGCGCTTGCTCAAGCAGTACGGCACGAGCGACGCCGAGATCGCCGCGCTGACCGGCTCGGACGAGCGCTTTGTGCGCGCCTATCGCAAGGGCCTTGGCGTGGTTCCCAGCATGAAGACGGTCGATACCTGCGCTGCGGAGTTCTCGAGCGCCACGGAGTACCACTACAAGACGTACGAGAACATCTACCGCACGAGTCCGGATGCCAAGAAGTGCGTGGCTCCCGACGAGACCACGCCGGCGGACAAGCCCAAGGCGATGATCCTGGGCGCCGGCCCCAACCGTATCGGCCAGGGTATCGAGTTCGACTACTGCTGTGTGCATGCGAGCTATGCGCTGGCGGCCCGCGGCTTTGAGACCATCATGGTCAACTGCAATCCCGAGACCGTTTCGACCGACTACGACACGTCCGACCGCCTTTACTTTGAGCCGCTTACCTACGAGGACGTCATGGACGTTATCGATGTTGAGCGCCCCGACGGCGTCGTGGTGACGCTTGGCGGCCAGACCCCGCTTAAGCTGGCGCGCATGCTCGAGGAGAGTGGCGTCAACATCATGGGCACCAAGCCCGATGCCATCGACTTTGCCGAGGACCGCGAGCGCTTTGCCGCCCTGCTCGACAAGCTGGGCATCATGTACCCGCCGGCGGGTCAGGCCACCTCGTTTGAGGAGGCCGAGGCCGTTGCCGCACACATTGGCTACCCGCTGCTGGTACGTCCGAGCTACGTGCTGGGCGGCCGCGGCATGATGATCGCCTACGATGCCGAGCACCTGCGCGATTACATGGCCGAGGCTACGCGCATTAGCCCCGACTACCCGGTGTACCTGGACCGCTTCCTGGAGGGTGCGATCGAGTCCGATGTCGACGCCCTGTGCGATGGCGAAGAGGTCTATATCGGCGGTATCCTGGAGCATATCGAGGAGGCCGGTATCCACTCTGGCGACTCCGCGACCTGCATCCCGCCGTTCAGCTTTAGCGAGAGCCTGCAGGCAAAGCTTCGCGAGACCACGCGCCGCATCGCGATGGCGCTGGGCGTACGCGGCCTGGTCAACGTGCAGTACGCCATCAAGGGCGAGACCGTCTACGTGATCGAGGCCAACCCGCGTGCCAGCCGCACCGTGCCGTTTATCTCCAAGGCCACCGGTGTGCCGCTCGCCAAGTGTGCCGCACGTATCATGGCGGGCGATTCCATCGCCAGCCTGGGCCTGCCGAGCGACGAGCGTCAGCTCGATTGGTTCTGCATGAAGGAAGCCGTTATGCCCTGGGGTCGTTTCCCCGGTGCCGACGTTATCTTGGGGCCCGAGATGAAGTCGACGGGCGAGGTCATGGGTATCGCCAAGAGCTATCCCGAGGCATACGCCAAGACGCAGCTGGCGATCGACTACAAGCTGCCTGACCCGAGCGCCGGTAAGGTGTTCATCAGCGTGTGCGACCGCGACAAGCGTCATATCCTTTCGGTCGGCCGTATCCTGCGCTACCTAGGCTTTGACATCTGCTCCACTGAGGGCACGGCGCGCGTGCTGCGTGGAGGCAACGTGACGTGCGAGGTCGTGGAGAAGATCAGCGGCCCGCACGACGGCGAGCGTCCCAATATCGGCGATCTCATCGCCGATGGCAAGATTGCGGTAATCATCAACACACCGTACGGCCCGGGTTCGCGTGGCGACGGCTATCTGTTGCGTACCGAGGCGGTGCGCCGCGGCGTGACCTGCGTGACCGCGATGTCTGCCGCCAACACGTACGTGAGTGCCATCGAGGCCGTACGCGAGGACCAGCAGGGTCACGGCAGCGCCAACGACATGGGCATGGACGTCATCGCCCTGCAGGACCTGCCGCAGTACACGGTGTAGTTGACCTGGCCGGCCGGGGCGGGAGGGGCCGAGATTTCCCCCTTTCGCTCCGGCTGCAAGCAGAGTCGCTCAGGAGGAAACTCGGCCCCTCCCGCCCCGGCCTGCGGTGACTCGGTTGCACCGTGTGCTGCCAAAGGGGCTTTGCGCGATGACTAGGGCTGAATAAAAAGTGAGTGTGGGATCCGCCGTTCGTTCGAACGGCGGATCCCACGTTAATATTTCAGCCAACGTATGTCATGGCAATTCCCGGTAGGTCCCCGGGTGCCCCGCGGCGGGCTGGGTTTATTGTCTGAGCGACTTTGCGAAGCAAGGGGAGCGAAGATAAAAACCCAGCCCGACGCGGGGCACCCGGGGACCGCAGGGACGGGAGCAGCTATACTACTCTCAGTAGTTAAGGGTCGCGGATCCGCCGCGTCACCGCTCTCAACAGGAGGTCATTGTTTATGGCAGATCAGAAGCCGGTTGTCGGGATCATCATGGGTTCCAAGTCCGATCTGGGCGTTATGGAAGGCTGCACCGCCGAGCTCGAGGCGCTTGGTGTGCCCTATGAGCTCGTCATTGCGAGCGCACACCGCACGCCGGCGAAGGTCCACGAGTGGGCCTCGACTGCTGCCGATCGCGGTATCAAAGTGATTATCGCCGCCGCCGGCAAGGCTGCTCACCTGGGTGGTGTCGTGGCTGCCTTTACGCCGCTGCCGGTTATCGGCGTGCCTATGAAGACAAGTGACCTGGGCGGTATGGATTCGCTGCTGTCGATGGTGCAGATGCCTTCGGGTGTGCCCGTGGCCTGCGTTGCCATCAATGGCGCCAAGAATGCCGCCATCTACGCTACACAGATTCTAGGCGCCTGCGACCCCGAGTATCGCAAGGTTATCGAGAAGATGAAGCAGGAGATGGCCGACGCCTAGGCGTTCCGCCGTTTCACCGCAGTATAAGGAGAGCCATGTCCGACTATCAGGGAAAACGATTCAAGGCTTCTCAGATTCCCGATCCGTCGAAGCCGGGTGCTGCCCATGCGGCGCAGCAGGGTCGGACATCCTCTCCTCAGCAGCCGCGCGCGCCGCGTTCTGTAACGCCGACGTCCCATCGCCGTCAGGATACGCCGGCTGCGTATCGCCCTTCGTCTTATAGCACCGCTAAGAAGCCGCCCCGGTCTTCATCGCATGCCGCGCCGTCGGATTACACCGAGCCGCCGCGCAAAAAGCGCCGCTCCATTATTCCCATTCTGCTCATCATCATCGGTATCGGCCTGATTGTTGCCGCCGCTGCCATCTTTATCAATGCGCAGATCGGTTACAAGCAGGCGGGCGAGTCGTACCAAAAGATCGAAGAGCAATATGCGCCCGCTAAGGACGCCAGCGGCGTGCCGGTTATCGACTTTAATGCCCTTGCCCAGACAAATCCCGAGGTCGTCGGTTGGATTTACGCACCGGGCACCAACATTAACTATCCCGTCGTGCAGGCTACTGATAACTCCAAGTACCTCAACACGTTGTTCGATGGCACGTCCAACGCATCGGGTGCCATCTTCTTGGATTACGAGGACAATGCGCCCGGCATGGTGGATCAGCAGACTACGATCTATGGTCACCACATGAACGACGGATCGATGTTCAATGTGATCTCGGATACGACCGATCAGGCGACGTTCGACAGCATAGAGTACGTGTATTACATCACGCGCGACGCCACCTATAAGCTGCGTCCGCTGGCGACCAAGGTGGTCGAGGACACGTATGCCAAGGCGCGCACGACCAATTTTGAGGGCGACGACGGGCTCAAGAACTACCTGTCCGAGATGCTCGACGGTGCCTCTGCCGTGGCGAGCGATGCCACCGATCGTGCCGCTTCGGCAACCAAGATTGTAACGCTTGTGACCTGTCGTTCGTTATCGCTGAGCAACACGCGTGCCGTCATGGTGCTCACGCCCGTTGATGAATAAATTGTCCGAGAGTAGCTAATTTGGGACGGTAAGGGAGAAATGATGCTCGAGAATGGCAAAACGATGCCTTCGGTTGATGCTTGGCTGCGCGAGGCCAAGGCCGATTCGTCGGCACCTGCGTGCGGTATGTATCTGACACATAACGGTGTGGTGCGCGCGACGCCCAAGGCCGAGGCGCGCGGTGTCGAGACCGATGGCGTGGCGCCGGGCCACAAGGTGGGCGGCATGGTGTTCGGCTTCGATGCTCAGAAGGTGCAGGCTGCTATCGAGGCCACGCGCGCGATGCCGGGTATCGGCTATGTGCGCGTGTGGCTGGCAAGCGGCGAGCTTGCCGTAGGTGACGACATCATGCTCGTGCTCATTGGCGGGGACATTCGCCCGCACGTGGTCGATGCGCTGCAGGCGCTCGTTGGCACCATCAAGAACGAATGTGTGAGTGAGGTCGAGCGCGAGGCGTAGAGGTTTGCGTCGATAGAAGGCTCGTTTATAAAAATGCCCGCCGGTACGTGTGATACCGGCGGGCATTTTGCGTTTTGGGCGCGGTGAGCGCTACACGCGCGTTGCATCCTTGGGGCTCATGGTCATGCTCTGGAAGCGATTCTCCATAAAGTCATTATCGAAATACTTGCCGTAGAACTGCGCAACGGGAATATCCGGTTCCGTGCCGTTGACGCGCTGATACCAATAATCGAGCGACTGCAGCGTCATAACGCCATCGACCAGCATAATGATGGTGAAGATGACGGTAGCCGAGTAGCGGCTCTTCCAGGGAATCATATTGATGAGCTTGAGCAGCCTCGGCAGCAGCAGCTTGATCCAGATGAGGCCGCCCAGGCCCCACAGACAGGCGAAGCCCGTGCAGGTGCGTCCGCCCGTGAGGACCACGAGCGGGTCGGGCATACCGAACAGCGTTATGTGCGAGTAGCTCCACGAGACCACGCCAAACGCGGTCTGCATAAACCAGCCCACGAACACCTCAAAGCTGGCGCCGAGCAGGGCGCTCACCAGGAAAATGATGATGGGGTTCTTTTTATAGAAGCGGTTGAGCACCATGGTCATGAGCACGGCACCAAAGCCGTAGATGGGGCTGAAGGGGCCAAACAGCATACCGGCGCGGTCCTGGTAGACACCCGGATCGTTGACGGTCATATGCCAGATATCCTCCAGGACCAGGCCGAGTATGCAGCAGACAAAGAATACCCAGAACAGGTTGAAGTAGTTGAGCTTGATGTAGCCTTCGCCGGTTTCATCGCGCCCGAGCATGCCCTCGGCGGCGGCGTCGCGGTCGAGCATCTCCTGCAGGCGGCGCTGCAGCTCGCGCTCCTGGCGCAGCGTGGGGTCGACGGTGGCCGAAAGTGCGACGAGGATGCCGAGCTGGATGGCAGGGCGCAGCAAGAAGGGCCCGATGCCCTGGAGCATCACGTCAACCAAAAGCTCGACGACGGTAAACGCGATAAGGATATAGGACAGACGGGCGGCATTGCGACGCTGGTTCTTGATAAGGTCCAGGCCAAAGATGATCAGGATGACGGCGCTTGCCGCAGAGAGCATGATGCCGGCGACGATAAGGCCGACCGCGACGAGCGTGTTGTCGCCGAGCTTGGCGGCGGCGTTGCCGTTGATGAGCGCGGTGATGACCTGCCACATAAAGGCGCCGACCGAAGGGAGCGTGCCCACGCCAGATAGGGTGCACAGGACTGCGTAGACCTTGATGATAAGGGGGATCTTCTTGGCCTCCGTGGTGCTGGGGACACTGGGGTCGAGTTGATTTCGATCCATACGCTACCTTTCTCGTCTTGTAGTAGCCTACAAGGATACGCCGACGACCAGCTAAAAGACAGGACGAACGTCCCAATTGCAACAATGTAGCCCCTAGCGCGGGCGAGACACGGCGCACGGGAAGTCTTCGAGGCCGTTGCCCCTGAGAGTGGACTACCCAATAAAATGTTTGGTCGCAAAACGGATAATAAGCTCGGTGGGCTTTTAAAAAGCGCTGCTCATGCGCGGGGGAGCGCGTCGCGCCGTGCGTATAATAAGGCGGGTAACGCCAAAATACGAGGCTCTGAGGGGATGCCATGTCTCAAGAAACCATCCGCGCGGCCGAGCGTGCCGCGGGACAGGTGAACGCCATGTCGACGTATGATCCGGACTCTGACCAGCTGCATGAGGAATGCGGCGTTTTTGGTGTCTGGGCGCCCGATCGCGACGTGGCTCGACTGACGTACTTTGGCCTGCGTGCACTGCAGCATCGCGGCCAAGAATCGGCGGGAATCGCCGTTGGTGACGGCGGTACGGTTATGGTCCGCAAGGATCTGGGCCTGCTCGACCGCGTGTTCTCCAATGCCGACTTGTCGACGCTCTCCGGTCAGCTGGCCGTGGGTCATGTGCGCTACGGCACCGCCGGCGCCAAGAGCTGGGAAGCCTCTCAGCCGCACCTCTCTACCATCAATAGCGTCATTATCGCGCTCGCGCACAACGGCACCCTCGTCAACACCGACGAGCTGCGTCGTCAGCTGATCGAGCTGGGCGTACCGTTCCTCTCCAACTCGGATTCCGAGGTCGCGACCAAACTCATCGGCTACTTTACTCAGCGTACTGGCCATCTGCGCGAGGGCATTCGCAAGACCATGGAGCTCGTGCGCGGCGGCTACGCCATGACGCTAATCAACGAGCAGGCGCTCTACGCATTCCGCGATCCGCACGGCATTCGCCCGCTCGTGCTGGGCAAGCTGGTGGATGAGGGCCTGGACCAGGCCGATGCCGCATCCGTTTCGCAGCTGCCGTCGCAGGACGGCGCCGCGACGGTCGACGCCACCACCCATGTCACGCGCGCCGGCGGCTGGGTCGTTGCCTCCGAGACCTGCGCGCTCGATATCGTGGGCGCCGAGTACGTCCGCGACGTCCGTCCCGGTGAGATTTTGCGCATCAGCGCCGAGGGCCTTGTGTCCGAGCAGGGCGTGCCTGCCGCCGAAGAGCCTGCTAACTGCATTTTTGAGCAGGTCTACTTTGCTCGCCCCGATTCCATCATGAACGGCAAGAGCGTCTACGCCTGCCGTTATGACATGGGTCGTCAGCTGGCACATGAGGAGCCCGTCGAGGCCGACCTGGTCATCGGCGTGCCCGACTCCGGCCTGCCGCCCGCGGAGGGCTATTCGCACGAGAGTGGCATTCCCTTTGGCGAGGGCCTCATCAAGAACCGCTATGTGGGCCGTACGTTTATCGAGCCTACGCAGGAGCTGCGTGCCATGGGCGTGCGTATGAAGCTCAACCCGCTGCGTGACAACATCGAGGGCAAGCGCCTGGTCGTCATCGACGACTCCATCGTGCGCGGCACCACCATGGTGCAGCTCGTCAAGATGCTGCGCAACGCCGGCGCCAAGGAGATTCATATCCGCATCAACTCGCCCGAGGTCATCTGGCCGTGCTTCTACGGTATCGATACCGACGTGCAGTCGCAGCTTATCAGCGCCAACAAGACGGTCGACGAGATTTGCGAGTATATCGGCGCCGATTCGCTGGCCTTCCTTTCGGTCGAGGGCCTGCTTAAGGTCATGCCCAAGGGCGGTTACTGCGATGCGTGCTTTACCGGCCGCTACCCCGTGGCGATTCCCGAGAGCTTTGGCCGCGACAAGTTCATGGAGGGCTTTAAGCCCCGCAACCTGGACAAGCCGCTGCACTTTGATGACGACGCCGTGGTCGAGAAATACGACGATCGCAGCTGGGAAGAGGAACACGGCGAGGCCTAAAACCTGCCAAAAAGGGACAGGTTTATTTTGGTAGGTTTTACCTGCTGTTTTGTTGATATGACGGCGCGCGTTGTTATGGCGCGCGCCGAAATGAACGCAACTATGAGCACCGTTTGGCGCCCGGGCGGCGGACGGTAGTGGGAGAGGAAGGCTCAGATGAGCGACAGCAAGCATGTGACGTATGAGGATGCCGGCGTCGATACCGCCGAGGGCGGCCGCGCCGTTGACGCTATTAAGCAGATGGTTAAGGACACCAACCGTCCCGAGGTCATCGGCGGCATCGGTGGCTTTGGTGGCCTGTTCTCGGCTGCCGCGCTTAAGGATATGGAAGACCCGATTCTGATTAGCGGTACCGACGGCGTGGGCACCAAGCTCGTGCTCGCCCAGATCATGGACCGTCACGAGACGGTGGGCCAGGACCTGGTTGCTATGTGCGTCAACGACATTCTGGCTTCGGGTGCCGAGCCGCTGTTCTTCCTGGACTACGTTGCCATCGGCCACATCGAGGCCGAGCACATGGCAAAGATCATCAAGGGTGTGGCCGACGGCTGCAAGCTCGCGGGCTGCGCGCTCGTGGGCGGCGAGATGGCCGAGCACCCCGGCGTCATGGCTCCTGCCGACTACGACCTTGCCGGATTTACCGTGGGCGTCGTCGACCGTCCCAAGATGCTCGACCCTGCGAACGTCCGCCCCGGCGACGTGATCCTGGGCCTGCCTTCCACCGGCGTGCACTCCAACGGCTACTCGCTCGTGCGTAAGGTCATCGGCGTCGACGGTATTAAGCCGGGCACGCCCGAGGCCGCCGCTAAGGCCGAGGAGCTGAGCCGTCCGCTCGAGGAACTCGGCGGCGCATCGCTGGCAGACGCCCTGTTGGCCCCCACGCGCATCTATGTCAAGCCGATTCTGGAGCTGCTGCGCGGTGGCGCTCCGGTGCACGCCATCGCCCACATCACCGGCGGCGGCATCACCGAGAACCTCAACCGCGCGCTCGCCGACGACGTCGACGCCGTGGTCACCCGCAACGGCGCCGAGATGGGTTGGGACGTTCCGCCCGTCATCACCTACGTGTCGCGCCAGGCCGAGCTCGCGCCCAACGAGGCATGCAAGACCTTCAACATGGGCGTTGGCCTGTGCCTGATCGTCGTCCCCGAGGACGAGGCTGCCGTGACCGAGGCCCTGGTCGCGCTGGGCGAGAAGCCGTTCCGCGTGGGCGAGTGCGTCGAGGGCTCCGGTAAGGTCGTGTACTCCGATGAGCGCTAACGAGCAGATGGCTGCTGCCGCGAGCCTGGGCTTTGTGCCCTACACCCGTCCGACCGGCACCGATACGGCCGAGCCGCTCAAGATCGGTGTGCTCATCAGCGGTTCGGGTACCAACCTGCAGGCGCTGATCGATCTGATCGCCGCCGGCAAGCTCAACGCTTCGATTGAGCTTGTGGTGTCGAGCCGTCCTTCGGCTAAGGGTTTGCAGCGCGCTGAGCGCGCGGGCATCCAGACGCTCACGCTGTCCAAGGATGTCTATGCCGACCCCATCGCCGCCGACGAGATCATCGCGCACGAGCTGCTCGAGCGCGGCTGCGAATATGTGGTCATGGCCGGTTACATGCGCATGGTGCACACGCCGCTGCTGGCGGCGTTTCCCAACCGCGTGGTCAACTTGCATCCGGCACTGCTGCCGAGCTTTACCGGCGCGCATGCGATCGACGATGCCTTTGCGCGCGGCGTCAAGGTAACCGGTGTGACCGTGCACTTTGCCAACGAGATCTACGACAACGGCCCCATCATCGCCCAGCGCGCGCTGGCTGTTGAGGAGGGCTGGGACGTCGACACGCTCGAGGAGCACATCCACGCGATTGAGCACGTGCTGTATCCCGAGGTCGTGCAGATGCTCGCCGACGGCCGCGTCCACGTGCTGGAGAGCGGCAAGGTCGCAATTGATGCGCCTCGCGGCTAGCGGCGCACAGTACAATTTAGCCGAGTAGTCAGGGTGGTCATTGGCGCCAAGGCGCAAGTGGCCACCCTTTGTTTTTGGCAGTCATTGGGGACGTTCTTGAATGACTAGTCGTTTAAGAACGTCCCAGGTGACTAGGTGAGAGAGGTGAGCGCATGGCGGATAACGAAGCGCTGTTTACGCCTGAGCTGGTGTTTTTTGATTGGGAGTGTGCGACGCCGGATGAGGCGTTTGCGCGGCTCGAGGGTGAGCTTGCCCCACGCGGCTACATTGCCGAGGGTTGGCTCAACGCCGTCCGCACGCGCGAGGACGCTTATCCCACGGGTCTCGCTATGCCGGCGGCAAACATCGCCATTCCGCATACCGATCCGGGATTTGTGGCCAAGCCCTATATCGCGGTGGTAAAGCCCGCCGCACCCGTGACGTTCAACGCGATGGCGGGCATGGGTGCCCCGGTGCCGGCGCAGATCGTTATCAATCTGGGCATTGCCGAGCCGGGCGGCCAGGTCGAGGACCTGCAAGCGCTCATGAACATCTTTATGGACGCTGGCGCCGCGGCCGACGTGCTCGGCCAAACCACGCCGCAGGGCATGGTCGACGCCATCCGCCGCCACTTCTAAGGCCGGCACTGGGGGACCGTCCCTAACCGCCGGCAGAAAAGGAACGTCCCTAACTGCCAACTGCCAGACCTGTCCCCTTTGCACCAAAATGGTGCAGATTAACCTGTCCCCCATGCACCAGGTGTGCCGCGGGGCTGCGTTGTGACACAATGGCGTTTGTTCGATTCGTGATGCGAAAGGCCAAACATGGCAAATAAGAAAAAGAACCCCGAGGTCGTGACGACGTCCGATCAACGGTCCCGCGCCGCCTCCAGCTCTCGCAAGAAGCAGCGCAAGACCTATGTGTCCAAGACCGTCAAGATTGTCCTGGTGGTCATCGGCGTGCTGGCGATGCTGCTCTCCGTCTCGGCCATGGCGTGCTCCGGCCTGATGTCGCGGGCTGAGGACACCTCGGGCTACAAGCTGACCGGCGGTGTTGCTGCTACTATCAACGGCACCAACCTCACCGAGGACACCGTGACCAAGCAGATCATGAGCATGCGCACGTCCTACGGCTACACCAAGGACAAGGACTGGGCGCAGTATCTGGTCGACAACGACCTCACGCCCAAGAAGTACCGCAAGCAACTCATCGACTCCTACACGCAGCAGATTCTGCTTCAGCAGGCACAGAAGGAGAACGGCGTGACGGTGTCGGATGAGGAGGTCGAGAAGGCTTGGAAGGACGCGTGCAAGAGCGCGGGCGGTGCCAAGGCCTTTAAGAAGACCCTCAAGACCTACGGCTATACCGAGGACACCTACAAGGATTCGCTCAAGGAGAGTCTGGCGCAGCAGAAACTCAAGGATGCGGTAGCGCCCACAAGCAAGCCCAAGGACAGCGAGATCGTCGATTACATCAACGAGAACCTGTCTAACTACAACGATGCTCGCCGCTCGTCGAACATCCTGATCAAGGCTGATTCCGATGCTTCCGACGAGGACAAGGCTGCCGCCAAGGCCAAGGCGCAGGAGTGCCTGGACAAGATCAACTCCGGTGAGCTGAGCTTTGAGGACGCCGTTGAGCAGTACTCCGAGGACACCGGTTCCAAGGAGAAGAAGGGCGATGTGGGCTGGGATAAGCTCACCACCTTCGTCGACAGCTACCAGGCGGCGCTCGAGGGGCTCAACAAGGGCGATGTGAGCGACGTCGTCGAGTCGACCTATGGCTACCACATCATCAAGTGCACCGACTACTTCCATGTCGATAATCAGGTCGATGACATCAACCAGGTGCCCAAGGCCATCAAGAAGTATGTCTCCAACGTGGTGAAGACGCAGGCGGCCAGCACCGCGTACAGCGAGTGGCTGGAGCAGTACAAGAAGGACGCCGACATTACCGTCAACCCCATGCCCAAGGACGTACCCTATAACGTGAGCCTGAAGGGCGTCACCAAGAGCTCGACCGACGATTCGTCGACGACTGAGTAATCATGGGGCGGTGCTCGCGCGAGTGCCGCCCACGCAATTAGAGAGGATTTGCAGATGACCAACGAAGAGCTGCAGAAGGAAATGATCGCCGCCATGAAGGCCAAGGACAAGGTCCGCCTGTCCATCATTCGCCAGGTTAAGGCCGAGGTGAAGAATATCGAGGTCAACGAGCGCCGCGATGTGACCGAGGAAGACGTCAACAGCATGATCAAGCGTCTGATCAAGCAGACGAGCGAGACGCTGGAGATGTCCATCAAGGCCGGCACCGACCAAGAGCGTACCGACAACCTGACCGAGCAGGTCAAGATTCTGGAGAGCCTGCTGCCCGCGCAGGTTTCGGGCGAGGAGCTCGAGGCCCTGATCGAGCAGGTTATCGCCGAGCTGGGCGCCACGTCCAAGAAGCAGATGGGCCAGGTTATGGGTGCACTCGGCAAGGCCACCGGTGGCAACTTCGATAAGCCTGCGGCTGCCAAGATTGTTGGCGCAAAGCTTGCGTAATTTGTTACGCGGTTTTACCAAACCGCGTAACGGCTCGACGCTGCAAACCCGTACACACGGCAATCTGACGTTCAATTTCAAGGGCGCGACCATAAGGTCTGCGCCCTTTCATTTCACGTCACCTTGCTCGCGTGTACGGGTTTTCGCTGACTTATGCTCAACAAGGGCGGTTGTATTATTTTCGGCGCTCATTGGGGACAGACTTAAATGAGTGCCTAATGAGCGGGTACTCATTTAAGCCTGTCCCCAATGAGTGGGTTAAAGGTTGCGGGTTCTTTACGGGAATGTAGTGTGGGCTGCGGAAACGCGGTTCTTTCCGTACAATAGTTCAACTCGTGTAAACGCAGGGAAGGGACATTCATGGCAGACATGATCGAGATCAAGCATCTCAACAAGTACTTTGGCGACCTGCATGTGCTCAAAGATATCAATCTCACCGTCAAGCGCGGCGAGAAGCTCGTAATGATCGGGCCTTCCGGCTCGGGTAAGTCGACGCTCATCCGTTGCGTCGATTATCTGGAGGAACCCACGTCGGGCGAGGTCGTCATCGACGGTACGCCGCTCACCAAGAAGAATCACCTGGAGATGGCTCGCAAGTACAGCTCCATGGTGTTTCAGCAGTTCAACCTGTATCCCAACATGACGGTGCTGGGCAACCTGACGCTCGCGCCCATCAAACTGCAAAAGAAGAGCAAGGAGGAGGCGACCGAGATCGCCATTGCCGCGCTCAAGCGTGTTGGCATGGCGCATAAGGCCGGCGAGTATCCGCAGAATCTCTCGGGTGGTCAGCAACAGCGCATCGCCATCGCCCGTGCCCTGTGCACCAAGCAGCCTATCATCCTGTTTGACGAGCCGACCTCGGCACTCGACCCCGAGATGGTCCAGGAAGTCCTGGACGTTATGATTGAGCTCGCGCAGGAGGACATCACCATGATCTGCGTGACGCACGAGATGGGCTTTGCGCGCCAGGTGGCCGACCGTGTCATCTTTATGGAGGACGGCCGCATCCTGGAGGAGGGCACGCCCGAGCACTTCTTCGATAACCCCGAGAACCCGCGTTGCCGCGAGTTCCTGTCCAAGATTCTGCACTAGGCGCGGTGATGGACATGACGGATATGACGAGGGCGGCCGTGTCGCGCCGTCACTTTTTGCAGCTGGCGGGCGCCGGTATGCTTGCGCTGACGGGGACCGCGCTTGCCGGTTGCGGCAACTCCACCAGCGGCGAGGGCTCCGACAAGGGGTCTAAGCTTGCGGCCATTAAGTCGCGTGGCCATCTGAATGCCGGCGTTAAGAAGGACGTTCCCGGTTACGGCTATTACGACACCGCCAAGGGCCGCTTTGAGGGCATGGAAGTCGATTTGTGCTACCAGATCGCCGCTGCCGTCTTTGGCGTGAGCTACAAGGATGCCCGTGCCCAGGAGCTTGTCGAGTTTACCGACGTAACGCCCAAGACGCGCGGCCCGCTGATCGATAACGGCCAGCTCGATGTGGTCGCGGCGACCTACACCATAACCGACGAGCGCAAGAAGAGCTGGGATTTCTCGACGCCGTACCGTACCGACTACGTGGGACTCATGGTCAAGAAGCGTTCGGGCTTTACCTCGATTGAGGACCTGGACGGCAAGGTCATTGGCGTGAGCCAGGGTGCTACCACGCAGGGCCTGATCGAGCAGATGATCAAGGACAACGGCTTTAGCTGCGAGCCCGAGTTTAGGGCCTTTAGCGGCTACCCCATCATCAAGAGTTCGCTCGATGCCGGCAATATCGACGTCTTTGCCATGGACCGCTCCACGCTGGCCGGTTACATGAACGAGACCGTTGAGCTGCTGCAGCCCGAGGTCAAGTTTGGTGAGCAGGGCTACGGCGTGGCGACCAAGAAGGGCTGCGACCTTTCGGCCGTGGTCGATCAGGTGATTTGCGATCGCCTGGCCGACGGCTGGCTCGACCAAGAGGTCAAGACCTGGGGTCTTGTATAGGCGCATCGTCCAAGGAAGGAATCAAATGCTCGAAGGATTATTTGACGCCGACCGTTGGTCGACGACATTCCAAAACATGGGGCCCTTCTGGGAGGGCTTTGGCGTGACGCTGCAGGTGGTCGTTGCCGGCCTGCTGCTGTCGCTGGTGCTGGGCACGCTGCTGGGCGTGTTCTCTACCACTCGCTCGCGCGTGCTGCGCGCCATAAGCCGCGTGTACGTGGAGTTTTACCAGAACACCCCGTTGCCCGTACAGGTGCTCTTTATGTACATGGCCGGTCCGCAGTTTTTGCAGGCCATAACCGGTGCCGATCAGCCGGTGCGTATCGCGCCGTTCGTGCTGGGCTTCTTGGGCGTGGGCCTGTATCACGCGGCCTACATTTCGGAGGTCATCCGCACTGGTATCGAGGCGGTTCCGCGCGGTCAGATGGAGGCGGCCCAGAGCCAGGGCTTTACCCGTGCGCAGGCCTACTGGTACATCGTGCTGCCCCAGACGTTCAAGATCATTCTGCCGCCGCTGTGTAACCAGGCGCTCAACCTGGTCAAGAACACGTCGGTGCTGGCGCTTGTGGCCGGCGGCGACCTTATGTACCGTTCCGACAACTTTGTGAGCCTGTACGGTTACCTGCAGGGATACATCGTCTGCTGCCTTATGTACTTCATCATCTGCTTTCCGCTCGCCATGCTGGTGCAGTGGCTCGAGCGCCGCTCCAAGGAGCGTCCGCGCGGCGTGAGCCTGGCCGAGCTGGGGCTCGACAACGTAGAGGAGGCCTAGCGCATGGAAATCTTCAACGCGACCAACCTGCTCTACATTTGGGGCGGCTTTGTTAAGACGATCGAGATCTCGGCGCTGTCAATCTTTTTCTCGCTCATCTTTGGCACGGTGCTGGCGCTTGTTAAAAGCTATGCGCCCCGCTCGTTCCGTATTTTGGTGAGTGCCTATATTGAGCTGTTCCGTTGCACGCCGAACCTGCTGTGGATCCTGTTTATCTACTTTACGGTACAGGGTTTGGACATCGTGATTTCGACCATCGCCTTTACGCTGTTTACCAGCGCCGTTATGGCCGAGATTGTGCGCGGCGGCCTCAACTCGATTCCGCGCGGCCAGTTTGAGGCAGCGCAGAGCCAGGGCTTCGGCTTCTTTGCCACCATGCGCTACATCATTCTGCCGCAGACGTTTAAGACGATCATTCCGGCGCTGTTTAGCCAGTGCACGACCGTCATTAAGGACAGCTCGTATCTTTCGGGCATTAACGTGGCCGAGCTCATGTACACGGCAAACGTCGTGATGGCGCATGCGATCGACTTGTCGCAGGTGCTTATGCTCTATGGCCTGGTGTTTGCGATGTACTTTGTGCTCAACTTTGGTATCTCGCTGCTGGTGAGGGCATATCAGAGGCGAATGGTGGCAGCGTAGAATGTGACAAAGGGACAGTCCCTTTGTCACATAGAGAAAGGAATCGCGATGAGCGATCTGGAGAACAAGAAGAGTCCTGTGGTCATTACCATCGCGCGCGACTTTGGTGCCGAGGGCCACGAGATTGGCCGTATCCTTGCCGATGAGCTGGGGATTCCGCTGTACGATAACGAGCTGCTGGTGCGTGCGTCGCTGCGCGCGGGCGAGTCGCTCGACAAGATGGCCGCCTACGACGAGCGTCTGGCCGTGGAGAACATGGCGTTTCTGCCCGACCGCTACGATGCGCGTTCGTACTCGGACAAGTTGTTCCAAAAGATGAGCCAGGTGATTTTGGATCTGGGCGAGACCGAGAGCTGCATTATCGAAGGCCGTCTGTCCGATTATCTGCTGCGCAACAACCCCAACCACATCGCCGTGCTGGTGACTGCGCCATTTGAGGACCGCGTCGAGATCGTGCGCAAGAAGCGTGGCCTTAACAAAAAGAAGGGCGCCAAGCTGGTCAAGCAGCAGCAGAAGGCGCGCGAGGCGTTCTATAAGCGCTACAGTGCCGGAAAGTGGAAGATGACGAGCGGCAAGGACATCGTCGTCAACCGCGCCAAGCTGGGCCGCGAAGGCTGCAAGGACGTCATCGCCGCGGCCTACCGCTACAAAGTAGCGCAGTTCGAAGGCTAACCGACCAAAAACCACCACAAAGGGGACAGACACCTTTGTGGTGGTTTTTGTTTTAGGCCGAGGGGAAGGCCTTGGTGAGACCGGCGCGCGTCTGCGTGTCGGTCTTTTGGTAGATAGAGCTCAGGTGGCGCTGTACCATGCGCATCGAGATACCGAGCTCCTCGGCGATCTGCTTGAGCGGGCGTTCATCCTGGGTCACGGCTATGAGCACGTCGACTTCGCGCGGGGTGAGAGCGTGGTTGGCGATGAAGGCCTGGCGTTGCTCTTCGATGCTCGGCGCAGCGAGTGCTTTCTCGGCTTGTTGCTGGTGTTCGCGCTCCTGCTCGGTTTGGGGCAGGCGGAACAGGCCCGCGGCTACAAACGCCACACTCGCCGCCACAAGCAGCATGAGCGCGCCGATCATGATGAGGGCGACATTGCCCGAGGTCACAAGTGCCAGCGAGATGCCCGACGTAGTGAACGCACACACGTTGTTGGCTGCGCGGCCCATGCCAGCCCACAGTGCGGGCGTGTGCATGCGCGGCGCCAGCTGCGTAAACGTGGCGGTAAAGAACGTGACAAAAAAGCCCGAACTCAGATAAAAGACGATGAGGCCCAAGTTGGGGTCGGCGCCGGCCTCCACGGCCAAGATCGAGATGGTGGAAAGTACCGTGACGCCGAGCATGATGAGACCCATGTAGCGACGCTCGGCAAGATCAAAGACGATACCGGCGACGAGACCGCTCGCTGCCAAAAAGAGGCGCGGCCAGGTCTGCACGGCGATGGTGCCGTGGGCGTTGGAGAACGTGACCACGTTATCGAGAGTAGAGAACAGGCAGGCGAGAATCATGACGAGCACGATGCTCCAACATGCCTGCTTGGCGAGGGCGTGCGATGGCTCAACAAAGGGATTGATACGGGAGTTCGGGCTCTCGGCGGTCTCTTGAGGAACAGCGCCGAGGGCAGAGATGATGATTGTTGCGGCGCCCAGGACGATGAGCTCTGCGATGCCGCCGCAATCGAGCAGGTTGATGGCGAACTGCATCAGGATGCCCGCGGCATAGGCTGCTCCTGCGTCAGTGGCGAGTTTGGGGTCATCCTGGAATATCAACGAAAAGGCGTGGTGAGTGGCGGCGCCCAACAGGCCGAGTCCAAAGAACGCCACGCACCCCAGAATCTCGAGGGCAAGCGGGCCCGTGGGGGACTGGATCTGGGTCAATCCCAGGATGGCGATGGGAACAGCGGCGTTGGCGGCTGCCAATGAGTGGCCTTTGCGCTGTGCGAGCCCGAGCAGCGGCGCATATCCGATAAAGCCGATCACGCTGGCGCCAAGGATAAGGCCCTGTGCGAGCACAACGCGCTCGGCGCCGGCGAGTAGCCCGATATTGATATCGAAGCGAAACTCGGCAGCAAGGAAGGCGAAGGTAAACAGTGCGAGTGCCAGAAGCGCGTTGATTTTAGGCTTACTCAGGTTCAAGAACGGTCCTTCGGGTGGACGAATAATCGTGTCCTCGATTGTAGGCCATGACGGTAGGGGGTGGGCCTTTCGGGGGGGGGCGGGGCGCGCTTGGCAATAGCGTGCTCGTTGCCTTTTGCGCTGGCAGGTGCGCCACATGAGAATTTGTGCCCCGGGATCCGGATATCTTCCCGTAACATGGTGTTATAGAAGCACCCCTTACGACAAGGAGGCTCACATGCGAACGCAAATCCATGACAACCCAATCGACCACGGCCACTCGTGCACGCTCTCCCACGGAACATGGCGCCGCGTGGGTGCAAAACTCGCCTGCGCGGGGGCCTGCGCGCTCGTGGCCGGCCAGCTGCTGCTGCCGAGCGTGGCGCTCGCCGCCGACTGGGTCAACGTCGGCGGCACGCAGTACGACGCGGGCACCGCCGCCGGCGACGAGGCGGGAACCTGGTCCTGGGACGGCGCCGACGACATGAAGCTCAACGGCTACGACGGCGGCTCCATCGGCGCCAAGGGCAACCTCACCATCGACGTTACAGGCATCAACACCGTAACGGCCGATGCCAGGCAGAGCGCCATCGAGGTCAAGGACGGCAATCTCGCCATCACGGGGGAGGGGACCCTCAACGCGACGGCTCAGGATAATGTGCTTACTGCGTCGGGCGATGGTGTCACGAATGGAGACATCACTATAAGTGGATCCAGTGTTAACGTGATATCTACGGGTAGCTTTTATTGCTCAAACGGTATTCGCGCGAAATCGGGCAACGTGAAAATCGACAAGGGCGCCGACGTTAAAATAGAGGCAAAGAAGGCGGATGGGCTACACCGGCCGCCGCAAAGCGTCTATGGCATCTTTGCCGATGGGAAGCCGGGCGGTCGCGTTGCTCGGGAAAGCGGTCAGGAAGAACCGGATTATGTCTCCGTGCACGGGGGCGACGTCACGATCGATGGCGCCAAGGTTGCAATTAAGACGGCGGACGGCCCGTATTATTCTGCAGGCATCCATACGCTTGGCATCAACAAGAACACGTTCTTGCAGATCGTCAACGGAGCTGATGTCGAGATACTTGCCGGCGATGCGGTGTTGTCTTCGAGGGGCATTGACGCGCAGGCGGAGGGCGGTTCGACGTGGATGCTTGTCCAAAAATCGAACCTCACAGTGCGTACTGGCAGAAATGTGAGCGAACCCAACCCTGGGCCTCGTCGAGAGGACTACGGAATCATCGCCGCAGGATATGACGATCTGGAAAGGCCCCAGATTAGGATTTTCAAATCGAATGTTGAGGCGTCGGGCCTGACAGCGGGGATCTATGTTGTCAACCGAAAGACCACGGGCGGGGGACCGTCTATGAATCCCGCACTCGATATCATGTACGGGTCGGTGATTACGACTCCCGCCGGCGGCACCGTGCGAGAAACTGCCGGAAACGGACTTGACTACGACACCGCCGGAAACGGACTCGTCATCGGCACCGCCGGGTCGTCCACTATCCAGGATATTAAGACCTCCAACGAGGTCGCCCGCAACGTGGTGATCAGCTACGGGGATGCGGCCGAGCCCGAACCCACGCCGCAGCCCGATCCCGCGCCCGAGCCCACGCCGCAGCCTGAGCCCACCCCGGCTCCTGCGCCGCAGCCAGGCGGTGGAAGTGAGACGGGCACGCCGTCCGTGACGCCGACTCAGGCGAGTTCCACGGCTGCTGCCTCCAAGCCGGCCGCGAAGGCAGTTGCGGCTCAGAAGTCCGTGGGCACTCTGGCCGCCACGGGCGATAGCGCCGCGACGGCGGCAGCGGCCCTCGGAATTGCCGGTGCGTCCGTCATCGGCGCCGGCTTCGTTGCGTCCAAGCGCCGCAACCGCTAGTGCAAGCTTTCATAGCCATTTTCAGCCGCCGCGTGGGCATAAATGCCCTTGCGGCGGCTCTTTGTATTTCCGCAGGTAGAGGCCTAGGTTCGCATCTACGAACCTAGGCGTATAGAGTCATTTGGCGCATCTTGGTTGTACAGGACCACCACAAAGGGGACAGGCGCCTTTATGGTGGTATGTCCCTACGACCAAGGAGGCCGTTATGTACGGAAGCCACTTTGATAAGGAGGCCCAGCGCGAACGCACTTGCTTGCTGGTTCATGGTACTTGGCGCTGCGTGGGTGTGAGGATTGCGAGCGTCGGTGCGTGTGCGCTTATGGTTGGTCAGCTGCTACTGCCGAGTTTGGCGCTTGCGACCGAGTGTGCGGATCCCGCCGCTGCGACTGGTGAGGTTGCCGCGGCTCCGGTGACACCGGCGGTTGCGGAGGATGCGGCTCCGGCGACCGCGCCTGCAACTGATGATGCTCCGACGGCACAAACCGTCGCTGAACCTCAGCAGACGACTCCGGCTGATACCACCGATGAATCTAGCGATGCAACACCCGCTGAGCAAAACACTCCCAGCGACACCTCCGCCACGCCGACAAGCGACGCCATCATGCCCTGTGGCGTGACCGATGTGACAGGCGGGAGCGGCGTTAGGGTCAATACGACCGTGGTTTCCCACTACACGGACTGCGTGCTTCCGGACAACATCACGCTCGAAAAGGGTCAGTCGTACACCTATGATTTTCCCGATGTTGAGGGTGGCATGCCGGATGAGCCGCTCTGCGAACTTGTCGAAACCAAGTACTACCGGGCCGATGCTGTTTCGGGCACCCTGGCTGAAGTCCAGGACACATCTATGTCCGATGTGACGGCTCACTTTGAGCCTGTTGACGATCACATGAGGCTGACGCTGACCTTTACGGGTGGCGCGGCAGGCGGCTCGTATCGACTCACGCGCAATGAGGTTCTTTATATTGGCGCGGCACTGACGTATACCGGAACTGACTATGGCACCGACTATGAAGGTGACAACAGCTACGCGGGCAGCTCGATTACCGTCAACGAAACCAGGGACGACTATCACCTCCGCTATGCCATCAATAGCGAAATTACGCTTGTTGCATCGGAAAACGAAGTCCTCCATAACCTGGACGTCAACGACGTGAAGACCGACTACGCGCCCGGCGAGGCGCCCCGCGCGACCGCGACGATTCCCGCTGCTGACGCCGACAAGTACGAGATCGCCTACGAGTGCTGGGAGGAGATGGATGGCAGCGACCCCGCGGAGCTCACGCCCGTTGCCTTCTGGTATTCCGACCCCGCCAAGTATCCGACGGGCGCGAGGAGGATCGAACACTTCGAAGAGGGCAAGTTCTACATGTATTCCGTCGAGCTGAGGCTCAAGGGCGACAATACCGTGGGCAATGACTGCATGATGTACGTCAACGGTCATTGGACGCACCACATCAAGACCGTCAACGGCGTCTTCGCGCCAAACGCTGACAATATGCTGTGCGAGCAGCCGATCGACGAATGGCGGGCCATCGACGTTATCGAGATCAACGGCGCCACGACCACCTTCAAGGCAGGCGATAAGCCGGTCTTTACGGCGAATGTTCCGACGGGCTCCAACTCCCTTCCTCAGTGTGAGTTCTGGACGGGCAGCGATGGCAGCGAAGTGAACTCTCAGAAGTTCTGGGATCAGAACATCACGAATCACATCGACGTCTTTAAGCCCGGCGTGACCTATCGCTACGGCATCTACCTCAAGTCCGCGCGCGGCTTCTACTTCACGTCCGACACCAAGCTGGTGATCAACGGCCAGGAGTGCGGCTACCAGGTCGCGGATAGCGTATCCGATGAGGACAGCGGCTGGATCTACACCCTGTGGCTCAACACCGATTTGACCTTTACGCCTGAAGCCACGCCGACTCCCGATCCGCAGCCTACGCCGGATCCCAAGCCGACGCCGCAGCCTGGGGTGAAGCCCGACACGAAGCCCGAGCAGAAACCGGAGGCTAAACCTGAGGTGGAACCCGAGGCCAAGCCTGAAGCTAAGCCCGCGGCCAAGCCGACCACGACAACCACAACGACCAAGACGGTTGAGAAAACCATGCCGGCCAAGAAGAGCGATGCTGTCCTGGTGGCCACGGGCGATGCCACCGCGATGACGGTCGCCGCCCTGGGTATCGCCGGTGCAACCGTTGCCGCCGCCGGTGTCGCCGCGACCAAGCGCCGCAAGCGCTAAGTTTTGGTGACAGCTTCTATTCTCGGCTTCAGCAAAATCTCAATCTGTAACACCTAGCCAGCCAAAACGGCCTTAGATGTTACAGGTTTAGATGAATCGTCTGACCGCCGGCGCAATGTCTCGATCTGTAACACGTAGCAAGGAATTTGGGCTCTTACTGTTACAGATTGAGATGAACAGGCGGATGTTCGCACAATATCTTGATCTGTAACAACTACGAGGCTCAACAGGGTCTTACTGTTACAGATTGAGACAAAACGACCGGGCAAGTCCCCAAACCACCACAAAGGTGCCTGTCCCCTTTGTGGTGATGGGTTGGCCGGCATAGAAAAAGTCCCCGCCGGGCGCGTGCTCGACGGGGACTTTGCCGTTTGATGGCTAGCGCTGCGGGTGATTACTCGCCCAGCAGGCTCTTGGTGATGGAAGCGGCGGCCTTCTTGCCAGCGCCCATCGCCAAAATGACCGTAGCGGCACCGGTGACGATGTCGCCGCCGGCCCAGATGCGGGGATCGGTGGTCTGGCCGGTCTCCTCGTCGGCGATGATGTAGCCCCACTTGTTGAGCTCCATCTTGCCGCCGATCTTCTTTGCGAAGGGGTTGGCGTTGGTACCGATAGCCGAGATTGCGACGTCGCAGGGAATCTCCTCGATGGCGCCCTCGATGGGCACCGGGCGACGACGGCCGGACTCGTCGGGCTCGCCGAGCTCCATCTTCTGGACCTTGACGGCGCACACGGAGCCGTCCTCGCCAGCGACAAACTCGAGCGGGGAAACGAGCGGCAGAACCTCGACGCCCTCGGCCTTGGCATGGTGCAGCTCGGCGCGACGGCAGGGCATCTCGTCCTCGGTACGACGATAGGCGATGATGGCGTGCTCGGCGCCCAGGCGCTTGGCGGTACGGACGGCGTCCATAGCCACGTTGCCGCCACCAAAGACGACGACGTTCTTGCCGTGCTTGGTGGGGGTGTCGTACTCGGGGAACTTGTTGGCCTTCATCAGGTTCACGCGGGTGAGGTACTCGTTTGCGAAGAAGACGTTGGGCAGGTTCTCGCCGGGGACGTTGAGGAACTTGGGCAGGCCAGCGCCGGTCGCCACGTAGATGGCGTCGAAGCCCTGCTCGAACAGCTCCTCGGCCGTGGCCATGTTGCCCACGACGGAGTTGTACTCAAACTTGACGCCCATGTCCTCCAGGCCGTCGATCTCGCGCTTGACGACTGCCTTGGGCAGACGGAACTCGGGGATGCCGTAGACCAGCACGCCGCCGCCGGTGAAGAAGGCCTCAAAGACGGTGACGTCAAAGCCGTTGCGGGCGAGCTCGCCGGCGCAGGTGATGCCGGACGGGCCAGAGCCGACGACGGCGACCTTCTTGCCGTTCTTGGGGGCCATCTTGGGCGTGGAGGCGAGCTCGGGGCGGTCACCCAGGAAGCGCTCGAGCTGGCCGATGGCCACGGGCTCGGACTTCTTACCACGGATGCACTTGCCCTCGCACTGGTTCTCCTGCGGGCAGACGCGACCGCAGATAGCGGGAAGCATGGAGTCCTCGCGGATGGTATCGAGAGCGCCGCCGAAGTCCTTCGCGCGGATCTGCTCGATAAAGCGGGGGATGTTGATGTTGACGGGGCAGCCCTCAACACAGAACGGCTTCTTGCAGTTGAGGCAGCGCTCGGCCTCGGCCAGCGCCATCTCCTCGGTGAAGCCCTTGTCGACGGGGCGGAAGTCGCAGGCGCGCTCGGCAGCCGGCTCCTCGTTATCGGGGGTACGGGGCGACTTCATATCGGCAACGAAACGACCGTTAACTAGTGGCATGCGCAGCTCTTTTCCTCATAGGCCTTGAGGGACTCGCCCTCTTCGGAACGGTAAGCGGCCTGGCGGGCACGAAGGTCATCCCAGTCGACCAGGGTGGCATCGAAGTCGGGGCCGTCGACGCAAGCGAACTTGGTCACGCCGCCCACCTCGACGCGGCAGCAGCCGCACATGCCGGTGCCGTCAACCATGATGGGGTTGAGGGACGCGGTGATGGGGGTGTCGTACTTCTGGGCGGTGAGGGTCGAGAACTTCATCATCGGAACGGGGCCGACGCAGAAGACCTGGCTCACGGCCTTGTCCTGCAGCAGGCGCTCCAGCGGAGCGGTAACAACGCCCTGCTCGCCGTAGGAGCCGTCGTCGGTGGTGATGTGGATGTGGTCCTCGTCGAGGAGCTCGCGGAACTGGTCCTCCATGAGCAGGAGGTCCTTGGTGCGGGCGCCCATGATGGCGTGAACTTCGTGACCGGTCTCGACCAGGTGCTTGGCGACCGGGAAGGCAATTGCCAAGCCGACGCCGCCGCCAATGACGGCGCAGGGGCCCTCGGCCATCTCGGTGGGAACGCCCAGCGGGCCCACGACGTCGCGCAGTGACTCGCCGGCCTCGTAGGTGGAAAGCATCTCGGTGGTCTTGCCGATCACCATGAAGATGAACTCGACCCAGCCCTCGTCACCGTTCCAGCCGGCCAGGGTAAACGGGACACGCTCGCCCGTCTCGTTGGCGCGAACCATGAGGAACTGTCCAGCGTGCGCATGCTTGGCGATTGCGGGCGCCTCGATGCGGAACTTGAACACCTTCTCCGAGAACTGCGTCTTCTCCAGGATCTTATACATAGAACCCCTCTCTTGTTAGGGCCGCCGAACCGTGCCTCCACGGAAATGGACGGTAGCCCGAATAAAACCGTACGCGCACAGGCGTTGTGCAGACATACGGTGCAAATTATACCCTCATGGACATGTCACTTACGTGTGTCTTCGGCTGTTGGGAGCAGGGTTTATCCACTTTGGCCTACCAAATAGGGGCAGGTTTATTTTGGTCAGTTTTATCGGGTAAAACGGCAAAGGGGGCCGGCCTCGCGCTTCGTTGAGGCCGGCCCCTTTGGGGTGTTATGCATGTATGGTGGCAGCGCGTTTATTGCGATGTGTCGACTGCGGCGTTTCCGCAGGTAAAACCTGTCAAAATAAACCTATCCCTAAATGATAGGTTTTAGTGCTTGCCGTTGGCGGAGGCGGCGCCGTTGACATGGTCGCGGGCATAGACCACGCCGTGCACGATCGCCAGGCCGGCGGCGTCGGCCGCGCGGGCGCAGGTGTCCTGGAAGTCCTCGGCCTCGCGGGCGCGTAGCTGCTTAAGCACGTAGTCAGCGACGGCCATCTTGCCGGGAGGGTTGCCGATGCCGGTGCGGATGCGGCTGAAGTCGCGGCTGCCCATCTTGTCGATGATGGAACGCAGGCCGTTGTGGCCAGCATGGCCGCCGCCCACCTTAACGCGCACGTCGCCGGCGGGAATGTCGAGCTCGTCGTGGATTACGAGCAGCTCCTCGGCCTTGATCTTGTACTCGCGGCAGAGCTTGGAGATGGGACCGCCCGAGGTATTCATGTACGACTGTGGCTTGACCAGCACAATCTGGCGCTTGCCGCCCTCTTCCTCGGGGTCGTTGATGTTGATGAGCGCGACCTCGGCACCGGCCTGGTTTTTCCAGTACGTGACGCCGGCCTGACGGGCCAGCTCGTCGATTGCCTTAAAGCCGGCGTTGTGGCGGGTCTCGGCATACTCATCGCCAGGGTTGCCAAGTCCGGCAACCATGCGAATCTTGAGCGGCTGTGCAGCTGCCATGTGCTTCCTTTCGTCGATTTGTCGCCTGCTATGGTGAGCGACCCCGTTGCTGCTGTCAAATGGAGGGTGAATGAGGCTGCATGAGGGCGTTGGACAGTCGTCAGAAGCCGGGGTGGACAGTTAGTTCAGATTTGTATAAACCAAGAGGTCTTCGACTGCCAAAATTGGGACCGCGGAACTGCCACGGCGCTTTGGAGAGCACATTTTGCGCTATTTCAGATCTTTCGAGTCTTCAAATGAGGTGATTGGCGCCGGAATGGCGGCAAACTACCTCGATATTAGCCGTCTGTTTATACAAATCTGAACTAACTGTCCAGCCATGCTAGGTAACACTGGGTAAAAGTCTTTTAGACCGGCGCGAGGCCGATTCCGGCCCGCAGGGCGTTGAGCCAGGCGGCCTGACGCTTTCGATAGCCCTTGATGCGATATCGGAATCGGACTCCCGCGAGTCGATGCATCGTTTGGGCGAAGGCTTCGAGTGCAACAAGGTCCTTCATTTGGTCACGATTGATAACCAGGACGTGGATACCCATGGCTTTAAGGCCATTGTTACGATTGCCATCGTGGATGCGGGCGTTTTGAAGCTCATGTCCAATTCCGTTGTATTCGTTGTCGACTCCAGCGGCCGGGCAATATAAGTCGCAGATGGCGTAGGGGATGCCCGAGGACATGTTGACCGCAAGGGTGTCGAAATCGACACGATAGTTGAGCAGTAAGCCTCCCATGGGCAATCTGCAGCACCCGAATCCGCCAAAGCGCATGGGTGCGCCCAGGACGGCGAACATCAATGATTCCGCTGGGGATGCGGATCCGGCCCGGGCGAGTTTGACAGCCGTACGAAATGAGGCGTAGGAACTGCTTTTGGCAAATCGTGCGACTGCCTCGAGCTCTTCGATGGTTGTGGCGGGTTCGCATTTGTAGTGTGCCTGTTCGTAGCGGGTTTCGGCTTGCTTTTCGGGTGTCGGTTGGTCGCCCTGGCAATCGAGGCCGTCCATCGCTTCGAAGCCGTTGGCCTTGGGCCATGTGTCGTCGTAGGCGATGGGGCAAGTTGCCTCGGGCGGAAGTGAGTAGGTTCCGAGCAGCTCCATGAGAAGCATCAAGGTTTTGGCAACTGATTCATTTTTGGAACAAAGCATGGCCGTCATGGCGGGGGACGTTGCGTAGATGTCGGCTTCGATGTGCATGATCGCACCTTGGGGAAGAGGGGCGGTGATGGTGTGCTGGAGGAGCCGTCCGTCGGGCCGTCTGTTGTTGCCGCCCGCAACAAAGAGATCTAGACACTCGGAGTCGTCTTCGCTCCAGGCGTCAAGTATTGCAAGGGCCGCAAAGTCTATGGCGTCCTTGTTGGGAACGCAACCTTCGAGGGATTGTGTCTGTTGCTCGTCATCGATGACGTCCCAGGGAAGGGCGGAGTACGCCCGTCGAGCGCGGCGAATTGCGCGGAGGGCGGAAAGATGTGAAATCACGGTCGTCATAGCTATAAGGTACTAATCCGTTGGCGAAGTGATACTGCCGTATCGGTCTTTTCGCTCAAAGGGGTGTCGCGCGCCGCGGGCGGTAGCGTGATCATGTGGAATGCCTTGAAAAAGTGGAGAATGGAGCGATGGGCTGGCCTTGGAGGCATCAGCTGAGGTGGGTGTTGGACAGTTATTTCAGATTTGTATAAGGCGACCGGGGCGTATTGCCGTTGTTGAAGGAATCGGTGGGCAAAATGGGGCCAACGGCATGGTGAAGAGATCCATAGGCGGAGGGATCGAACGGAATTATGCCGGCAAGAGCGCTTTCGACGTATTAAATGGCCCAAACGAATGCCTAAATTAATACAAATCTGAACTAACTGTCCATGGCGGGTTGTCGAGGGGTAGAAAAAGGGTCGGAAGCGAGCCTCCGACCCTTTAAAAACACCAAAGATGATGCGATGCACGCTGGATTACAGCGCGAAGTCGCCGCCGACGAGCGTGGAGACGGGCTCCTCGTGGTAAACGGCGGAGATGGCCTGAGCGAACTCCTCGGCGACCGAGATGGTCTTAATCTTGCCGCCGACCTCGACGGGGATGGCGTCGGTGACGACGCACTCGACGATCGGGGCGTCGTTCAGGCGCTCGATGGCCGGACCGGAGAAGATACCGTGGGTGGCGCAGACGTAGATGTCGCCAGCGCCCATAGCCTTGAGCTCCTTGACGTTGGCGCACAGGGTGCCAGCGGTGTCGATCATGTCGTCGTTGATGATGCAGGTCTTGCCCTTGATGTCACCGATGATGCCCATGACCTCGGCGGCGTTGTGGCGCGGACGGCCCTTGTGGGCGATGGCCAGGTCGCAGCCGAGCATGTCGGACAGCTTCTTGGCGGCCTTGGCGCGACCCACGTCGGGGGAGACGACAACCAGGTTGTCGGTGTCGAAGTGCATGTCGTTGTAGTACTGGCCAAACAGCGGCAGCGCGGACAGGTGGTTAACCGGGATATCGAAGAAGCCCTGGATCTGACCCTGGTGCAGGTCGAGGGTGATGATGCGGTTGACGCCGGCGCGCTCGAGCAGGTTGGCGACGAGGCGGGCGGTGATGGGCTCGCGCGGGCCGGCCTTGCGGTCCTGGCGGGCATAGCCGTAGTGGGTGATGACGGCGGTGATGGAGCGGGCGGATGCGCGCTTGGCAGCGTCGGTGGCGATGAGCAGCTCCATGAGCATGTCGTTGACGTTGCCGCCGGCCACGGACTGAATCAGGAAGACGTCGGCGCCGCGGACGGTCTCGTCGTAGCGGGCGTAAATCTCACCATTGGCGAACTGCTTTAGCGTAAGGCCCGAAAGCTCGACCCCAAGGTACTCAGCGATCTTCTGAGCGAGGGGACGGTTGGAGGAACCGGAATACACGCGGATGGACTTGCGCATATTCTCCGACTTCTCGGGATCATTAATCGGCATTACCCTTCTCCTTTATACATCGAATGCCATATAGATGCCTTTTTGCATTGTAACCGCGCGGCGGGGTTAATCGGGTCTTGATAACGTCTTTACCGTCAACGGACACGAACCGACCACTCATTCTGTCACGCAGGTCAGCATAGAAAAAGGAGCCGTCCCCATGGGAACAGCTCCTTAGATGCTTGGTAAAACGTTATACCTCGTCGTCCTCGTGCAGGCGGCGGCGGTAATCGGCGGCCCAGCCCTCAATATTTACCTGACGGGCGCGGCCCAGTCCGAGCGCGTCTGCCGGGACCGGCTCGGTGATGACGGAGCCGGCAGCCACGAGCGCGCCGTCGCCGATCTGGGCGGGCGCGACCATCATGGTGTCGGAACCGATGAAGGCATCCTTGCCGATGACGGTCTTGTGCTTGTGCACGCCGTCGTAGTTGCAGGTGATGGAGCCCGCGCCCACGTTGACGCCGGAGCCCATGGTGGTGTCGCCGATGTAGGACAGGTGTGGAACCTTGGAGCCCTCACCGATCGTGGACTTCTTGATCTCCACGTGCGTGCCGGCCTTGGAACCGTCGAGCATGTGGGTACCCGGGCGCAGGTAGGCGCGTGGGCCGCAGTCGACGCCGTTCTCGATGACGGCCTCGATGGCGATGGTCTCATCGATGGTGCAGCCACTGCCGACGGTGGTGTCGGTGAGGCGGCTGTTGGGGCCGAGCTGGCACTCCTCGCCCACGGTGACGTGGCCGATCAGGTGCGTCTGCGGCCACACGACGGTATCGCGGCCGATAACGGCATCGGGGCCGATCCAGGCCTGCGTGGGATCGATGAAGGTAACGCCCTCGGCCATCCAGTGCTCGTTGATGCGGTCGCGCGCGATGGCGGTGAGCTGCGCGAGCTGGATACGGCTGTTGACGCCCAGGCCGTCGCGGTAGTCATCGCAGTGGAAGATGGAGACTGCCTGGCCGTGGTCTTTGAGGATCTCGAGCATGTCGGGCAGATAGTACTCGGACTGCGCGTTGTCGTTGCCGATCTCGTCGATGTGCGCGGCGAGCTGCGCGCCGTCGAAGGCGTAGCAGCCGGCGTTGCACTCGAGCAGCGTGGCGGCCTGCTCGGGCGTGCAGTCCTTCTGCTCGATGATGCGCTCGATCTGGCCGTCGGCGCCCAGCTTGATGCGGCCGTAGCCGAAGGGGTCGGGCGGGGTCATGGTCATGACGGTGCAGGCGAGCTCGCCGGTGGCGACGGTCTGTGCGAACTTGGCGACGGTGTCGGCGGTAATGAGCGGCAGGTCGCCGTTGAGCACGATGACGGGGCCTTGCGTGATGCCGCAGGCCTCGAGCGCGACCTTGACGGCGTGGCCGGTGCCCAGGCGCTCGGTCTGCTCGACGCACTCGACCTTGGTGGCGCTGTTGGCGTAGGCGCCGTCGATAAGGGCACGCATCTCGTCGGCGTGGCTGCCGATGACGACCACGACGCGGCTGCAGCCGGCCTTGACGGTGGCGTCGACGATCCACTGGACCATGGGCTTGCCCAGGATCTTGTGCGAAACCTTGCAGTGGTTCGACTTCATGCGGGTGCCCTCGCCGGCGGCGAGGATAATTGCGGTTGCGTCCATGTGATCTCCTGTTACGTTATAGAGACGTGTGTTTGGAAACGATACACGGCACAATATGATACCGCAGGCATATGATGAGCGCGTAACGATTGACGCGTGACGGCCGGTGTCGCTGCCGCCGGCGTGGTGTTTGCGCTGGTTATGCATGGCGGCGGCGCTGCGGCGTTGGCGTTTTGCGCGAGGGGATGGGAGGTGCCCGTGGATATCATGCGAGAGGAATCGGGCAACGAACCCGTCGCGGCATTTTCGATGTCGCATCCGGCGGTGCCGGCGCTCTACACGGTGCTGACGCTGGGACTCACCATGTTCTCGATGCAACCGGTGCTGATTGCGCTGTCGCTTGCGGGCGGGCTGGCGTACGGGCTTGCGACGCGCGGCGCCGCGCGCACGTTGGGGGCGCTTCGCTGGCAGCTGCCGGTGATTTTGATCATCGCGGTACTCAATCCGCTGTTTAGCGCCTCGGGCTCGACGGAGCTGTTCCATATTGGCATGCGTGCGGTGTATCTAGAGAGCATGGTATACGGCCTGTGCATGGGCGGGCTGTTTGTGGCGAGCGTGCTGTGGTTTGAGGCCGCGGCGTCGATGCTTGGCTACGACAAGGTGCTTGCGCTTCTGGGTAACACCGCACCGGTGATCGCGCTCATGATTTCGATGTGCATGCGGCTTATCCCGCAGTTTTTGCGTCGCGGTCGTACGGTACTGGCGGTGCAGGATGCGATTGATGTGCCGGGTCGCGCGCCGGCCGACCCCGTGCGCTCGCGCTTGCGGGCCTCGAGCGTGCTGATGGGCTGGGGCATGGAGGATTCGCTGGAGCGCGCTGACGCCATGCACTCGCGCGGATGGGGAGCCGCGACGCGTCGCACGACGTACGCGCGGTATCGGCTGGGGCGCGGCGATGTTGCCGCGCTGGTTGGGCTTGCGCTGTTTGGTGTGGCCACGACGGCAGTGGCGTGGACCGCGACGACGCAGTATTCGTTTTACCCGCAGCTATCGGCGCCGGCGCCGTGGCCAGGCTATGTTGTATACGCGGCCTGGATGGCGCTGCCCTGCGTGCTGCACGCGATTGACGAGAAGAGGTTTGGCTGATGGCTCGGTTGGACGGGAGCATGATGGCGGGCGTGGCGTGCGGCTCGGATACGCCGGCGATTGAAGTGCGGGGCCTGAGCTTTACCTACCCCGGGGCTGAGGCACCGGTGTTCGAGGGGCTCGATTGGCGTGTTTCCCAAGGTGCGTTTGCACTGCTTGTTGGCGGTACCGGATCGGGCAAGTCGACGCTGCTCTCGCTGCTCAAACCCGAGATTTCGCCGGCAGGCGAATGCACTGGCGAGCTGCGCGTGCTGGGCGAGAGCGCTGCTGATATGGACGTTCGGGCGTCCGCAGAGCGCGTGGGCTATGTGTTTCAGGACCCCGAGAACCAGATCGTGTGCGAAACCGTGTGGCACGAGATGGCGTTTGGCCTGGAAAACTTAGGCATGTCGCGCGACGAGATGCGCCGTCGCGTGGCCGAGACCAGCTATTTCTTCGGGTTGGAGGATTGGCTCCACCGCGATACCGATACGCTTTCGGGCGGACGCAAGCAGCTGCTGTCGCTGGCGGCCGTGCTGGCGCTGCGTCCGCGCGTGCTTCTGCTTGACGAGCCCACGTCCCAACTGGATCCCGTTGCCGAGAAGAGTTTTCTGCATGCGCTGTTCCGCGTGAATCGCGAGCTGGGCTGCACGGTTGTCGTGGCAACGCATCAGCCACGTCCGATGCTCGAATACGCGACGTGCGCGTACCGGATTGAGGGCAGACGCGTGTGCGAGGTGGCTGACCTAGCGAGTTTAGGTAGTCGCGAGGGACTTTTGGCTTTGGACTCTTTCTGGCCCGCGCAGGTGGCGGCGACGAGTGCGGCGGCAGCTATTCGCGAGAGCTGGTTTCGCTACGATCGGGCGTCCGGCTGGGTGCTGCGCGGGCTCGATGCGTCGTTTTCGGCAGGCGCGGTGCATGCGGTTGTGGGCGGTAACGGCTGTGGTAAGTCGACAATGCTTTCGGTGCTGGCCAAGACGGTCAAGTTGCAGCGTGGGCATATGGAGCGCGGGGCTGCCTCGGCGGCACTGCTGCCTCAGAATCCCAAGGCGTTGCTGGTTGCCGAGACAGTGCGCGATGAGCTGATGGAATGGGCTTCGACCTGCGGGTATGACGAGGGCGCGGCCCAGGAGCGCGCGGCGCAGCTGGGATTGGACGGCCTGGATGGGCGACACCCGTACGATCTTTCGGGCGGGCAGCGTCAACTGCTTGCGTTGGCAAAACTGCTTCTGATTGGCCCCGAGCTGCTGTTGCTCGATGAGCCCACCAAGGGCTTGGACCTGGCCAGCCGCTGTATCATCGCTCGCGCCCTGCGTGACCATGCGAAGGCTGGCGGCACCGTCATCATGGCCACGCACGATCTGGATTTTGCCGAGCAGGTTGCCGATGACATTGCCATGATGTTCGACGGCGAGATTGCCTGCATGGAGCCGCCGTCCGACTTCTTTGCCGACAATGTGTTTTATAGGGCGTGATGGGATGACGGATTATCGCGTCGCGCGCCTACTCGCAAAACTGGAGATCCCGCTGCTGCTGGCGGTTCCCGCAGTGATGGCTGCGGCGTTGCTGGCGGGCGTTGAGCAGGCGGCGCTTGCCATGCTTGTCGTGGTGGCGCTGGTGCTTGCGTTGTTCTTTGCGGGCTACGAGGCGTCGCGACCGGGCCTGCGCCAGATTATGCCAACGCTGGTTCTGGCGGCGTTGGCCGCAGCGGGGCGCATCTTGTTTGGACCCATTCCTGACTTTAAACCCGTGAGCGCCATCGCCATTATCGCCGGGGCGACACTCGGTCGTCGTAACGGCTTTATGGTCGGCGCGCTGGCGGCGCTGACCAGCAACTTCTTTTTTGGGCAGGGCATGTGGACGCCATGGCAGATGTATGCCTGGGGTCTGGTTGGCTATGTTGGCGGTGAGTTGGCGCATGCGGGCGCGTTCGACCGTGCGGATGGAACCGTGCGCATGCCGTCGCTGATGGCGTACGGCTTTGCATCGGGCCTGCTCTACGGCGTGGTGATCAACGCCTACGACATCATCGGTTTTGTGCAGCCGCTCACGTGGGCGGGCGCCGTGGCGCGTCTTGCCACGGCGGTGCCGTTCGACATTACGCACGGCCTTGCGACCTGCGTGTTCTTGGCCGCCCTGTACAAGCCCTGGTGTCGACGGATCAACCGCGTCGTCGTGAAGTACGGACTGTAGTGACGGTTGCGCCGGGACGAGAATCAATACTGCCTTGGTGTCATATCAAAACTATGCCGGTTTACGGGGCTGGATTGACGCAGGCCGACCATACCGGCATTTTTCGAAAATAGACAAGCCGTCTACCTGCGGTTTTATTTTGCTCGAATTGCGTATGGTTGGGGGGTCGCGATTCAGCCCCGTAAACCGGCATAGTTTTGGAATGGCCGGCTGATATGACGGGCGTCGTGGTCCTCAGAGAGCCAAATCGATCCGCTTTCTTCCGTCTCCAGACGCCCCCAGGGAATCAGTTGACGGCGCTCGCCACGAAACTGGCCCATCTACTACGTTTAGCTTGATACCCCCGACCATGACCGCGTTTTATGAAAAACCGCAGGCTTTCTACCTGCGGTTTTCTTTTTCGTTGTTCGCTGTGGTTGAGGATAGTGGCTTAAACGTACTAGATGGACCAGTTTCGTGGCGGATGGGCCGCGTGGATGCCCTCGCGAGGTGAAAATGATCCCCTTTCCTCCGTCCCCAGGGGATCAGTTGGGGCTAGAGCTCTAGCGTGAGGGTGACGGGACAGTGGTCGCTGCCAAAGATATCGCCACGGATGCCGGCGTCGCGCACATTGCCGGCGATTGCGTCGCTTACCAAGAAATAATCGATGCGCCAGCCGGCGTTGTTCTTGCGAGCATTAAAGCGGTAGCTCCACCAGCTGTAGACGCCCTCGACGTCGGGGTTTGCCGCGCGCCAGGTATCGGTAAACCCGGCGTTGAGCAGCTCGGTAAACTTGCCGCGCTCCTCGTCCGAAAAGCCGGCGTTGCCGCGGTTGGACTTGGGGTTCTTAAGGTCGATCTCCTCGTGCGCCACGTTAAAGTCGCCGCAGGTTACAACGGGCTTGCCGGTCTCGCGCTCAAGCGCGCTCAAAAAGCCGCGATAGGCATCGTCCCAGGCCATGCGCACGTCGATGCGCGCGAGCTCACTTTGGGCGTTGGGCGTGTAGACATCCACAAACCAAAACTTGTCGAACTCGAGCGCGCAGACGCGGCCCTCGGTCGCGGCCTGCGCCACGAGCTCGGCTGCCTCGCCCTCGCCGGCGTAAGGTAGCAGCGCGTCGGCGCGCAACACGCGCAGCGGTTCCTGGCGGCTAAAGACCGCGGTGCCCGAATAGCCTTTGCGTTCGGCGTAGCTCCAGGTTTGGTGATAGCCGGCCAGGTCGATATCGACCTGGCCCTCTTGCAGCTTGGTCTCTTGCAGCGCCAGGATATCGACGTCGAGTTCTTGCGCGATCTGGATAAAGCTCGGGTCCTTTTTGAGCACGGCGCGCAGGCCGTTGACGTTCCACGAGGCGAAAGTGTAAGTCTGAGGCATGGTGTCCTTTCGACGGGGTTGGCAGGCTTAAGATTAGCGCAACAGGGGCGGGGTGGGACCCACGCGCACTAACCCAAGACCGCGTGCTGGGACATCGCCCGACGCCGCCCGACCAACGAGGACGGAGGACTCATATGACGCAGGCAATAACGGATCCCAAGCAGGCCTCCGCCGCGTTGGCGGAGCTGTTCGGCACCCACAAGCGCGTGGTCTTCTTTGGCGGCGCGGGCGTTTCTACGGCGAGTGGCATCCCCGATTTCCGCAGCGTGGACGGCCTGTATCACCAGCAGTTTGCCTACCCGCCCGAAACCATGCTCTCGCATAGCTTTTACGAGGCGCATCCGGCCGAGTTCTTCGACTTCTACCGCACCAAGATGATCGCGCTTGGCGCCAAGCCCAACCGCTGCCACACCAAGCTGACCGAGCTGGAGCGCGCCGGCAAGCTTGATGCCGTGGTGACGCAGAACATCGACGGCCTGCATCAGATGGCGGGCTCGCAGCGTGTGTTCGAGCTGCACGGATCGGTCCATCGCAACATTTGCCAGTCGTGCGGCGCGGTCTATAGCGCCGAGTGGATTTGCTCGCGCGAGCACGAGGATGCCGCGGGCGTGCCCGTGTGCCCTGCGTGCGGCGGGCGCATCAAGCCCGATGTGGTGCTCTACGAGGAGCCGCTCGACGAGCGCGTGCTGACCGGCGCCGTTGCCGCCATCGCCGCGGCCGATGCCCTCATCGTGGGCGGGACCTCGCTCGTGGTGTATCCGGCGGCGGGCCTTACGCGTTACTTTACCGGCGATACGCTGGCCATTTGCAATCTTGCCCCCACCGATCAGGATGCAAATGCCGACCTGCTGATTTCTTGCGACATCGCGGCCGCGTTTGCGTTCTAGCCCGTGTGCGCGGATACAATAGAAAGACTGATTGCAAAGCGACCCCGCCGCCTGCGCCCAAGCGCGGCGGTGTGGGCATTTGAGGAGGATGTTCATGGCGAACGATAGCAAGACATGGCGGTGCGGAAAGTACGAGCTCAGCTTTGACCGTCCGCGCATCATGGGCGTCCTCAACGTGACGCCCGATTCGTTTAGCGACGGCGGGGAACACTTCGACCCGGATGCCGCCATCGAGTACGGCCTGGCGATGCTCGACGCCGGCGCCGACATCATCGACGTGGGCGGCGAGTCCACGCGCCCTGGTTTTACCCCGGTCAACCCCGACGAGGAGGCTCGCCGCGTGCTGCCCGTGGTGCGCGCGCTGGCCAAAGAGGGCGCTATCGTCTCGATCGACACGCGCCATGTGGCGGTCGCCAAGGCGGCCGTGCGCTGCGGCGCCTCGATCGTCAACGACGTGACGGGCTTCACCGACCCCAAGATGATCGAGTTTGTCGCGACGAGCACCTGCGGCGTCATCGTGATGCACGCCGGCGAGGTCGCGGCACCCACGCGCACGCATGCAACGGTGCAGCTCGATACCTCTGCTGCGGCGTTTGTTGCCGAGAAGGCGCGCGAGGCGGCCGCCGAGGCTGCGCGCGAGGCCGAGAAGCCGGCGCGCCGCCGTCGCGGCAAGCTGCTAGGCGAGCCCAAGACGGAGGCCAAGCTTCCAGGTGGTGTGGTACAGCCCTCGTTGCCGTTCGGCGATCCGGAACCCGCGCCCGAGCCCACGGACGAGCAGAAGCAGGAGGCACCGGCCGCCGAAGAGGCCGCCCCTGTCTCCGAGGCCGCCGCGACCCCTGGGCCTGCGCCGGAGCCCAATGACCACCTGGCAGCCATGATGCGCCGCAGCGCCCGCCGCGAGGAGGCCTACGTGCCCACCTCTCAGCTCCGCCGCTTTACCCTGCCCGATTCGGCGCCCATCATGCGCCGTGTCATGGGCTTTCTGTCCGACCAGGCCCGCACGCTCATCCATGCCGGCGTGTCGCGCGATCGCATCTGTATCGATCCCGGCCCGGGCTTTGGCAAGACGGCCAACGAGGACATCGTCATCCAGCGCGAGACCGCCAAGATGGCGTCGCTGGGCTATCCGCTCATGTGCGCCGTGTCGCGCAAGCGTTTTGTGGGCGCCGTCTCGGGCGTGACCGAGGCCGCCGCGCGCGATGCCGCCACGTTTGGCGTGTGCCTGGGCGCTATCCAAGCCGGTGCCAACATCGTGCGCGTGCACGACGTCACCGGCTTTGCGCAGTTCCTGAACGGTTACTGGGCTGTCGCCAAGCCGCAGCCGCGCCGTGCGTTTGTGGCCGTGGGCTCCAACCTGGGGCATCGTTGCGACAACATCCGCGCCGCACGCGACATGATCGCCGAGATTCCGCTCACCTGCGTGTCCAACTCCTCCAAGATTTACGAGAGCGAGCCGGCCTACGAGACGCGCCAGGACGCGTTTGCCAACGCCGTCATCGAGATCAAGACCGAGCTGGCGCCGCTGGTGCTGCTCGATGAGCTCATGAAGATCGAGGCCGAGCTTGGGCGCGACCGCTCCAAAAAGGCCAAGGCCAACGGTCCGCGCACCATCGACCTGGACCTGCTGTGGATGGACGGCGAGACCCACGGCGGCAAAAAGCTGCGCCTGCCGCATCCTCTCATTGGCGAGCGCGACTTTGTGCTGGTGCCGCTCGAGGACCTGATGCACGACCCGGCGCGGTTCTTCCGCTACAACGGTGTCGAGGTCAAGGAGCCCGAGGACCGCGTGGGTCATATCGTGGGCGAATTGGGGCGTATGTAGATGATCGAGATGAATGCTGTTGCCGCCGGCACCGAGCTCGACGCGGCACGTGACGCGGGCCGCGAGGGCGTGTCCGCGGGCTGGTGCGCATGGAGCGCGGGCAACGCTTCGCTGGCGTTTTCGCTGGTCGTGCGTCCGGATGTGAATATGCACGCCTTCCATGGCCTGCCGTTTGTGGCCGCGATGGGTATGATGGACGCGCTTGTGGGCACGGCTTCGACGCCGGGGTTGGGCCTTGCCGGTAAGGTGGGTATCCAGTGGCCGAGCGATATCGTGTGCGGAACGCCTGCGTTTGAGACGTCGCTCGCGCGTGTTGCCGTGAACGGCGGTGCCGGTGCTGCGGGCATGTTCGGTGCCGTGACGGTGGATATTGAGCGTTCGGCGTTGAGCGAGCTTGGTGTGGACGTGGCTGACGAAGCGCTGGTCGAGGCGCTGGCCGCCGCCGTGCTGGCCCGCGTGGACGCCTGGGCGGTTGTTGCCAACACGCCGCAAGGCGCCGCAGGGCCGCTGGCTCCCGTGCTGGGCGAGTACTTCGACATGGTGCCGCTGCTGGGCCGCCAAGTTGCGGCGGTGTCGCCCAACGGCCTGCCGCTTGCGGTCGGTGTGTTTGCAGGCCTGGACATCTGGGGCCGCGCGACCATTAAGACCGATGCCGGCGAGCAGGAGTTTCCGCCCGAGGCCGTACGAATTCGCGGACTGTAACGCGAGGCACCCGCGCTCAAAGATAGACATGACAACAAGACCCTCCTCGGCCTGTGCCGGGGAGGGTTTCGCCTGTCTGAGGAATAGGCTTGGCGAGCATTTGCGGGGACTGTGGCATCGGGCGCGCTCGACTTAAGCCCCTGCTCTATCCCAGCTTCTGCATGCGGCGGTAGATTTCGCAGATGCCCTTGATGGTGAGTTGGCCGTCTACCACGTCGAAGGCATCGGTCGAGCCGGCGACGATGCCGGCGAGGCCGCCCGTGGCGATAACGGTGGCATCGTCGCGGCCCAGCTCGCGCTTCATGCGCGCGACCAGGCCTTCGGCCATGGCGGCGGCGCCCATCACGGCGCCGACCTTGATGCACTCCTCGGTATCGCGGCCGATGGCGTGCTCGGGCGCCTCGAGCGGCACGCTGGCGAGCTTGGCGGCACGGGCGGCAAGCGCGTCCATGGAGATGCGAATGCCCGGCGCGATCGCTCCGCCAATGTAATAACCGTCCTCATCGATGACGTCGATATTGGTCGCGGTGCCAAAGTCCACCACGATCGCCGGCGCGCCATAGAAGGTCTCGGCAGCGACGGCGTTGGCGATGCGGTCGGCACCAACGGCCTGGGGGCGCGCCGCCCGCAGCTTGGTTACGGCGGCCGTCTGCGGCCCGATGACGATGGCGTCCGCGGCAATGCGGTCGGCCACGGCGTGCCACTCGCGCGAGAGCTGCGGCACCACGCCCGCAAAGGCGATCGCGTCGACCGCATCGAGCGAAAGGCCGTACATCTTAAAGAAACCCATCAGGCGCACATGGATCTCGTCGGCGGTATAGGAGCGGTCGGTGGGCATGCGCCACGACTGCACCAGCTCGTCTCCGTCAAACAGGCCCATGGCCGTCTGCGTGTTTCCCATATCGATAGCGAGCAGCATGTCTACTCCCGGTGTCGGCATAAAAGGACGCGCACCATTGTATACGTGCCGTCGACGGCGCTCGGCTGCGATTCGTTTACGGTGATAGGGGCTGAGGGGTTTAAATATGAAGGAATTATGCTCTACGAGATTTTCCTTGCCGTTTACCGAACTCCCGCGTAATATTCTTTCTTGCGCACATGAGGCGCCCAGACATTGCGGGGTGGAGCAGTCTGGTAGCTCGCCGGGCTCATAACCCGGAGGTCGTAGGTTCAAATCCTGCCCCCGCGACCAAGAACTTGCAGCTCGTCGGCCTAGCCGGCGAGCTTTTTTGTTATTCCGGGACTGTGTTTTCGGTCCAATTCTCGGCCTCTCAAACAAAATCTCGATCTGTAACATCTAGACCCGATTTGGGCGGCTTGGTGTTACAGATCGAGATATACCGGTGGGTTGGGTCGTGTTTGTCTAAATCTGTAACACGAGGGACGGTTTTTGCCGAGTAACCGTTACAGATTGAGATTTTCTAGCAGGCGGGTTTGGTTTGTCTCGATCTGTAACAGATAGGGGCCAAAAGTGGGCCTAGCTGTTACAGATCTAGATTGTTGAGGATGGGCCGAGAGGAATGTCTCGATCTGTAACAGTAAGACCCGGTTTTGCCGCGTAACTGTTACAGATTGAGATAAACCGGCGGGCAAACCGACGGGCCGCTCTGCCCCATCCACCTGCCGCCACCTGATATTCGCCGATTTCTGTTGTGCTGCTGTGCCTCCATGCCATATCCTCTAGACAACTACGCGGCAACATCGCCGCCGCGCCTACAAGAGAGGAATGTCCATGACCGCACCTGCATCCAAGCTGCTTCAGCCCATTACGGTTGGCCCCCTTGAGCTCAAAAACCGCATTATGTTTCCGCCGCTGACCACCGGCTACGAGGAGCGTGACGGCTCCATTGGCGAGCGCAGCCTGGCTTTTTACGAGCGCTTGGCCCGTGGCGGCGTGAGTTACATCGTCATCGGCGACGTTGCTCCCGTCATGACCGCAAGCCCCACGCCCAAGCTGGCGACCGACGCCCAAATCCCCACGTTTAAGGCCCTGGCCGATGCCGTCCACAAGCACGGCGCCAAGGTCGCGCTGCAGCTGTTCCACCCCGAGTACGACGTGCCCGGTGTCGGCCGCATGGTCATGGGATCCATGGCCGCCGCCAAGGCCGCGCAGGAGGCCAAGGCCGCCGGCGACGAGGAGACCTTTGCCGCCAAGATGGCCGAGTCCAACGAGATCCGCAACCAGGCCTACGCCAAGCTGCACCACGACATGCAGCACTTTGTGAACGAGGCGAGTGTGGAGCAGCTCACCCAGATCAAGGAGGCTATCGCCGCCTCGGCCGCTCGCGCGCAGCAGGCCGGGATCGATGCCATCGAGGTCCACGGCGACCGCCTGGTAGGTTCGCTGTGCTCGGCCATCCTCAACCAGCGCACCGACGAGTACGGCGGCTCGTTCGAGAACCGCGTTCGCTACGCGCTGGAGGTCGTCGCTGCCATTAAGGAAGCCGCGCCGCAGCTGATGGTGGAGTACAAGCTCCCCGTGATCATGGAGAACCCCGACGGCACGCCGCGCGGCAAGGGCGGCCTGCAGCCCGACGAGGCCTGCGAGTTCGCCAAGCTGCTCGAGGGCGCGGGCATCGATATGATCCAGGTCGCACAGGCCAACCACACCGGCAACATGGGCGACACCATTCCGCCCATGGGCGCCATGCCCTACAACTGGACGCTGCCCGTGGCCGAGCGCGTCAAGGCCCTGGTCTCCGTGCCGGTGGCAACCGTGGGCCGCGTGGTTTCGGTCGAGGCCGGCGAGAAGATTCTGGAAGACGGCGCCGCCGACATCATCGCCTATGGCCGCTCGCTCATGTGCGACCCCGACATTGCGCTGAAGGCCGCCACGGGTGAGCCCATCCGCGAGTGCCTCAACTGCAACAAGGGTTGCGTCGATGCGATTCAAAACCGCAAGTACATTTCGTGCGTGCTCAATGCCGAGAACGGCGACGAGGCGACCATCGCCATCAAGCCGGGCGAGGGCGACAAGAAGGTCGCCGTGGTGGGCGGCGGCATCGCCGGCCTGGAGGCCGCGCGCGTGGCGGCCAAGCGCGGCTACGACGTGACCGTCTACGAGGCGAGCGATCATCTGGGCGGCCAGATTGTGCTGGCGGCTGCGCCTCCGCGCAAGGACGAGATCATGCGCTCGGTCGAGTACTACGAGAAGATTCTGCCTGGCCTGGGCGTGAAGGTTGAGCTCAGCCACGTCGCTACGGCAGAGGACCTCAACGCCGCCGATGCCGCGATTGTGGCCGTGGGCGCGCACGACGTGGTCATCCCCGTTCCGGGTGCCGACTCGGACAAGGTCGTCTCGAGCTGGGACGTGCTGGCCGGCAAGGTGGAGCTTACGGGCCGCGTCGCCGTCATTGGCGGCGGCCTGGTGGGCACCGAGACTGCCGAGTACCTGCTGCAGCACGGCTGCGAGGTGGCGATCGTGGAGATGCTCGACAAGATTGCCGCGGGCGAGTCCGAGACCATTCTGCCGCTGATTATGAGCGACTTTGCCGAGCACAACGTGGAGCAGCACGTGAAGACCCGCCTGACCGCCATTACCGACGAGGGCGTGGAGGCCGTGCGCACCACCGAGGACGGCGCCGAGGAGCCGGTAAATATCGCCTGCGATTACGTGGTGATGGCCGTGGGCTCCAAGGCCAACGCGTTTGACCTGGACGGCGTGACGGTGCCCGTGACCTGCGTGGGCGACTGCTCGGGCGAGCGCACCGCCGACATTGCGAGCGCCATCCGCACGGCGTATCACGCGGCCAACGAGCTGTAGTTGAGCATCGCGGCCAGGCGGGGCGGTAGCACGGATCCGCCTCGCCCGACTGCGTCCCGTCGGGTGTCAATCGGTGCGGGGCCTGCAAGCGCAGCAGGTCCCGCCCTTTTGTTTTGCTCCGGTGGATGGCAATGCGCGGTAATCATGAGGAGTGAGGACGTCTACTGCCTTGCAGATTACTCAAAATTATTGGGGGAGGGGTTAATAACTATATCTTCTATACCAAAGGACATAAAGAGATGCCAATTTTGTTGACAAGCGAATGACGATTAGCTGCGAGTCAGCTACCAGCGTAAATAATCGATAAAGAAATGTCGTAATTTGGTGCCAAATGCCCAGATAACGCCGCGTCTATTTTAATTAACTGCTTTGAGCAAACAGTAAAATGCTACTATCTAACTTGCACGTAAGAAAGCAGATTAACGGTTAAGGCTAAGAAGTGGCAGGTATGTCGGAAGCAACTAGGACTCGCACGCATGCGCCCGAGGTTAGGCAGCGCGCCGTCGAGATCCTCCAAGAGGGGGTCGGTCATCGTGCCCTCGCTGCGGAGCTTGGCATTCCCCAGGCCACGGCTCGTCAGTGGGCCCGCGCGTATGCCGTGGGCGGTGCCGACGCCGTTCTCAATGCCGGTTCGCATCATCACACCTATTCGTACGACGTAAAGCTCGCTGTGGTTAAGGACCGTCTGGAAAACGGCTTGACGGTTCGCGAGGCCATGATCAAGCACAAGATTCCCAGCGAGTCTTCGGTCAAGGCTTGGTGCCGTCAGTACCGCGAGAGCGGTGAGTCCGCACTGGTCGATAAGCCGCGCGGTCGCAAGCCGCGCGTTAAAAAGGCGGAATAGCAAACGGGATGGTGCGCCCACAGGGGCGCATTTTTCTTGCCGCCCCTCTACTCCAATGCGGACAGGCTCCTTGCCTCGTACGCCTAAAACTCCCCAGTTGACCGAAAACCTGCCGCCGCTACTCCTCAATTGAGCTATAACGTTAAACAATTGCAGCGTTTTTGCACGGGGGAGTGATGGTATGACGCTACTGTATTTCCTTACCCTGTTTCCGCTGGTACCGGCGCTGGGCATGCTGCTCGCGCGCGGTGACCGCGCCCGCGATGCGGTGGGGCTTGTAGGCTCCGGCATTATTATGGCGGTGACAGTTGTAGTCGCCGTCATGTTTTTTGGCACGGGTCCGCAGAGCTTTGAGGTTGCCCCCGGCACCTCGCATGTGCTCTCGATCATCAGCTCCGTCATCGACGTCATCCTGTGCGCCGTAATCCTGTACAACGCGTACAAATATAGGAACGCGCTCACCACGGTGCTCGGCATAGTCCAGCTGGTGGGCTCGCTCGCCTTTGCAGCCATGACGTTGCCCGCGGCCGAAGCCGTCACGGCAACGCCGCTCTACCTGGACTACATGAGCGTGATCATGGTGCTCGCCGTCGGCATCGTCGGCAGCCTAATCTGCGTGTATGCCTTGGGTTATATGAAGGACTTCCAGGCCCATGACGAGCACGAGGCCGCGCTGCGCGGGCAGACCGTGCCCGATCGTCGCCCGCAGTTCCTGGCGCTTATGTTCCTGTTCCTCTCGGCCATGTTCGTCATCGTGACGAGCGACAACCTTGAGTGGCTGTTCTGCGGCTGGGAAATCACCACCGTGTGCTCGTTCCTTATGATTGGCTACACGCGCACGCCCGAGGCCATCAAGAACGCCTTTACCCAGATCATCCTCAACATGCTGGGCGGCATCGCGTTTTTGGCTGGACTCATGTATCTGCACGTTAACGGCATGCCGCTGACCATCTCGGGCATGGTCGAGCTTGCCGGCGCCGGAACCGCGCAATCCGCGCTGCTGGTGATGCCGGTCGTCCTGCTGTCGCTCGCCGCACTCACCAAGGCCGCACAGATGCCGTTCCACACGTGGCTGTTGGGTGCCATGGTTGCCCCTACGCCCACGAGCGCCCTGCTGCACTCGTCAACCATGGTCAAAGCCGGTGTGTTCCTGATGGTCAAGCTGAGCCCGCTCTATGCCATCTATCCCGTGACTGGCTTTATGGTCACGAGTGTGGGTGCCATCACGTTTTTGCTCGCTGCCCTCATGGCCATCTCGCAGAGCAACGCCAAACGCGTGCTCGCGTACTCCACCATTTCCAACTTGGGCCTCATTAGTGCCTGCCTGGGTGTCGGCGCGCCCGAGGCCGTATGGGCGGCCATCTTCCTGATCCTGTTCCACACGGTGGCCAAGTCGCTGCTGTTCCTGTGCGTGGGCACGGCCGAGCATCATATCGGCAGCCGCGATATTGAGGACATGGACGGTATGTTCAGCCGCATGCCACACCTGACGCGCCTGATGATGCTGGGCATCATGGGCATGTTTGTGGCGCCGTTTGGCATGCTCGTGTCCAAGTGGGGCGCCCTGGTGGCGTTCGCGCAGACCGGCAACGTGCTCATGATTATGGTGCTTGCCTTTGGCTCGGCCGCGACGTTCTTCTTCTGGGGCAAGTGGCTTGCCAAGCTTTCGGGCGTCGATCCCACGGCTCAAAACGTTGAGGTCAATGTCCATAAGACCGAGTGGATGGCGCTCAACACCATCGCCGCGCTGCTGATTCTGTGCTGCGTGGCCTTCCCGCTCATCTCGAGCGGTCTGGTGTCGCCTTACTTGGCCATGGTGTTTGGCCGCGTGCCGTACGTTATCGGCAAGGACGCCATGTATCTGATGGTAGTTATCGTGGCTTTTATCGCCGTGGTGCTGCTGACGTCGTTCCGCGTGAGCAATAAGCCGCACGTCAACGTGTACCTTTCGGGCGTGGGAACCGACAAATATCGCCATTTCCGCGGCTCGATGGGACACGAGGTGAAGGCCGAAAAGCGCAATTGGTACTCGGAGGACGCCCTTGGCGAGAAGCGTATTGGCCCCGTGGGCAGCGTCGTGTGCTGCAGCATTATCTTGTTTGCGCTGCTGTGTTGCGCGTGGATTGGGCCCGAGAGACTTGCCATGAGCGCGCCCTCGGTGTTGCGCGGCAAGTATTTTGAAGGTTCGGGCGTCGTGGGCATCTTTATTGGTACCGTGGTGTTTGCCCTGCTGGCGCCTTTGGTTGGTGGCCTGATCGATGGCCTTGACCGCAAACTTTCGGCCCGCATGCAGGGCCGCGTGGGCCCGCGCCTGCTGCAGCCCTTCTACGACGTTGCCAAGCTACTGCGCAAGGCCCCTGCCAGCGTAAACACCATGGACGATACCTACATGGCGTGCGCGCTCATCTTTACCGTGGTGGGCGGCGGTATCTTTGTGTCAGGCTCCAACACGCTGCTGTGCGCCTTTATGGTGACGCTCGCCGCGATCTTTGTGGTGCTGGCGTCCGCCTCGACGCAAAGCCCATTTGCCCAGGTTGGCGCCGATCGTGAGTTGCTGCAGGTTATGAGTTACGAGCCCGCCGTTCTGCTGATGAGCGTGGGCCTGTACCTTGCCACCGATAGCTTCGACTCTATCGCCGTGACGGGGCAGTCGGCCCCCATCATCGTGTACAGCGCGCCCATCTTCCTCGCGCTGCTCGCGGTGCTTACCATCAAGCTGCGCAAGTCGCCGTTCGATCTTTCGTACTCGCATCACGCGCATCAGGAGATTGTCCAGGGTGTCGCCACCGAGATGAGCGGCGGCACGTTGGCCAAGATGACCCTTATGCACTGGTGCGAGACCGTGCTGTTTTTGATGTGGGTGGGCATGTTCTTTGTCTGGGACAACCCGGTGAGCTGGGTGGTCGCCCTGGTCGTGATGGCTGTGACGTATTTTGTCGAGGTGCTGATCGACAACACCTTCGCACGCAGCACTTGGCGCAGCTGCTTTAGGCTCGGATGGGGCGTGGCGCTGGTGTTTGGCCTGCTCAACCTTATGCCCATCCTCGTCGACGTGTTTATTTAGGAGGCGGCATCCATGGATCATAAAATGTCGCGCTCGCCGTGGGTTATTCATTACGACGGCTCGAGCTGCAACGGATGCGATATCGAGGTGCTGGCCTCGCTCACGCCACTGTTCGATGCGGAGCGCTTTGGCGTGGTCAACACCGGCAACCCCAAGCATGCGGATATCTTTTTGGTGACGGGGTCGGTCAATGCCCAGAACCTGCCCGTCGTGCGCCAGATCTACAACCAGATGCTCGAGCCCAAGTGCGTGGTGGCCTGCGGTATCTGCGCGTGTTCGGGCGGCGTGTTCCGCGACGCCTATAACGTGATCGGCGGCGTGGACCGCGCGATTCCCGTGGACGTGTACGCGCCCGGGTGCGCCATTCGCCCCGAGACGGTGATCGATGCCATCGTGGAGGCGTGCGGCATCCTGGACCAGAAGGAGGCCGTGATGCGCGCCGGCGGCGATCCGCTTACCGTGGGCGGCGCCGCAACCTGGGACGGTGGCGTTGAGCTGGGCGAGGACGGGTTTGTGGCTGCTGCGGAGGCCGGCGACGCGACCGCCGCTGCAAGGGAGGCCGAGTAATGCAAAAGGCAATCTATACCACCGTCGGGATCGAAGAGCTCCTGTCGCATGTCCAGGCGCTTAAGGGCGTCGGCGCGCGCTTTGTGCAAATGCACGCTGAACGCAACGTCGACGACGGCTCGTATCGCTTGGTCTATACGTTTATCAACGTTCGTGCTGCTCAGGAGCATATTGCGCAGGACGGCAGCTATGCGATCGAGAACCTGGTGGTTGAGGGAATTAATCAGTACCAGGAGATTCCGTCCATCAGCTCGTACTATCCGGCAGTATTCCCGTTTGAAAACGAAGCGCACGACCTGTTTGGTCTTGCCATCACCGATATGCAGATTGACTTTAAGGGCTTTTTCTACCAGGTCTCGACTGCCGAGCCCATGAGCGTTATCACGCCCGAGGTGAAGGCCGCGCGCGAGAAAGCCATGAAGGTCCGTGCCGCTGCCGAGGCCAAGGCGCGCAAGGCCGCGGCCGAGAAGGCTGCTACTGCCACGGCCGCTGCGGGGGAGGGCACTGCGGGCGCTGGCGATGCTGCGGGCGCTGCCGTCGCTCAGCCCGCTGCGGCTGCCGGCTCCGATGCTCAGCACGATGAAACTGCTGCGAAGGCCGCGCTCAAGGCTGCCGAGATGGAGGCAAAGCTCGCCGCCATGGATCCCGAGAAAGCGGCCAAGGTCCGCGCGGCGCTTGCCGCCAAGGCCGCCCGCGACAAGCAGAAAAAGGAGGCGTAAGGTCCATGGCACATCGCTCCGTTATTCCGTTTGGCCCGCAGCACCCGGTGCTGCCCGAGCCGCTTCATCTGGACCTGGTGATCGAGGACGATCGCGTCATCGAGGCAATTCCGCAGATCGGCTTTGTGCACCGCGGGCTCGAGAAGCTCACCGAAAAGCGCGACATGCATCAGTTTGGCTACATCGCCGAGCGCATCTGCGGCATTTGCGCCGTGGGCCACAGCTACGGCTATGCCAGCGCCTGCGAGCGCATGCTCGAAATCGAGGTGCCCGACCGCGTGCAGTATATCCGCACCATTTTGCACGAGCTTTCGCGCATTCACTCGCATCTGCTGTGGCTGGGCCTGCTCGCCGATGCCTTTGGTTTCGAGGCACTGTTCTATCGTTCGTGGACCCTACGCGAGCAGATTCTTAAGATCTTTGAGAGCACCTGCGGCGGCCGCGTGATCCTTTCGATTAACGAGATCGGCGGCCTTAAACACGACATTGAGGACTCCGAACTGGCGGGCATTGTCCAGACGCTCGATGCCATGCGTCCTGACTACGAGGCCTTGGTGCATACGTTTTTGGACGACAATAGCTCCGGCGAGCGCCTGCACGGCGTGGGCGTGATCAGCAAGAAGGACGCGCTGGATCTGTCGATGGTCGGCCCGTTCGGTCGCGCCTCGGGCGTGGATTACGACGTGCGCATGTTTGGCGACGGCGCCTATGCTGATCTGGCCGCGTTTGGGCCTATCGTTGCTAGCGATGGCGACTGCTATGCCCGCTGCCAGGTGCGCTGTGCCGAGGTCACGCAGGCCATGGACATCATTAAGGAGCTTGTGGGCAAGATTCCGCACGACGGGATCGGCGGGCGCACCAAGCTTACACCGGCCGACGGCGCGCGCGGCGAGGTTGTGATTGAGCAGCCGCGCGGCGAGGCGTATTACTATGTGCGCGGCAACGGCACCAAGAATCTGGACCGTTTTCGCGTGCGCACGCCGACGTCGCAAAACCTGGCAGGTCTGACGCATGCGCTGCAGGGCGTGCTCATTGCCAACGTGCCCATGATTATCCTGACCATTGATCCCTGCATTAGCTGCACGGAAAGGTAGGCGCGGCATGAGTTTGCTGACATTTGCCAAGACGGCCTTGGGCTCTATGGTCAAGCAGCCGGTCACGGTGTGCTATCCGCAGGAGAAGCTCGCGGCGCCCAAGCGCCTGCGCGGGCACATCGTCAACGACATGGACGTGTGCATCTGCTGCGGCATGTGCGTGCGCCGCTGCCCGGCGGGCGCGCTCGCGGTCGATCGCAAGGGTGGAACGTGGTCGATCGACCCGTATGCCTGCGTGGTGTGCGGTGAGTGCATCGAGAGCTGCCCCAAGCACTGCCTGACTATGGACACCGCTCGTACTCCAGTTGCGGCGAATAAGACTCCCACGGTAGAAACCAAGCCGGAGTAACGCTGGGATAGAACTGGAATAGGGGCCGGTGGGGCAATTTTGCCCCACCGGCCCCGCGCTTAAACGCGCGGTTGTGCCGTCGCGAACAAAACTATGCCGGATTACTACGATAAATCGCCCACCTCCAACCACACCGCATTTGGCAAAATCAAAACCGCAGGTAGACGGCTTGTAGTTTTGCGAAAAAATCACGCGTGGTCGGGAATCTCGTTTTTATCGTAGTAAACCGGCATAGTTTTGAAATGACACCATATTCGTAACAGCACTTGATCTCCCGTGGACAGAGGGAAACGGATCATTTTGGCCTCGCGAGGACATCCGTGTGGCCCGTTCGCCATGAAATGGGCCTATCTACTACGTTTGGGCGGTGGCCCTCAACCACGGCAAAAAATGCGAAAAGAAAACCGCAGGTAGAACGCCTGCGGTTTTCTGGAAAACGGGGGTATGGTCAAGGGTATCGAGTCAAACGTAGTAGATGGGCAGGTTTCGTGGCGAGCGGTTCCGGGTGATTCCTTGGGGACGGAGGAAAACGGATCATTTTGGTCCCGCGAGGCTTGCGGAGGCGCTCGTGCAGAGCCGCTCGGACAAAACTATGCCGGTTTACGGGGCTAAGTCACGCGCTCCCAACCATGCCGATATCCGTGAAAATAAAACCGCAGGTAGACAAGCCGTCATTTTACGGAAAACGCGGGTATGGATGGGGGCCCTGAGCTTAGCCCCGTAAACCGGCATAGTTTTGAAATGGCATTAAATCGATAACAGCTATTTTGCTCTGTCGGAGCGGTTGGTCGTTGGGTAATTACCCTCGCAGGTACGCAATGGCGATTTGCGTACGGTTGCGTAGCCCCATTTTGGCTAGGATTGAGCTGATGTGGTTGCGCACGGTGCCTTCGCCCATATAGGCGGTGGCAGCGATCTCCTTGTTGTCGAGGCCGCGGGCGATGAGCTCGGCGACTTCGAACTCGCGGTCGGTCAGGCCGGCAAAGGCGGCGGGCCGGCGGGTCGCGCCGGCCTCGACGTCCGCCCCATCAAAGTTGATATCTTCGATCGCCTTGCCCTCGAGCACGCGTTTGCCGTCCATGACCTGCGCCAACGCCGGCGGAATGGCAGCGACATCGGTCTTGATCAGGTAGCCGCGGGCGCCCAGCTTGAGCGCCGACACAATGTACTCGTCATCCGAGAACGTCGTCAGAAACACCACGCGCGCCGCAGGGTCGTGCTCAAGGATCTCGCGCGCGGCCGAAAGGCCGTCGCGTCCCGGCATCTGGATGTCGAGCAGCGCGATATCGGGTGCGTGCTCGGCGTAGAGCGCCACCGCATCGTTGCCGTTGGCACCGGTGCCCACCACTTCGATCTGCGGCTGGGCGCCCAAGATAATCTTGAGCGAATCGACCACCAAGCGGTCGTCGTCGACAACGATGAGCCTCATCGGCCCTCATCTCCTTGCTGTTTGGGAACGGTGGCAAACACACGCCAGCCGCCGGCGCCGGCACGCGGGCCGGCGGTGAAGGCGCCGCCAAGCGCCTCGATGCGCTCGCGCATGGAGGCGAGCCCCATGCCCTCCGCGGTGCCGCGGCCGCTTGCTTGGACCTCACCCACGCCATCGTCGGTAACAATGAGCTGGTAAAACGACGGATGCTCCATGCACCGTACGGTGACGGTCTGGGCGCAAGCGTGGCGCATGGTATTGGAGAGCGCTTCGCGCAGGACCGCTGCAAAGCAGTTGGCGACGTTTGCGGGCGCATGTTCGGCCATAACTTCAAGCTCAATCTGCGGGCCGCCGTCCGAGCGTGTGCCTTCGACAATGCGTTCGAGCTGCACGGAAAGGTCGACGGCGTTGTCGTTGAGCGCGTGGACGCTGGTGCGCACAAGCTGGAGCGCCTCGTCAACCGTGCGTTTAACGTCGGCGAAATCGGCGGCGACGCCAGGCTCGTCGGCGTGGACCACGCGTAGGGCTTCGGCCTGCAGTGAGGCGCGCGTGAGCTGGTGGCCGACGTTATCGTGAATCTCGCGCGCGATACGGGCTCGCTCGGCGAGTGTCGCGAGTTCGACTTCGTAGTCCTGGCGGTCAGCAAGATCGCGGTTGCGCGCCTCGAGCGCGAGGGCTCGTTCCTGCAGCTCGTCGCGGGTACGGCGCATGCGCTGCTGCTCGCGCTCCAACTGGGCGGTACGTAGCGATAACAAGGCGGCGGCGACCGAAAGGATGGAGGTCAGCAGGAGCGTTCGGACGGTAAGCGCGTCGGTGCGAAGGTCCGCGACGAGCGCAAAGGCAAAGACGGAGCCAATGCCCAGTACGACCCAGGCGTGCTCACGGCGCACGCGCCGCGCGATGTCATAGAAGGCGAGAGGCGCAAACGGCACAAACGGCGGCACGAAGACAGCCGCGATGATGTAAGCGTAGCTCGCGGCCTCGCTCGCACGGCGGGCGCGGTTTCTCTGTGCGATCTCGGCCAGTGAGGTGGCAATAACGCCAAGGCAAAACGCCGCGACCAGGCGAGCGTCTACAGCAAGACCCATGGCGGCCGCAATGCAGCACGCCAGCACGATCGATTTGTCGAAAAGCCTGTTCATACGGGTATTGTACGCGAAGCTGCGCATGGTGGAGGAGGCCGCCTGCGCGACCGTGACATTCCTCCCGCGCGGCAAATCGGGGGCGTCGGCAGGTCGCACGACCAAGCCCCGCACTCGTGACAAAGCTCACTGGTGCGCGCCGGCGGCTCCTGCGATGATGCAATCGTACCGGGCCGCAATCAACGGAAGGGCCGCCTCATGACAGACATCGTCCACGTCGAAAACCTCGTCAAGCGCTACGACGACCTTATCGCGCTTGACCACTTTAACCTCATCATCGCCCCCGGCGAGATCTTTGGCCTGCTGGGCCCCAACGGCTCGGGCAAGACCACGTCCATCAACTGCATCCTGCAGCTGCTCGCCTACGACAAGGGCACCATCGAGCTGTTCGGCGAGCCCATGACGCCCGCCCGCTACGACCTCAAGCGCCGCATCGGCGTGGTCCCGCAGCAAGTTGCGGTGTTTGACGAGCTTACCGTGCGCGAGAACATCGACTATTTCTGTAGCCTCTACGTTAACGACCGCAAGCGCCGCCGCGCGCTGGTGGACGAGGCGATCGACTTTGTGGGCTTGGGCGACTTTACCAAGTTTCGCCCCGGCAAGCTCTCGGGCGGCCTGGCGCGTCGCCTCAACATTGCCTGCGGCATTGCGCACAAGCCCGAGCTCATCTTCTTTGACGAGCCTACGGTGGCAGTCGACCCGCAGAGTCGCAACGCCATCCTGGAGGGCATCTGCCGCTTGCGCGACGAGGGCGCCACGGTGGTGTATACCAGCCATTACATGGAGGAAGTCGAGCAGATTTGCAGCCGCATCATGATCATGGACGGCGGACGTGTGCTGGCGCAGGGCACCAATGACGAGCTCAAACGCATGATTCAAATGGGCGAGCGCGTGACCGTCGGGGTGGGCGCCGTCGAGCCAGCCACGGTCGAGCGGCTGCGCGCCCTCGAGCACGTGCTTTCGGTTGAGCTGTCCGGCGGCGAGCTCGTCTGCACCTGCGAGACGAGTCCGCACAATCTGGTCGACATCCTCGACACGCTGCGCGCTGCCGACGTTGCGCTCGGCCGCGTGTGGAGCGAGCCACCGACCCTCAACGACGTGTTCCTCGAGATCACCGGCCGCGAGCTGCGCGACTAGGGGGCGGCCATGTTCAACACCATTATCATTACGGTCAAGACGCTGCTGCGCCGGCCGAGCACGTGGGTTTGGGGCGCTCTCTTTCCCATCGCGCTTTCCACGATGTTCATGTTTATGTTTGCGAATCTGAGCTCCGACGGCACGGTCGACCCGGTACCGGTTGCCGTCATAGCGGATGAGGCCTGGGACGCCTCGACCTTTAAGGATGCGGCGGCTTCGCTTGCCAAGGAAGGCGACGATCAGCTGCTCGAGATCTACGAGCTCGACGACGCAGCCGATGCGAACCGTGCGCTTAAGGCCGGCGAGGTTGCGGGCATCTATACGGTCGACGACGCAGGCGTACCCAAGCTCACGCTGCTATCGAGCTACGACAGCTCGCGCGCATCATCGGTGCTCACCGATCGCAGCATCCTGGAAACGGTGGCAAGCTCGTATACACAAAATGCCGAGCTCATGTCTCAGATTGCCCAGGACAACCCGGCGGCGCTCGCCGACCCGGAGGCGGTTGCGCGCGCCCTGTCGCTCGAGGGCGGCACCCGCCGCGTGAGCCTGACACGCACCACGCCCGATGGCACGGTCATCTACTATTACGCGCTTTTTGGCCTGGTCGCGATGATGTCTGCCGAGTTTGCCGCCTTGAGCGTTGTCGACCTGCAGCCCAATCTGTCGGGCCTTGGCGCGCGCCGCTGCGTGGGCGGCCTTTCCAAGACGGCGTCGCTGGCCGGCATTTTTGTCGGCTCGTGGCTGGTCTCCTTTGCTTCGATGGCGGTTGCGATTGGCTACGTGCGCCTGGTCGTGGGCGTCGATTTTGGCGGGCGCGAGGGGCTGTGTCTGGTGGGCGGCGCCGTGTCCGCGCTTGCCGCGACGGGCCTGGGCCTTTTTGTGGGCACGCTTCCCGTTAAGGGCGGCAAGGCGTCCAAGTCGGGCATCCTCACGGGCTTTGCCACCACGTGCGCCCTGTTCGCTGGCCTCTACGGCGAGCCGGCGATGGCGCTTGCCGACGACGTCGCCCGCGCCTGCCCGGCCGAGTGCTGGCTCAATCCCGTCAAGCTTATCTGCGACATGTTCAACCGCCTGTATTTCTTTGAGGACCTGGGACCTTTTGCCGTTCGCGCCGGCGCGCTGGTTCTTATGGCGCTGCTGTTCGTTGCCGCCGCCACGCTGATCTTTGGAAGGAGCCGCTATGAGCACCTTTAAGACCGCGCTTCGCATGGCGCTGGCACACCCGTTCTACCTGCTCATCTACACGGTGTTCATTTCGCTGATGGGCGTATTCATCGCGGCATCGGTGAGCTGGAACTCGTCGCAGCTCACCGAGTACAAGCCCTACGACGCCAACGTGATCGTGGTCGACCGCGATGGCAGTGATCTTTCACGTGCGCTCACCAAGCACCTAGGTTCGCGGTTTGACCTGGTCACGGGCGTCGGCGATGACACGTACGACCTTGCGGACGCGCTCTCCAAGAGCAACAGCGCCAAGGGCAGCGCCGACTGCGTGTTCTTTATCCCGGAGGGGTTCGAGGACGACCTGGTCGCGGCTGCCCGCGCGGGGGAGTCCCTGCCCAAGCTCGATGTGACCTACGGTGCCGGCACCATGGCGGCGGCGCTTTCGTCTGCCGAGGCTTCGCGCTGGATCTCGCTCGCGGGCGCTGCAGCCGCACTTGAGCCCACTGCCTCCAACGGCGACGTTGCCAAGGCCGCCGAACATGCCGCTGCAAAGCGCGCGGAGGTCCAGATCGAGCGGGTCAAGGTCGACTCGGCTGCTGCCGCCACGCTCGAGTCGTACTTCAACTTTGGCGCGTACGCGATTATCTCGTCGGTCATCGTGTCGGTGGGCTTGGTGTTTTCGGGTATGAACGAGCCCGAGCGCGTGCGCCGCATGGATGCCGGCCCAATCTCCGATCGCCAGCGTTCGCTTGCCGTGTTTGCGGCCGCCGCCGTGCTCACCGTCTGTATCTGGTTTGTGTCGAGCATGATGGGCGTCGTGGGCTTTGCCAGCGCGGTTGCCGAGGTCGGCGTGGGCCGCGTCTGCCTTGCGCTGGCGGCAACGTTTGCCCTAGCGCTGACGCCACTGGCCGTTGGCTTTACGCTGTCGAGCCTGGGCGCGCGCGAGGAGCTGCTCAACGGTGTGGGCAACCTGCTTGGCATGCTCATGACGTTTTTGGGTGGCGCCTGGATGCCGCTGTCGCTGATGGGCTCGGCCGTGCAGACCGTGGCGCACTTTGTGCCGACATATTGGGTGAACGACGCGATTGGTAAGGCGCTTGCCTCGGATTTGACGTCCGCCGTGCTGGGGGACATCGCCTGCGACCTGGGCGTCACCGTGCTCTTTGCCGCGGCCATCGCCGCCGTAGGCCTAGCCCTCGCACGCACCAAATCCCACGCCTAGCCACCTAGTCATCGGGTACTCATTGGGGACAGACTTAAACGACTAGTCATTGGGGACAGTCTTTGCCGAACCGCCGGCTTGCCAAGGACTGTCCCCAGCTGCCGGCAGAAAGGGAACGTCCCTAACTGCCGGGTGGCGAAAGAGTGTCCCCAACAGCTAGTCATTTAAGAACGTCCCCAATGACTAGTCTGAAATAAATCCCAAGCCTCGCTCCAAAATAGTTCGCCAAGGTTTACTATTACGCTCATAAAGTAGTATGAGGCTAACAATGGGGGATACCATGGCAACGCAGGAAGCCTATGTCCAGGTTAAGGATCTCAAAAAGCATTACGGCGACGGTGATGCACGCCTGACGGTACTCGATGGCATCGACGCGTCCATCAACCGCGGCGAGATCTGCGTCATGCTGGGGCCCTCGGGCTCGGGCAAGTCGACCTTTCTCAACCTGATCGGCGGCTTGGAGGATGCCGACGGCGGTTCTATCATGGTGGACGGCTGCGACCTCACGGTGCTCAAGCCTACCGACCTGGGCGAGTATCGCCGCCGTGAGCTGGGCTTTGTCTTTCAGTTCTACAACCTGGTGCCCGACCTCACCATCAAGGAAAACATCGAGGTCACGGCACACCTGTCCAAAAAGCCGCTCAACATTGACGGCCTGCTACGCTCGCTGGGCCTCTACGAGCACCGCAACAAGTTCCCGCGCCAGGTTTCGGGCGGCCAGCAGCAGCGCTGCGCCATCGGCCGTGCGCTCGTCAAAAACCCGGGCCTGCTGCTGTGCGACGAGCCCACCGGTGCGCTCGACTATAAGACGTCCAAGGAAATCTTGCAGCTCATGGAGGATGTCAACCGCACCTACGGCTGCACCATCATCATTGTCACCCACAATGCCGCCATCGCGCGCATGGCCAATCGCGTGCTGCGCCTGCGCGACGGGCGCATCGTCGAGGATGAGCTCAACGAGTCGCCCGTCTCGGCCGCCGAGCTCGATTGGTAGGCGGCGCCATGACACCTCTCGCAAAACGTCTCCCGCGCGAGCTGCGCCGCAATATCGGCAAGTACCTGGGCATCTTTTTGCTTATGTGCGGGAGCATCGCTCTCACCTCGGGCTTTTTGCTCGCGGCGCATTCCATCGGTTGCCTTATCGACGAGATGCGCGATGCGTACACGATTGAGGACGGCCGCGTGACCACTTCCTTCGAGGCCACCAAAGACCAGCTCAAGGCAGCCGAGGATGCAGCCGACGACGTCGGCGGCGTCACGCTCTACAAGAATTTCTCCATCGACGCCATCATCAAAAAGACCGCCGGCGACGACGGCACCAAGCGCACGCTGCGCACCTATGCGCACCGCACCAAGGTCGATATCGCGTCCTACTGTGAGGGCAAGGAGCCCAAGACGGACGATGAGGTGGCTATCGACCGCGTTTTTGCCACCAACAACGACCTTGTCGTGGGCGATAAGGTTGAGCTTGAGGGCCGCACCTACACCATCTGCGGCATCATGACCCAGCCCGATAGCCAGGCGCTGTTCCTCAACAATTCGGACTTTACGGTGAACACCATCACCTATGGTGTGGCCGAGGTCACCGACGCCGGCTTTGCCGCGCTCGAGGATGCCGGTGGTGCACCTGCCTACACCTACTCCTTTGCCTTTACCGATCGCGACCTCCCCACCGCGGATCGCATCGATGCGGAGCAGGATATGGTCGAGGCGCTGACCGATGCCGATGCGCGCGTGGACGATCTGATCGACGCCGATTCCAACCAGGGTATTGGCTACGCGCGCGACGACGTAGACGGCGACTCCATGATGTGGATGACGCTGCTCGACATTATCATCGTGATCATGGCGTTTGTCTTTGTGGTCCTTACCGACGCCACCATCGAGGAGGAGAGCGCCATCATCGGCACACTGCTCGCCAGCGGTTATCGCCGTCGCGAGATTGTCCTGCACTACCTGGCGCTTCCCGCCATCGTGGGCGTGGTCGCGGCGCTTTTGGGCACTGCGCTCGGCGTTGTGTTCTTTACTGAGCCCATGCGCAGCCTCTATTACGGTTCGTACAGCCTGCCGCCCTTCCAGGTGTACTGGAGCTGGGAGATCTTTGTGAAGTGCGCCGTGGTTCCCGCCGTCGCGCTCATCCTCATCACGCTGGTGGGTCTGCTTCGCAAGATGGGCAAGACGCCGTTGCAGTTCCTTCGTCACGAGGCGAGCGGCAAATCGGGCATCAAGCGCGGCCTGCAGCTGCCGGAGCGCATGGGTTTTGTTTCTCGCTTCCGCCTGCGTATCTTCCTGCGCAATCTGGGCAACTTCGCCACGCTCTTCGTGGGCATTGCGTTTGCCTCGCTGCTGCTGCTCTTTGGCCTAGCGATTCTGCCCACGATGACGCACTATGCGGACAACTTGGAGACAAGCCTGGTCGCCGAGCACCAGTACACGCTCAAGGCGCCGCTGGAGCTCGAGGGCACTGCCGAGGAGCGCGAGCAGTGGTCGGCACTCGAGCGCTTGCAGTCGGTTGACGGCGCGCTGCTTTCTGCCGCCCAGGATGCCGATGACGAGCTTGACGACGCGGCCGATGCGGCGCATACGGCAGCCGATGCCGCGACCGCATCTCCGTCTTCCGAGAGCCTGGCCGCAGCGCAGGATGCGCTCGCAAGCGTTCAGGACAAGAAGGATGCGCTCTACGCGCGCCTCGATAACCTTGCCAATGCCCTCGGCTGCGACCGCGATGAGGCCATCGGCCTGATCGACAAGGCCTCTAAAATCGACACTGACAACGACGATATTCACCCGGTCAACACGATCGACAACGGTGCGGCCAAGATTGCACAGGCCGAGAAATACGCTATCTACCAGCTGCAGTACGATCGCGGCGACGGAAACGGCGAGGAGACGATTTCCGTCTACGGCATTTCATCCGATTCGCGCTATTGGAAAGATCTCAACGTCAGCGACGGCCGTGTCGTCTTTGGCGGCGGTCTGCTCGATAAGTTTGGCTGGAGCGAGGGCCAGAAGGTCACGCTCAGCGACAAGTACGAGGGCGAGCATTATTCCCTTGAGTATGCGGGCAAGGATTGTGCCTGGGGCTCAAAGTCGGACATGAATATCTATATGAGTATCGAAGACTTTAACGAGCTGTTCGACAACGACGCCGCCTACTTTAACGGCTATGTGAGCGACGAGAAGCTCGACCTCGATGCTCGCTACTTTGCCGGCGACACCACGCCCGACGACATGCGCGCCGTGGGTGACCAGTTCATCGGCATGATGAGCAGAATGATCGGCATGATGGTTGGGCTCGCGGTATTTATCTTCCTACTGTTTATGTATCTGCTGACCAAGGCTGTTATCGACCATAGCGCCCGGTCGATCAGCTACATGAAGGTCTTTGGTTATCGCGATGGCGAGATTTCGCATCTGTACATCCGCTCGATCACGCTGTGCGTGGTGGCATCGCTCGTGCAGAGCCTGCCGGTGATCATCGGCTCGCTCACGGCCATCTTCCGCTCCATGTTGCTCGCCTATAACGGCAATATCGAGATTTACGTGCCCGCTTGGTCCATGGCGGCGTGCGCAGGAATCGGCTTCGCAACCTATCTGGTCGTGGCGTTGCTGCATATGCGTTCCATCAAACGTGTGGGCCTGGCCGAGGCACTCAAAGTCCAAGAGTAGTCATTTAAGTCTGTCCCCAATGACTAGGTGCCGCGCTTGACATTAACTCTGCTTTAACTGGTACCATCCCTTATGTCTGTAACGCCATATAGACCGAGGGGATATATCTATGACCGCAGCCGCACCCGCCGCACCCGCCAAGGTGTACTTTACGAACCTGCGCACGCATGCTCGCGAGAGCCAGCTCGACAAGCTCAGGCGCCTCATCCGTCACGCCGGTATCGAGCAGATCGACTTCGAGAACAAGTTCGTCGCCATCAAGATTCACTTTGGCGAGCTGGGCAACCTGAGCTTTTTGCGCCCTAACTACGCCCGCGCCGTCGCGGATGTCGTGAAGGAGCTGGGCGGCAAGCCCTTCCTCACCGACTGCAACACGCTTTATGTCGGTAGCCGCAAAAACGCGCTCGAGCACATCGACACCGCCTACCAGAACGGCTTTACCCCGTATGCCACGGGTTGCCAGATCATCATCGCCGACGGCCTCAAGGGCACCGACGAGGCGCTCGTCCCGGTCGAGGGCGGCGAGTACGTGCGCGAGGCCAAGATCGGTCAGGCACTCATGGATGCCGATATCGTGATCAGCCTCACCCACTTTAAGGGCCATGAGCAGGCCGGTTTTGGCGGCGCCATGAAGAACCTGGGCATGGGAGGCGGCAGTCGTGCCGGCAAGATGGAGCAGCATGCCGCCGGCAAGCCGAACGTCGCGACCGAGCACTGCGTTGGCTGCCGTGCCTGCGAAAAGATCTGCGCGCACAACGCTATCTCGTTCGACGACACCCGCGAGCGCGAGCTTGCCAGCGGCGCTACTCGCACGGTGCACGTGGCTGCCATCGACCACGATCACTGCGTGGGCTGCGGACGCTGCATTGCGGCATGCAACCAGGACGCCATCAAGCCCGGCTATGAGGCCGCGGCCGACGTGCTCAACTGTAAGATCGCCGAGTACACCAAGGCCGTTGTCCAGGATCGTCCCAGTTTCCACATTTCGCTGGCTATGGATATCAGCCCCAACTGCGATTGCCATCCCGAAAACGACACACCTATCGTCAACGATATCGGCATGTTCGCGAGCTTCGACCCGGTCGCCATCGACCAGGCCTGCGCCGATGCCGTCATGGCATCCGAGCCGCTGCCCAACACCGAGCTCACCGATAGCGCCGCCAAGATGGAGCATAACCACGAGCATCTGGAGGGCAAGCAGGCCAAGGACCCCTTCTGCATCACGCACCCCGACACCGACTGGCGCGTGTGCATCGCGCACGCCGAGAAGATCGGCCTGGGCACGAGCAAGTACGAGCTCATCGAGGTCAAGTAGCGTCGTCCTATTGGATAAAGAACGCGATTTTGTTGCGTAACTCAATCAAAAACCGCCTGTGAGCACGGTGCTCGCAGGCGGTTTTTCGGAAGTATGCGGCAAATTCTGAGACTGCTGAGCACACGACGTTTTTTGACAACAAAACCCCTGATAAATTGTTGGTAAAACTGCGGTCTGGTTGGCAGTTCCGGATTTTGCCGCATACTTCCGAAAATAGGGGTTAGATAAATCCCTAGACGCCGCTTTTTCCCTAAAAATTCCTATCGAGGAAGTTGTTGACCGTGTTTCAGTAGAGCTTGGGGTCAACTTGCGCACTCTTGGCGTGGGTGGCGCCATGGATGGTGAGCTTTTGCTTGACCTTGCTGGCGCACGCGTCGTAGTTTTGGTCGAGCATGTCGTACGGCACAAAGGTGTCCTGATCGCCGTGGATAAACAGCATGGGAACCGTCGCGTGTTTGAGTTGCTCCACGCTGCTCGCCTTATGAAAGTCGTAGCCCGCGCGCACGTTGCATACCAAGTTTGCTACATCGAGCAAGGGAAAGCTGGGCAGGCCGAACACGTCCTTGAGCTGCAGAGAAAACTCGTCCCAAACACTCGTATAACCGCAGTCCTCGATAATGCATTTCACGTTTGCGGGCAGAGATTCCCCCGCGACGTTCATGGCGGTTGCTGCACCCATCGACTCGCCAAAGACCAGGATGCGCGCCTCGGGGTCAGCCTGAACGATCCGCCCAATCCATGTAACGACATCGAGCCGCTCGGGCCAGCCCATGCCGATATAGTCGCCGCCGGAGCGCTCGTGGGCGCGGGCGGCAGGCGCGAGCACGTTCATGCCGCGGTCGTGGAATCGTTTGACGTATCGGGCCATACCGATGGGCTCGTTAGTATATCCATGCAGGCAGACGGCGTAGTCGTGCGTGCTCTCCGACGCAGCAAAATACCAGGCGGCAAGCTCGGTCCCGTCGTCCGCGGTGAGGTTGCTGCTCTCGCGGTTTTCCTTAAACCACGCCCGCGCTTCGGTGTCCTCGGCATCCGGCTGCTCACCTTCTTTGTCGTTCTTGCTATCCTGCATCATCTTCATGGTGTACGGCGCTTGGGGGTTCAGGGCAAAGTCAAACAAAAAGTTGCCGGCAAATCCGAGCAACGTGACAACGAGCGCCAGCGCAACAACGACGGTTATCTTGAGCTTTCGATGGGAACGTGCGTTTTGAGACATTTGCGGTTCTCCTTAAAGATGTTGATACATCAACATTTAAAACAAGCGCATTATGGATGTTCGCCGTTGATGCGTCAACAGGCAAAGAATGGGTAAACAAAGGGCCACATATGGTGCAAATTTCGCACGTACCCAGACGCTTTGATATAGTGTTGAGAACTATTTATGTTGGAGGATGTAACCGGCATGTCCGATTCGAGCGACAGTTCCAAGCCGCGACCTGGGGCCGCGGCCGTTCCGCACTACACGGTGGGCGAGGAGATCATGAACTCCGTCACCCATGGTGTCGGTTGCCTGCTGGGCATCGCAGGCCTTGTGCTCCTGATCGTATTTGCCGCTCTTCGCGGTGGCGGTCCGGCGCATATGGCCGCGGCAATCGTCTACGGCGCCAGCATTATTCTCGAATACCTTGCCTCCACGCTCTACCATGCGATTCAGCCCGCGGGCGCCAAGCGCGTGTTTCGCATTATCGACCACAGCTGCATCTACCTGCTCATTGCCGGCAGCTATACGCCGTTTTGCCTCATCACGCTGGCGAACGACGGTGGCCCCGTGCTGTTTTTTGCCGTATGGGCCATCGCCATTATCGGCATCGCCCTCGAGTGCTTTTTGCGCGAGCGCCAGCCGCATTGGGTGAGCGGCCTGGTCTATCTGCTGATGGGCTGGCTCGTCGTCTTTAGGCTGCCCGAGCTCGTGTCGCTGCTCAACCCCGTGGCACTTGCCCTGCTCGCTGTCGGCGGCGTGTGCTACACCGTGGGCGTGCCGTTCTACATCGCCAAAAACGTGCGCTACCTGCACAGCGTATTTCACCTGTGGGTGCTCGCCGGCAGCATCTTCCAGTTCATGGCGGTGATCCTCTTCGTAATCTAGCGATCGCGCCTGTGCCCGCGGACCCATCCAAGCGGCCGTCGGGCGCAACTGCCCTATCCGTCACCTACGCTTACTACCTAACGTCCCGAATCTTGGAGGTTCGAGAAACTCCCGATGGACATAACCATCTCCCTTATTACCACGCTCGTTTTAACGCTCATCAACGGCTACTTCTCCATGTCCGAGATGGCTCTCACCACGGCCAAGCGCGCCGTGCTGGAGCACGATGCCGAGGAGGGCGATAAGCGCGCCGAGCGCGCCGTCCAGCTCGCCGCCGATTCCGACGAGCTGTTGGCCACCATCCAGGTCGCCATCACACTCGTGGGCTTCGCCTCGTCCGCCGTCGCCTCGACGAGCCTGTCCGACCCGCTTGCCACGTGGCTCATGAGCTTTGGCATCGCGCCGCTTTCCGCCATCGCGCGCGGCCTGGCGCCGGTCATCATCACCGTCGCCGTCGCCTTTGTGTCCATCGTGATCGGCGAGCTCGTGCCCAAGCGCATCGGCCTTGCTAACGCCGAGGGCGTATCCAAGCAGGTTGTGGGACCGCTCTCCGTGTTCCAAAAGATCGCCCGCCCGCTCGTGTGGCTGACCGGCGCTTGCTCCGACGGCCTGGCCCGCATTCTGCGCATCAAGAGCGCCGATGACCGCCAGAACGTCTCGGAGGAAGAGATCAAGTACATGGTCTCGGAGCAGGACGACCTGCTCGACGAGGAAAAGCGCATGATCCACGAGATCTTCGACCTGGGCGACACCGTGGCCCGCGAGGTCATGGTGCCGCGCGTGGACACCACCATGTGCGAGGACGACGAGACGGTCGCCGACGTGCTGTCCACCATGCGCCAGACCGGCTTCAGCCGCATCCCCGTCTATCACGAGGATCCCGACAACGTCGCGGGCATCGCGCACATCAAGGACCTGATCCAGCCCGCGCTCGACGGCAAGGGCGACCAGCCCATCGCCAGCTATTTGCGCGATGCCACCTTTGTGCCCGACACCAAGGACATCCTGCCGCTGCTGTCCGAGATGCAGACTTCGCACGACCAGATCGTAGTGGTCGTGGACGAGTACGGCGGCACGGCCGGCATCATCACCATCGAGGACATCGTCGAGGAGATCGTCGGCGAGATCGAGGATGAATTCGACCCCGACAACAAGTACCTCACGCGCCTTTCGCGCCGCGAGTGGCTCGTCGATGGGCGTTTTTCGTGCGATGACGCGATTGAGCTTGGTTGGCCGCTCGAGGAAAGCGATGATTATGAGACCATCGCCGGCTGGATTTTGGAGCTTTGCGACTCGGTGCCCGACATCGGAGAGGTATTTGAGGTTGCGGGGTACAAGTTTAAGGTGCAGTCGATGCGTGGCCAGCGCATCTCGCTCATTCGCGTGATCGCTCCGGCCGAAACCGATAAGAAGGATTCCGAGTCTTCGGCAGAGAAGCCGGCGGCGTCGGGTGCGGGCTCTGTGGATCCGCACGATGGCGACGAGTAGGGCAAGGAAGAGTAGGGGAGAGTTATGGCAGGCCTGTTCAACATCCTTAAGGTCACCGTCAGCGAGGACAAGATCTGCGCGCATGTGCTGGTGAACCCCGGCATGCCGCTCATGACCTCGGAGGATATCGAGGCCACGGCGCGCGTGTATTACCTGGTGCCGGCGATTGCCAAGCACCTGTGTCTGGGAGATTCCGGTCGCGAGTTCCAGGACTGCATGGGCCAGACCGAGCTTTGCCACCTGCTTGAGCATGTGACGGTCGAGCTCATGAACGAGACCGGCCTTGCGGGCAGCATTTCGTGCGGCCGCACCCGCGTGAGCGAGCACGACGAGCGCGTCTTTGAGATTGAGCTTTCGTGCCCCGATGATGCGCTGGCCATCGGTGCGCTGTCTTCGGCCACCTTTATGATGGACTGGGCCTACCTGCACTCCGACCAGCCGGCTCCCGACGTGGAGGGCACGGTCGCGGGCCTGCGCAACCTGGTGCTGGGCATGCGTGCCGAGGCCGAGGGCAAAGATCCGCACGAGGCCGTCGCCGCCGCGAATGGCGAGGGCGTGGCAGAGGATGCTGTTGAGGACGACGCCGCTGTTGACGGTGAAACCGCCGCCGAGCCCGTTTCCGATACGGTCGCCGGGCCTGAGTCCGAGCCTGCCGAGTACCAGGGCGTTCCCAGTTTTGACGACGAGCCGCAGGTGGCTATTGATACCGAAGGCGCGACCGTCGAGAGCCACGAGGTCCCCGCTGCCGTCTTTGGCGGTGCGGCAACGGTTCCGGCAGGACCTGCGCATGAGGGCGGTCTGCCGCTCGTGGACGGCGCCGGCGAGGACCCGGGTGCCACGGTGGCCATGCCGGCTATGCCCCAGGAGTAGGCCTAGGCGTTTATCACCATCACATACCTGCGCTTTTACCGTACGCAGATGAGCGGGGCGGCAAGTGTTGCGCTGCGGGTATAATGGACAGCATTCAAACGGTGGGCACCGAGGTGCCCGCAGGAGAGGAATGATCATGGGAAAGACTTTCAGCTTTGTCTCCGGCGCGCTCTTTGGTGCTGCCGCCGGCGCTATCATCGGCGTTGCCCTGGCCCCGCGTTCGGGTGCCGAGACCCGCGCCATGGCTGCCGATATCGCCAACGATGCTTGGGATAACATGCGCGACACCTACGAGCACGGTGCCGAGGAGGCCCGCGCCGCGGTTAGTGACTTCGGCCCGATGGTCGACGCCAAGACCGATGACCTGCGTGCCAAGGTCGACTTGGCCCGCGAGCGCATGGACCAACTGCGCGAGCAGCTCAACGATGCCATCTCGGGTGGCAACGTGACGCCCGCCGCCGATGTCGTGGTCGAGAACGCCGTCGAGGCCGACGCCGAGGCTGCGGAGCCTTCGACCGAGGCATAATGCGCACCGGGGATTTTGTCGGCATCAAGGTTTACCGCAAGCCCGCCGAGGACAAGCGTACTAAAAAGGACGGCACGCCGCGCAGCCCCAAAAAGCTCGGTAAGATTCACTTTCCGGTCTTTTCGCCGGGCGGCACGCGCGTGGTGGGATTTATGGTTCGCCAGTCCGATATCGCGGGCATGATCGAGCGCCCCGACCGGTTTGTGGCGCTCGATGCCATCGGTGTCTACGAGGGCGCCATCGCGGTCGATGACGCCAAGGGCACCTACGATGCCGCCGCTGCCAAGCGCCTCGATATCAACCTGGACGACTGCATTATCTGGGTCGGTATGGATGTGCGCACGGAATCGGGCGATGTCGTGGGCTATTGCTCGGATGTTGAGTTCAAACCGCGTTCGGGCATTGTGCAGACGTTCTATGTGACCGCCAGCGCCGCATCGAGCATGTTGGTGGGCGACACGCAGGTGCCGCCGACGATGTTGCGCGGCTACGATAACGGCGCGATGATCGTCTCGGATGAGGTCAAGACGCTCGGGTATTCGGGCGGTGTGGCCGCCAAGGCTGCCGAGGCGAGTGTCGTGGTGGGCGATAAGGTCAAAAAGGGTGCCAGGGTGCTCGACGACAAGGGTTCGGTTGCCGTTGACAAGGGCAGTCGCGCACTGGGCAAGCAGCTCGGCAAGACGCGCGGCATGTTCAAGGCCTTTAAGGATGAATATCAAAAGGCGAGCGGGAGCTCGTCGAAAGCTAACAAATAGCGACATACCAAACGATGGGAGGCGAGCCGGAGACATGTAACTCCGGCTCGCTGTGTTTATGGGGGAGGGCACATGCGCCAAAACGGATCCAATATTAACGGGCGATCGAGTGCGCGTCCGACGGCGCGTCGCGACTTGGGGCAGCTGCCCAGCGGCCAGCGCCGTCGTCGTAAGCCCGGCGCGGTGTACCTCAACCACAGCCGTGGGTTTAGCGATCGCAGTGCACGCATCGGCAACGGGCGTTCGCCTCGCCGTTCGTCTCGCCTGCCCTACGCGCTCATCGCCGTGGGCTGCGCGTTCGTACTGTTTGTCGCCGCCGTCGTGGGCTACATCAACCGTAGCGTGGACGTCGTGCTCAACGGAGAACAGACTGCGGTACGCGTGGGCTCTACGCTGCAGACGCTTATCGACGATCAGGAGCTGACCGACACCTATTCCGCCGGCGACCTGCTGGCGGTCGACGACAGTGTGCTCAAACGCCGTGGCGGCGAAAAGCTGTCGGTGAAGGTTGACGGCAAGCGTGTAAAGCAGGGCAAGTGGGATAGTCGCGAGCTTACCGGCGGCGAGAAGATCACGATTAAAGATGGCCGCAACGTCTACGAGAAGCACAAGGTGCAGGCTACGACCATCGAGCCCAAGCTCAAAGTCGAGGGCACGGGCGCCATCGAGTACGTGCAAACCTGGGGCGTCCAGGGTCGTTCCGAGGTGTGGGTCGGCGAACAGTCGGGTAAGACGCAGGACCGCGGCGAGGTTGTGCCCGCCACCGATTGCGTTGTTGCGTGCGCCAGCGTGGCGCCCAAGGGCAACAAAAAGTACGTGGCACTGACGTTTGACGAGGGTCCGAGCGGCGCCACCAAACAGATCTTGCAGGTGCTCAAGGAAAAGGGCGTCACCGCGACGTTCTTCCTTTCGGGCGATGCGGCCGAGGCCTCGCCTGCTACGGCCAAGGCGATTGTCGATGCCGGATGTGAGATCGGCTCCAACAGCTACAGCGACGATTCGCTCAAGGGTCAGGACCTTGAGGCGGTACGCGAACAGATCACGAAAGGCACCGACGCCATCAAGTCGGCGACCGGCGTGAAGACGATGCTGCTGCGTGCCCCGTACGCCGCCTTTGACGAGCAAAACTGGATCGACTCGATGGATTTGGTGTCCGCGGTGGTCTCGTGGAATATCGATTCGGGCGATTGGCTGCTTAACGGTGCCGACGAGCAGGTCTCGACGGTGCTGGATTCGGTGACGCCGGGCAATATCGTGCTGCTCACCGATAGCGATGATTGCTCCGAGCAGACGCTCGAGGCGCTGCCGCAGATTATCGACGGGCTTATTGCCGACGGCTACAAGATCGTGACGCTCAGCGACCTGGTCAAGACGGACACGGCATTGAGCAAAAAGCTCACCTCGCTGACGAAGGTCACCATGCCCAAGGACGCCGTGTTCCCCCAACTTGCCGAGGACGAAGATACCACAGAGTAGTCATTGGGTAGTCATTTAAGAACGTCCCCAATGACTATGTCACGGATGCGTCAGCGTTTGGTATGCCTGCAATGTGCAGCGCATAAATTCGATGCCGCAGGGCGATGCTGATGCTATAGTTACTGCGGTTAATGAGGGTCAAGAGAAAGGTTACAGGTGAAATCCAAACCTCGACCATACAGTCGATGACCCCATGCAGGTGCTTTTTGCGCATGCACGGGGTGTAAGCGTCGAGCGGCGTGCCGCCCGCGCATGCGTATACATATCCAGAAGCCCCCGGACGTCGCACATGCGGCCGCGTCCGGAGGAATAATGATGGGGAGCACCATTGAATTATCTGAGTGAGATGCTCAAATTGCCGGTCTTGGACGTCGATGGAGAAAAGCTCGGCGTGGTGAACGATTTTGGTATTGCTACCGGCGAAGTTTTTCCGCACGTGACGTCGCTCGCGTTCCGCGGTCCCGGCAAGACGCCGTTTATGATCAGCTGGCGCAAATGGGTCGACCGTATCGACGAGACGGGTGTACACCTTAAGACGTCGGCCACCGAAATCCGTTTTTCGTACCTGCAGCCGACCGAACTCTTGCTTGCCCGCGACGTGCTCAACAAGCAGATTGTCGACACGCAGGGCATGAAGGTCGTGCGCGTAAACGACATCAAGTTTTCCATGTCGGGCGAAAACCAGCTGCGCCTGCTGGGCGCCGAGGTCGGTGCCCGCGGTCTGCTGCGCGCCATCAGCCCCGCGCTCGAGCATATCGTCGAAGGCTTTATGAAGCACCTGGGCAAGCCGCTCAGTGAGGACATCATCGCTTGGTCCTACATGGACCTGCTCGACCGCTCGACCAAGAACATTCAACTCTCGGTGTCGCACAAGACGCTCGGCGAGCTGCACCCTGCCGACATCGCCGACATTATCGAGCAGCTCGACCCGCGCCTGCGTGCGCAGGTGTTTGCGCAGCTCGATACTGCCCAGGCCGCCGAGGCCATCTCGGAGTTCGATGACGACGAGCTTATGACCGAGATGCTCGAGGGCCTGTCCGATACCGACGCATCGTCGATGCTGGCCATGATGGACCCGGACGACGCTGCCGACCTGATCGACGAACTCGATTATGAGAAGGCCGAGAAGCTCCTGCGCCTGATGGGCGTCAAGGAGGAGAAGGCGATTCGTAATCTGCTGGGCTACGAGGACAACACCGCCGGCCGCATCATGACCTCGGAGTTTGTCTCGCTGCCCGCCACGGCGACGGTCGGCGACGCCATCGAGGCGATTCGCAAGCTCGACGAGGACTTTGAGAGCGTCTATTACGTCTATACCGAGGACCCGAGCGGCATGCTGACGGGCGTGCTTTCGCTGCGCACGCTGATCGTGGCCGACCGCGACGCCACGCTGGGCCAGCTCGCCTATCGCGATCTGGTCTACGTGTCACCCGACGAGGACCAGGAAGACGTGACGGACGAGATGACCAAGTACGACCTGGTTGCCATCCCTGTCTGCGACGAGAACCGTCATATCCTGGGCATCGTGACCTTCGACGACGCCATGGACGTTATTGCCGAGGAGCATCAGGAGGACCTGCAGATCGCCGGTGTCGGCTCGGGCGATAGCGCGTCGGACGACTCGACGAACGTGCTCAGCTGGTTCGTGCATCGTCAGTACTGGGTCGTCGTGTGGGGCATCGCCTCGTGCATCATGGCAACGGTGCTGGGGACGGCGCTGGGCTCCGCGCATTTGGTGGTGTTCCCCATGTGCGCCATGCCGCTCGTGTTGCTGGCTGCCTCGCGTATGGTGTCGTTCGTCAAGAACTACTTCCTGGAGTATGACGGTCACGACGACGAGCCCAAGCCGTATCTGGGGTTCTTCTTCCAGAGCACGGGCATGGGCCTGATTCTGTCACTCGTGACCTATCTGTGCGCCCAGCTGGTGCGCACCGCTGCGTTCCCCGATGCGCCCATGTTTGAGGAGCAACTCTTTACCGGGTGCTTTAATATCGCTGCCATCATTTGCCTGGTTGGCAACATGAGCGCCGTGATTTACCTGATGGTGCTGTTCTGGCGTGACGAGCATGACCTCAACACGTCGGGCACCGCCATGAACGTTATTGCCGTCATGATCTCGTGCGTAGCGTACTGCGCCGCTGCGGTGCTGCTCACCATGTCGGTCATGGGGTAGGTGGTCGCGTGCAAAATACGAAGCAAAAGCCGGGCACCAAGCAAAAGCTGACCATCGCGGCCATCTTTGGCGCCATGGGCCCCGGTCTTCTGGCGGCGCTTTCGGGCAATGACGCTGGCGGCATCGCCACGTATTCCAGCGCGGGCGCCAGCTATGGCTATAAGATGCTCTGGATGCTTCCCGTCATGACCGTGCTGCTTATCGTGACGCAGGAGACCGCGGCGCGCTGCGGATGCGTCACGGGTAAGGGCCTGGCGTCGCTCATTCGCGAGCGCTTTGGCGTGCGCAAGAGCGTGCTGGCCATGGCGGCGCTGTTGATCGCCAACACGGCGGTGACCATCTCGGAGTTCGCGGGTATCGCGAGCGGCCTTGCTCTGTTTGGCGTGCCGGCGAGCATCTCGGTGCCGTTGGTGGCGCTGCTGGTGTGGATGCTTACCATGTCGGGTAGTTTCCAGCGCATCGAGAAGATTCTGCTGCTGGTAAGCTGCGTGTTCGTGACCTACATCGTCGCCGCGTTTATGGCCGGCCCCAACTGGGGCGAGGTCGCGGTCGACTTGGTCGTCCCCAATATTCAGAACGATCCCAGCTACGTGTCGCTCGTGGTCGCAACGATCGGTACCACCATCGCACCGTGGATGATCTTCTTGGCTCAGAACAACGTGGTCGATAAGAATGCGGGCGAGGACGACATCGTGTTGCAGCGTATTGATACCGTGAGCGGCTCGCTTGCCGCCGATGTTATTGCCGGCTTTATTATCATCACGACCGGTACGGTGTTGTTCCCGGCGGGCATTCAGATTAGCGATGCCGCCGATGCCGCCCGCGCACTGGAGCCCATCGCGGGCCAGTGGTCCACGGTACTGTTTGCCTCGGGCCTGGTCGCGGCGAGCTTCTTGGCCGCCTGCGTGCTGCCGGGCGTTACGTCGAGCGCTATCTGCGAGGCATTTGGCTGGGAGCGCGGTGCCGACCGCAGCTGGGACGAGGCCCCGGTTTATCGCGGCATCATTACGGCCATCATCGGTATCTCTGCCGTGCTGGTGCTTATGCCCGGCGTCGATCTGTTCCAGATTATGATGACCTCGCAGGTCATCAATGGCGTGCTACTGCCCGTGGTTCTGGTGTTCCAGGTGGTTATCGCCGCCGACCGTCACATCATGGGTGCCAACCGCAATGGCCGCGTGTGGAACGTGCTCACTTGGGCGACTATCGCCGTGATTACGGTGCTGACAGTCGTCATGTTTGTGCTGCAAGCGATGGGCTACAGCGCTTAACGCCCACTTTTGCTTCCGAACAGGCCGCAGCGATGGGCTGCGGCCTGTTTTTTGTCTGCTATAGGGTGTTAGTTATATAGCAATGGACAAAAAATGCCAAATATGAGTACTGTTGCTAAGTGAATAGCATTTACATCCTAAAAGATAATGAACATAGCCTTTAGTATGTTCATTAAAATTGACTCCAATACGCCTTAAACCAGTCAGGTTGGCTGCTTTAGGGGGTTGTAGGGGTCGCTCGGACGTCATTTTGGGTGGTTTTGCTTGCTACTAAAATGGTAACAGTACTCATATTTGCCCTTTTTTGCCCACAGACCTTTGAGGGTGCGGCGAAAAGGGCTTGTTTTGATTGTTTGGGGCAGGCACGAGGCGCGGAAACGATGTCTGGAGCGACGGAGCGGCCTGGAATTCATCCGTAGAGGTCTTCATTGGCTGCGCCAGGAGTGTCCCTAACTGCCGGAGGGGGTGTCTGCCGTGGCAGACACCCCCTCCGGATGTGGGAAGTTTGCGCTGCAGGTTACTTGTCGGTGCCCAGCTTGTGCGGCTTGAAGGCAAGCGCATTGACGAGCGCGTCGGTGGCAGACTTGACGGCAGCCGGCTGCGGATCGTTGACGTGATCCTCGGGATGCACGGGCAGGTCCTTCTTGACGGCATCGTGGATCAAGTTGAGGTACTCAGTCACGCCAGTGGTCGATAGATGCGTGCCATCGCCATCGAACAGGTCGTTGCGGTTGGCACTGTATCCGTACCAATCGATAACGCGCACGTTCTTGTAGCGCGTAGCGGCGTTGGCGATGGCCTGGTTGGTAGAGCCAACCCACGGCTGCGGGCTGCGCGTGTTCACAAACACCACAATACGCTTATCTCCTGCATCGGCCATGATGGCGTCGATCTGGTCGTCGGTTACCAAACCGTTGGTGCCCAGGGCAAAGACCACGATCTTGCCGGCAAGGTTCTGCTGGATATAGCCCTCAAATGTCGCGCGGCCCGCATCAAACTGGCGGCCCTTTTCGGCATCGATATGGCTGTGCGGGAACACGCCGTCAAAGGTGTCCACGGCACGCAGCGACACGGAGTCGCCGATCATAAGCAGATCGTAGGAGCCATCGGGGAAGCCGTCGTTGTCCTTGTCGGTGTCGTCGGCCGCCTGCTGGTCGGTGGGCGCGGTGTTCTTGGCTTCCTTGTTCAGAACTTCGGCGCCCTCGCCGCTCAGCGCAGACGTTTCGGGCACAAAGATCAGGCCGCCCAGTGCAACGACCAACACGACAGCGCAGGCTACGCAGACAGGGGCGTGCGCGCGTGCCCAGTTGGCGGGCGTGGTGGTGCCACCGCGGAATTCGGCGACGGTGCGCCCAAAGGCGCCCTTCCTAAACGGAGTCTCGATAAAGCGATAGCAGCATTCTGCCACGGCGACCACCACAAGTACCTGCAAGATATACTGCCACCACGGTGTATCGTTGATGTTGGCGACTGGGTTCATGAGCAACAGCAGCGGATAGTGCCACAGGTAGATGCTGTACGAGCGCTTGCCAACCCACACGAGTGGCTCGGCGGACAGCGCGCGGGCAACCATTCCCTGGGGCTGCACGCAGGCCGCGATGACCATGAGCGTGAGGATGGAGCATAACAGCGTGCCGCCGCGATACTGGAACGCGGTGTAGCCGTTGGTGAGCGCGACCATGGCGGCAAGGCCAACCAGACCCACGACGCCCAATACATCGATGGATGCGGGCGAGGACCAAAAGCGCACGAGGGCGCTCGGCTGTGCCGGGGCGGTCTCGGCTGATTCGTCGGCCTTCTCGCCAGGCTTGCCCTCGGCGTTCTTGCCGTGCTTGGCGGCGCCAGCCAGGCGATTGAGCCCCAAACGATGAACGAGACGCACCGGCGCCAGGTCGCGATCGGGGATAAAGGCCATCCAGGCACCCAGCAGCAGCGAGAACACGCGGGTGTCGGTGCCGTAGTACACGCGGCTGGGGTCGGCGGCAGGGTTGTAAAGCACCATCATGGCGAGGGCAGATACCGCGGCAAGGCCCAGAACCACGCGGCGCGTGTTGGGTTTGCTCACATGCATGGATACCATGGCAAACAGCAGTGGCGGCCAAATCAGGTAGAACTGTTCCTCGATGGCAAGCGACCAAAAGTGCGTGAGCGGCGAGGGGTCGCCCAGAGCATTGAAGTACGAGACGTTTTGGGCAATCTGCCACCAGTTATTGAAGAACAGCAGTGACGGCAGGATGTCGGGGCGCATCTTGGTGAGCATCACGTGGTTAAAGATAGTGCACAGCGCACAGGTTACAAACACTACCGTTACCACGGCGGGGACCAGGCGACGGATGCGGCGAATCCAGAAGCTCTTGAGGTCGATGCGTCCGGTCTTAGCGACTTCGTTGAGCAGCAAGCGCGTGATCAGATAGCCCGAAAGCACAAAGAAGATCGTGACGCCAAGCAGGCCGCCCTGAGCCCACGTGAGGTTAAGGTGATAGAGCACCACCGCGACGACGGCGAGCGTACGCAGACCGTCGAGTGCAGGGATGTAGCGGGACTTGGGGCGAGCAGGCGTCTGCTCCGCGGCGGGAGTGTTGGCGCGGCCCGCGTTGTTAGCAGAAGCACGATGGGGGCTCGCGGTGCGTCGCGGTTCGTTGGCACGGCGTTCACCCTTCACGCGTTCGTGCGGCGCCGGCTCGTTGCCCGTGCGGCGTCGACCGCGCGAGCCCGATTGCGAGAGTTGTTCCATAAAACATCATCCAATGACGAGAATAATCAGCACGCCTTCATTGTAGCTGCCTGCTCCTGTGAATGCTTGCTGCTGGCGCAAGCTCAAGCGCGCGTCCACATCAAAGTGAACTAAAGTTATAGGGGGTGCGAGAGTGCACGATCGACGGCTGGCGGTGGGCATAAGGCCCGCAGATGAGGAGGTTTCCATGGCAGATCGCGGCATCGTTGTGGTGTTCGGCAGCATGAACATGGACCTTTCGGTGGCGTGCGAGCGCATACCGCGTGCGGGCGAGACCGTCGGCGGCAGCGGGTTTATCACCAACGCCGGCGGCAAGGGCGCCAATCAGGCCGTAGCTGCCGCGCGTATGGGCGCTTGCACGCACATGATCGGCGCGGTCGGTCGCGACGCGTTCGGCGCGTCGCTCGTGGCGGGGCTCCAAGACGCCGGCGTGGACTGTGACTTTGTAGTGCATCGCGATGATGTGGAGACGGGAACGGCGACCATCATTCGCTGCGAGGGAGACAACCGCATCGTGCTGTCGCCGGGCGCCAACCATGCGCTTGCGGGCGAGGACGTTGCCCGCGCGCTGAGGCGTCTGGTGGCCGATGAACTCGATAGTGACGCCAGCAAGATTGCCCCGGCTGCCGGAAGCGTCTTTATCGCCCAGGGTGAATGTGACCTTGCGGCGACGGCCGAGGCGCTTGTTTGCGCTCACGAGCTCGGGTTCTATACAGTCTTTAATCCGGCGCCTGCCTGCGATGTGCCTGCGGAGGCCTGGTCCGCGGTCGACCTGGTCTGTCCCAACGAGACCGAGTGTCAGGTGCTAACGGGTATCCTGCCCAAGGACGATGGGAGCTGCGCCGCCGCGCTCAATGCCCTGCTTGCTAAGGGCGCCGGCGCCGCGGTCATCACGCTGGGCGGCGCCGGCTCGGTTACGCTCGGCGATGGCGGTGAGCTGCTGCGCATGCCGGCACTTTCGAGCACGGTAGTCGATACCACGGCTGCCGGCGATACGTTTATCGGCGCGTTGGCGGCGGCTCGCCTAGAGGGCTTGCCGCTCTTTGAGTGCATGGCCGCGGGTGCTCGTGCCTCGGCAGTGACGGTGTCGCGCCTGGGCGCTCAGCAATCGATTCCCACGCGCGCCGAAGTTGAACATTGGTTTGGTTAAATGATAAAGACGGAGAAGCGGAGTAGAACAATGGCAATCAAGAAGCTGATCCTTGATCTGGATATGGGTGTGGACGATGCGATGGCGCTTGCCTATGCCATCGCGAGCCCCGAGGTTGAGCTCGTGGGCATCACCACGTGCTTTGGCAACGTGCGCGTCGAGCAATCGGCGCACAATTGCCTGGCGGTGCTCGATCTGCTGGGTCGCCCCGAGGTTCCGGTGTACCTGGGTGCCGACCGTTCTCTGCAGGCGACTGAGCCCTATACGCCGCCGGCGTCCACCGCGCTCATTCACGGCAAGAACGGCATCGGCGGCGCGAGCGTGCCCGCGTCGCCCTACGAGCCGGTGGGGGCGACCTCGGCCGACGGCAACGCTGCGGTCGATTATCTGATCGATGCCGCGCGCACCTATGGTCCCGATCTGGTCTACGTAGCGACTGGCCCGCTCTCCAACCTGGCGCTCGCTCTGGAGCGCGATGCGGCGGCGATGATGTCCATCGGCCGCGTGGTCGTGATGGGCGGCGCCCTTACCGTGCCCGGCAACGTGAGCGCGGGCGCCGAGGCCAATATGGCGAGCGACCCCGAGGCAGCCGACGCGGTGCTGCGCTCGGGCCGTAAGCTCACCATGGTGGGTCTGGACGTGACGCATCGCGTGGTGCTCACGCGCCGCGACATTGCCGGCTGGACGGGCTCGGGCACCATGGCGGGCTGCGCATTTGCGAG
>CATWQC010000003.1 GCA_958352845.1 uncultured Collinsella sp.
ATGCGGACTAGCGCACGCCCACGACTACCCGACGGGGACTGTGTTTTCATCTCTGGTGGTTGGATTGTAGCACGTGCGAATGCGCATTGACCTCGCTGCCGGCATGCTGTGATTGGGGTCGGAATTTCGAATTCTCGATAATATGCCTACGTGCATCGCCCCTCAGTTTCGGAACTTAAAAACATCTCGAGTTTCGAAACCGAGAGGGAGCTCGCGCCGCTGCTATCCGTCAGGGATGCGTTCCCGAAGGTTCTCATCGCCCGCACGAGGCATGAACCCTATACCCGGGATGGTGTTCTCGTGCTGGACCTCGCGAGGTGGCTGCTCGGCAAGCAGGAGTTCTGAGCGTCATACGGGGATATCGCGGGATTCTGCCGGATAAGAAAAAGCCGAGGGAAACGTCCCGGCACTTGGAAGCCCTCCTGGCGGAAAATCAAATAGCCTCCGAACCTTCTGGTTCTGAGGCCTTCTTTTTGTATGTCTGCCTAAAACGACTCCTCGCCAAAGCCCCTTGAGCATCGGGCGGCATTATCGAGCGTGGGCGTTATCGTAGGTATCTTTGATCTCTTCCGGCAAATTGTCGGGAATCAGCGCCTTCAGTCTATCCTCGTTACCATCTTGGATCGCCTGCTCGTAGTACCAGCATTTGAACCTCAGCATATCCAGCGCACGGTTCATGTTTGCGATCTCCGACTCCATGTGGGCCTTCCGCTCCTCGAACATGGCCTTGCGCTGGGGGTATGTTGATGGACCCTCTGCGCACCATTCCATGAACAGGCGGATGTCCTTGATCTCCATTCCCGCCTTCTTCAGGCATTCGATGACCCGAAGCGCCTCGAGTTCTGTATCGCCGAATCGGCGAATGCCGGACGTCCGCTCCAATTCCGGGAACAATCCCTGCTTGTCGTAATAACGCAGCGTGGAAACGGGCAGACCGAACATATCTGCTACCTGTCCGATTGTGTACATGGTCCCTCCGGACGAGTCTTGAATTAACTCATTGACCTAAAGTTAGGTTTAGGTATTACCTTCATTCTCGTCAATATCAATTGGGAGCGCAAGGGGTGTTCAGTAATCGCCGGTCACCCCGCCCTTGAGCAGGCGCGACGAATGGGCATGGGAGTCTAGACGCGGCTTAGCTGCGCGGAAGCGGTTTTGTACTCAAAACCATCGACAGGAGGAATCAAACATGACGATTAAACAGACGGCGGGCAGAGATGCCCTGGGGGATTTTGCCCCCAAATTTGCACAGCTCAATGACGATGTGCTGTTCGGCGAGGTGTGGAGCCGAGAAGACAGGCTTTCCCTTCGAGACCGCAGCGTGGTGACGGTGGTTGCCTTGATGGCACAGGGGCTGACGGATTCTTCGTTCCAATACCATCTGATGTCCGCAAAGAACAATGGCGTGACCAGGGCGGAGATAGCGGAAATCCTTACGCATGTGGCGTTTTATGCGGGATGGCCCAAGGCGTGGGCGGCCTTTCGCATGGCGAAGGAGGTCTGGGCAGATGATGATGCCGCTGATGCAAGAGCTGAGCATCAAAACGAGATGGCCTTTCCTATCGGTGTCCCCAACGACGCGTTTGCGAAGTACTTTATCGGGCAAAGCTACCTCGCGTCCCTTTCCACCGAGCAGGTCGGCATTTACAACGTTACGTTCGAGCCCGGCTGCCGCAACAACTGGCATGTCCATCACGCCAAAAGCGGTGGCGGACAGATCCTCGTCTGCGTGGCCGGTCGAGGGCTTTACCAGGAATGGGGTAAACCGGCACAGGAACTGCGCCCTGGCGACGTGGTCAACATCGCTCCGGGTGTGAAACATTGGCACGGTGCGGCGCCCGACAGCTGGTTCTCCCATCTCGCGGTGGAGGTTCCGGGCGAGGAGGCCTCCAACGAGTGGTTGGAGCCCGTGGACGACGAGCAATACCTTAAAGCGACTGACAAGGAGGCTTAAACATGGAACAGTTGAATCTGACGCAGGAATGGGACAAGGTATTCCCCAAAAGCGATAAGGTTGAGCACAGCAAGGCGACCTTCCACAACCGATACGGCATCACGCTGGCGGCCGACGTCTACGTGCCAAAGAACGCGGAGGGCAAGCTGCCTGCCATCGCCGTCAGCGGTCCGTTTGGCGCGGTGAAGGAGCAAACGTCCGGCCTTTATGCGCAGAAAATGGCGGAGCTGGGCTTTTTCGCGATTGCCTTCGACCCGTCCTATACCGGCGAGAGCGGCGGTGTGCCCCGCTATGTAGCATCGCCGGACATCAACACCGAGGATTTCTGCGCAGCGGTGGATTTCCTCTCCGTGCAGAATAACGTTGACACGGAGCGCATCGGCATCATCGGCATCTGCGGTTGGGGCGGCATGGCAGTCAATGCGGCGGCCATCGACACCCGCATCAAAGCTACCGCGGCTATGACGATGTACGACATGACCCGCGTGACCGCCAATGGCTATTTTGACGCCGAGGATTCTGAGCAGGCACGCTTCGAAAAGCGGAAAGCGCTGAATGTACAGCGCACCGAGGACTATAAAAACGGCAGTTACGCGCTGGCGGGCGGCGTGGTCGATCCGCTGCCGGAGGACGCGCCGCAGTTTGTGGCGGACTATTACGCCTACTACAAGACTCCGCGAGGCTACCATCCCCGCAGCCTTGGCTCCAATGGCGGCTGGAATGTGACGTCCTCACTGTCGTTTTTGAATATGCCGATTTTGCAATATAGCAGCGAAATCCGCTCTGCTGTGTTGCTGGTGCATGGCGAGAAGGCGCACTCCCGCTATTTCAGCGAAACCGCGTACAGCAAACTGACCGGGGACAACAAGGAGCTGCTTATTATCCCTGGTGCCAGCCACACCGACCTTTACGATCAGATGGACGTCATTCCGTTTGGAAAGCTGAAAGCGTTCTTTGAGGAGTATTTGAAATAAGGCGTGCCTTGATTCAATGCCAAGTCTCCAGCAACGATTCTTCTAAAGAGTGGAAGTAGCTGAAACGAGGCGACTGCATAGCTCCATCTGTTTTGGTTAAAACAAAAAATATGCCGCGCGCCTGCGGCATGAAGAAGGGAGATTCTTATGAATATCGTTGTGTTGAGCGGCAGCCCGCGCAAGGGCGCCAATACTGACACCATGGTCGAGGCGTTTGCCGAGACCGCGCGCGAGGCCGGCCATACGGTCGAGGTCATACGCGTTGCAGGCAAAAAGATCGCCGGCTGCCTGGGATGCCAGTACTGCTTTACCCATGAGGGCACTTGCGTGCAGAAGGATGACATGGCCGACGTGATCGAGTCGCTGAAAGGCGCCGATATGGTTGTCTTCGCCTCGCCCATCTACTGGTTTGATATCACTGCGCAGGAGAAAGCCGCTATTGACCGCCTGTACGCCTTCGGTGCCACGGGCTTCCCGTTCACCAAGACGGCCCTTTTGCTCGATAGCCACAGCGAGGGCGTCTATGATGCGGCGATTGCTATGTACAGGGCCACATGCGCGTACTGCAAGTGGGAGGACCAGGGCATTGTCACCATTAGCGGCATGACCGAGCGCGACAGCATGGCCTCCTCGCCCAAGTTGGAAGAGGTGCGAGAGCTCGCTCGCAAGCTCGCCTAAGGACAAGAAGAACGCATGGCAATCGGTGTTGGTGGAAAATGCTTGCTATCCTTACCAAGAGGAATGCTGATTGCCATGCGTTGATGCTTCCGCGGACAATTCCGGCGTGCTAAAACGCCTTCTCGTTCAAGAATTCCCTGAACGCGGGAATGTCAAAGCCAACGAGACCACGCCCGCGCTCTCCAATGACGCCGTCCTCCAGGAGGCGGCGTTTGTATTGGCTTGCGTAGTTGCTGGCGACGCCCATGCGTTTGGCTATCTCCGAGACCCTGCTGGGGCCAGAATCGGGCAGCATCGCGAGCAAAAACTCAATGTCTTTATCGGAAAGCTCCCGATAGGTCGTTTCGAGAGAAGCCCGACGTCATGCTTCTCGAGTTGCCTGAAGACGCCATTCATACCCGTGCGCCAGTTACCCTGAGTTTCCTGAGCATATGTCCAATCGATGCCGACTGGCTCAATCTGAACGCCGCTTATGCACGAGCGAGACTATGAGAGGCGGCTATCTGCCGCTTCTTTGGTTCGCTCGATAATATCTTCGAGCATGCCTGGCATGGCGGAGACATTTGCTGCGATCCATGGTGGCCCCTTTGCAGGTTTTGCTAGTTTTTGCAACTTTTGCTAATTTTTGCAAGTTTTGCTAACGGTTTAACATGTCTTGTGCCGCGGGATTGCAGGAGTGAAAAACGGGGATTCCTATTATTCCGACTACGTTGCAACGAGCGGGGCCCGGAGCGCGATGTTGCTGCGCTCCGGGCCCCGTTGGTTTGTGGCTTGGACCAGTTCGACTGCCGTCGTCCTAGTCAAACAGGCTCGGCATGTCGTTTTCTTTCATAAGGGCACCGGCGGAGGGGAGGCTCTGCGCGGTGAACTTCTCGGCCGAGACGCCGGCGCCAAGGATCTCTTCGGTTGTGCCGACGGTGGTGACCGAGCGGCCCTTCTTGGCCGTAAAGGCCTGGACACCCTGCGTGTTGGTAGTCGTCTTGGTCTTGAGCAGCGACGTGTTGAAGTTCATCAGGCGGTAGTCGCTCGAGACCAGCGCGATGTCGCGGTCCTCCTTGAGCACCTGGGCATACAGCAGCTTGCTGCCGCCGTAGATGGCGTTCTTGAGGCGTTTGCGGTTGGTCTTGGTGACGTATCCAGAAAGCGCGACGCGCACCACGCGGCCGTTTTCAAAGACAAACAGCACGTCGGCCTTATAGTCCTCGGGGTCGATGACCCAGATGACGCTCTCGTCGGGTTCCATCTCAAGATCGGTGGGCAGGTACGAGCCCAGCTGGGCCGACTTGGTGTCCTCAAACGCCGCAACCTTGCACTTGTACACCTGGCTCTTGTTGGTAAAGACCAGCAGCTCGTGGGTGTTGGAGGACGGGAGCTCGATAAAGGGTTTGTCGCCGTCCTTGTACTTGAGCGTGGTCGCCTTCTTGAGTACGCGGTCCGTCATCTTTTTAAGGTAGCCATCGCGCGAAAGCATGATGGTAACCGGATATTCCTCGACATCGGGCTCCAAGCTTACCTCGATAACCTCATGGGGCTCGATCCTGCCCGTGCGGCGCGGCATCACATACTTCTTGTTGACCGCGGCCAGCTCGTCGCTGATGACCTTCTTGATGTTCTCCTCGCTGGAGAGGATTTCCTCAAGCTCGGCAATCTCGCCCTCAAGCTTGGCGATGTCCTTGGTGCGGTTGAGGATGTACTCCTCGTTGATGTTGCGGAGCTTAAGTTCGGCAACAAACTCGGCCTGGGTCTCGTCGATGTCGAAACCCTTCATAAGGTTGGGCACGACCTCGGCTTCGAGCTTGGTGCCGCGGATGATGGCGATGGCCTTGTCGATGTCGAGCAAGATTGCCTCAAGGCCGTGCAGCAGGTGCAGGCGCTCGGACTTTTTGCCCAGGTCATAGTTAATGCGGCGACGCGTGGACTCAATACGCCACTTGACCCACTCGTGCAGAATCTGGCGCACGCCCATAACGCGAGGGTAACCATCGACCAGCACGTTGAAGTTGCACGAGAACGAATCCTGCAGCGTGGTCGAGCGATAGAGCTTGGCCATGAGCTTGTCGGGGTCGACGCCGCGCTTAAGGTCGATAGCGATGCGCAAGCCCGAGAGGTCGGTTTCGTCGCGGATGTCTGCGATCTCCTTGACCTTGCCCTCCTTGGAGAGCTTGACGATGCGTTCGATGATGACATCGGTCTTGGTGGTGTAGGGGATCTCGTAGACCTCGATGATGCGCTCTTCGGGAATCCAGCGCCAGCGGGAGCGGATCTGGAAGCTGCCAAGGCCGGTCTCGATAATCTTTTCCATCTCCTCGCGGCGGTAGATAATTTCGCCGCCGGTCGAGAAGTCGGGCATGGGCATGTACTCGAGCAGGTCGCAGTCGGGATCCTGCAGGTAGTGCATCGTAGCGGTGCAGACCTCGTTGAGGTTGAAACCGCAGATGTCGGACGCCATGGCGACGCCGATGCCCTTGTTGGCCGAGACGAGGATGTTGGGGAACGTGGTGGGCAGCAGACGCGGCTCCTTCATGGCGCCATCGTAGCTGTCGACGAAGTCGACCGGGTCCTTGTCGATGTCCTTGAAGATCTCGGCGCTGATGGGGGAGAGCTTGGCCTCGGTATAACGCGAGGCGGCGTAGCTCAGATCGCCCGAATAGTACTTGCCAAAGTTGCCCTTCGACTCCACGAAGGGGGCGAGCAGCGCCTCGTTGCCGGTTGCCAGACGCACCATCGTCTCGTAGATCGCGGCGTCACCGTGCGGGTTGAGCTTCATGGTCTGGCCCACGATGTTGGCGCTCTTCTGGCGCTCGCCCTTGAGCAGACCCATCTTGTACATGGTGTAGAGCAACTTGCGGTGCGAGGGCTTAAAGCCGTCGATCTCGGGGAACGCACGCGAAACGTTGACGCTCATGGCGTAGGGCATGTAGTTGACCTCGAGCGTCTGCGTGATCGGCTGGTCGGTGACCTCGGAGTGCAGGCCGATGACGTTCTCGGCGTTGACCTGCTTTTTCTTTGGCTGGTTCTTCGTCTTCTTCTTTGCCACGATTTCCTCTTGAACTTCTTATGGGCCGTCGTTATCGATTTGCTGCTACTGCAGGTCCAGCTGGTCCAGGTATTCCTTGCCGTGCTCGGAGATATGGCGCTTGCGGCCCGCCTCGTCGTTGCCAAGCAAAAGGTTGAACATGGTCTCCATCTTGGTGACGTCCTCGGGCTCCACCTTGATCAGGCGGCGCGTCTCGGGGTTCATGGTGGTGAGCCACATCATGTCCGGATCGTTCTCACCAAGACCCTTGGAGCGGTTGATGGAGCACTTTTGGTCGCCGATCTCCTTAAGAATGCCGTTCTTTTCGAGCTCGGTGTAGGCAAAGTAGGTCTTTTCTTTGCAGTTGATCTCGTAGAGCGGCGACTCGGCGATATACACGTAGCCTTCGTCGATAAGCGTGGGCACCAGGCGGTAGAGCATGGTGAGTACGAGCGTGCGGATGTGATAACCGTCGACGTCGGCGTCCGTACAGATGATGACCTTGTTCCAGTTGAGGTTGTCCAGGTCAAAGGCACCGAGGTTCTTGATGCGCTTGTCTTTGATCTCCACGCCGCAGCCCAGCACGCGCATGAGGTCCATGATGATGTCGGACTTAAAGATGCGTGGATAGTCCTCCTTTAGGCAGTTGAGGATCTTACCTCGGACGGGCATGACACCCTGGAACTCGGCATCGCGCGAGGTGCGAATGGCACCTGCTGCCGAGTCGCCCTCTACGATGTAGATCTCACGACGGCTCTTGTCCTTGGAGCGGCAGTCGATGAATTTCTGCACGCGGTTGGCCATGTCGGTCTTTTGCTGCAGGTTGGTCTTGATGCTCTGACGCGTCTTCTCGGCATTCTCGCGCGAGCGCTTGTTGATGAGCACCTGCTCCATGATCTTGTTGGCGGCGTCTTTGTTCTCGATCAAGTAGGTCGAGAGGCGCTCCTTAAAGAATGCCGTCATGGCCTGCTGGATAAAGCGGTTATTGATGGCCTTCTTGGTCTGGTTCTCGTAGGACGTCTGGGTGGAGAAGCAGTTGGTCACCAGCACCAGGCAGTCCTGGACGTCCTGCCACTTAATGCCGCTCTCGTTTTTGTTGTATTTGCCCTGTTGCTTAATGTAGGCATCGATGGCGCTGGTCAGAGCGCTACGTGCCGCTTTCTCCGGCGAGCCGCCGTTCTCGAGCCAAGAGGAGTTGTGGTAGTACTCCTGCATCATGAAAGTGCGCGAGAAGCACATGCAAGCAGTGATTTTTACGTTGTAATCGGGCAGGTCCTCGCGATCGCGACCGCGACGGTCGGCCTCGATAAAGAAGGGCTCGGTAAGGTAGTCGGTACCGACCTTCTCGAGCACGTAGTCCTCGATGCCTTTGGGATAGCAAAAATCCTCTTCGGAAAACTCACCGTCATCGCCCTCGATGCGCAGGCGGAAGGTCACGTTGGCGTTGACCACGGCCTGGCGTCGCATAGTCTCGCGATACCAATCGTGGGGGATGCTGATGGAAGTAAAGACCTCAAGATCGGGGCGCCACTTGATGGTGGTGCCGGTGCGTTCCTCGTCGCTGGGCTCAATCTCGAGCGCCTTCTTTTTGGCGCCGACGACCTTGCCCTTCTTAAAGTGCAGGGAGTACTTGTTGCCGTCGCGCCAAACCGTGACGTCCATGTACTCGGAGGCGTACTGGGTCGCGCAGGAGCCCAAGCCGTTGGTGCCGAGCGAGAAGTCGTAGTCGCCGCCCTGGTTGTTGTTGTATTTGCCGCCGGCGTAGAGCTCGCAAAAGACGAGCTCCCAGTTAAAGCGCTTCTCGGAAGGGTTCCAGTCGAGCGGGCAGCCACGGCCGTTATCCTCTACCTGAATGGAGCCATCGCGAAAGGCGGTAAGGGTGATAAGTTTGCCGTAGCCCTGGCGTGCCTCGTCAACGGCGTTGGACAGGATCTCGAAGGCAGCATGCGCGCAGCCATCGAGTCCGTCCGAGCCAAAGATGACGGCGGGGCGTAGACGTACGCGTTCCTCGTCCTTGAGCTGGCGGATACTGTCGTTACCATAGTTTGCGGTGTTTTTTGCCATACTCGCTCTCTCGGTGCTCCTTTGCTGCGTTTAAGTCATATAGATAGTCAAGGTAGCATAGCCCAGCCCATAGGCGATTCCAACCAACACGAAATCCATCGAACAATCGTTCGGAATTTGGTGGAACAGCGTTTACTCGGACAAAACTGAGTCGGTTCTGTTCGAGTAGGCTTGAATAGCGAATCGAAATTGCTATGTCCGCATAGCAATGACGAACATGGTTTTCATAATGACAGATATAGTTGACATCCTTTGATGGATGCAATATATTTCTGTCATGTTGCAACGGATATCTGTCCATTACTACGAAAGGAACTCCATGCCGGGCAAAAGGAACCTACGCATGAAGGCGGCGCGCGCGGCGGTTGGCCTTTCGCAAGCTGACCTGGCCGAGGCCGTGGGCGTTACGCGCCAGACCATCGGCCTGATCGAGGCGGGCGGCTACAACCCCACGCTCAATTTGTGCGTGGCAATCTGTAAAGCGCTACGCGTTACGTTGAACGACTTGTTTTGGGAAGACGAGAGCGACGTCGACCCTGACGCTCTTTAGGAGTTCGCTATGAAATTTGAAGATTTAAAACTCGTGCAAAAGTGGCGTGAATATGCCGGCCCAAAGGATGAGCGCCTGGAGGCCGAGAGCGCGAAGATCTACAAGATTGGTTTCGTGCTGCTTTCGTTTGGCATGTTGATGATCTTTTTCTACCAGTTTATAGCTCGACAGGTTGCGTGGGTTCACAGCGACGCCAGTGAAATGCCGCATGGCTTTGCAACGCCGTTTGAGGCGGCCATGTATTTGTGGCTCGTTCTCGTGATGTTGATTTGCGCAGGACTGCAAACGCGGAAGGGCTATGTCGATACCAATCGTTTTGGGCAAACCGAGCATCTTCCTGTTGGATATTTCCTGCTTGTCAGCGGTCTTAGCGGCACCGCGTTCGCGCTTGTTATTGCCGCAATGCGCTGTATCGCTGCGGCGCAGATCGTACCGCTCGAAAGCGTCTTTTGGTTGGCGAACCTGGCAACGGGCGTGTTCTGCGGTGCGACGATTTTCGCGGCCACGTTTGCTGCCCTGTGCGCAACGTTTTTCACGGCGAAAAGACGCCGTGCCAAGCTCGAGGCAGAACTCGACTCCTCTGACGACATCTAATGCGTAATGGGCTGGCTCTGGGTATCCAGAACCAGCCCATTTGATGTTCGATGAGCCGAGTCGGCGTCTCTCACAAAAGTAACTAAGAGCTAGCGAGGCCTATCCGAATTGACCTCATTGGCGGTGTCGGTTTCGAGCGCCGTGCGGCGGGCGCTGTAGGCGATAAGGCCGGCGCCTGCCGCGGCGAGTGCTGCAGCGGCTGCCGTAAAGGGAGCGTTGACATCGCCCGTGCCCGCAAGCGCGCCCGCTTTTCCGGAGCGCTTGTTATTGCCGTGGTCCTTGCCACTGCCGGAGCCGCTTCCGCCGGAGCCGCCGCCCTCGTCAGTACCGCCGCCGCTCGAGCCGCCATCGCCGTCTGCTGTCATCGGGGCGTCGTGAAGTCCTGTCGTATCCGCGCTGCCGCATACGCCGACCTGAACTTCTGAGCGCTCGCATGCCGCGTCGGGCACATGAAGCTCGTGCAGTACGGCACCCAGCGCCGAGTTTGCGCCCGGTCGAATTTCCTCGAGCGTCACGGGATCGAGCGCCACCAGATCACGCGCCTTCGCATACAGCGTTACGCGTTTGCCCACTTCGTCGCTCCAACTCTCGGGGATGGCGAAGCTCATGCGGAACTGTGCCGTGCAGCCTGGTGCCAGCACGGCGTTACCATTGTCGGCTACCAGCGGGTGCGTCGCAAAACGTGCGCCCAGCGTCTCGAGCGCGTACTTCACGTGTGCCATGTCGTTGGCCGAAGCATCCTCGGCGAGCTCCGGATCGTAGATCGATGCCATTCGTGCATTCGCTCCGAACCCGATGGATGCACTGGAGAACGGCTGGCTGGAGCCCTCTCGGTACAGATCGATCGTGCCGGCGGTCAGCAAGGTGTTGCCGTCGTTTCGCACCGTGACCATAAAGGATTCACCTGCTGCTCCGGGCACCACCGCGCCCGAGGTAGCGACCGCGCCCGTCGGAGTTGCGCACGCCACCAAGGGCACTTCGATGCCGTGCAGCTCTGCCTCGCTCTTCTCCGCGCTCGCAATGTGTGTGGCGAGCGCGGAGAGCATGCCTCCCGACGTCAAAAATGTCGTTATCTGATCGACGGGATGGTCCAGCTTGCACATCACGAACGGCTCCGTGAACAGATCGCCTGCCAAGGTGCTGGCGAAGATGCGGAAGTGCTTGCCCATCACTGCTACCGGGTTGCCTTCTTCGTCGTAGGTTTGTCCCACCTTGCCATCGGTGTTCTCTACATAGAGCACGCACCTGCCGTTGTTGCTTATGCTAAACGATGCCGGGCCACAGCCTGCGGCACCCACGGGCTGCGTTGCAAATGCCGATGCGCCTCGCGTCCAAGTAATATGCTGAAGTTGCTCGTTGACGGTTGCCAAAAAGCCCGAATGTTGTGGCCACGGCACCGCGTGGGGTACCGTGGCGTCTGGTGACATAACGCCCCAGCCCGCAATGGACTGGCCGATCACGGCGTACGATGTGCAGCCGCAACCGTCTGCGGTCTCGTACGCAACGGGCACCACCATTTTGCCGTTGATATTCTCGGGCTCGCCCAGCTCGATACTCGACGGTGCCTGCGGAAAGCGGAGAACTTGGTGGAACGTCAGGCTGTCGCCCGAAACGTCCGACCACAGGGTAAAGCACTCCAGCGCAACCTCAGCCTCGCTGCCGAGCGCTTTTTCTGCGGTGGCTCCGCGGCGGTGGAGGTAGGCGCCCGACAGACGCCCGTCGACCAGCGTCTTGCCCACCGTGATACGCGGGCACTGCAGGCAATGGTGGCCATCCTCCTGAAGGCGGCCGCGCGAGATGCTGCGCCACGACGTGTGCGATATCACGCGAACTCCGTCGTTGCTTATGCGCAGGCGCACAACGGACAGTATGCCGGCTGTGCTTGCCGTATCGAAAAGGGTGTTGTCGCCGTCGGGGCGCTCGCCCGAGACCAGCAGCACGTAGGCGTCCTGGTTTCCTCTTCCGTCCGTATATTCCACCACGTCGAAGTCGTAATCGTATATGCCGTCGCGCTCCACGTCGTTCTCGCCAAACCCAAGGGGAAAGTCCACGGGCGTGGGAGCGGACCACGTGCCGTTTGCCTTTGTGTGCACCACCAGGCGCGAGCGGCCATTGTCGCCGTAGCGCACCGAGGCGATACGGAACAGGCATTCTACGCCGGCGATCATTGCCAGCTTCATGTGAGCTTCGCTGAGCACACCAGTAAACAGCACGTTGTCGCTCGAGGGCTTGATGCCGCCACGCTCGTCCTCCGATACACCAGCAGAATTGGCGCTGGGGTCCGCAACGGCGTTCGTCGCCTGCCCGATATGGGTGTACGCATACATCGGCGCGGCGTTTTCGTCGTTCTCTATCAGTGCATGGACGAAATGCTCGATCTGTCCCGTGTCGTCGCTTTCTGCATCCGACTCGAGCTCAATGCGCGTGACCGCTTGATCCCAATCGCGCACGACAGGCGCGACGTTTACGGCGGTGGCCTTAACCTCGGCGCGTGCGAGTAGCTCGGCGTTGGTGACGATGGTGGCCGATGCGATAAATTGCGGCACGCCGCCCGCCTCGATGTTGCCGGGCGTGCCGAAGCAGGCATCCAGCGTGTAAGGCGTATCCCCACCCAATGCGAGCTCAGAGCGTTGGAGCACATACTGGTTGCCATTGTTCACCGACATATTCCACGAATCGAGGAGTGTGGGCCACGACCCCGACCAAGCCTTGGTGGTCCACTTGAACATCACAAACTGGAGTATCACATCGACATCGACGTCTGCACCTACGCGCAGTCGCGGAAGCTGGTGTCCATCTGCCTTCTCGTACCCAATGAACAGCGTGAGGGATGCAGCGCCGCGCACGGCAGACGAAGCGACGCCTGCAACGCCGGCTCCAAAGGTGACAGCAAGCCCGATCTGGATGGTGAACGAGCCCGACGTGTTTGAATAGTCGAGCGAAATGTTTTTAAAAAACGCCGCGCCGCTGCCGTGCGTGTGGGCACCCACGGCGAGCGCCAGTTTTGCCAGCACCCAGGGGTTGACGTTTAGGAAAAACGGCACCGGTCCCAAGGTGAACTGCTCGGTCCAATTGAGGTCGGTTCTTACCTGGAAGAGGGCCTTAATATTGCCGTATGCGGGGTCGTTGTTGTTGCCCCAGGTTTTGCCCACCCAATCGTAGGCGAGCGAGCCGTACAGCTGTGTGGCGATATCCATCGTGAACAGCAGCGTGCAATGGTGGCGAAGGAGCTTGGTGTTTCTTGGATCGGTGCCCGAACCGGCACTCATCCTCTTGTACTGATTCCACTTCCCCTCCATCTCGTCGAGGTAGCGGTTTGCCTGCTTGGCGCCCGACTCGCGCGGCGATTTCTTCCAGTATTCCGGATCAGGGTTGCCCGAATCGTTCATATAGCTAGCTGGTTTGTACCATCCGCCAAACAGCACGTATCCAGCAAACGAGAAATCGAACAGAATGGGAAATGTGGGCATCCAGCACGTGAACTTATTGCCGCCGATACCGGGAAACGCCGCGGGGAAATCAAACGGAGTGATCTCTTGGTCCATGGTGGTGGGAATGATGGTGGTCGAGCCCGATTCCGCCTTTGCGGCCGGCGCGGTGACAACGGCCATAGGGGATGAGAGCGTGTAGGTTTTGCCCTGGTAGTCGAGCATAAAGCGCAGCTTGCACCCTTCCTCCAGAAGGCCCGAAGCTGCATCGAGGAACGTGTCTTCAAGCGTGAACGTCGCCAGATTATCCGCGCCCGATGCGCTGGCCTTGATCTGGCCGATCTGCGTGACGGTTTCGGTTGAGCTGCCCGCAGCGGGCATCACTTTATTGATATGCAACGTTGCCTGCCCGCCCTGCGGCAGATGAGCCTGCACGGTAAAAGCGTGCGTGTCGGGCTGGTCGTTTGCTGCTTCGTCCGCTGGCATTGCCATAAACGTGGCGTCGGCGTACTGGATGTCCCATTCGTCGAACGTGAGCTGTCGAAAGTACGGCTCGCCATCGGAGAGCGGACGTGTGGGTGCGGTAATAGCGGTGCCGCCCTGGATACGCGCAAGGGGAATCTCGACATCACGGTAGCCCGCCATGCTAATGGAAATGCCGCCGTTAAAGTCGTACGCGTCGAGAAGCGTTGCCTCGTCCACGTAACCTTCCGAAAGAGGGGCGATCTCAAAGATGGCCGTGCCCTCGTCGTCGGTCGTGGCGGTGAGCTGCTTGCCTGCGGCATAGCGCGATGTGAGCGTGACCTGGGCACCCGTGATGGGCGTATTCTTGTTGGCGACATCGACCACGACCACACCAAACATGGTGCGCGAGAGCACGAGTACCTTGAAGGGATCTTCTTCATCGGCATGGGCTTCGGTAGGCGTAAATGGCAGTATGAAGACGTTTGGGCTGCCTGGCACGCGAGGCAACATCATGCCTGCCAGCGAAGACGCTCCGGCGACAAGTAGCGAACGGCGATCAAGCATCTTGGGCTCCCATCCCGCAAATATCGGTGGAAATACTCGCATTTTGCGAGAAGGCATCCTGTCACGGTAGTGCCGTTCGATGGCCAAAATGTCCAATTTGAGCGCGCGAAAGCGTCGGGCCCCCGGGACGCTTTCGATATGCCAGGTAGTCTGGCCGCTAACGCAACATATGCGCGACCAGTTCGGCGCGTGTGCCGATGCCAAGCTTTGCGTATACGCCGGATAGGCGGTTTTTGACGGTGCCCGGCGATACTCCCATATGGCGTGCGATTTCGGCGTTGGTCCACCCACGACAGGCGAGCATGGCCATGGTGAATTCCGTGGTCGTTAGATCGTCGGCCACGTCCTCGCCCGAATCGGGGTTGTGGATGCGCCGCCAACCGTAGCTGAATCGATACGTGATCTCGATGATGCGCGCGAAGTCGTCAGGATATTGCGTTTTTAGGCACGTCTCGATGAGCCCCTGTAAAAGGCCGTGGTGCTCGCCAATGAGCTCGATAAGGCCGTCGGGGCGCGCAATGTTCCAAGCAACTCCGAAGTGCGCTTTTGCGGCGTCGATGTCCTTGAGGCTCATGCATGCCATGGAAGCTGCCAGGTGCAAGAACACTTCCGAGATGGAATAGCTTCCCTGTTTCATGATCAGGGCATTTTCCGCCATGCCCAGGCTGCGGCCATATTCGCCGCGCAGATACAGGGCATGCGCCATCACGTAGCTGGCGAACAGGCGCAGACCTTCGGGCAGATGCGCCGCAAGCGGATAAAACTCTTCGGCGGAATACGGGGAAGGCAAGTGCAGCAGGACGCTCGCGGCCGAGGCGAACAGGATATGCGTGGCGTGGACGGCGGGCGATTCCTCGTCAGTTGGCGTTTCGAGGATGCCCGCAAGGCAACGGCGAGCATCGGCGATACGGTTGAGCGACAGACTGGCGTATCCGCAGATAAGGCATGCGGAATAGCGCAGTGCGGGATCGGTGGCGTCAAGATAGGGGCGTGCTGTCTCGGCGGCGAGCGTGGCCTGTCCGCGAAAGTACAGTGCTTCTGCCGTGGCGATGGTGCGTGAATCGGGGTCGGAAATGCCTGCAACCGCAGCGTCAATCTGGCCCGGCACAAAGGCAGTGCACATCAACGGCATGGGAATGCGCGGGTAGCCATCGCAGTCCATCTTCCATCTCCCATCAGGTGGCAACAATGCAGCAATTGTACCCCTGTTGCTCGGGGCCCCTTTCGTTTTACTGTTCGGTTAACGCTGCGGATCGTTTTGGAAGGCTTACGAGCATGGTAGTCCCGTTCTCGGAACTTGTTTCGACCTCTACCGTGCCACCGTGAAGTGCTGCAATCTCCCAAACAAGCGCTAGCCCGAGTCCTGCGCCGCCGTATGCCCTGCTGCGGGATTTGTCTAGACGAAAGAACGGCTGGAAGATGCTCTCTCGGTACTGCTTGGGTATTCCCGGGCCCTCATCTTTGACTCGCAGGAGCACGTGGCTGTCGCTGTCGCTGATGGAGACATTGACAGTCGAGCCGGAGCGACTGTAACGGATAGCGTTTTCGGCCAGGTTGAACAGCAACCGATAGAGGAGCGTGTCGCTCCCGATTACTAAAGCGTCTCCAGCACAGTTGAGGGCTATGCTCCTATTTTCGGCAAGTGGCGCAAGGTCAGTGAGGACCTCTTCGGACAAGGGACCGAGTTCAACATCGTCCTCGCAAGGAACGCTGCGGAGCTCACTCATCTCAAGCAATACCTTGGTCATTCGAGACATGCGCTCGGTTTGTTCTTGTAGCAGGCCGAGCAGCTCGGCTGTTTCGGGTTGCAAACCGGAGTGCTCGGAGATGAATAGTTCAATCTGTGCTTGCATAAGGGCGAGCGGGGTGCGCAGCTCGTGTGCGGCGTTGCCGGTAAACTGACGCTGTGCAGAGAATCCTTCGCCAAGACGGGCGATCATGTCGTTGAAAGAGGCGCTGCATCGTTGTAGCTCGGTGGGCACATCTTCACTGAGTCTGATTTCGCTTAGGTTGTCAGGCTGCACGCGCTCTACCTGGGCGGCGAAATCCCGTAGCGGTTTGAGTGCACGGCCGCTCACAAAGTATGCCAGCACGCCGCCAAGGAGTGTGACTCCAGCCGTGATGTACCAGGCTGTCGTGCCAAAAGACTCCTGTGCGTCGTTTACGACGATCGTGACCCTGTCATCGGGGACCGCTTTCGTTGGGTCGAACGCCTGGGGCGAATCTTCGCCGGTTGCGTTAAAGGCCGAGATGTTACTGCCGATGGCATCCATGTAGCGCATGCCCGTATAGCCGACCAGGCAGTTCGTCAGCACGCATGCTGCACACGTGAGCAGTGCTGTCATAATCGTTATGCGCCATTGCAGCGAAAGCCTTTTCATTCGCTATCCTCCATAACGTAGCCCTCTCCAATCCGATTACGAATCGGGTCGTATCCCAAAGCGCTGCGCAGCTTTTTGCGGAGTGACGAGATGTGAACGCGGGTTGCGTTGCTAAAGCTGTTCACGCTGCTATCCCAAACGTGCTCGATAAGCTCCTCTTGACTTACCGGACGCCCCTGATTAAGCATCAGGTATTCCAAGATTCCCGTTTCCTTGCGCGTAAGAGATAAGGCCTCGCTGTCCACGGAAGCGATGCGCGCCTTGGTGTCAAAGCGGAGCTTTCCACAGGTTAATACTATGTCGCTTTGTGCGAAGCGTCTGAGGGTGAGGCTGCGGATCCTTGCCGCAAGTTCGTCCAGATGAAACGGCTTGGTGAGGTAATCGTTGGCGCCGGCATCGAGTCCGGCGACTTTATCGGATACTTCGCCACGCGCGGACAGAATCAGCACCTTGGTCTCGCAGTCGGTTTTCCTAAGTTCCCTAAGCACGGTCATGCCGTCGATACGGGGAAGGTTGAGGTCGAGTACCACGAGGTCAAAGACTTCGACGCCCAGCAGGTCGAGCGCCTCCTGCCCGTCGTGGCAGCAGTCGACGCTGTACGCCAAGTTTCGCAAGCTGCGCGCGATTGCGTCACACAGCGCCTGCTCGTCCTCGACGATCAAAATACGCATAACGGTCTCCTTGCACATTCCAAATCGCGCTTAACACGGATTTTATAGCCGATATGGTCCAATGGTCGCGTAACGAAAGGAGTGGTCAGGTTGTTCAAAGCGGTAAAACCCGTGGTACAGGTCGCTTTGTTGATCGTCGGAATTGCCATGGTGTGCTTTGGCGTTATGCGTGGCGAGGCGGATGCCGTGCTGGCCAAAGCGATTAGGCTGTGCTTGGAGTGTATCGGAATTGGATAAAAGAGAAAACACTGCGTCGCATGTTTTGGCCCGATTTCGCGGATTCATTCAGGCGGCGGCGACGCTGGTCACCAATATTCACCTGCCAAACTTTGCCAAAGGAAGCATCTATCAGGGCGCGGGAAAAACAGTCTGCGTACCTGGACTCAACTGCTACTCGTGTCCAGCGGCTTCGGGCGCGTGCCCCATCGGATCGTTTCAGTCGGTGGTAGGTTCATCCAAGTTCAACTTTTCTTACTATGTTACCGGTACGCTCATTTTGCTCGGCGTGCTGCTGGGACGATTTGTATGCGGGTTTTTGTGCCCGTTTGGCTGGCTGCAGGAACTGCTTCACAAGATTCCCGGCAAAAAGCTTTCGACAAAAAGGCTCAAGGCGCTTACGTATATCAAATACTTCGTGCTGCTGTTTGCCGTGGTGCTGCTGCCTGTCTTGGTGGTCAACGATCTGGGCATGGGCGACCCGTTCTTTTGCAAGTACATCTGTCCGCAGGGCGTGCTCGAGGGCGCGATTCCGCTGTCCATTGCCAATGCCGGCATTCGATCTGCGCTGGGGCAGCTCTTTACCTGGAAACTTGCCGTTCTCATTGCCGTGGTAGTGCTGAGCGTTTTGTTCTATCGCCCCTTTTGCAAATGGATTTGCCCGCTCGGTGCATTCTATGCGCTCATGAATAGGGTGTCCCTACTGGGGATTTGGGTCGACGCATGCAAATGTGTCTCGTGCGGCAAGTGTTTAAGGGTTTGTCAGATGGACGTTGATGTGGTCCGCGCGCCCAATCATGCCGAATGTATCCGGTGCGGAAAGTGCATCGGGGCCTGTCCCGTCGATGCCATCAGCTATCGCTATGGCCTGGATGTGTCGGCGGAAAAGCTTCCCTTGACCGCCGATAAAAAGTAAACAAGCTTCGACAAAACGGAGGAATGACTATGAAGCTTTCTAAGATTGCGGCCCTGTTTATGGTGCCGGTATTGGCCTTGTGCCTTGTGGCATGTTCGGCGCCCGGTGGCAATGTGAGCGAATCTGCGAGCTCCGATCCTAAGATCGCAGAACTCACTGCGCAGGAGCCGGCCAATGCCGACGAGGCCGCCGAGCTGTATGCGAAGCTCATGCAGAAGGAGAACGATATCTTTTCGAGTGATAACGCGCTGTGGGAAAAGGTATTCAATGCGGCAAATAAAGACTCGGCAATGATTGAGGACGGCAGCAATTACGGCGATTTCCTGCTCAAGACCATCGACGGCGCCAAGGATGAGTTCACGGCGGATGAGCTCAAGACGCTCAAGGCCGGTGCACAGCAGATCAAGGAGATCGAGGACAAGCTCGAGAGCCTGGAGAAGGAGTTCCCCGGCTGTGGAAGCACGCCGAGCGCAGGCGAGAGCGTCGACGCTTCGGCCGCTGGCATGACGGCTGGCGCCAATGCTTCGAACGAGGCGACGAAGTTCCCCAGCTTTACGGGCAAGGACCTGGATGGCAACGACGTGAGCAGCGACGAGCTGTTCTCTAAGAACAAGGTCACCGTCATGAACTTCTGGTTCACTACTTGCAAGCCGTGCGTGGGCGAGCTGGGCGATCTTGAGAAGCTGAATCAGGAGCTTGCCGAGAAGGGCGGCCAGGTCGTGGGCGTCAATTCCTTTACGCTCGATGGCAACAAGGGCGAGATCGCAGATGCCAAGGACGTGCTGAGCAAGAAGGGCGTGACATATAAGAACATCTGGTTCAAGTCGGATAGCGAGGCCGGTAAGTTCACGTCAAATTTGTTCTCGTTCCCGACGACGTATGTCATCGATCAGAATGGCAACATCGTAGGGGATCCAATCGTGGGAGCCATCAGCTCCGCCGAGCAGCGCGCAGCGCTCGACAAGCTTATCGACCAGGCGATTGCGAATAGCGAGCAGTAAAAAACGCGTAAGGCATGGCGAGGATCGTGCGCCGCTGTGCGAAGTAGTCCGCTCCCTTTCAAGATAAGCTCCACCATATAGAGGTCCCGCTCGGGACCTCTTTTTTTTGGGCGCCGTCCCGTTCGTTTTTTGGCGCGGTTCCCTACATTCCTCACTGGCGCCGGCAAAAAATGGGGATAGAGTAGGACAAACGCGTCGAATACGAACGGCGGGGGAGAGCGGGCGAGTGCGCCCGCGTGGGAGAGGTTGCCGTCCATGTTGGAGCTCAAAGGTATTTGCAAAAGGTACGTTACCCAGTCGTTTGCGCAGGTGGCGCTCGACAGCGTGAGCCTGTCTTTTCGCGATAACGAGTTCGTGGCCATTCTGGGCCCCTCGGGCTCGGGCAAAACTACGATGCTCAACGTAATCGGTGGACTCGATCATTTCGATTCCGGTGACCTGCTCATCGACGGCATCTCGACCAAGGACTTTCACGATCGCGATTGGGATGCCTATCGCAACAACCGCATCGGCTTTGTGTTCCAGAGCTATAACCTCATTCCGCATCAGACCATTTTGGAAAACGTGGAGCTGGCACTTACGCTCACGGGCGTGGGGCATGGCGAGCGCCGCCAGCGTGCGCGCGAGGCGTTGGAGAAAGTCGGCCTGGGCGAGCACGTTAACAAGCGCCCGAGCCAGCTATCGGGCGGACAGATGCAGCGCGTGGCCATCGCCCGTGCTCTGATCAATGATCCCGAGATTGTGCTGGCCGACGAGCCGACCGGCGCTTTGGATTCAACGACGTCCGTACAGGTCATGGACTTGCTCAAGGATGTTGCACGCGACCGCCTGGTCATCATGGTCACGCACAATCCCGAGTTGGCGTACCAGTACGCCACGCGCATCGTCAACCTGGCGGACGGTAAGATCACCGACGATTCCGACCCTTTCGATGTGGCAAAGGCTACGCGTCGCGAGGCCAAGCCTACGCGCAAAACCTCGATGAGTTTTGTGACGGCGCTGGGGCTTTCTGCCCGCAACCTTATGACCAAAAAAGGCCGTACGGCCATGACGGCCTTTGCGGGCTCGATTGGCATTATCGGTATCGCGGCGATTCTGGCGCTGTCCAACGGCGTAAACGGCTACATCAAAAAGGTCGAGGAGGATACGCTCTCGAGCTACCCGCTCACCATTTCCAAACAGGATTACGACCTGTCGTCCATGATGGGCGGACAGGGGGCCACGGATGATGACTCGCCTGAAAACGTGGATTCGTCCGACGACAGTGCCGGCGGCAAGGCTCAGGGGACCGATAGGATCCCTGTGGTCACGGCCGTAAAGGATATGTTTGCGAGCGTTAAGTCCAACGACATGACGAGCTTTAAGGCATGGCTCGATGCCGGTGGCGATGGCATCGATAAAGAGATCAATGCCATTCAGTACGGCTACGGTGTATCGCCGGTTGTCTATCGTGCCGGCAAGGGCGATGAGAAGCCTGTCCGGCTGGTGCCCAACGCCATGACCGAGGCCATGAGCGGCGGCGCGAGCTCAGCAGCAACGGTGAGCATGGAATCCATGGGAACCTCGGTCTTTAACGAGATGATTGACGACCAGAGCCTGCTCGACAGCCAGTACGATGTCGTCGCCGGTCATTGGCCCACGTCTGCCAGCGAAGCCGTGATGGTGCTTTCGAGCCGTGGCACGGTGGGCGATTACACGCTCTACAGTATCGGTGCGTTGGATATCGATGAGCTCAACGACCTGGTTAACAGTGCTATGACGGCTAACGGTAAGATCGAGACGTCCGAGGCCGGTACTGATTTTACCTACGACGATGCGCTGTCCACGACGTTTAAAGTGCTGTCGCCGGCCGATGCGTATCGCAAAAACGAAGAGACCGGCATGTGGACCGATATGTCTGGCGACACCGACTTTATGGCCGCCAAGGTTGCCGACGGTATCGACGTACACATTGTGGGCGTGGTGCGGCCCAATGAGACGGCCAACGCGAGCGCATTGACCCCGGGCATCGCCTATACGCATGCACTGACTCGTCAGCTTATGGAACGCGCCGCAAATTCGCAGATTGTGCAGGAGCAGCTTGCTCACCCCGAGACGGATGTCTTTACGGGCAAGTCTTTCGATGAACTGCAAGGCGAGGCCAAGCAAGGCGTGGATCTGGGCAGCATGTTTAGTGTGGACGAGGCGGCGCTGAAGAGTGCGTTTTCGTTCGATACATCTGCGCTCTCGGGTGCGGCCGGCGGTATGGACCTGTCTGGTCTTGACTTGTCCGGGCTGGACATTGACCTTTCGGGCGTTGGGGAGGATATCGACTTTAGTGACATCATCGCCAAAGCGCCAACCCCAGATTTCTCGGGCGTCTTTGACGGTCTGGAGCTCACGCCCGAGCAAATGCAGCAGGTGGGAACGCTTGCCAACCAACTGTTTGAGGGCTTTTTGCAGTCTGATCAGTTTAAGGCGCTGACGCCCGAAGAACTTAAGGATGCCTCAAAGCTTGCTGCTGCATTTTCGACGTATCTTGAGAGCGATGCCACGGCGCAGCAAATCCTGGCTCAGCTCAAGGCACTCGGTGGCGATGCCCTGGCCGAGCGCCTGCAACAGGCGATGACCGACTATGTGCAAAAGCAGCTGGCTCCGTATCTGCAACAGGCTATGGATCAGGTGATGAAGGCGATCAGCGAGCAGATAGCATCGACGGTATCGTCCCAGCTCAAGGCGGGCGCGGCAGGGCTCATGGACCAGATGGCGACACAGATGTCTTCGAGTTTTGCCAACCTGGCGAGCGCCATGCACGTGGATGCGAGTGCCTTTGCTCGTGCCATCCATTTCAACATGGACGCCGAGGATCTGAGTTCGCTCATGATGAGCTATGCCAAGGCGTCGAAGCTCACCTACGACAACAATCTGACCACGTTGGGCTATGCGGATGAGGCGGACCCCATCTCGGTTAAGATTTTCCCGCGCGACTTTGAGGCCAAGGAGCGCGTACTCGATCACATCGATGCGTACAACAAGCAGGTCAAAGCCACTGGCCATGATGATCGGGCAATTTCGTACACCGACTACATGGGCATCATCATGGGTTCGGTGACCGACATCGTGAACACCATCAGCTTGGTGCTCATCGCATTCGTGAGTATCAGCCTGGTGGTGAGCTCCATCATGATCGGCATCATCACCTACATCAGCGTGCTGGAGCGCAAAAAGGAGATTGGCATCCTGCGTGCGATCGGCGCGTCGAAGCGCAACGTGGCCAACGTATTCAATGCCGAGACCTTTATCGAGGGCCTCATCGCCGGCGTCTTTGCCATTGTCGTCGTGGTGGCCGTGAGCTTTCCGGTTAATGCCTGGGCGCTTGCTGCCAAACAAGTGCCCAATCTGATGAGCCTGCCCGTGCAGGATGCGCTGGTGCTCATTGCAATTTCGGTGCTGCTGACGGTCGTTGCCGGTCTGCTGCCGGCCCGAAGCGCATCCAAAAAAGACCCTGTAGAAGCCCTACGCTCCGAATAATGTGACAAAGGGACAGCCCTTTTGTCACATTGAGTGGCTTGTAAATCGAGGTCTAATACTTTTTCGAGAAGTGAACGAGTCAAAATGGACCCCCGAAGCATCGACACTTTTGAGATGCAATTTCCTGCGGTTTTGTCAGCCAAATCCTGCGGTTTTGACGTCTGAAAATGTCGATGCTTCGGGGGTCCAAAAACGGTCGTTCACTTCTCGGGAAAAGTATTAGACCTCGAGATATAGACGATGTTTGCGAGCGGCAATTAGAGTGCAAGCCTTTAGTTCTTCTTTGCGGAGAGCATGAGCCTAATTTCCGGATGGGTGTACTCGTCGAACTCTTCCTCGGGCTCGGTGTCAAAGGTGTAGTACGACTTGATAGATTCGTCCTCCGTCTTGATGCTGATTTCTTCATATAGGGATCCGGCTAAAAATGCCTGTTTAAATTCATCCGACAGGCTGCATGGCGTGAGGAGGCCCGGTGCGGCAACGGAAATGTCCAACCCGTTGAGCGGGGCACAGAGCGTCGCGATGTCCTGCTCGGCGCGGGCGAGGTTGTCTGCAAGGCTTGCCTCGGGGTCGATCTGGCTGGTGTAATCGACGTCCGTGAGCATGCCGTCTGCATCGAAAGAAAGGTAGACATAGGCTGCTTGAGCGCCGAGGTCATTATCGCGCAGATAGCCGATAATGCGATAGCCGTAGTCGTGATACGACTCATATGGGTCGTCTGCCGCAACGCGTTCGCACACGGGCTCCAAGGCATCTTGCGCGATGGCGAGCTGCTCAGCGGCTGCAGCCTTTCTTACCTGTAGCTCGTTATTCCCCTGGACAAACTGCGGGATGTAGACGCCAAGCAGCACAATGGCGGGCGCCACTGCGAGAGCTATGATCTGCTTCTTGACGCTTGGAATCGTCACGTCGTATGCGTTTGCCATGGCCTCGGCATTGCTCGAGGTTTCGGCTAGCACGTCCGCCGCGGTGGCAACTGCCCCTACGGCGCTGGCGACCTCCGCGGCGCCGCCCAGATTGCGCGCGAGATCGTTATCACTGTTCTTGAGCAGGCGGCCGGCAGCTTGCGTGGCGAGCACGCCGGCGACCTCCGCGGAGCGGTCTTTGTTGGTTTGGGCTACCGCAAGCCTGCTCTGCAGCTCCTTCCACTGTTTGCCCCGCATTCCAAAGCGCGGCGCAAGAGCGCAATAGCAAAAGACGACGAGTTCGATTACGGTGAGTGCGATGGCGGTATATATGCCCGCGGGTTGGAATTCCTTTTGGTGGAACGCGATATCGTTGATCATTTGGAGCGGCAGCATGAGCAGACATGCTACGAACGACATGACGAGTGTGGTCGCTGCGATCTTGGGGTATGTGCAGTACCGCTGGATGCGTTTCTTTTCTTGTTCGGTGAGCTGCTGCATGGGGGCCTCGATCCTCATCGTTTTCGGGGGCGATGCGCACGCGCTCTTTAGTATAAATGAGTGGGGCGTCTATTATTCAAACATAGTGTCAACAGCGTGGTGTTGGTGGTCGTCGCGATCATGAACGTCGTTTTTGGAGCACGGAGTCGCTGTCGTGGGGCGAATGACGCGCAAGGGGGTTGCCGTGGGACAGTCTCTCACTGTTTGTGAGCGCCAGCAAATCGAAGGTGAATGGTTTTCAGAGAAGTGAACGACCTATTCTGGACCCCTGAAGCATTCGCACTTTTGGATGCAAAAACCGTAGGATTTGAGCGACAAAACCGCAGGAAATGCCTCTCCAAAAGTGTCGATGCTTCGGGGATCCGATTTCACTCGTTCACTTCGCGGAAAACCATTCGCCTTCGTTGCGTGAGGCGACGGATGGAAGGGTGATTATCGTCAAGCTGCTACCTCTGCCTTGTGAATCATCTGGAGCACAAGGCATAATGCATGTGACAAAGGGGCGGTCCCTTTGCCGCGTTGATCTGAGAGCAGATGTTGATGATTCTTTCGCTTGCCCCCATGGAGGGGATTACCGGGCATGTGTTCCGTCGCGTGCATGCGGAGTGCTTCGGCGCGCTCGATTGCTATTACACGCCGTTTTTGCCGCCGCCGCGGGTGGGAAACCGCTTTGGCGGCAAGGCGTTTAAGGAGATTGATCCTGCCAATAACCAGGGGCTCAACGTAGTGCCTCAGCTGATGTCCAAGAACGCGGACGAGTTTGTGTGGGCGGCACAGGTGCTCGCCGACATGGGTTATCGCGAGGTCAATCTCAACTTGGGTTGTCCTTCGGGAACGGTTGTTGCCAAGGGCAAAGGATCGGGCTTTCTGCGCAACCTCGACGAGCTCGAGGTGTTCTTGAGCGACGTGTGCGAGCGGTCGCCGTTGCCGGTGTCGGTAAAAACCAGGCTGGGGTTGGAACGCGATGACGAGTATGAGCGTGTGCTCGATCTGTACTGCCGCATGCCGCTGGCAGAGCTGATCGTGCATCCGCACGTACAAAAGGACCGCTATACGGGCACGCCGCGCAAGGAGTTCTATGGCGAAACGCTGGAGCGTGCGCCGTTTCCGGTGGCATACAACGGCGACATTTTTGATCTTGAGGATATGGACGCGCTGGTGGAGGCCTATCCCGGCACGCGCCATGTGATGTTGGGGCGCGGCCTGCTCGCGAACCCCGCTCTGGCTCGTATGGTCAACGGCGGTCCTGCTGCCACGGCAGCCGAACTGCAGCGTTTCCACGACATGCTATTCGCGGCCTATGCAGAAGAGATTGGTGGCAATGCGGTCTTTCGCATGAAGGAGTGGTGGTTCTACGCCAAATGCGCCTTCGCCGATCACGCTACCGTTCACAAACTCGTACGCAAGACTAAAAAGGTCGACGAATACCGCGCCGCCGTCGAGCGCGTCTTTCGCGAGCAGCCACTTGCACCCATAGCCCGCTTCCACGGCTAGCTAGCCATTGGAGACGTTCTTTAACGACTAGTCATTTAAGAACGTCCCCGATGAATATGTTGCACTAGAGCAGGTTCTTCTGTACCCATGCGATGATGTAGCTCGACTCGTAGAGCGGTTTTCCGTCGATAAACAGGCAGGGAACCTGGCGCTTTCCGCCGACGGCGATGAGCGTCTGCTCGGCTTCGGGGTCGGTCGAGATATTGCGCTCGGGAATGGTCACGCCGTTATCGGCCAAAAAGCGCTTGACCTTTATGCAATACGGGCAGCCGGTCATAACGAATAGCGCAAGCTCATGATTAGTAGCCATAGGTCTCCAATCGGTTGCAGTTTTGATTGAAATACCCAAAGCCGCCGCGGTCTATGCGCGCGCCAACGACGACTCGATGGCCTGGACCAGAAACGCCGTGGCTCCGGTGCCGCAGGGCTTGTCGTAGTAGTCAACAAAGCGCTGGTCGGCCAGATAGCCGTGGGCGAGGCCCAGGTATGCTTCGTCTTGGGGCTCGTGTCCCCAGTTAAGGCCAATCCATCGACGGTGCATCGTGACAAGCTTGCGGGCCTCGTTGCTCTCTGGGTCGCCAATGCCCATGGCAATCGAGAGCTGGCCCAGAATAGCGCGTTCAAGTTCCTTCATGTCGTTCCATGTCTCGGGGTCCATGTCCAGCAGCGCTTCGTTTGCCGCGTCGATGGTCTCGTCGCCATAGCGCGCCCGTGCCTCGGCGCCGTAGCGCTCTTCGTTTTCCTGCACGGAGCGCCAGCGCTCCAGCTGCGGCAGGACGGCGCCCATGAGCGAGACGGCTTCGTCGAGCGACATGCCGGTGTTTTGCGCCAGGCGCGGGGCACAGTCCTCGATCATTGCCTCCATCGTGGTGTCGTAGGCGTACTGGCCGTGGTCGTAGCACCACTTGCAGTAATGATCGGTCGCGGCGCCCGTGGCATCGGTCCCGCAGTCGCCGGGCGTGAGTATCATGCCGCAGCTCTGGCAATAGTGCTCGGGCATTTCGAGCAGGTGAGACAGGGGCTCGCCGGTCACGGCGGCAATGAGCTTCATCATGTCGATGCCCGGTGTGACCTCGCCGCGTTCCCAACGGCTGACGGCTTGGCGTGTGACGAAGAGCTTAGCGGCGAGCTGCTCCTGGGTAAGGTGATGGGCGCGACGAACGGCGATGAGCTTTTCTGCAAAGGCCATAACGGCTCCTTTCTGCTGGTTGATGGCTTAAGCATACGCGGCGGCAGGCGCCCTTCCAAGCAACCGTTGGTTGCACGACGGGGGACCGCGGCGAAGAATTGCGCGCTGCGCCCCACGCCTCCATGCCGTACAATGACCGGCATGGAACCTATCGCACGCATACATACCGACCTGCCGCAGAAGTTCGGCATTCCGCGCAACAGCTTTTTGGCGCCTCATCTGCAGGGACGCATCGTTTTTGAGCCGGAATTTGCCTCCAATGCAGCGGTTGAGGGTCTGGACTTCTTCTCTCACCTGTGGCTGCTGTGGCGCTTTGAAAACGGAACGCCCGGCGGTACGGCTAAGGACATAGCTACCGATGCCAAGTCGCAGGACAGGTCCGGCACCAATGCCAAGTGGTCGAAAACCGTGCGCCCGCCGCGTCTGGGTGGAGCCGAGCGCGTGGGCGTGTTTGCCACGCGCAGTCCGTTTCGCCCTAATCCCATTGGGCTTACCTGCGTCAAGCTCGATCGCGTCGAGCTCACCGACAATGGCCCCATCATTCATGTGCTGGGGGCCGACCTGCGTGACGGCACACCCATCTACGACATTAAGCCCTACATTCCATTTGCCGACTGTCACCCGGATGCGACCGGCGGCTGGATTGAGGACGCTCCGTGGCAAGAGCTCGACGTCGAGTTCCCGCAGGCGCTGCAGGATATGGTCCCGCCCGCAAAGCTCCCCGGTCTGGTCGAGGTTCTTCGCCAAGATCCGCGCCGCGCGGGCAGCAAGCACGAGCCAAACCGCGTTTACCACTTGGCCTACGCCGGGCTCGACATATCGTTTACGGTCGATGAAACCCAGCTAACCGTAGTCGCCGTCAACGACGCGCGAGACTAACCGGCCATTCGTCCGCACCCGTCAAATTAAGCGCCAAACCCCGCGCCAAAACCGCCCACGCTGGTGGACAATAACGCCTACCGAATCATTCCGCTCTGCACGGGAGTCCAGCATGAAATATGACTTCACTTCAATCATCGACCGCCACGGCATGGACTCCATCGCCGTTGACTCTTGGGGCGAGATCCCCGGTATGGCTCCGAACGCACCCGACGAGGGCTTCGACCGCATTCCCATGTGGGTGGCCGACATGAACTTCGCCACGGTGCCCACGGTTCAGGAGTACATCATCAAGCGCGCTCAGCACCCCATGTTTGGCTACTTCAATCCGCGTCCCGAGTACTTCGACCGCATCATCGAATGGCAGAGCCGTCGCAACGGCGTTGAGGACTTGGCGCCGGAGCATATCGGCTACGAAAACGGCGTGCTGGGCGGTGTCGTGTCGACGCTACGCGCGTATGTCCAGCCAGGTGATGCGGTGCTAGTCCACAGCCCTACCTACATCGGCTTTACCAAGTCCATCGAGGCCGCGGGCTATCGTATTGTCCACAGCCCGCTTAAGCTCGGCGACCAGGGCGTGTGGCGCATGGACTTTGAGGACATGGAGCGCAAGCTCGCCCAAAACTACATCCATGCCGCGGTGTTCTGCTCGCCGCACAATCCCTGCGGCCGCGTATGGGAGCGCGACGAGATCGAGCGCGCCATGGACATCTATCGCCAGCACGATTGCGTGGTGATCTCGGACGAGATTTGGTCCGATATCATCCTGCCGGGACACAAGCACATCCCGACGCAGTCGGTGAGCGAGGATGCTCGCATGCGCACGGTTGCCCTCTACGCGCCCAGCAAGACGTTCAACCTGGCGGGCCTGGTCGGCAGCTACCACATCATCTACAACGAGACGCTGCGCGACCGCGTGTGCGCCGTGTCCAACAAGACCCACTACAACGAGATGAACGTCCTCTCCATGCATGCGCTTATCGGTGCCTACCAGCCGCAGGGCTATGAGTGGGTTGATGAGCTCAACCAGGTGCTTGCCGGCAATATCGAGTACTTCTGCACGTATGCAGAAAAGCACTGGAAGGGCGTCGCGTTTTCGCGTCCGCAGGGCACGTACATGGTGTTTCTGGACTGCACCGAGTGGTGCCGCGAGCATGGCCGCGATATTCAGTGGTTGCTCGACGAGGGGGCGCGCGTGGGCGTGGGGTATCAGGACGGCCGACCGTTCCACGGGCCCTGCCACATTCGCGTGAATCTGGCGCTGCCGCTTTCGCGCGTGAGGGAAGCGTGCGACCGCCTGGACCGCTACGTTTTTAATGCACGGTAAGCGTGCGCTGCATGTGGGGCCTTCTGCCAAGTTGGCTAGAAGGCCCCACATGGTAAAGCATCTGTAGCAATTGGGCGCAGACCTGCTGAGAGGCTTACTTTTCTTGAATCTGCTTGCCGCAAAGATGCTCAATCGTAATCTCGTAGAGCTGGACGCCCTTGATGTCTTTGGCGATTTCCTCTTCGACTTCCTCGGCAGAAGGGTAGTACTTAAGCGCGAGCTGGCGGACTTTGTCCTCGATAAACGCGGGGGTGTCATTCGCCAGGCGACAACGGCCAAAGACCACGGTACTCATAACGTAGGGAGCCCAGTCACCGTCCTGGTACCACTCGTTGCCGTAAACGGTAAAGCAGACCTTGTCATCGCGCTTGAGTGCGTCGACCTTGTGGCCAGCCTTGGCGCCATGGAAATAAATCTTGTCGTGCTCGGCGTCAAAGAAGTAGTTGACGGGAATGGCGTACGGGTAGCCATCGTCGCCGTTGACGGCAAAGACGCCGCGCTTGCAGGTAGCGAGCAGTTCGCGCGCTTCCTCGTCAGTGATGGCGCGTTTCTTTCGACGTAAGGGCCTAAACATCGTTGGTTTCCTTTCTGGTCGTGCGTGGTGGTTGAGCACAAACTATAGCGAAACGGATCCGTTTTTCTTGATGCGGGCGAGTATGTTTTTGAGCTTGTTAAAGTCGAGCGGTTTGGACAGATGGGCGTTCATGCCGGCATCGTGTGCCGCCTTGGCGTCCTCGGCAAAGGCGTTGGCGGTGAGCGCGATGATGGGGATATCGGCTGCATCGACCTTCTCGCTCAGACGAATCGCGCGGGTTGCCTCATAGCCGTCCATGCCCGGCATCATGATGTCCATCAGAATCGCATCGAAGCTGCCGGCGGGACGGCCAACGTATAGGTCGACCGCTTCGTTGCCATCGGCGGCGCGAGTTACGACAATGCCTTCGCTTTCGAGCAGCGTCTGGGCAATCTCGGCATTCAATTCGTTGTCTTCGGCGAGCAACACGTTCATGTCGGCGAGCGAGCAGTCGAGCACCCCCTCGACCGTATCTGCCCGCGCCTGAGGGTTCTTGTCGATATCGAGCGGAATCTGGACGTTGAATGTACTCCCCACGCCAACCTCACTCGAAATCTCAATCGTACCGCCCATCAGTTCAATAAGCGACTTGACGATTGGCATGCCCATGCCGGTTCCTTGGAACTTGCTGCGCGCATCGTCACCTTCTTGGGCAAACGGTTCATAGATATGCTTTAAAAACTCGGGAGCCATGCCAATGCCGGTATCCGAAACGCTAAAGCAAAAGAGCGCGCGCCCATCATCGAGTGGCTTGGTCTTTGAACTAAAGGTGACGGAGCCGCCGCGCTTGTTGTACTTAATGCTGTTGTCTAACAGGTTGATTATGATCTGTCGGATATGGGTGGGACTGCCGATCATGTATGGCCCCGTGGCGTACGGCAGACTATTGTCCTGCATTGTGATGCCGTTATCGGATGCGCGGAGCTTGCACAGCACCAGCGTATCGTCACAGAGCTCTTTGAGGTTAAAAGGCGCATGTTCCAGAGTTAGCTTGCGGTCTTCGATTTTGCCCATCTCGAGGATGTCGTTGATCAGCGAGAGTAGGTGATTGGCGGCAACACGCGCCTTGGCGCGGCTTTCGCGGGCGGCCTGCATGTCGCCGTCTTTCAATTCCTCAATTTCGATAAGACCCAGGATGCCGTTGAGTGGCGTACGGATGTCGTGGCTCATGCGCGTGAGGAATGCCGTCTTAGCGGCGTTGGCGGCATCGGCTTTCTGCTGTTCTTTCTGCGCGCGGTGAAGCGACCAGACAAGGATGACGATGCCGGTGAGCAAAATGCAGATGACGACTGCCGCAATGACGATGCGGTTGCGGTAGAGAAGTCGAAACGCATCCGATTCTTGCGCCGAGTACGATGTGGGGGAATAACTGCTTGCAGAGAGCGATTCGCCAGCATTGACGATGCCCTTATTAATGATTCCCAACAGCACGGGCTTGCCGCGCGAAATCAAACACGATAGCTGTGCCGTGTCGGTGAGCTCCTGTGTTTGGAAATCCTCGATATCGTAGGTGTCGCGGATGGTTTTCAAGCGCGTGCTGGGGACAATGATGCAACTTGCCTCCCCCTTATTGAGGGCTTCGCGTGCCTCGTTGTCATTCGGATACTCGGTTACCTTTGCGTCGGGGAATAGGTTTGCGAGCTCAAAACGGTTGACGATCGCGTCTGCTGTGCAAGCGATGTTCTTAAGGTCACTGTTCAGGTTGCTGCTGCTGTGAATGGCGGCTAGGGAAACCGTTCCCATCGGGTTTGACAGGATGACCCCTGCCTGCTCGGCAAGCCAGTAGTCGCGAAACAACGGTAGGGCGACATCGATGGTCCCTGTGGAAAGGGCTTTGGTCATTTGCTCGTTGTTCGAGAACGCTACTGTTGCAACCGTAATGCCAAACTTGTCGTGCAACGTCGTTGCAAGCGAGGCGAGCGACCCTTCCATTTCGCCGTCGTCATTTTGCGTGCAGTAGGGGAGTTTGTTTTTAAGATGGCCGATCGTGATGGTGTTGTCGTTTGCTTTGAGCCAGGAGCGCTCGGGGCCGGTGAGCGATGATGAGCCGCTGTTTTGGGCCGAGTAATTCGCCTTGACCTCGTCGTTATAGCGTGGGTTGACGCGGGCGATTGCCGTCATGGCGGCATTGATGTTGTCCATCAGGTCGGGGCGGCTTTTGGGAACGGCAAAGTAGTAGTCGCTCGAACCGACGTAGAACATGGGCGACGCCTCGGGCGACGAGATTGTGTCGTTCATGATGACGGCATCGACTTCGTCGTTTGCGAGCGCGTCAAAGAGATCGGATCCTCCGTCATACTCCCTGTATGTGCAGGCGATTCCCTCGTTGGCGAGCCACTGCTGGCCGACGATGGTTTGCATAACACCGGAGTTGTAACCGATGGTGAGACCCTGGAGTGCTTGAGGGTCACCCTTGGCCAGGTCGTCACGGTCGGGCCTGGCGTAGATGTAGTAGCGCTCGGTGCCCTCGGGGTTCGAGGAAAAGAGCAGCTTTTGGGCGCGTTCCTCGGAGTAGGAGATGTTGGGCATGAGGTCGATCTCGCCTGCCTCGAGCATGTCCATAAGCTCGGTGAAGGTGCCGGAGACGTATTCGTACCGCCAGCCGGGCGTGTAGTACGACAGGGTCTGGAGGTACTCGTAACCCCATCCCGAGAGACGCTCGCCGGGGGTGCCGTTCTGGAAGCCCTCGTTGTTGACGAGCCAGCCGACGCGGACCGTCTTGACTGGCTGACTAGAGTCATCGGCAAAAGCCTGGACAGGCGCGATGGAACTCAGTGCGGCAAGCGCGGCAAGCACAATGGCCAGGGCGCGACATATAACTGAACGAAGGACAGTGGCAGCTCTCACATGCAATCCTAACGAATCGAGACATTACCGCATAAGGATACCAGCTCAGCCTGCCCAGCCGGCAGCTGTACCGCTAAACGCTCCCGCCCGGTAGTCATCGGGGACGTTCTTAAACGACTAGTCATTGGGGACGTTCTTGTTTGACTGGTCATTTAAGAACGTCCCCGATGACTAGTTCCGTTTGCTGGGGAGGCGTGGGACAATACCGAGCGAACGTGATTGGTTGTCCGTGGAAGGGGTCGCGATGAAAAAGCTCAGGACGCTTGCCGATGTGCTGCGACAGGCTGGCTTTGCACGCATTACGGGCCTGTTTCTTATTTTCTATCTGCTTTGCTCGACGGCTGTCTGGCTGTCCGAGCCAACGACCCTTACGTTTGGCGATGGCCTGTGGTTTAGCTTTGAGACGGTCTCGACGATCGGCTTTGGCGACATTCCGGCCGAGACACCGGTTGCCCGCGCCATTACCGTCATTCTGAGCATCATCAGCATCTTCTACATCGCCATGCTCACGGGCGTGGCGGTGAACTACTGCAATACGCTTATCAAGATGCGCCAAAAGGACACCATGGCGTGCTTTATGGATGATCTGGAGCATTTGGAAGAGCTCGATCGCGACCAGCTCGCCGATCTGTCGCGCCGTGTGCGCGAGTATCGTCGACGCCAGCGCTAAGACGAACGTCGTGCGCCACAACAAGGGGGACCAAACATGAACATCACCGTCTACCTGGGCGCGAGCGTCGGCAACGACCCGGCGTTTCTGCCCGCAGTGCAGGAGCTGGGCAATTGGATTGGCGCCAACGGACACGCGCTCGTATACGGCGGGTCCAAATCGGGACTGATGGGCGCGCTCGCCGATAGCGTACTCGAGGCAGGCGGACATGTGACGGGTGTGGAGCCGAGCTTTTTTATCGAGGCAGAGTTTCAACACGACGGAATCGACGACCTTATCGTGACGAGCGACATGGCCGAGCGCAAAGCCAAGATGATCGAGCTCGGCGATGCGTTCATCGCATTTCCGGGCGGCACGGGCACGCTCGAGGAGATTGCCGAGGTTATGTCCGCGGTGTCGTTGGGGCACCTGAGCTCTCCGTGCATCCTGTATAACCTGGACGGTTACTACAACGACCTCAAGGCGTTGCTCGGGCACATGATTGATAAGGGGCTTTCGAGCCCGAGGCGCCAGCACGGCATCTACTTTGCCGACGATTTGCGCGAGATTGCCTCGATTATCAACGGATAAGTCTTGAGCCTGCCCCACTATGGCTCCCAATGGTGCCGTTTGCGGCGCAGGTGGTTGGCTCGTTCGGGCAACGCTCGCTCTACAATAAAACGTATCTATGTCGACTTTGACCGCGGGAGGACCCGATGGATAACCTTGCCAAACCCACGAACCGAGCGCTGTTTTTGGTCAGCGTTGCCGTGACCGGCGCACTCGCGGGTGCCGCAGTCTGGCTGTTCTTTTTTGCGATGGAGCACGGTATCGACTATCTATGGACCGAGATTCCGCACGCGCTGGGCGTCGCTTCGCCCGAGCTTGCCAGCGGCCCGTTTGGCTTTCTGCCGTACCCGTTTTTTGTCTGCCTGCTGGGCGGCCTGTTAATCGGTCTGTACGAAAAGATGACAGGCACCAAGACCGATGACCTCAACCAGGTGATGGCTAAGGTTAAGCAAGACGGGCGCTACCCGTACGACAACCTGGGCAAGCTTTCGCTCGCGGCATTGCTGCCGCTGCTGTTTGGCGGAAGCATTGGACCGGAGGCCGGCCTGACCGGCGTTATCGCCGGTCTGTGCAGCTGGGTCGGCGACCGCATGCGTCGCTTTGGCGCCGAGTTTAGGGAGCTCACGTTGCTAGGCACCCAGGCTGCCCTGACGGCGCTCTTTACCGCGCCCGTCTTTGGCTTTGTGGCGCTGCTTGCCGGTAGCACCGACGGCCAGGGTGAAGACGCCGACGATGAGTCCGCGTCCGGCGAGATCACCATCAAGCTGCCCAAGGCGCAAAAGACGGTGGTCTACGGTATTGCGATTGCCGGCGGTCTGGGCACCTACCTGCTGCTTGGACAGCTTGTGGGCGGCGGCATGGGCATGCCCAGGTTCGAGTCCGCCGAGGTGGGCAACCTAGAGCTTACCTGGCTCGTCCCTCTGTCGTTGATCGGCACCGTCTGCGGCTGGCTGTACTTTGTCTCTGAGCATGCAAGCGAGGCACTGTCCCATGCAATAGGGGAGCGTCCTGTCGTCAAGGCCATGCTGGCCGGTCTGGCACTCGCCATCTGTGGCACGGTCCTGCCCTATACCATGTTTGCCGGCGAGACCCAGGCCGACGTGCTCATGGAAACCTATCTGACCATTCCCGCTGGCGTGCTTATCGCGACCGGTCTTGTTAAGGCCATGCTGACGCCCGCCCTCATCAACCTTGGTTGGCGCGGCGGTCACTTCTTCCCGGTTATCTTCTCGGGCGTAAGCCTGGGCTATGGCCTTGCCATCCTCACCGGCGCAGATCCGGTCTTTTGCGTCGCCGTCTGCACGGCATCGACGATGGGTGCGGTCATGCGTCAGCCGGTCATGGTCGTGGGCCTGCTGCTCATGTGCTTCCCACTCAAGGGTATCGTCTGCATGATCATCGCGGCCGTCATCGCCGCCGACATTCCACTGCCCAAGCCGCTGCGCAAGTAGTACAGTGGCGCACGCCGGGGACATGCCCTTTGCCACGGATTTGCGGGGAGGGGCGGCGATCGCGTCCTTCGCGGATTGAGACTCGTGTGGCTACAGATCGCGTACTCGATAAACCTTGGTGCTGACGGTGCAGCTGATTGCGCATAGTGCGAGCGCCAGTACGGCAATTCCTGCACACAGACAGCCAAGGACGGCAGGATCGGGATTCGCCCCGGCAATCGACATAAGCCAGTTGCTGATGGGGTTGGAGGAGCTCAGCGCTGCCATGGTAAGGCATCCGAGTAGGGCAAACAGGCCAACGGATAGGCGCAGTGCCTCCATGTGTCCAAATCGGAAGAACAGCGGCTGTGCCAAGAACACCATCATGAGGGAAATGAGCATCGATGCTGCCGAGGCAATTGCGATCTCAAAGATGGTTTGTCCTGTCGAGGCCACGCCCGCGCTGTTGAAGAACGGAAGGGCGATGATGTTCAAAAGCACGGCGGCGCAGGCCATGATGGCCGAGAAGACAACGATGCACAGGTAGCGTACGCAAATTATGTCTTTGCGCGTGAGAGGCAGCGTTGCCCGATAACGCTCCCATCCGTTTTGATTGTCGAAACCGGCCAGTGAGTTCATGACTATGATGGGCGACATGGCACTGACGGCGCAGGCGCCGGCGCTCATACCGGAATCGCCATCCGACGCGTTGACGAGCGTCAGCACAACGAAGATGAACAAGCCGACGCCCGCAATGCTCGGGATGAGCGTGCGAACGATGGCGAGTTCGGACATAAAGGCGCGTTTCATTTCGAAGCCCCTTTCAGTATGAGGCGCAGATAGTCATCAATGGTTGCCCGATCGCAGGGAATCTCGGGAAAGGCCTCGAGCGTTTCGCGACGGTTGGGTACGAGTACGTCCACGCTGTAGGCGTGACGGGCGGCACGGGCGCCTTCGACGCAAGCCATAAGCTCGGCAGCCTGCGATTGGGTGCAGTGGGCGATGCCGGCGCGGTCGGTAATGTCCTCGCGCGGCAGGTCAAAAATAATCGAGCCATTATCGATGCAGATGACGCGATCAGCGGTGCGATCGAGGTCGGACGTAATGTGGCTCGAGAGCAGCACACTGTGCTGGCCGTCGGCGACAAAGGCAAGCAGCTCATCAAGCAGTTCCTCGCGTGCCATGGGATCGAGGCCCGCGGTGGCTTCGTCCAAAACGAGCAGCTTGGCCTTGTGACTGAGCGCACAGGCAAGCTGCAGTTTCATGCCCATGCCGCGGGAGAGGTCCTTGACCTTTGTCTTGGGATCGAGGCCAAATCGGTTGATGAATCCGGCGAACGTTTCGCGGTCCCACGTGGGGTACGCTGGGCCTACGAGCGACTCGATCTGGCCCACCTTGAGCGTGGAGGGGAAGGGGCACGTGTCCAGGACAAGACCGACGCGGGAGCGTAGATGGCGTTGCGACTCATCGGGCGCGTCGGCGCCACAGCGCTGCCCAAACAGGTGCACTTCGCCGGCATCGAGCTTTATAAGCCCGAGAGCAGCTCGAATCGTCGTTGTTTTGCCAGCACCGTTGGCACCAACAAAGCCGATGATCTGGCCAGGCTCCACGGCAAGCGTGACGTCGCGCAGCGAAAATCGGTCGCTTACAGCGTGTGAGATGCCTTTGATTTCAAGCAAGTTTTGCATGGTATAGCCTTTCTTGCAGATGGCTACTGCATGGTTTCGGGGGCTACCAGGTCGAGCATCTCGTGCAGTTTGTCGCGCGTGACGCCCAGGGTTTCGGCTTGGCTCGCCGCTTTCGCAAGTAGCTCTTCGATATGGCAGAGCTGGTTTTCGCGCAAAAGCTCCTGGTTGCCCTCGGCGACAAAACAGCCCTTGCCCTGCACGGTGCAGATAAAGCCAAGCTGCTCCAAGTCGGCGTAGGCACGCTTGGTGGTGATTACGCTCACGCCCAGGTCGCTCGCGAGTGCACGGATGCTGGGGAGTTTGGCTCCCGCAGCGAGCGTGCCCGATAAGATCTGAGCTTTGACCTGCGAGGTTATCTGCTCGTAGATGGGCTTATCGCTCGAATTGGATAGGATGATGTCCACAGCGGCTCCTTAGCTATTGGGCTACACGTGTATATAACCGGTAAGCACAGTATATATACACTATGCACAGTTATGCAAGAGCTAAATGTGGAATAGACCATCGGCGCCGCGCTTGCTCCAAAACAATCTCAATCTGTAACATCTGGATCCGTTTTTGGTCGCCAGCTGTTACAGATTGAGATGTTATTTTCCCGCCTGCCTATTTGTCTCAATCTGTAACAGTAAGAGTCGATTTGCGCGGCTAGATGTTACAGAACGAGACATTGGCTGCCTGCCTTTCCGTTTATCTCGATTTGTAACAGCTAGACCCAATTTGGGCGGTCAGGTGTTACAGATTGAGATTGTGTCGGCGGGCAGGTTTGTTTGTCTCAATCTGTAACAGATAGGGGGGGCAAATAAGCTCTGCTGTTACAGATTGAGACAGTCTGCTGCAGAATACTTTCGATAACTAGCCGTTCACGTTCTGACTGATGAATTTGTCCTGATAGGTGCCCTAGAGCGGGATTTCGCGGCTACAATAATACGGTTACAACGACGTAATGCACTCAATGCAAGAAAGGATCCGCATGGCAAGCCTGTCGGATGAAATCTCGTCGCGCCGCACATTCGCGATCATCAGCCACCCGGACGCCGGTAAGACCACGCTTACCGAGAAGCTGTTGCTCTATACCGGCAGCATCCAGACTGCCGGCTCGGTCAAGGGCAAGAGCTCGGCCAAGCATGCCGTCTCGGACTGGATGGACATCGAGAAGGAGCGCGGCATTTCCGTCACCTCCTCGGTGCTGCAGTTCACTTACAACGGCGCCTGCGTCAACATCCTCGATACCCCCGGCCACCAGGACTTCTCGGAGGATACCTACCGTACCCTTATGGCCGCTGACGCCGCAGTCATGGTCATCGACGGCGCCAAGGGCGTCGAGGCCCAGACCAAAAAGCTCTTTAAGGTCTGCACGCTGCGCCACATTCCCATCTTCACCTTTGTGAACAAGCTCGACCACGAGGCCCGCGATCCGTTTGAGCTCATGGAAGAGATCGAGAATGTCCTGGGCATCAATACGTATCCCATGAACTGGCCGATCGGCAGCGGCCGCAACTTCCGCGGCGTGTTCGATCGCCAGACCCGTCGCGTTATCGCCTTTGAGGGCGACGGCCACGCCAACGCCACCAAGAAGGTCGCCGAGGTCGAGGCCGAGCTGGGCGATCCTTCCATGGACGAACTCATCGGCGAGGAGAACCATAAGAACCTGATGGACGACATCGAGCTGCTCGATGGTGCCGGCGACGAGCTCGACTTGGATGCCGTGGCCTGCGGCAAGCTAAGCCCGGCGTTCTTTGGCTCGGCGCTCACCAACTTTGGCGTGGAGCCCTTCCTCAAGGAGTTCCTGCGCCTGGCCCCGACGCCGCGCGCCTATACCGATACGCTCACCAACGAGCCGGTCGATCCCTGCCGCGACGACTTTAGCGGCTTTGTGTTTAAGATCCAGGCCAACATGGACAAGAACCACCGCGACCGCATCGCCTTTGTGCGCATTTGCTCGGGCAAGTTCGAGCGCGGCATGGACGCCTTCCACGTGCAGGGCAACCGCAAGCTCAAGCTTGCCACGGGTACCTCGATGATGGCCGATGACCGCGCCATCGTGGACGAGGCGTATGCGGGCGATATCGTGGGCCTGTTCGATCCGGGTATCTTTAGCATCGGCGACACCGTGTGCTCCGGCAAGCGCCACGTGCAGTATCCGCAGATCCCGACGTTTGCCCCCGAGATGTTCGCTCGCATTACGCAGGTCGATACGCTCAAACGCAAGCAGTTCGTCAAGGGCATGGAGGAGCTTGCCCAGGAGGGAGCTATCCAGATCTTCCGCGAGCTGGGTGCCGGTATGGAGAGCGTCATCGTGGGCGTGGTCGGCGTGCTGCAGTTTGAGGTACTCGAGCGCCGCCTCAAGGCCGAGTACCGTGTTGAGGTTCGTCGCCAGCCGCTGCCCTATACGGACATCCGCTGGATCCAGAACGACCCCGACACCATCGATGTCCCGGGCCTTTCGCTCACGCGCGACACCCTGCGCGTCGAGGACATGCGCGGCGGCAAGCTGCTGCTGTTCACGAGTCCGTGGAACGTGGATTGGGCAACCGACCACAACCCCGACCTTATCCTGTCGGAGTTTGGCAACGTAGCGTTTTAACGCATCGGCGCGGTGGCCCTGCGGAGCTGCCGCGCCGTTTGCTTGCCTGATGCCGTGTGAGCGGCTATCATACCCACCGTCGTCTCAAGACCGGGGCGTCCGAGCAGTTCGGGTCCGATATCCTGCTCGTTAAACCTAAAACCAAAGGAGTACATAATGATCAAGAAGGTCATGGAGGACTACAAGGTCCTGTTGCGGAGCATTCCCGCGGCAACGGTTTCGCTGTTTTTCGTGAGCGTCATCATGATGAACCTGCTGGCCAACAAAGAGCTCATCAGCCTGCCGTATCTGGCACTCGATTGCGGCTTTGTGGTGAGCTGGGTTTCGTTTTTGTGCCAGGACATGATCTGCAAGCGCTTTGGCGCCAAGGCATCCATCAAAATCTCTATCCTCGCACTGGCGGTCAACCTTGCCGTGAGCCTGTGCTTTTGGGCGTGCTCGCTCACGCCCGGCATGTGGGGCGCGTACTACGATACGGGCATGATCGAGGTCAACAATGCCCTTAACGCCACCATCGGCGGCACCTGGTACGTGGTGCTGGGCTCTTCGCTGGCAATGCTCGTTTCTGCCGTGGTTAACTCCACGCTCAACCAGTCGCTCGGCCGTATGCTCAAAAAGAATAACTTTGCGAGCTTTGCCTTCCGCTCCTATGTGTCCACGGGCGTTGGCCAGTTTATCGACAACCTGGTCTTTGCCATTGTGGTAAGCCACACGTTCTTTGGTTGGACCTGGGTACAGGTCCTTATGTGCTCGCTGACGGGTGCCGTCGCCGAGCTGCTGTGCGAGGTCTTCCTGAGCCCCGTGGGCTACAAGGTCGTGCGCGGCTGGGAGCGCGAGAACGTGGGCGCCGAGTACCTCGAGCGCCACGCAACCGCCTAAGGAGCAAGTATGCGGGTTTTGATCACGGGCGCTTCGGGCGGTATCGGAGCCGCGTGCGTGCAGCGCTTTTTGGACGAGGGCCACGAGGTCGTGGGCTTTGATCTGCTGCCGGCGGCGATCGAACACGAGCGCTACCGCCATCTGATCGTTGATGTTCGCGAACCGGACTCGTTTCCAGACGACCTTGAACCCCAGGTAATCGTGAACGTTGCCGGCACGCAGGATTCGGCCGACGACATCGCCGCCAACCTGTGTGGCACCATCAGCGTGACCGAGCGTTACGCCTTTGTGGGGGAGGGGCTTGCCGCCAAGCCGGCGCCGGCTATTAAATCCGTGGTCAATGTGGGGTCGGCGAGCGGGCATACGGGATCGGAGTTTCCCGCCTATGCCGCCAGCAAGGGCGGCGTTATCGCCTACACCAAAAACCTTGCAAACCGCCTAGCACCGCAGGCCATTGCCAACAGTGTGGACCCGGGTGGCGTTATCACGCCGCTCAACCGTTGCGTGATGGAAGACGAACACCTGTGGAGCCAGATTATGGAGCTCACGCCGCTTAAGCGCTGGGCCACCGCCCAAGAGATCGCCGAGTGGATCTACTTTGTGGGCGTGACCAACCGGTTTATGACCGGGCAGAGCCTGCTGATCGATGGCGGCGAGGCCGGCCGCACACAATTTATTTGGCCCGAATAGGAAACGCGCCTGATGGAAAGCCGTCGGGCGCGTTTTTGATGTATCGATTTTTAGCCGAGGCAAGTCCAGTTGACGGGGGTCGAGCCGCGCTGTTCGAGTAGCCGATTGGCTGCCGAGAAGGGGCGCGACCCCATAAAGGCGGGGAGTTCTGCCGTGGCACGGTTAGCCGAAAGCGGTGAGGGGTGCGTGGAGGCCAGGCAGAACTTGCCGGTCGCCTTGCCCGCGCCGGTCGCGGCGAGCTTGCCTTCGACCATCTGCTGGGCAAAGCGGCCCCATGCCAAAAAGACTACCGGCTGGGGCAGCTGGCAGCAGCGTTCGATAACGTAGTCGGTGAGCGTGCTCCAGCCCAGCTTGGCGTGCGAGTTCGCGGCATGCTCGCGCACGGTGAGCGTGGTGTTGAGGAGCAGGACGCCCTGTTGTGCCCATGGGGTTAGGTCTCCCGTGGCGGGAATGGGGCAACCCAGATCGGCTTTGAGCTCCTTATAGATGTTGCGCAGGCTCGGCGGCAACTTGGTTTGCGTCGCGGGGACCGAGAACGACAGCCCCATTGCCTGGTTGGGTCCGTGATAGGGGTCTTGACCCAAGATGACAACCTTGACCTGGTCGGCCGGCGTGTAGGCGAGGGCATTGAGGATGTCGTCTTGTGCCGGGTAGATGGTTTGCTCGGCACGCAAAAGGGCGATGCGCTCGAGCAGCTGGTTCGTAGTGTCACGTACCGGCTGCGGCGCATCGCCCAACCAAGTTGCTATGTTGTGGTCGCGGGTTGCGGTGTCCATGGGGCTCCTTTATGGTAGATGCTCTGTTGGCATCTATTGTAAAGGCGCACCGGTTGCCTTTATGACACGGCTGTATGAAGAACGGGGTCTACGAGACGCGCTCGGGCGCTCCTGCCATACGGGCCTGTCCATGTGCACGGAGGCGCGGAAGCTCGACGGTTGCCACCATGACGCCGGTGAGGATGAGGGTGGCGCCAAAGAAGGCGATGGGGTTCAGGACCTCGCCGACCAGGAAGAACGAAAAGACGGCAGAGCAGACCGGCTCGAGCGAGAAAGCGAAGCCGGTGGTCTCGGCAGGCACGTGGGGCTGCACGAGCGTTTGGGTGATAAAGCCATAGGCAGAGCAGATGAGTGCGAGCGCGACGACAACGACAATCTCGCTCGGCGTGCCGGGAAGCGTGAAACCGCCAAAGGTGAATGCGGCGATACCCGAGAATAAGCCGCCGAAGCCCAGCTGCCAAACGCCCAGGGCCAGCGGGTCGACATCTTCGACAAAGCGCTTCGCCACAATGATATGGCCGGCATAGACAAAAGCGGAGAGCAGCATGATGAGCGCGCCCGGGTTCAGGCTGGTGAAGTCGGCGCCCGAGAGCAGCAACATACCGCAGGTGACGATGGCGGTGCCGACGAGCACTTTGCGCTCGGGGGCGCGACGCAGCAGGGCGGCGTTGGCAAACGGCACGATCACGACCGTCAGGCTCTGCAAAAAGCCGGCGGTGGAGGCGGAGGTGAGGCTGGAGCCCAGGCACATGCAGGTGAGTTCGGTTGCCATAATGGCGCCGATGATGGCAGCGCGGACCATAAGGTCGCGGTTGATGCGGAAAGCGCGCTTGTGGAAGAGCAGCAGGCAAGCCACAAAGGCGATGATGCAGCGCAGCGCAACGATGCTCGTGGCGTTCATACTGTCCATGCCGATCTTCATGAGGGGGTACGAAAAGCCCCATGCGACGGGAACGGAAAATGAGAGCGCGATTGCTTTTTTGCGATCCATGGGACTCCTTTTGTTACAGAACGGTTTCGTAAAAAGGATTCTGCTCCCAGATGTAGATGTAGTAAAGCGAATGTATCTTCAGTATGATTAAGAAATGCTAATGTTGGCAGAAAAAGCCCTGGCAAAACGTTTTACGCCTACATCGATGTGGAGGCACGATGACATCGCGGTATCAGATTGTTTGTATGGTGGTCGATCGCGGAAGTCTTAAGGGCGCGGCCGATGAGCTGGGCTATACGCAAAGTGCGGTGAGCCAGGCCGTCAAGGCGCTCGAGCGCGAGTTAGGCACCACGCTTATCGAGCGCGGAAAGCAGGGTGTGTCGCTTACACGCGACGGTAAACAATATCTGCCATACCTGCGCCAGATCGTGACCGCCGAGGCCGAGCTCGAGGGCAAGCGTCAGGAGCTGCTGGGGCTCTCCTCGACTGATATTCGCATCGCGACGTTTACCAACGTGAGCCGAACCGTGTTGCCGCGTGTGATCCGCGACTTTGGGGCGCTGCACCCGGGCGTACGCTTTACCCTCAAGCAGGGCGATTACACGCGCAACGCCCAGTGGGTGCACGATGGCGTGGTTGATTTTTGCTTTACGGCACGCGGGTTTACCGCTGGGCTCGAGAAGCGCGTGGTCTATCACGACGAGTTGGTGGCATTGTTGCCGGCCGCGCATCCGCTGACGGCAAAGGAAAAGGTGACACTTGCCGACCTGGCGTCCGAGCCGTTTGTGCTGCTGGATGAGGGCGAACAGAGTCTGGTGCTCGATGCATTTGCGGCGCATGGGTTGTCGCCGCATGTGACGAGTGAGGTGACCGACGACTACACCATCATGGCGATGGTGGAGGAGGGCCTAGGCGTGAGCATGCTGTATCGCCGTACCGTCGAGGGCATGCAGACCGATATTCGCGTGCGTCCCATCGTGCATGCCCCCTCGCGCGACGTGGTGGCCGCCTGGCGCAGCTGGGACACCATGCCCATCGCCACGAGGCGCTTTATCGACTATATGAGCTCGCATATTGTCAATTAATGACTGGCGTGGCGTTGAGCGCGGTGTTTAGCGGGCTGTCGCTTTGGCTTGGGTGGCGCGATAGGTGCGTGCCGGGTGGCAAAGTAGTACCGCCACGACCATAAAGAACGCCGTGGTGCCCAGGCTGATGGGGTAGACCATCATGATGTTCGCAAAGGTGCGGAAGTGCGGGAACACGCAGAACACCCAATAGAAGCGGATGCCGCAGACGCAGATCATGGTGATGAGGGCGGGCGTGAGCGAGATACCAAAGCCGCGCAGATAACCGGACATGTTTTCGTAGAACATGCTAAAGGCGTACGCCGGGAAGATCGAACACACGCGGATATAGCCGATCGAGACGATGTTGGGATCGCTGTTGAACAGCGACAAGATCTCGCGCCCCAGGCCGACAATAACGATGATCGTGGTGAGTGCAACGATACCGCCTTCGACCAGGCAGACCTTGAGCGTTTTGGTGCAGCGGTCGATCTGGCGGGCACCGTGGTTTTGTCCCACAAAGGTGGTGCAAGCCTGGCTAAAGCTGTTGAGCAGGTTGTAGCATACGTACTCCAAGCTCATAGCGGCGCTCGATGCCGCCATGACCTCGGTGCCCAGGCTGTTGATAGCAGACTGGATGATGATGTTGGCGACGGCAAAGACGGCGCTCTGGATGCCGGCGGGCAGGCCGATCTTGACGATGCGCTTGAGGGCGACGGGGTCGATAGCCAGGTCGCGCGGGGTGACGCGGACGACGGAGTCGGTCTTGAGCAGGCGGATAAAGAGCGTAGCGGCGCTGACGGTGTAGGCGATGGCGGTGGCGATGGCGACGCCCGCGACGCCCCAGTGGAGTACGGGGACAAAGATGAGGTCCAGGCCAATGTTGAGGACGGTGGACACGGCAAGCGCCTGCAGCGGCATGCGGGTGATGCCGACGGAGCGGAAGATCGCGGCCTCAAAGTTGTAAAGCAAGATCGAGGGCATGCTGAGCAAAAAGACGCGTAGGTAGAGCGAAGCGAGCGGCATGGTTTCGGCGGGAACGTTGAGCGCGGCGAGCATGGGCTCGGCAAAGATCTCGCCCAGTGCGATGACGACAAAGCCCACAAGTGCCATAAGAATCGAGGTATGGACGGCGCGTTTGACCATGTTCTGATCGTTGCGGCCGATAGCGTTGGCGATGACCACGTTGGAGCCAAGCGACATGCCAATAAACAGGTTGAGCATAAGACTGGTAAGCGGAACATTGGAGCCGACCGCCGCCATGGCGAGGGTTCCCTGGTCGCCCGAGAAGTTACCGATGATGACCGTGGCGATGAGGTTCGACAGTTGCTCCAAGATGCTCGTGGCGGCCACAGGGAAGGCGAACAGGGGAACATTGCGCCACAGCGATCCGGTGGTCATGTCAATGTGCTTAGATACGGTGTCAGCCATACGCTCTCAATCTCTAACATGCTCTTTTGTGCTTATTTGCGCAGACGATGATACTCCTAATCGCCTAGTCATTGGGGACGTTCTAAAACGATTACTCATTCAAGAACGTCCCCAATGACTAGGCGGGGAAGGCGTGCGACAATGGTGGGCGTTGTGTTGTTCGCGCTAAGGAGTTGCCATGTTGTTGTGTCCCGTTTGCCATGAGCCGCTGGTGGATGACGAACGCGGTGCTGCATGCGCGGGTGGGCACCGGTTTGACCGTGCGCGCGAGGGCTATCTATATCTCCTGCGCTCGTCCAAGAGCGGCGACTCCATGGGCGATCCCAAGTCGCAGGCACGCAGCCGTCGCGACTTTCTGAACCGCGGTTACTATGCGCCGTTGCGCGATGCGATGGTCGAGCTGGTGCGCGAGCGGGTGTCTGGACGTGCCGCGTCTACGAACTGCCCCATGACGTTGCTCGATATTTGCTGTGGCGAGGGCTACTACACCAGCGCCATGGGTGCGGTGCCGGGCGTGGATGCTTACGGCTTTGACCTGGGCAAAGAGATGGTGCGCCTTGCCGCCAAGCGCGGCGATGCGACCTACTTCGTGGCCAACATGAAGGACATCCCCGTGGCCGATGGCACCTTCGATATGGTGACCGAGCTCTTCGCTCCCTTTAACGAGCGCGAATTTGCCCGCGTGCTGGCTCCAGAGGGCTCACTCTATACCGTGGTGCCGGGTGCCCGTCATCTCTTTGGGCTCAAGGAGGTGCTCTACGATACGCCGTACCTTAACGATGAGAAGCTGCCGAAGACCACCGAGCTCGAGTTGGTCGGAACGCAGCGGGTGTCTGCGAACATTACGCTCCAGACCCAGGCAGACATCGAGGCGGTGTTCCAGATGACGCCGTACTACTACCGCACACGCCCTGCCGACAAAGAGCGCCTGGCAAACCTGGATACCCTTCAAACCGACATCGACTTCATCATCGCCGAGTACCGCCACAGCTAACAACCTGCCAAAAAGGGACAGGTTTGTTTTGGCAGGTTTTATCTGGGCAAACGTAAAGGGCCGACCGCGGAGATGCGCGATCGGCCCTTTTTAGTTGCTTGGCTGCAGAGGTTATGAGAAGCGAGCGCTTACAGGCGGTCCTTGTTCTCGGCCTTAACGGCGTGTGCCTGCTGAACAAAGAACAGGTCGTACACCACGATGACAAAGGCGACGATATTGACGGCGCTGCCGCCGAGCGCGGGAAGCGTGAGCGCGGCCTGCGCAATCGTGGCGATTGCGGCAACGATGCCGAGCTTAAACGCAGCATCCACCTGCGAAGGCTTGTTGGCGCCCTTGATGCCCGCAACACCTGCGGCGAGATCGATGAGGCCCTTGGCGACCAGCACGACCGCGGCGAGCATGGCGTTCGACCCGTACGTGGAATCGAGGTTGCCGGTCGCGATGCCGGCGATTCCAATGACGAGACTGGCGATGCCCAGAACAAAATAAATCAGGGCAAGGATTTTGAGTGTCTTGCGAGCGGCGCTCATAGCTGGTCCTTTCGATGCGGGCGCGGAGAATCTGTCGCACCCAGGTTGCGGCACATATCGTGAAGCACATTGTAGTTCAACGGGGCGATGCATGCGTTTGAAAGCGTCTCTTGCCTGTACGGTCCAACCTTTCAAAAAGGAAAGCTGGACGTAAGCCAAATCGATGGCAGCCCATGTGCGGCGCTGCGATGATGAGGCCGTAACAAGGAGCTGGTCTCAAGGAGGAGTCATGATGTACGGAGCAGGGCAAGTGCGTGAGCCGCAGTCGTTGGGAAGGCGCATGGGTGATTCTGTGATCGCTGCCGTGTGCACGGGATTGATGGCGGTGCTTTGCATTGCGATGCTGTGGGCCATGTCGCATGTGGGACAATAGCGGACGGTTGGGTGCTGGCATAAACGGCACTCGCGTATTCGTTTTGCTTGCTAAGGAGTGCCCATGGGCGTCGTCGATCCCTTTTCTGTTGCTCGGGCCGCGGGGCTTGAGCTGATCGGGAAGTCCGAGGGCCTCACGCTCACCGACGGCACGATGGAGCTGCGTGCCGATTTTGACCGCATGCTTCCGCGGCTCAAGCAGGGCCGTCTGCAGCAAGAGCTGTTGGTAAAGGCTGCGCGCGCAAAAGGCATCGAGTGCCCATGGGCGATTGATGCCACGGCAGGCTTTGGCGAGGATTCGCTGCTGTTGGCGGCCGCGGGCTTTACCGTCGATCTGTATGAGCAGGATTGCGTGATCGCGGCGCTCCTCAAGGATGCCCTGGATCGCGCGGCAGATGATCCGGCGCTTGCGGCTGCCGTGTCGCGCATGCGCTTACATGCGGGCGAGGACAGCATTGCCGGCCTTCGCCATACGGCTGAGCTGATCGGGCGGGGCGAGCTTGCCGCCCCCGACGTGGTATATCTGGATCCCATGTTTCCCGAACGCACCAAGAGCGCGGCGGTGAAAAAGAAGTTCCAACTCTTGCACCATCTGGAGCAGCCGTGCGCCGATGAGGAGACGCTGGTCGAAGCTGCGCTTGCGGCGCGCCCGCGCAAGGTCGTTATCAAGCGGCCGGTGAAGGGGCCGCTGCTTGCCGGCGTTAAGCCGAGCTATCAACTTGCGGGCAAGGCCGTTCGCTACGATGTGTTGGTGCCGCCGCGCCCGTAGCTTGCGTGCGATGGCTGGCGCTCCGTCAATGCCGTGCCGATGCGGCGCCTATTTCCAAGGGTGCGACGTCAAGTGCCAGCCGCCGCAGTATTCGCATTTGTAGCAGGCCAGCCCGCGGCGTCCGCGGTTTTCGCAGTCGGCCATAACTGCCTCGGCCTCGGCGCGCGTGTCGTAACGGTTTTTGCGCTCGCACGATTTGTAGCGCCAGGCTTCATCGCGCTCGGCGTCCAGGGCGTCGCGGCGCTCGTCCTCGCGTGCAAACAGGTCGCTCATATCGCCGCCGGTAGCAGCGCTCAAAAACTCGCTTTTGGCCTTTGACCAGGCGGCTCGCTTTTTGCTTCCCATCTGCTTCGCGCCCTTCTCCAAACGTTGGTATCATTGCTCAATCAAAGTGATACCAATAAACGTGAGGTCGCCGCGTGATGATCAGAAAAACCCTCGATACCGACATTCCCGCCGTCATGGCCATCTATGACGCGGCCCGCGCCTTTATGCGCGCACATGGCAACACGACGCAGTGGCCCGAGGGCACGCCTTCGGGCGAGCAGCTGGCTGCCGATATCGCCGCCGGTGGCAGCTATGTGTGCGAGGAAGACGGACGCGTGGTGGCGACGTTTGCCTTTCTGCCGGGGCCGGACAGTTCCTACGATGTGATCGAGGGCGGCCAGTGGCGCAGCGACGCCCCGTATGCTGTGCTGCACCGTGTGGCGTCCGATGGCACCGCGCACGGTATCGCGGCTGCGATGTTTGCCTTTGCCAAGGAACGCGCCGATCACCTGCGCATCGACACGCATCAGGACAACCTGCCCATGCAGGGAGCCATCGCCAAGGCCGGGTTTAAGCGCGCCGGTATCGTATATGTGTCGGACGGTACGCCGCGCGTCGCGTTTGATTGGCTGCGCGAGGCATAAAGGCCGAGCCACATACCAGCGTTTTACCAAAAATGGCCCCGGGTGGGGCCATTTTCGATTACTACGCTGTTTTGAAAGCCGGCTTTCGCAAGGCGCGAACCTACGAAAATCGCTGCGCGGCAACGCGGGGCGATGAGCTCGGTCGGGGGATAGGGCTCGCTTCGCCCGCCGGCCCGTACATTGTATCATCCAGTGTGGAACGAGGATGCCCGTTGCCGCGTGCGATGGGCTTGCAATAAGAGGAGAGCCATGTCGAAGCAAGCGGTCGTTGGAATCTTGGCGCATGTCGATGCCGGCAAGACCACGCTGGCCGAGGCCATGTTGTTCAACGCGGGTCGCATTCGCAAGCGCGGCCGCGTGGACGATGGCGATTCGCATCTGGACACGAACGCGATCGAGCGTGAGCGTGGCATTACGATCTTCTCGTCGCAGGCCGTGCTCGACCATGGCGATACCCACGTCATGCTCGTGGATGCGCCGGGGCATGTCGATTTTTCTGCCGAGGCGGAGCGCACGCTGCGCGCGCTCGACTACGCGATTTTGGTTGTGGGTGCCAACGATGGCGTACAGGGTCATACCGAAACCCTGTGGCGCCTGCTTGCGCGCTATGACATCCCGACGTTCATCTATGTCAATAAAATCGATTTGGAGAATCCCGGCCGCGATGTTTTGCTGGCACAACTTGGGCAACGTCTCTCCGAGGGCTGCTTGGATGCCAGCGAACTGCTGGCGGGCGGGGCCGTTCAGGAGGACGCTGCCGCGTTAGACGAAGAAGCGCTCGAGGAGTTTCTTGAGGCGGGCGAGCTTTCTGTCGCAACGCTGTCGCGCATGGTTGCCGAGCGCAAACTCTTTCCCTGCTTTGCCGGGTCGGCGCTCAAGGACCAAGGCGTGGACGAGCTGCTGGACGGCATATGCGCGCTGATGCGTGAACAGGCATGGCTTCCGGAGTTTGCCGCGCGCGTCTATCGTGTCAGCCGCGGGGATCGCGGCGAGCGCTTGGCTTGGGTTAAAGTGACCGGCGGCACGCTGCATGCCAAGCAGATGATTGACGGACGTTCCGGCGCCGAGGCATGGGAGCAGAAGGTCGATCAGGTACGCATCTATAACGGCGAAAAGTATGAGCTTGCCCAAGAAGTTGCTGCTGGCGGTATTTGTGCTGTGACGGGTCTTGCGCATGTTCGCCCAGGGGACGCCCTGGGCGCGGAGCCCGCGGGCGATGCGCCCGTCATTGCGCCGGTCCTCACCTATACGGTGCTTCCGGGCGAACACGATGTCCATGCGGTGTTCAAAGCGTTGACTGAGCTGGCGGACGAAGATCCCATGCTCGGCGTAAGCTGGAATACGCATCTAGAGCAGATTCATTTGCAGTTGATGGGCGCTGTGCAACTCGAGGTCGTGCAGCGGGTGTTGGCCGATCGTTTTGGCCTTTCGGTTGCGTTTGAGTCTGGCGGCATTCTCTATAAGGAGGCTATTTCGCAGCCGGTCGAGGGCGTGGGCCACTTTGAGCCGCTGCGCCACTATGCCGAGGTGCATTTGCGCCTGGAGCCGTTGCCAGCGGGTTCGGGCGTGCAGTTTGGCACCGTGACCTCGACCGACGAGCTCGATCTTAACTGGCAGCGTTTGGCACTCACCAACGCCATGGAGCGCGACCACCTGGGTGTGCTGACTGGCTCGCCCATCACCGATGTGCGCATTACGCTCACGGGCGGCCGCGCGCATGCCAAGCACACCGAGGGCGGTGATTTTCGCCAGGCCACGTACCGTGCGATTCGCCAGGGACTCATGCAGGCGCGTGAGGCCGGCGCGGCGGTACTGCTGGAGCCGTGGTATCGCTTTGAGCTCGAGGTACCGGGGGAGTGCGTGGGCCGGGCGCTCTCGGATGCCACACGCATGGGTGCCGAGTACGAGCCGCCGACGATGGCGGGAGACCGGACAAAGCTTGTGGGTCGCGTGCCAGCATCCGAGGTGCAGGATTACGCGCTGGAGGTGGCTGCCTACACGAGCGGTCGCGGACATCTGTACCTAGAGTTTGCCGGCTATGCGGCTTGCCATGATGCTGAGCGCGTTATAGAGGCGGCCGCCTATGAGCCCGAGGCCGATCTGCCCAACACGCCCGATTCGGTCTTTTGCTCTCACGGTGCCGGTTACACGGTCAAATGGTACGACGTACCCGCCGCGGCGCACGTAAAGATCGATCCCGCCACCTTTCGCCCCTGGCGAGCAGCAGACGCCGAGTTTTTCGGCCATAGGTGATAGAGGGTCAGTTCCTTTGTCGTATGCTATTGGTGTAACTCGGTACAAGTTGGTATAACTATTACCAGGGTTTGCCAATCCGAGGAGGCCGACATGAATCCAAATCCCTTTAAGCCCACGGCTGGTAAGCGGCCTCCGATACTCATCGGTCGCGAGTCGGTCATCGAAGATTTCGAGGAAGGGCTCGATAACGGCGCTGGAGCGCCGGGCAGGCTCATGCTTATTACGGGAAACCGCGGCTGCGGCAAGACGGTTCTCCTGCGGGAGCTGCAACGTCTGGCCAGCGAGCGCGGATGGGCGGTTGTCTCCGATTCCGCTTCGCTTGGCTTATGCGACCGCTTGGCCGACGCGCTTCGCTCGAATAGGCCCGTTGTGACGTCAATGGAATTCGGTCCGTCGTTTGGCCGGATGTCGGTCGAGGCGGCGCGAGCAAAGGGCGAAACGTTGCGAGGGCTGGTCAACGAGCGCCTCAAGAAGCTCGGTCCAGGCAAGGGCATACTGTTTGCGATTGACGAGGCCCAATCGGCGTCTATCGAGGAACTGGCGGCTCTTGCCGTTCTCTATCAGCAGGTGCTCGGAGACCAGGATGCCACGGGCTTGCCCGATAGCGACCAGCGCGGTCTTGCGCTGGTGTTCGCCGGCTTGCCCAGTATGGTTGACGATCTGCTCGAAGAGCCGAGCGTAACGTTTTTGCGGCGTGCCCAGCAGCGTACGCTGGGGGCGATATCTTTGCCCAAGGTGCGCGATTCATATATCCAGACGGTCAAAGACGCTGGTCTTTACGTTGACGCGGAGACGGCGGACCTTGCGGCACACAAGAGCATGGGGCATCCCTATATGGTTCAGCTGGTGGGCTATTACATGTGGCGCTCTGCCGTCCGGCGTGGCTCGCAGGTCATCGAAAGGCGCGATGTCGAGGATGGCCATGCGGATGCCGTCTCCGAGTTCTACGAAGCAGTTGACGCGCCCCTGTATTACGGGCTTCGCAGTCCGCAACGCCTCTTTATCGAGGCCATGGCTGCTGACGAGGGTAAACCGACGCGTATGGCGGATATCATTGAGCGCTGCGACCGTACTCAGAGTTGGGCGAGCAAATATCGCGCAAGCCTGATTCGCGAACGCGTCATCGAGGCTGCCGGATACGGTCTCGTCCGGTTTACCGTGCCCATGCTGGGCGAGTACATTCGCGATCGAGTTTTATGGCATGAGTAGGGTGATAAAGGTGACGGAACAGAAGATGAGCCCGCAGGCTATCGAGGTGCGTGGCGCGCGTGTCCATAACCTTAAGGACATCGATATCGATATTCCGCTGGGAAAGCTCGTGGGTATTGCCGGCGTGTCGGGTTCGGGCAAGAGCTCGCTGGCGCTGGGGGTTCTTTATGCCGAGGGCTCGCGTCGTTACCTGGAGGCGCTCAGCACCTATACCCGCCGTCGTCTGACGCAGGCCGAGCACGCCCAAGTGGACGAGGTGCTGCACGTACCGGCGGCGCTCGCGCTGCACCAGCGCCCCAGCGTGCCGGGCGTGCGTTCCACTTTTGGCACCATGACCGAGCTCAACAATAGCCTGCGTCTGCTCTTTAGCCGCTGCGCCCATCACGTGTGCCCGCACTGCGGGGCGCGCGTGGAGCCGAGCCTTAACGTGGCCGCAGGCCTGTCGCTCACGTGTCCGACATGCGACCGCGAGTTCTACGCGCCGAGTGCCGAGGATTTGGCTTTCAATAGCGGCGGCGCGTGTCCCACTTGTGGCGGCACAGGCGTTATGCGCGAGGTGGACGAAGCGAGCCTGGTGCCCGATGAGTCGAAGACTATCAACGAGGGCGCGGTGCTTCCTTGGGGCACGCTCATGTGGGATCTGATGAAGCAGGTGGCAGGCGAGATGGGCGTGCGCACCGACGTGCCGTTTAACCAGCTCACGCCTCAAGAGCGCGATATCGTGTTCCACGGTCCGGCGGTTAAGAAGCACATTCTCTACGTTCCCAAAAACGGCGAGGGCGCCACGCCGCTCGACTTTACCTATTACAACGCCGTCTATACCGTCGAGAATGCGCTCGCCAAGGTCAAGGACGATAAGGGCTTAAAACGCGTTGCGCGCTTTTTGCGCGAGGGCCCATGCCGCGATTGCGGCGGCACGCGTCTCTCCGAGGCTGCACGCCAGCCCCAGGTGCGCGGTATCAATCTGGCGCAGGCGGCGGCTATGACGCTGGGCGAGGCGATTGAGTGGGTGCGCGGGGTGCCCGCATCCTTGCCGTCCGAGATGCGGCCCATGGCGACGGATATCTGCGATTCGTTTTTGAGCGCGGCCCGTCGTCTAGTCGACCTGGGACTCGATTACCTTTCACTCGACCGCGCCGGTGCCACGCTCTCCACGGGTGAGCGCCAGCGCGTGCAGCTTGCCCGCGTGGTGCGTAATCGATCGACAGGTGTGCTTTATGTGCTGGACGAGCCTTCGATCGGCTTGCATCCCGCCAATGTCGACGGCTTGGTGGGCGTGATGCGCGATCTGGTGGATGACGGCAACACCGTGGTTGTTGTCGACCACGACACGCGCGTGCTGGCCGAGGCTGATTATCTGGTTGAGATGGGCCCCGTTGCCGGAGCAGGTGGCGGCAACGTGATCGCCGCCGGTACGGTAGGCGAGGTCGAACAATCGCGGGGCAGCCGTATCGCGCCGTTTTTGCGCGCCGAGCCCAAGCGCTTGCGCCCGCAAGTGGCTGACGACGAAATGTTCGACCAGGGTCATATCCGTATGGCGACCGATACCATCCATACCGTCAAGCCGCTCGAGGTCGATATCCCGCGCGGCCGTCTCGTTGCGGTGACGGGCGTTTCGGGTTCGGGTAAGACGACGTTGGTGCTTGAGACGCTCATCCCGGCGCTTAAGGCGCAGGCAGCCGGCGAGCGCCTGCCGGGGCACGTGCGCTGGGTCGATGCCGAAGGCATTGCCCGCGCCAATCTGATTGACGCCACGCCCATCGGCGCCAACGTTCGCTCGACGGTAGCGACCTATGCCGACATCCATGATGAATTGCGCCGCGCCTTCGCCCGTACGTCCGAGGCCAAGGCAGCCGGCTACAAGGCAGGTGCCTTTAGCTACAACACCGGTGCCTTGCGCTGCCCCACGTGCGATGGCACGGGTTCGATATCGCTCGACGTGCAGTTTTTGCCCGATGTCGAGATCGTTTGCCCGGCATGTCGCGGCTCACGTTATGCAGACGCGGCTTCGCATATCCATCGCGAGGGCAAGGACGGGAGCCTGCTTACGTTGCCGCAGCTCATGGACATGAGTGTGGACGAGGCTATCGACGCCACGCTGGGACTCAAGAAAGTTCAGACGCGCTTGCAGACCTTGCACGACCTGGGATTGGGCTATCTCACGCTTGGTGAGCCCACGCCGGCGCTTTCGGGCGGCGAGGCACAGCGTCTTAAGCTTGCGAGCGAGATGGGCCGCGTGCAGGATGATGCCGTATTCGTGTTCGACGAGCCCACGATTGGACTACATCCGCTCGATGTTCAGGTGCTGCTGAACGTGTTTGACGGTCTCGTTGCCAAGGGCGCCACGGTTATCGTGATCGAGCACGATCTCGACCTTATCCGTAACGCCGATTACGTGATCGACATGGGCCCGGGCGGTGGTGGCGCCGGCGGGCAAATCGTCTGCGCCGGTACGCCAGGCGACATCGCGGCCTGCTCCAAGAGCATTACCGGTCGCTACCTATAGACAATGAGGCAAAGGGACAGCCCCTTTGCCTCATTGATGCCTATTTCACGCACTGAGCGGCGAGATAGTCGCGGAAGAATGGCAATTCAAAAGCGACGATTCCGCGCCCGCGTTCTCCAATGATGCCGGCATCTATCATGCGGCGTCGGTAGCGGGAGACCTGCTGCGGCGAACGCTTAAGGCGCTCGACAAGGTCAGCGGTGGTGGACTCTTCCTCGTCATCGAGCATGGCGATGAGGAATCGCTTGTCCTCTGCAGTGAGTTCCCGATAGGTTGCCGCAAGGATTCGGTCGTCCATCTCGTCACGCGCGATTTTGATTCCCAGGTCAAAGTCGCGTGACGAGATTTCCTTCGAATCGCTTGTGAGATCCCAGGCACGGTAGCCTACGAGTTGCAATAGGAAGGGAAAACCAGAGATCGAGCGAACAGCTCTATCGATTCCCTCAGCATCTGCCAGGCGATCGTTTTCCTGAATTGTGCGAATCAAGGCCTCGCGTACGTCATAGTCGGCAATGCGACCCAGATGATATTGTTGGGCGCGGCGAAGGAACGAGACCGTCTTGTGGTTCAGCAACGTCGAGACGTTGTTGGGAAGTCCCGCCATGAGCAGGGCGACGCGTTTCCCATCGGTCACAAAGTGCTGATACGTCGCTGCAAGCTGAATCATCTCGTCGAGTGTCGGGTCCACCTCGTCAACCGTGACGAGCAGACCGGTGCCCGCCTCGTTGAGCTGGTCGATGATGTCGCTCATGCGATAACGCCAGGTTGAGGCATCGTGAACGCGATTGACCTCGATGCTGCCGAGCGGTGCAATTCCGAGGCCGGTGACTTCGAAGTGGGTGGACGAGTCGATGAGATGGGCTGCGGCACGTTTCGTCCCGAGCTCGATTTCCTCAAGCATTCCCGGGAGCGCGGTCGTCTTTACGGCTATCCAGCCGTGGGATTCCGCCCTTGTCGCGAGCGACGACATGAGAGCGGTTTTACCGGTTCCACGCGCGCCCGAGAAGATCGAGGTCAATTCTGGGCGCCTGCGCTGGCTCAAGAAGGCACGGTCCAAATCCCGAATAATCTGTTGTCTGCCAGCGAGATGGGCAGGAACCTCACCAAAACTAGGGGTAAACGGGTTTTCGAGGTATTTCACAAGGCTCTCCTTTCACACCGCCGTTTAACTTCATTTTACTTTAGTTAATTCTGATTAAAAATGAGGGCTCTTTATCTAGAGCATCAATTAGGCGTGCGTGCCATCGGCGTGGCGCTTGAATGTAACAAAGGGAAAGTTCCTTTGTCACATTCCCGGAAAGCCTGTTTGGCGCAGAGCCTCGTAGAGGACGATGGCGGCGCTGTTGGAGAGGTTGAGTGCGCTGATGCGGTAGTCGTCCGGATTGACGAAGTTGCCGCAGATATCCTGCCGAAGGATGGCCTCATGGCCGTCCTCGATATGCCCCAGCGATTCCTCGTGGGCTTCCCAGGCCTCGGCGTTATCGAGTGAGTCGCAATCGCGCAGCATCGGGATGCGCTCGCAACGCTCGGGCGCCGCGGCAAGCAGCTCCTCGGGAATCCCTGAGCTCTCGCTGCCAAAGACCAAGTAGTCGCTGTCGCGGTAGGTACTCTGCGCATAGGTGCGGCGCGCCTTTTTGGTCAGCAGATGCAGACGACCATCGGCGGGGGAGAGACCGTTGCGCGCAAGGAAATCCTCCCAGCCGGCATAGGTCGTCACGTCCAGGTTTTGCCAGTAGCCCAGGCCGGCGCGACGTACCGTCTTGTCGTCGAGCGAAAAGCCCAGCGGCTCTACCAGATGCAAGTGGGCGCCGGTGACCACGCAGGTGCGGCCGATATTACCCGTATTGGCCGGAATCTCGGGCGCATACAGCACGATATTGAACATGAATCTCCTTGGCTCAGAACGAAAAACCACCACGAAGGGCACGGTACACCTTCGTGGTGGTTTGGCGGTTGCGTAGATAGAAAAATGCCCGCTTGGATAAACCTAGGCGCGGTGCCAGTCGGTCAGGCAGGCATCGAGGGAGGCGATGAGCGCATCCTTGTCCATGTGACGGCCGATGATGCACAGGCTCGTCATGCGGTCGCCCGTCTCATCGTCCCAAATCTGCATGATCTCGGGGTTCTCGTCGATGATCTTCTGCTTCTCGCCCTCGGGCGCGGAGTCGACAAACAGGCCGTTCTCCATCAGGCGCATCTGGTGGCCGGCCTGCTCAAACATGTAACACATGTCCGGATCGCCGGTCTGCCACAGCGGACCCTTGACGCGAATGACCTCGTCGGGCCACTCCTGCTCAACAAAATTGGTGAACTTCTGCAGGTCAAACGGCTTGCGGCGCGAGTACACAAAGGTCTCGATGTCGTACTCGAGCACCTCGGGGTCGTCGTGCTCTTCGGGATGCTCCATGGCCTCGATCCAGGCGGCGGAGTTGTAGGCGCGCATAAAGTCGAAGCGGTCGGTGTCGAGCAGCTCCTCCATGGGGACCTCGCCGTTTTGGGCCTCGACGATCACGGCGTCTTTCTGCAGGCTGCGCACGATGGCCTTAAGCTCGGCGATCTGCTCAGGGCTCACGGTATCGGTCTTGTTGAGGATCAGCGTGGAGCAGAACTCGATCTGCTGGATGAGCAGGCTCTCGATGTCGTCCTCGTCGATATCCTCGGCCAGCAGGTCGCGACCGCCGTTGAACTCGTCGTACATGCGGGCGCAGTCGACCACGGCCACGATGTTGTCGAGCGCGAGCTTGGGCTCGCCGCCCACCTTGGCCTCGTCGCAGAAGCTCGAGATGGTGTAGGCGATGGGGATGGGCTCGCAAATGCCCGAGGCCTCGATGATGATGTAGTCGAAGTTGCCCGAATCGGCGATGCCCTGCAGCTGGTTGGCAAGGTCGTCCGAAAGCGTGCAGCAGATGCAGCCGTTGGTGAGCGGGATGAGGTCGTCGGTTTCGGAAAGACCGCCGTCGGCGATAAGGCTGGCGTCGACATTGATCTCGCCGATGTCGTTGACGATCACGGCGGCGCGGATGCCGCCGTCGTTAGCGAGGATGTGGTTGAGCAGCGTGGTCTTGCCGGCACCGAGGTATCCGGTAAGCATGATGATCTTCACGGGTTTGTTGGGCATGTGCCCTCCTTTGTTAGACATGGCTTACAGTTGAATCTTATGCCAAACGCCTGCTCTTATACCCACGCGCCGGCAAATAACACAGGCTACTCCCAGGCTCCCCATACATCGGGGCAATAACCGACGGTGGCCTTTTTGCCGTTGCGAACGATGGGCTCGGCCAAGACCTGCTGATTCTCGAGCAGTTTATCAAAGCGCTGACTGGGGGTAAGGTGCTGGATGAGTGCGAGCGTCTCCTCGTCCTTGGCCTTGGGGTTGAGCAGCTTGTCGATGCCGCCGACCGCCTGCATCACGCTCGTGAGCTCGCCCTTGCTCATCTCCTTTTCCTTAAGGTCGATAAACTGCACCTTAATGCGGCGCTCCTTAAAATAGCGCTGGGCCTTCTTGGTATCGAAGGACTTCTTGGTGCCAAAAATCTGGATATTCATGTTCCGCCGCTCTATCGAATGAAGTTGGTCCTGGCGCGATCGCCTTCGGGGGCTTTGATGCCGGCGGCCTGTCCTGCCTCGATGCAGCGAAGGAGCCAGGCCATGTTTTCGCCGATGTTTCGCATGGTGGCCAGGCCCTCGGCGTCCTGGGCGGCCTCGCCCGGCATGGCACCAAAGACGTTGTTCCAGTACGTGGAGGCCACCACGGGCATCTGGTTGATAGTGAAGTACTTGTTGAGTACATCGAAGGTGGTCGACGTGCCGCCACGGCGGGCGACGGCGACCGCGGCACCCGGCTTGTGCGCAAAGGCCTTGCTGCCAGCATAGAATGCGCGGTCGAGAGCCGAGAGGATGCGTCCGCTGGGATGCGCATAGTAGACAGGGGAGCCAAAGACAAAGCCATCTGCCTGCTCGGCGGCAGCGATCAGCTCGTTCACCACGTCGTCGTCAAAGGTACAGCGACCGCCGAGCTTGCCGCACTGGCCGCAACCGATGCAATCGCGAATGGGCTTGGCGCCCAGCTGAAACACCTCGGTATCAATGCCTTCTGCATTAAGTTGCTCGGCGACCTCGGCGAGTGCGCGGGCGGTGTTGCCGTTTGCCTTGGGACTGCCATTGACCAAAAGAACCTTCATCACAAACTCCCTCTGCTGTCGGTGACTTCTGCGGAGGATTATCGCACGAGAGGGTAGATGGCGTGGGGCGCGATGTGAAACGGCTTGTGTTTCACATCGCGCCCCACGACGCTAGTCCAACTTGGTGCCCGGTACTTGCGGTGCCTCTTTAAGCAACGCTTTGAGCTCGTTCAAAATGGAAACGGGCTGTCGGTCAACGCTGTTCAGATGGAGCGTGGCCACGCGAATGGGCGGCTGATATTCAAGCGAGCCGATGAGCACGGGAGAACCCAGGAATCGTTCGATTTCGTTTGCGAGCTCGTCGATTGCCTCGGGGCCGAGCTCATCGAAAAGCGCCACGAACATTGGTCCCGTCGAGCGGAACAGGCGACCCTTGCCGCGCGAACAATCCATGAGGCAGGCGGCGCTTTCGGCGAGCACGCGGTCGCCTGCATCGAATCCAAAGCGGGCATTGACTTCGGCGATATCGTCGACCTTAATGGCAATAAAGCCTGCCTTGCGCGGCACGCGACGCATTTCGCCAATGGCGTTGACCAGGGCGTGAATATCGCCCAGGCCGGTCACGGAATCGGTCGTATCTGCCAAGCTTCGGTTGATGATAATGCCCACATACATGTTGGGCTCGGTATCGGTTCCATCCAAGCGGTAGCCCGTGCAGTCGCAAAGCACGTATTTTCCAGTGGCATCCATTACGCGATACTGCATGTAGTGGAAGTGCCACGTGCCGTTTATCACCATGTCGAGCTCGGCGCGTACGTTGTCGCGGTCCTCGGGATGAACGCGGGCAAGCCACATATCGACCGAGTTAAAAGGGTGCTGGGAGGGCAGGTCAAAATCGCGCGCGGCGTTGACCGACCATTGCGATTCTCCCGTATCGAGGTTAAGGATGAACGGATAGCGCGTCTCGGAGCTCATGGAGATCGCTTGGAACACTCGGTCGTTGCAGGGAAGCTGATCGACGATTGGGCGTTGCGGCGCATCATTGTCTTTCGGTTGCTGCACACGATGCATAAGCTTATAGCGATACATCTTGCGATCGGCATCCATCGTCATCTGGCGACGCGTGTCGCCGGCAAGTGGATCGACGCGCGAGCAGCCAAAGCTAAAACTGCCGATCATGGGCGCCTTGCCGCCTGAGCTCGCCTCGATCAGCCCGGCACGTACCTGCTCCAAGCGCTGCTCGAGTTCAGCCTCGTTTGCGGAGGGCGAGATGAGCACAAACTCGTCTCCACCGATACGGAACAGCATCTCATCGTGCTCCATGGTTTCGGAGAGCGTGCGGCAGATGCTCAGAATATAGCGATTGCCTTCGGCGTGGCCAAACCTATCATTGCAATGTTTGAGATGGTCGATGTCAATATAGGCGCAGGTAAAGGGGTCGCCTTTGCGCCAGAGCTGCTCGACGTGACGGTCGAATCCGTTGCGGTTGCCCAAGTTGGTGAGCGGGTCGATATGGGCGTTGCTCTCAAGCAGCCGGCGCTCTTGTTGCAGGATGGCATGCGTCTTTTGCAGCTGCTCACCAACGGCGCGTAGCCCAGCGGGCAGCGCGGCAACATCGAGTTCGGCGGTCGAGACGCCATTCGCAAGTCGCTGAAGATAGGCAATAATCGATTGCTCGCCCAGGCGATATGACTCGTTCATGATGGATACCCTCCTTGGACGGAACAGCGGTTTGTATCATATCCCCAATTCGGTTTGAATTGGGGATATAAGTTGGCTAATGGAGGCAAATCCCCCCGCTCGGCGGTGGCGTTTTGCGCGCGAGCGTATCAGTTGTTATTGCCACCATCGAGCAATGCCTCAAAATCCTTCGCCGGCATGGGACGGTAGTAGAGGAAGCCCTGAGCGTAGCGGGCGCCCATTTGTCGTAGCATGTTTGCCTGCTCATTTGTCTCGACGCCTTCAACCACGACGGGCAGATGGAGCGACTGCGCCATCTCGAGCATCGATGACACGATCTGCGCGCTGCGGCCTTGATCGCGGTCGGTGGGCACAAAGGTGCGGTCGAGCTTGATGACGTCGACGTTGACGTTCTTGAGCATCGCGAGCGTGGACTGGCCGGTGCCAAAATCGTCCATGTAGGTCGAGAAGCCACGGGTGTGCAGATCCGCGGTCAGCTTATCCACGGCCTCGGACTCTCCGGTATAGGCGGTCTCGGTGATCTCGATGTGCATGAGTTCGGGCGGCAGGTTGTACTGGGCGGCGAGCGACCCCATATGCTCGGCGACATCGCAGGCAAGAATGTCTACGCGCGACACATTGAGGGAAATCGGAACCACGCGAAGTCCTCGATTGAGGCGCTCGCGGAGCCACATGGCGACGCCCTGCCAAACATATTTGTCGAGCGTCACTACAAAGCCGCTTTCCTCGAGTGCGGGGATAAACGTTGCGGGCGAAATGAGAGAGCCGTCCTTGTCAATCCAGCGGGTGAGTGCTTCGGCGCCAATAATCTCGCCGGTTTCCATATCGACCTGGGGCTGAAGATAGTACGTGATGCGACCATTTGACAGCGCGTACTGGAATTCGGTCAGCGTGCGGTTGAACACGATTTCGCGCTTGTACTCCTCGGGGCAAAAAATGGCAATGCGCTCCTTAAAGTCGTTTTTTTGCGCGCCGATTGGTAAACATGGCCTTTGCCTGTGCATCGATGGTGATCTCCTCATTGGAATCGATGGGGTAAACGCCCATGGACGGCCAAAAACCTACGCCGCCATCATGCCTGGCTACTGCCTCGCGAACGCGGTTGTAGATTTGATGGACGGTGATGTGCTTAAAGGGGATGAGTACGCAAAAGTCATCTTGGCCCCAGTACCCTGCGACGCCCATGCCGGCATTCTCGATGTCCTTGAGGACCGTGCCCACATCGGCAAGCAGGCGGTCGCCTTCGGCCTGTCCATACCATTCGTTAAACAGGCGCATGTGGCCCATGTCGACCGTGGCGATGCACCAGGCGCCGTCGCGCCTTGCCTCGAGAAAAGCGTTGGCGCGCCGCATAAACTCGCTGGGTCGATAGAGGCCCGTGAGCGAGTCGATACGTTCGGCGATGGCGCTTTTGCGCTCAGCCTCGGGTATGGGGAGGCTGTCGTTGGGAACAAGCCCGCCGGCCGTGCGAAGGCGACGGTCGAGTTCGCCTAAAACGGCGGTCGCCTGATGGGTTAAGTGCTCGTAAAAGGCCGGGACGACAAGACAGACGGGAGTAATGGCGTCGCCTGCGATTTGAACAGGAGCGAAAACGGCCTCTTTAAGGTGGCGGGTCAGTTGCTCGAATGCCTCGTGGTCCAAATCGTTGCTGAGCACGACGAACTGGACGCTTCGTGAACGGTAGACCCGGCTCCTGCCGCGGGTGATCGACAGCATACGGCCTGCGTATTCGGCAAGCATGTTGTCGACAGCCTCGGCCCCGTAGAGCTCGTTGAGCTTTGTCGTGCCACGAACGCGCACCGCTATAAGCCCCGTCTCGCAACGATCGCGGCGGCAGGCATCGATAGCGTTGATCAGCATACGCTGCGTTCCGAGGCCCGTAGCGGCGTCGACGGTTTCGGCGAGTGAGTGGTTGACAAGTTCGCCGACATAGAGCGAGGGGGCATTTCCGTCGCCGTCGATGCGAAACCCGCGAGCACGGCAGAGAACGTAGTCACCCGCGGCATTGCGCATGCGGTACTGCATGACGCGGCGGTGTTTGGAGCCGTTAAAGATCTGGTTGATGTCGTTGGCGTAGGCCTCGAGGTCATCGGGATGGACGCGCGTCTTCCAGAAATCGCGGCAGCTGTCTATGTGCTCCGAAGGAAGACCGAGATCGCGCAAGGCACCTTGCGACCAAAGGGTGCGGTCCTTGTCCAAGTTCTCGATAAAGAAATAACGGCCCTCGTTGAGCATCGAAAAGGCGTCAAAAATGCGATCGCTTATTTCGAAGTCGTCGGCGTGGACTTGCGTGATATTGCGCCGATCGAGGTGCATAGCATGACGTAGCTTGTAGTCGTACATGCGATGGTCGGCATCGAGTGTCATGCGATTGGAGGCTTCGCCCAGGGCGGGGTCGGCGTGTGCCACTCCGTAGCTAAACGAGTGGGGCATCTCGGAATCGTTGTTTTTGAGCAGGATCGTTCGGCAGTGTTCCAGACGTTCGGCGAGGTCGTCCTCGGTTGCAATCGTAGATAGGATGGCAAACTCGTCGCCGCCTATGCGAAACGCCGCTTCGCCCACCTTCATATACAGATTAAGATAGAGACTTACCTGCAAGATATAGCGGTTGCCCTCGTCATGCCCAAAGACGTCGTTGCAGTGCTTGAGATTGTCGATATCGATGAACGCCATGGTAACGGGGGTGTCCTGCTCCCAGAGCTCCTCGAGGGAACGGGCAAAGCCGCCACGGTTGCCAAGCCCGGTAAGCTGGTCGGTAAAGGCGGTCCTGATCAGATCCTCCTGACGCTCGAGAAGGTCACGGACGGTCTTTTCGAGCGTTTCGGTGTAATTGCTGACAGTATCCATGTTCTAAGCGGCTTTCTGAAGTCGGGGCGGATTGCGTCGGGCGAGCTCGTCGTGTACACGCGTCGTTGCTCAGCGTTTTGCGTGTATCCAGGCCCCCGCCTTGCTGCGTTGTTGGGTTACTTTGCCGGCTAATGTTCGCTGTTGATAACTGCTGAGTAGTATAAACAACAGTACAAAATTATATAGGGGTGCACATGCTGTGGGTGGCTATTATTCGACAAACGGCAGCGCGATGATGCGATGTTCGATAAAAATGCGACTGGGGCGGTATATGTTGACGGGTATACTTGTTCCGTTTGAATTTGTGGGGATGGAGATGGTCGCATGGCACAGTCAACTATGACGCGCACGGTGGGGCTCGCGCTCGAGGGAGGCGGCTACCGCGGTATGTATACGGCGGGCGTGCTCGACGTTTGGATGGAGCACGGTTTGACCTGCGACCATATGGTGGGCGTCTCGGCGGGCGCGGCGTTTGGCTACAATTTTAAATCGCGCCAGATCGGCCGTGCCATTCGCTATAACAAGGCCTATTGTGCCGATAAGCGCTATGCGGGTGTAGCAAGCTGGCTGCGGACCGGCGATATGTTCAATGCCGATTTTGCCTATCACGAGGTGCCTATCGAGCGCGATCCCATTGACTTGGAGGCGTATCGCGCCTGTCCCATGCGGTTTACGTGCGTGTGCACCGATATCGAGACGGGCAAGGCCGTCTACCACGACCTGCCCTATGGCGACGAGAGGGATATCGAGTGGATCCGGGCATCGTCGGCGATTCCCGTGGCGACGCGTCCCGTTGCTATTGACGGGCATAAGTATCTGGATGGTGGCGTGGCTGATTCTATTCCCAGTGCATGGCTGTTTGCGCAGGGGTATGACCGCAATATCGTGGTACTCACGCAGCCGGCGGGCTTTGTGAAGCAGCCCAACAGCGTGATGCCCATGCTGCGGCGCGTGTTTCGTCACTACCCGGAGTTTGTCGCGGCGCTTGAGCATCGGCATGAGGTCTACAATGCCACGCTCGATGACCTGGCGCGTCGCGAGGCTACTGGCGAAATCTTTGTGGTGCGGCCGAGCGAATCGGTGAAGGTGCCGTCGCTGTGCCGCGAGCCCGATGAACTCGAGCGCATCTATCAGATCGGCCGCCACGATGCGGAGGCGACCTCGCCCGCGCTGGAGGTCTACCTAGCGGGGTAGGGCAAACTGCCGCGGACTCGGCGGAAAGCGCATCCCGGAATGGAGGTCCAAACTGGGATGCGCTTTCCATTGCTAAAGATGTGAGGCTGCGGATCAGCTGCTCGGCCTATGCCTATGCCTGCTGCCAGGTATCGACGAGCTCCTTGGCGGCGGCGTAGGGGTCGTCGGCACTGCAGACGGCGCTCACCACAAAGAAGCCATCGACGCCGGTGGCCTTGAGCTGCGGCAAGTCGGCCGTCTTGACGCCGCCGCCCACCACGATGGGCACGGGGCTTGCCGCGTGGAGTGCGGCCAGGTCCTCAAAGCTTTTGGTGATGATGGAGCCGTCGGCTGCGCGTCCGCAATCGCGTTTGGTCTCGGTCTCGTGGAGTGGACCGATGCCCAGGTAATCGACCAGGCTCATGTCGGCGGTCTTGACGTACTCGAGCATCTCCTCACAACGGGCCGAAAGACCCACGATGGCGTCGGGGCCCAGCAGCTTGCGGCAGACCTCGACGGGAATGTCGCTCTGACCCACATGCACGCCGTCGACGGCAATGCCCTGCTCGCGTGCAGCAAGCACGCAGTCCAGGCGGTCGTCGATGAGCAGGGCGACCTGACCGGTCTTGCCGGCCTGCGCGATTGCCTGTGCGGCGTCGCCGGTCAGCGCGATGATCTCGCGGGCACTTGCCACCTTGGAGCGCACCTGGATGCAAGTAAAGCCGGCGTCGAGCGCCTGGGCCACCACATCGCCCACGGGGCGTCCCAGCGTGTTTTCGGGGCCGAGTACTAGATAGGCCGAGATATCAAGGTTGTCGCGGATGCTCATCGTGCTTCCTCCTGCTTCTTGATCTGTGCTTCCATGCGCTCGAGCTTGCCGGTCATGGTGTCGGTAAATCCGGGACGAATATCGGCTTTGAGCACGACTTCGGTGCGGATGCCCTTGCTCGCCAACACAAAGGTCGCGTCGCGCACGACCTGCATGACCTCGTCCCAGTCGCCTTCGATCTCGGTAAACATCGAGGTGGTGCGGTTGGGAAGGCCGCTCTCGCGTATGACGCGCACGACCTCGGCGACCTCGGCGGAGAGCTCATCGCCGGTGCCGCACGGGGCGATGGCCACGGCGACGAGCGTGTTCATGCCGGCATTGGTTGTGGGCTCGGACATGGCCTATGCCTCCTCGAGCTCGAGTTGGTTATCGGCAATGTCCTGGGCGGTTGTGCGGTAGAGCTCGTCGATAAAGGCGACCTTAAAGCTTGCCGGGGCATCGGCGACAGCGGCGGCACGCGTGCCGGCCACGTTGTAGGCGGCGGTGCCGCAGACGGCTGCCGTAAACGGGTCGGCGGCGCAGGCGTACACGGCCAGCACGCCGCCCTGCGAGCAGCCGCAGCCGGTGATCTTGGACATGAGCGGGCTGCCGCCGTGGGACTTGGCCACGGTCGTGCCGTCGGTAATCAGGTCGACTTCGCCCGAGACCACCACGGCGCCGCCGGTGTAGCGGGCAAGCGCCACGGCAGCATCGCGGGCGGCATCGACGGTATCGGTGGTATCGACACCGCGTACGCGGCTCAGATCGGCCGCCTCGCCCTCAAGACCCCACAGGCCGGCGAGCGCGATGATCTCGGAGGCGTTGCCGCGCACGATGGCGGGCTTGTACTGCTTGAGCTCGTTTACCAACTGGGTGCGCAGGCTACCGATGCCCAGGCCCACCGGATCGAGCACCCAGGGCTTGCCGGCGTCGTGTGCCGCCTTGGCCGCGCGGGGAATCGTCTGCTCGTAGATGGGGAAGAGCGTGCCCATGTTGAGATAGATGGCGCCGCCGCCGGCAACGAGCGCCTCGCCCTCGTCGGGCAGATAGACCATGGCGGCCGAACCACCCACGGCGAGCTGCGCATTGGCGACAAAGTCGATCGTCACCGTGTTGGTGATGGAGCCGGCCATCGGATTGGTGGCGCGAATCTCCTCCACGGCCTTGACCATATGTTGCTTAAGCTGTTCCGAATCAATCACTGCACATGCCTCCTTGGCATAGAAAAGGGGCGCTGTGCATAGACAGCGCCCCTGTAAAGGCGGCATGCTCCCTACGCCAGCATTAACTGACAGGTTCAAAGGATTGGGCCCCATGCCCTCTCAGCCTTGTGGTTTGCACCGCCGGCACTCCCGCATCGAATCTGTTGTTCCCTATACTAGCGCACCGTTACAATGGTTACGGTGAAAATGACTGGGGGACTCTATGATCAAACTTGTGCTGACCGATATGGACGATACGCTGATTCCGGCTGGACATGACGGCGCCAGTGACTACGCCATCGAGGGCATTCATGCCATGCAGGCGGCTGGTCTGCACTTTGGCCCGGTTTCGGGTCGCCAACCGTCCGCGATGGGCTGGATGTTCAAAAATCGTTCCGAGTGCTTTTCGACCGGTGCGTTCTGCAACGGCCAGGTCATGTTTGTGGACGGCGAGGCCGTAGCCTCGCATGCGACCGATAACGCCGCACTTATGCGCTTGGCTGACTACTTGGAGCAAGAGACCGATGATACGTATCTGAAGGTCTACAGCCTGGGTGATGACTTTTGGGGTAACGATGCCTACTGCGTGACGAGCGATCCCGAGCGCGTGCGTCGCGCCATGGAGTCGGGCGGCAACGCGTGGCTCAAAGGCGAAGAGGCCCCGTGCCGTCCCGTCGTCGATGACGCGCCGGTGTTTAAGGCGAATATTTGGAGCGCCCGTTCACGTGAGGAGCTCGCGGAGCTACGCGAGCGCGTTGCCGTTGAGGTGCCGGAACTCTCGCTCGTGTTTCCCAACAACCGCGTGCGCCTGTTTGACATCCTTCCGGCTGGTTGGGATAAGGGCTGCGCTGCGCTGGAGTTGGCGCGCGCTTTGGGCCTGACGCCCGACGAGGTGGCCGCATTCGGAGATTCCGATAACGACCTGCCCATGATCGACGCCGTTCCCAACTCCGTTGCAGTCGCCAATGCCAACGAGGCTGTCACGGCTGCCGCGCGCTGGCATGTCGGCGCTGCGGCAGACGATGCGGTTGCCGGGGCTCTGCATCAGATTGCCGCCTGCGCCGCGACGGGGGAGATGCCGCCGTTTATGCGTCAGATGGATGCGACGGGTTTCGACGTCACGAACGTCTAGGGAGACAGCCATGAAGCTCCAGCAGCTCAGATATGTCGTCAAAGTTGCCGAATGCGGCAGCATCACCGAAGCCTCGCGCCGGCTCTTTGTGTCGCAGCCTTCGATTACCGCGTCGATTCGCGATCTCGAAAACGAGATGGGTGTGCACATCTTTGAGCGCACTAACAAGGGCGTCGTTGTGTCCGAGGAAGGCGAGACCTTCTTGGGCTATGCGCGCCAGGTACTCGACCAGGCCGACCTGCTCGAGGGCAAGTACAAGGGCGCATCCGAGCAGGTGCCGCACTTTAGTGTGAGCTGCCAGCATTATTCCTTTGCTGTCAACGCGTTTGTCGATGTGATCCGTGAGTTCGATGCCGCGCGCTACGACTTTACCCTGCGCGAGGAGCAAACCCACGAGATTATCGAGGACGTCGCACATATGAAAAGCGAACTGGGCATCCTGTACTTATCCGAGCATAACCGCGAGGTTATCGAGCGCATGCTCGCCGCCAACGAGCTCGTATTCGAGGGACTCTTCTGCGCTACGCCGCATGTCTTCGTGTGCGCCGACCATCCGCTGGCGGGCCGCTCCAGCGTGACGCTTGAGGACTTGGAAGACTACCCGTTTTTGTCTTACGAGCAGGGCAGCTATAACTCGTTCTACTATTCCGAGGAACTGACCTCGACGTTTGAGCGTCGCAAGAATATCCGCGTGCGCGACCGTGCGACGCTGTTCAACCTGGCTATGGGCCTCAACGGTTACACGGTATGCTCAGGCGTGATCAGTCACGAGCTCAACGGCCCCGGCATCATCTCGATTCCGCTCGATGTAGACGAGTACATGGAGATCGGCATCATCACGCGCAAGAACACGACACTTACGCGCTACGGGCAGGCCTATATCGACGCGATTCGCCAGCATATCTAGGCTGCTGTGCTCCGCGCGGGTCAAATTTCTTTATGGCAGTCCAGACTGATATAGGAAACATCTATATCAAACTGATATAAACGTATATTTTACGATGGCCATATGAGCGCTCATACTCTGTCCCAGTAAAGCAACCAATGCAAAGGGAGATATCTATGAGTGCTTTAACCACGCTGGACGCGCCGTTTCGCGCCGATATCGTCGGCAGCTTTCTTCGTCCGCAGGCTGTAAAGGACGCCCGTGCCGCCTATGTCGCGGGTAAACTCGACGCTTCCGGCCTTAAGGCCGTCGAGGACGATGCCATTCGCGATTTGGTGGCAAAGCAGAAGGCCGCCGGCCTGCAGGTCATCACCGATGGTGAGTTTCGCCGCAGCTACTGGCACCTCGATTTTATGTGGGGCCTTAACGGCATTGAACGCCGTACCTCGCGTACGGGTTATATGTTCCACGACGAGGAGACCACAGCCGACACCGCCGTGGTAACCGGCCCCATTAGCGGCGAGAACCATCCGTTCGTCGAGCACTTTAAATTTGTCAAGGCGCTCGAGGGGGAGGGCCAGGTCGCGCGGCAAACCATTCCGGCGCCGATCCAGACGTTCTCCGAAGTCACGCTCGACCGCTGCGACGGCCAGCAGGAGAGCCTGCGCGCTGTCTATAAGACCGATGAGGAACTTGCCGACGCCATCGCAGCCGCTTATCGCACGGTGATCGCCGACCTGTACGCAGCAGGCTGCCGCAACATCCAGTTTGATGACTGCACCTGGGGCATCTACTGCGACACCGATTTTGTCGCCAAAACCGGCATGAGCCCGGTCGACCTGCAAAAGGTAAGCGAGCTGGGCGTGGCGCTCAACAATGCCGCCATCGCGGACAAGCCCGACGATCTGGTCATCAACACGCATGTGTGCCGCGGCAACTACCACTCCACCTATGCCTTCGAGGGCGGCTATGACCCCATCGCGCCGTACCTGTTCGCAAACGAGGATGTCGATGCATTTTACCTGGAGTTCGATACGCCGCGCGCCGGCGGTTTTGAGCCGCTCAAGTACGTTGCCCCGGGCAAGAAGGTCGTGCTGGGCTTGGTAACCACCAAGGCGGCAGAGCTCGAGAACGAGGATGTTATCGTCGAGCGCATCCGTGAAGCCGCAAAGTACGTGCCGCTCGAGAACCTGTATCTGTCGCCTCAGTGCGGCTTTGCCAGCTGCGAGATTGGCAACAAGCTGACCGAGGATGAGCAATGGGCAAAGATCGCGCTGGTCAAGCGCATTGCCGAGCGCGTTTGGAAATAGCGGTAACGTTCGCAGGTGACGGCGCGTGCGAGAGGTGGTGGCGGGCCCCATCGTCATTTCCATCGGTCTGATCCTGGCAAGCTCCGCCATTGCCAACTGCCAGACCAACTGGCTTGTGGCTGTCATTGGCGTTGCCGTTATCGTCATCTGCAACATCTGGGGCCGTGGCATGGTCAAGATCGTGCCGATTTTGCTGGGCGTTGTGGTGAGCTATGCCGTTGCGGCTGCGCTCGGCGAGGTTGATTTCTCGGGCGTTGCCGCCGCTCCGTGGGTCGGTCTGCCCATCGTGTGGGACAACACCGTGTTTGCACTCTTTGGGCCGCAGTTCGATAGCGGTCTTGCCACGACGGTCATCATCACCATCATGCCGCTGGCCTTCGCGACCATGATCGAGCATATCGGCGATATCTCTGCTATCGGTTCGACTTGCGAGCGCAACTACATTGCCGATCCCGGTCTGCATCGCACGCTGCTCGGCGACGGCCTTGCCACGATTCTGGCTTCGCTCTTTGGCGCTCCGGCCAACACTACGTATGGTGAGAACACCGGCGTGCTCGCCCTGACGCACGTGTTCGACCCGCGCGTAATTCGAATTGCCGCGTGCTGCGCCATCGTGCTTTCGTTCTGCCCCAAGTTCGCGGCTGTCATTGCGGCCATGCCGGCGTGTGTGATCGGCGGTGTGTCGCTCGTGCTCTACGGCATGATCAGCGCCGTGGGCGTCCGCAACCTCATCGAGAACCAGGTCGATTTCCAGAACAACCGCAACGTGCTGGTTGCCGCGCTGGTGCTCGTGCTTTCGCTCGGCATCGCGTACAGCACCGCCGGCGCCATCGTGTTGGAGCTGGGCGGCGTGACCATTTCGCTGTCCGGCATTGCCGTGGGCTCACTGGTGGGCATTGTGCTCAACGCCATCCTGCCGGGTAACGACTTTGAGTTTGATGTCTCCGAGCTTGAGGAGGCTGCTGAGTAGCAGCTGCGTTCAGCTAAAACAAGATATGGTGCCCATGCGTATATGCGTGTGGGCACCATTTTTAATGTGTCAGTATCCAGTGGATGCCGCGGGCCATGCGTAAGTCGGTTTGGGCAAAGTGATTGCCGGGGTTGAGCTCCAGCGTTGTTGGAATGCCGCGCTCGACGAGCAACGCTTCCATCGCGCGTGTGTCGTCGAGTACATGCCGCATCATGCGGTTGGGCGTCTTGGTTTCCTTTTTGCCGAGTGACAGGTAGACGGCTTGCGGGCTGCCGGCAAAAGGGGCCGTGCTGGCACGGTCGACAAAGTCGGGAAACCATAGCGACCCCGATGCGCTCGCGGCGCGGTCAAAGGCGTCGGTTTGCCAGAGGGACCAGAGTGCGAAGAGGCCCGCGAGCGAGTAACCGGCAATGCCGCGCCAGGTGGGCGGCTGAGGAAGCGACGACTCGACCTGGGGGATTATCTGATTCAGCAGCTCATCAAGAAAATCGGCAGCTTGGCCGCCGAAAGGCTCGGCATCGCGTACGGTCCCGTCGCATGCCCAGGGGCTCAGCTCGCGATTCCAATCGAGCCCGCCAATGGTGACGAGGGCGAATGGCGGACAGTCGAGCTCTCGGCAACACTTATAAACCTCGCTGCCGTCGCCCACGACCACAGGAAGGTAGATGACAGGCGCGCTTTCCGTATGATTCGAATAAACGGTTATCTGCTTTTGATGCGCTTCCATGACGGGCTTCTCTCAGTGTTGTGATATCGGCAGCCCCAATTGTCGCACGCCAGCGTATGCCGGTTGGGCTAGACCAAAGACAATCTCGTGCATCCCCTGCGGACGCATATGGAAAACGCCACCGCCGGAGGGGAGCTCGGCGGTGGCGTTGTTAAACGGTGCTGGGGCTCGGGGCCTTCGCGGGAGCTGCCATGTGCGCAGAGGCGTCTAAGAACGCTTACGGCTCGCCATGGTGCCTGCGGCGATAGCGGCTGTTCCCGCAAGGACGGTTGCCACGATGGCCGCACCCGAGGTGTCGCCGGTTGCCGCGAGCACGCCGGTAGTCTTGGCTTTCGTGGTTGAAGCCGCAACGGCCTTGGTCGGCTTTGAGCCCTCAGGCTTGGGGTTCTGCTTGGACTCCGCGGGCTTGCTTTCTGCGGGCTTGGTCTCGTCGGGCTTGGGGTCTTCCGGCTTGGCTACCTCGGGAGGTGCGATGGTCGTACTTATGGCGACTGCTTTGATATAGAGGGAGTCGACCGTGGCGTCGCCCGTGCCGATGGCTTGGCCTGCCTCGTAGATGCCGTCACGGAGCTTGCGATAGTCAATGATCTTGCCGCCTTCGGGCGTCTGGATGGCGGCGTTCTCAATCTTGATGGTGCCGATTGTCTTGCCGTCAGCGCTCATGGCACGGGCAAAGATTGCCGCTGTATCTCCTTCGGCCGTTACCTTGCTGCGGATGATCGAGATGACTGCGGGTGTGACGCCCTCGCTGGTCTGGGCGATGATGCCGATGTTCTCGCCTTGGGGTTCGCGCCTCGTCTCGCCATCTTGGTTTTCGCTGTAGGGGATGGGGCCGTCGCCGTTCTCGACATAGCGGGCTATGGCCTTGACAACGGAGTCGCTGATGTAGATGTGGCCGCCCTTCTCGTTGGGTCGATCGTTTCTGGTGGAGAATGCAGCCGAAACCTCGCCTTCCGCAAACGCGTCCACGGTGGAGCCGTTCTTGACGACGATGTCGTCCTGGTAGGTGAAGAGGGCGTTGGCGCCACCGTATCTGCCTTTACTTGCACGGACCGTCACGTTTGCATGATCGAGGGTGATGCCCTTGTGGGCATAGACGCCATATTCAACACCGTTTACGTTGAGGGAGGCGTTTGTGGCTGCGAGGCTGCCCTTGGCCTCGACGGCAGCGTCTTTCTCGGAGCTTGCCTTGACCTGGCCGCCGTCCGAGATGTTGATATTGCCGCCGCTCCAAAGGGCCTCACCATCGGCTGAGCTTGCCTCGACCGTCCCGCCACCCTTGATGGTGAGGTTCTTGTCGGCTCCAATACCCTTGTCCTTGGTAGCCCTGGCGGTGACGGCTCCGCTGTCGTCAATCGTGATATTGCCGTTTGCCCTGATGCCATCCGATGCACCCGTGGCGTTGACGTTGCCCGAACCTTTGATAGCGAGATCACCTCCGGCATTGATGGCATCAAACCCAGTGCTCGTGGCGTTGACGGATCCGGCTCCGTCGATATTGATATTACCCGTGGAGAGGATAGCGTCCTCAGTAGATGTCACGCTGAGCGTGCCGCCCTCGTCGCCTTGGATATTGAGCTCGGCATTCTCGTTAGTGCCATGAGAAACGTTGATGCTTTCGATCCATTCGGCAGTGACGATGTTGGTTCCCGAGTAATTCACGTTGAGCTTGCCTGCGGCCTGGATCTCGCCGCCGTTATAGTTGTTGAGCTTCAAGTCGTCGGCGCCGTCCCACGACCAGGTACCGGCCTCGTCGCTCGCCGCGGTGTTGTACTTGTTGCCGCCGACCTTGACCCATTCCGCTGCGAGCGAGACGCTCGGCATGAGCAGCGAGCTCACCGTGAGCGCGCACACGGCGCCCACGACGATGCGGCGCGTCACGCGGCGCCAGCTGCCGTGCGCGAGTCCTATGCGATGGCGAACGTCGGGTTCGGCAACATGGGTTCCGGCGGTAGTGTCATTGCGTTTGGGGGTCGTGAACAAGGCTGCCATGGTTGCTCCCGTTCTCATAGGGCCTATACGACTAGATTCAGCGTATCTGCTGGATGTTGCCGGCGGTAGTGCCGTTTGGAGGGCAAAATGGCCAAAATTGGGGAGAAATAGGCCGCACGCCGGCGCAGGGACCGGCGCTAAAAGAAAAGCGCGGGGCCGCATGGCGACTCCGCGCTTTATTGTTCAGCTTTTGCAGCCTTGCCCTTACGCTACGAAGAAGTAGACGAGGAAGGCAAGGGCCGCGATCCACCCGTCCCGTGCGAAAAAGTGTTTACGAGCGCTTGCGGCTCACCACGGCGCCCGCGGCGATGGCGGCTGTTCCCGCAAGGGCGGCTGCCACGATGGCTGCGCTCGAGGCGTCGCCGGTTGCTGCGAGTTTGCCGGCGATCTTGGCTCCCGTGGCTGCAACTGCAACGGTCTTGGTCGTCTTCGTGCCCTCGGACTTGGAACCCTCGGGCTTGGTCTCGCCTGGCTTCTCCTCGGGTTTGATCTCCTCGGGAGGCGCGATGACCGTGCTCTTGGCGACGGCTTCGTTATAGGGGGAGTCGATCACAGCGTCGCCCGTGCCGATGGTTTGACCCACCACGTAGAAGATGCCGTCATCGAGTTCTTCCTTGTTGCGATAGCCAATGATCTTGCCGCCTGTGGGCGTCTGGATGGGAGCGCCTTCGATCTCGATGGTGCCGATTGTCTCGCCGTCCGCGCTCACGGCAAGGGCGAAGATTGCCGCCGTGTCTCCCTCAGCTGTGACCTTACTGCGGACAATCGAGATGGTCGCGGGCGTGATGCCCTCCTTGGTCCGGGCAAAGATGCCGATGTTCACGCCCCTATGCTCGGGAATGACCGCGCCGCTTTGGTCGTTGCTGTAGTGATCGGGGCCGTCGCTACCGGACTCGACATAGCGGGCTATAGCCTTGACAACGGAGTCACTAATGTAGATGTGACCACCCGCTTCGTTGGGGTAGTAGTTTCTGGTGGAGATTGCGGTCGAGAACTGGCCTTCTGCGAACGCATCCACGATCGAGCCGTTCTTGATGACGATGTCGTCCTCGTCGGTGAAGAGGGCGCTGGCTTCATCGTTCCCTGCGCTTGCACGGACCGTTACGGTTGCGCCATCGAACGTGATGCCCTTGTAGACATAGATGCCATACCCAACGCCACTTGCGTTGAGGGAAGCGTTCGTGACCGTGAGGCTGTTTTTACCGTCGATGGCGGCGTCTTCCTCGGAGCTTGCCTTGACCTGGCTGCCACCCGAGATCTCGATGTTGCCGTCGGCCCAAATCGCATTGTCTTTGATAGAGCTTGCCTCTACCTTGCCGCCGCCCTTTATGATGAGGTTCTCGTTAGCATCGATACCCTGATCCTCGGTGGCCTTGGCGGTGACGGTTCCGCTGTTGTCGATCGTGATGTTGCCGTCGGCCCTGATGCCATCCGAATCGCCCGTGGCGTTAACGTTTCCCGAGCCCTTGATGGTGACATCGCCCCCGGCATCGATGGCATCGTGCTCGGTGCTCGTGGCGTTGACAGTGCCAGCGCCGTCGATGTTGATGCTGCCGACGGAAGTGATGGCGTCACGAAAAGATGTCACGTTGAGCGTGCTGGACGCGTCGCCCTGAATATTAAGCTCGGCGTTCTCGTTCGCGCCATCCTTAACCTTGATGCCGCGGCCATCGCCGTTAGTGACGATGTTGTTGCCCTCGTAGCTCACGTTGAGCTTGCCCGCTGCCTCGATCGCGCCGGCGTTATAGCCGTTGAGCTTCATGTCGTCGGCGCCGTCCCAGGCCCAGGTGCCGGCCTCGTCGCCTGCTGCAGTGTTGTACTGAGTGCCGCCGACGTTGACCCACTTGGCCGCGAGCGAGACGCTCGGCATGAGCAGCGAGCTCACCGTAAGCGCGCAGGCCAGGCCGCAGACGATGCGGCGCGTCACGCGGCGCCAGCTGCCGTGTGCGAGCAGCGTGCGACGGCGCACGTCGGGCTCGACAAAATGGGCTCCAGAGGTTTTGTCATTGCGCTTGGGGGTCGTGAACAAGGCGGCCATGGTTACTCCCATCCTCATAGGGCCTATGCGATTACGCCCAGCATATCTGCAGGATGTAGCCGGCGGTAGTGCCGTTTTGAGGGCAAAATGTCCAAAACTCGGGAAGCAATACATCGCGCGTCCGTGCGTTGCCTGGCTTTAAAAGAAAAGCGCGGAGCCGCTCGATGCGACTCCGCGCTTTGGTGTTCTGCTTTGGCAGCTTTGCCGCTACGCTACAAAGAAGTAGACGAGGAAGGCGAGGGCTGCGATCCACATGAGCGGCTTGATCTTGGAGGCCTCGCCCTTAAAGAGCGCGACGATCACGTAGGCGATAAAGCCCAGGCCAATGCCGGCAGAGATGGAGTAGGTGAAGGGCACGCCGGCGACAATCATGAACGCCGGGAAACCCTGCGACACGTCGGACCAGTCGATCTCGGAGGCCTCGCTCATCATGAGGTAGCCGACGTAGACCAGAGCACCGCAGGTGGCGGCGCTGGAAACGATGGTGACGATGGGGGAGAAGAACGCGGCGAGAATGAACAACACGCCGGTGGTGACGGAGGTGAGGCCCGTGCGGCCACCGTCGGCAGCGCCAGAGGTGGACTCGACGAAGGTGGTGATGGAGGAGACGCCCATGAAACCGCCCACAGCAGCGGCTGCGGAGTCGACGATCAGGATCTCCTTGATATTCTCGACGTTGCCGTCGTCGGTGAGGAACTCGCCCTGCTTGGCCACGGCCATCGCGGTGCCCATGGTGTCGAAGAAGTCGCTCATGAGCAGCGAGAACGAGATGACGAGGAGCGCGGGGTCGGTAAGGACCTTGACGATGGCAGGCACGCCGCCGGCGTCGGCGATGGGGCCACCGATGCTCGAGAAGTCGAGCGGGGCGATGATACCGGTCGGAGCCTGGGTCACACCTAGGGGGATACCGGCGATGACGGCGACGACGATGCCGATGAGCAGCGAGCCGGGGACGTTGCGGCAGGCGAGGGCGACTGTCACCAGGATGGAGATGATGCCGACGATGAAGGTGGGGGAGGTGATGTCGCCCAGACCGACGAGTGTACCGGCGCCAGCGGTGATAATGCCGGCATCGCACAGGCCAATCATGGCGATGAACAGGCCCAGACCCACCGAGATGGCGTGACGCAGGACAACCGGGATGGCGTCCATGATGGCCTCGCGCAGGCCACAAAGCACGAGCAGCAAGATGACGACGCCCTCAAGGAAGATGACGCTCATGGCCACGTGCCAGTCACCGCCGCAGACGGTGGTGGTGATTCCAGCGATCATCGCGTTGACGCCTAAGCCCGACGCGCAGGCGAGCGGGCGGTTGGCGAAGATGCCCATGCAGATGGTCATGATGCCGGCGCCCAGGCAGGTGGCGCAGGCGAGCGCCCCCGCATCGATGCCGGCGCCCGAGAGCACCGCGGGGTTGACGGCAATGATGTAGGCCATTGCCAGGAACGTTGTCAGTCCAGCGCGAAGTTCGGTCCCGATTGTGGACTTACGCTCGCTGACGTGAAATAGTTCGTCCATGCATACCCTTTCCTTGTTCGGCCCCGAGTTTAGGCCAATTGACACGAACTCACTTACTATATCGCCTTTACAACCTTGCTGTTCCTCACATGTTGATGTTCGGCGCTTTGTAGCGGACGGGCGGTATTTTCCGTATGAAAATGTGTGGGTACCGTATACTTAAGCGGTTACAACGACCCCTATGGAGGAACGTATGATTAAAGAGCTTTGCCACGACGAGGCTATCCTGTCCCAGCGTTGCGAGGTTGCGACCGTCGAGGACGAGTCGGTCGCACAGGACCTGATCGATACCATCAAGTCGCTCGACGATGCCGGCTGCCTTGCCGCTAACCAGATTGGCGTTACCAAGAAGGTTTGCGTCTATCTGGACGACGCCGGCGAGCCCCACGTGCTCTACAACCCCCGTTTGGTGTTTGGCCTGGGCGCCAGCAAGATGGAGGAGAGCTGCCTGACGCACGAGGAGGTCACCAAGTCCACGCGCTATATCAAGTGCAAGGTTGCCTTTGACCAGATTGTCGACGGCAAGATGAAGGAGTGCCGCCGTGACTACGCAGGCTTTGAGGCACAGATGATCCAGCATATGATCGACCACTGCCAAGGTAAACTTGTCTAGGGTGACTACAGCACCGCACTTCGTCTCTTTTGGCCCGGGCATGACATTGTTGTCATGTCCGGGCTTTTGTGTTTAGCGCCTTTTTGTTTGGAGACAATGAACTTAGCAAGAACGTAAAGCTAGGAGGCGCCATGTGTACGAGTATCCGATTTACCGATAATTCTGGTCACATGTATCTGGGCCGCAACCTCGACTGGAGCTTTGACTACGGCCAACAGGTTCGCGTGATGCCGCGCGGGTTTCACATCCCGTATTCGTTTATCGACGACGCGACGGCGGTACACGCGGTGATCGGTATGTGCATCGATTACAAGAACTACCCTATGTTCTTCGATTGCGGCAACGATGCGGGCCTCGCCGTGGCGGGTCTCAATTTCCCGGGTTATGCCGAGTATGCCGAGGGGCCGGTTGATGGAAAGACCAATATCGCGGCCTATGAGTTTCCCCTGTGGGTGGCAGCGACGTTCTCGACGGTCGATGAGGTCGAGGCCGCGCTGCGCGACACGGTGATTGTCGCCAAATCTGCCGGAGAGGGGCTGGGCGTGTCGCTGCTCCATTGGATTATCGGCGACAGCCAGCGCAGCATCGTGGTCGAGATGATGGCTGACGGCCTGCATGTATACGACGATCCGGTCGACACCCTTGCCAACCAGCCGACCTTCCCGTGGCACATGGAAAACCTGCGCACCTATATCACTGCCACAAGCGATTTTCCGCAGACGGCGACATGGCGTGGCGCCGAGCTCAAGCCCTATGGCGCGGGTGCCGGCATGCGCGGTATTCCGGGTGACTGCTATTCACCGAGCCGTTTTGTAAAGGCGGCGTACCTCAATGCCAATTACCCGCAAAAGGAGAGCGAGACCGAAAACGTCGTCCGTATGTTCCGCTCGCTCGAAGGCGTGGTAATGATTGAGGGGGCGTCCAGGATGGGCGATGGCAAGTTCGAGAAGACTATCTACACCGGATGCTTTAGCGCGCGCACGGGCAATTATTACTACGCGATGTATGAGGATCCGTCGATTCGCTACGTGAGCCTGACAGATGCCGAGGGCGCGAGTCCCGATAGGCTCGTGGTTCCCGAGCCGCGTCGTTCGTAGCCGATAGCTTTACTGCAATGCAAAGCGGTCCTGCATCTCTCGCGAGGTGCAGGGCCGCTGTCGTTGATTTGTGACGTCGCTAGAAGTTGACGTCGTTGAGTTGTTCGCTCTCGAGGCCGTCGAGCTGTTGCTGTTCGGGCGTATCGGCGACGCTCTCGAGCAGCTCGGTGGGATCGACGTTCATGTCCCTACCGGCCTCGTTGCCGTTGACCAAGTCGTCCGAGAAGATATCGACTTCCATTTCCTCGGCTTCCTCGATCTGAACTTCGAGCGGCACTTGGGTGCGTACGAGTTTGACTGCCGGACGCATGCGGGCAAAGAGGGGCACGTACTCGATGATGATGGCCGAGTTCTCTAGACCGTACCAGCGTGCCGGGCTTCCGCAGGCGCGGCGGACGGCGTACTTGATGGCCATCACGCGGTGGTCGTTGCGGTTGATGTCCGTTTCGGGGGCGAGCATCTTGCGCAGCATGCAAAAACGGAAGTCGCCCACGTTGCCGCGTGTCTCGTAGATGGAGTAGGTGTGATGCTGCGGCGGCAGCTCACCCGATGCCATCAGGTCGCCAACGATCTGGCGCAGGTAGGCATTGATGCGCTGGTTGACCTTAAAGCCCAGGTCCAGGCGCACGCGGAACAGGAAGTCCGTGCCAAAGGTCTCGACGGAATACTCGTGCGTATAGGGCTCATCGGTAACGTACACGTTGATGAACCAGTATGCCTTGGCGCGCTTGGGATGCTTATCCAAGATGGAATAGAGCACATCGCGGTCGAGCGTGAGCGGGTCGGGGCTGTTGGTGAGGAACACCAGGTTGTCGGCAAGCACGGGATAGGTCTCGTCGTTGCGCAGGCGGTCGAGCTGGTCAATGTACTTGGAGACGGGCAGCAGGATGGTCTGCGTGCGCTCGATGGCGGTGCCGCGGCGCCACACGTACATAAGGCCAAACAGCAGCGCGGCCAAGAAGATCATGACATAGCCGCCGTCAAAGAACATGGTGAGGCACGAGGCAAAGAAGCACAGCTCAATGGCGCCAAAGAGCAGTGCGAAGACGCAGGCACCCAGTTTGTGCTTGAGGATGCCGGCGATGTAGCTCGTCAAAAGCGTCGTGGTCATGAGCATGGTCACGGTGATGGCGAGGCCGTAGGCGCTCTCCATGCGCTCGGAGTTCTGGAACAGCAGCACGATGAAGATACAGCCGACCCACATGATGTTGTTGACGAGCGGAATATAGAGCTGGCCCTTGGTGTCGCTGGGGTAGTGGATGCGCAGGTGCGGCATAAGGTTGAGGCGCGTTGCCTCCGAAACCAACGAGAACGAGCCGGTGATGAGCGCCTGCGAGGCGATGATGGCCGCCACGGCCGAAAGCACGATGGCAAAGGGGCGCAGGGGCTCGGGGAGCATCATATAGAACGGGTTGACGATATCCATCGCGAGCATCTGGGGATTGGAATTGTTGGCGAGCAGCCAAGCGCCCTGACCCAGATAGTTAAGGATGAGGGCTGCCTTTACGAACGGCCAGGATGCGTAAATGTTAGCCTTGCCCACGTGACCCATGTCCGAATAGAGCGCCTCGGCGCCGGTCGTCGACAGGAAGACGAAGCCGAGCACCATGATGCCCGAGTGGTTGATGGGCGAGAACAGGAACATGATGCCGCGAATGGGGTTGAGCGCGCGCAGGATGGACAGGTTGCCGAGCATGTTGAACAGGCCGGCGCCAGCCAGGAATAGGAACCATAGCGTCATAAGCGGACCGAACAACTTGCCGATCGACGAGGTGCCGGCGCGCTGCATGGCAAACAGGCCGCAGATAATGATGATGGTGATGATGATGACGTTGGTCTGGCCGTCACCCAAAAGCGCATGGCCCCACTCGATAGTGCGCAAGCCCTCGATGGCCGTGGTAACCGTGACCGCAGGGGTGAGGATGCCGTCGGCGAGCAGCGCCGCGCCGCCGATCATGGCGGGGAGAATCAGCCACGGTGCCACCTTGCGCACCAGGCTAAACAGGGCAAAGATGCCGCCTTCGTTGTGGTTGTCGGCCTTCATGGCGATAACCACGTACTTGACCGTGGTCACGAGCGTCATGGTCCAGATGACGAGCGAAAGCGCGCCCAAGATCATGTCCTCGCTGACGGTGCCGATGCCGCCGTTGTTGGCGACGATTGATTTCATGGTGTACATGGGGCTCGTGCCGATGTCGCCATAGACGACGCCGAGCGTTACGAGCAACATGCCAGCGGAGAGGGGAATGGCTCCGTGCCCGCCTTGACCACGCTGGTCTTGGGGGCTTGCCTCCAGTTCGTTTTGTGCCACGTGGACTCCCTTGGACATCCGGTTATCTATCTAGGACAGATAACCTTTATGCCGTCTTTATACATACAAGAGCAGTTTGGCACATTGGTTAGCTTTAGACAATAATCCCCAGATGGGGATTATTCATATACGCAGGCAGCATTTCAAAGCGGGGGCTATTAAGCACGTGCTGCTTGAGCGATACCGGCTTTGGCGTTTGCGCGTTTGCCGGCGAGTTCGCAAAAGATCGCGCCGCCGATGATAAGCGCGGCGCCCATCAGACGGACCGGTGTTATGGCTTCGCCCAAAAGGACGGCCGAGAACACGACCGCCGAAAGCGGCTCGAGGTAGCCGACGACCGCGACGGTCTGGACGGGCAGCTTGGCGACAGCGCTAAAGTAGAGCAGGCAACCGATGCCGGTGTTGACGACGCCGAGCATGACGACGGCGCGCCAATCAATATTGGCGGCGACGCCGGCGGACAGGAATGAGGGGGCGCCCTGCGTGATGAGCGTGAGGACCAGCGCGGTCACAAAGGCTGCGCTCACCTGGAGCGCGGAGTTCTCAAGGCCTTCGATGTGTGGCGCACCCTTGCTGGCGATGACCATCAGCGCATAGCAAAATGCCGAGGCGATTCCGCAGGCGATACCAGCAATGGGCATATTGCCGCCTAGACCTTGCGCTGCAATGAGAAAAGCACCGCAAGCGACGGCGATAAAGCCGGCGATTTTGCCGCCGGTCAGCTTTTCGCCAAAGATGAGCGGGGAGAGCGCCATGACAATGATGGGGCCGCAGTAGTACAGCAGCGAGGATACGCCGACGCCGATCGTCTGGTAGGCGCGGAACAGAAAAATCCAGCTGGCGCCCAGCGCGGCTCCCGAGAGGAGGAGGGCTACGGCTTCGCGGGGGCGAGATGGCGCCTGCAGCTTATGGCGTTGGGTGATGACGAGGATGGTGACAAGCGAGAGTGCGCCCAAAAACGTGCGTAGTAGCACGATATCGGAGCTCGGCAGCGCGATGGCAGCGGCGATGATGCCGTTGGAGCCAAACAATAGCAATGCTGCTAAGTACGTAAGCAGTCCGTTGTTCATGCGCTGACATCCCCTCTATATCCGTGCATGTTCACTATGGGTGAACTGGCTATAGAAGAAAAGCGAATATAATGCATAGATAACATGACAAAAGCTCATGCATGGGTGGAGGGGTGCCGTGGAAACGAATGTTCAAAAGATGCAGGTGCTGCTGGAGACCGTGCGCGCCGGAAGCTTTACGCGCGCCGCCGAGCGGCTGAGCTATTCGCAGTCGGGCGTGAGCCGTATGGTGGCCGATCTTGAGGCCGACTGGGGCTTTAAAGTTCTCGATAGAAGCCGCGAGGGCGTAGTACTTTCTGCCGACGGGCGGCAAGTTATGCCGGCGGTCGAGGCGCTCTGTGAGGAATTCACTCGCTTGCAGCGACGGGTGGATGAGATGCGTGGGCTCATGCGCGGCAAAATCTGCATCGGTACGTTTTCGAGTGTGGCGACCCACGTGCTGCCGCCGGTGATTGCGCACTTTCGCGCCGATCACCCGGACGTCGATTACGAGTTGCTGATGGGTGATTACTCCGAGATTGAGCAATGGGTGGCGGAAGGCCGCTGCGACCTGGGCTTTATTCCGCGCGAACCACGCGGCGCCGGCATAGCGTCGCGGCCGTTGGTGCAAGACGAGCTGATGGCCGTGGTGCCAGCGGACTCCTCGCTTGCCACCGCGGAGGTCGTTTCCCTTGCCGATTTGGCCAACGAGCAGTTTATTCTGCTGGAACGCGGCACCGATGACGAGATTACGCCGCTGTTTCGTCGCGCGGGCCTGACGGTGCGTTCTAAGCTGTCGACCTGGGATGACTATGCGATTATGGCTATGGTCGAGGACGGCCTGGGCGTGAGCATTCTTCCGGCGCTCATCTTGCGCCGCTGCCAGTTCGATGTTGCCGTGCGCCCACTCGAGGGACATCCTCATCGGCAGATCAACGCAATATACCGCACCGCTGACGTTTCGCTTGCCGCTGCTCGACTCCTTGAATATCTATAAAAGCGCGTATCCGTTGTCCACTTTGGGACAATCCTCGGGGTTCGGTACATTTTATTGTGAAATTGAACTTTCGGATAATGCGCCGCGTTATACTGCTGCCTAAATTGAACTCTGGTTCAATTCGTGTTCTATAAATTGAACTTTGCCAGCAAGGAGGTTCTAGTGGCCCAAGAGACGTTTAGCGATCGCCTGCGACAGACTATGTCCGATCGCGACGTTCGCCAGTCGGACGTAATCCGCGCATCGGAGATGCTCGGCAAAAAACTCGGCAAGAGTCAGATGAGCCAATATGTGAGCGGCAAGACGATTCCGCGGCGCGATGTGGCAGAGCTGCTCGCCTGCATTTTGGAGGTCGATGTTACCTGGCTGCTTGCCGGTGACGCCGATCAAGGCGAGGCATCATCGCCCCGTAACGTTTCCAAGCCCGAACCCCATCCCTCAGCTCAAATTCCAAGGAGCACCACCATGCGTACTTTTTCTAAATCCACCAAGCTTGATAACGTCCTGTATGATGTGCGCGGTCCCGTCGTCGACGAGGCCGCCCGTATGGAGGACGAGGGCGAGCGCATCCTCAAGCTCAATATCGGCAACCCGGCGCCCTTCGGTTTCCGCACGCCCGACGAGGTCATCAAGGACATGCGCCAGCAGCTGCCCGACTGCGAAGGCTATTCCAACTCGCGCGGTCTGTTCTCTGCGCGCAAGGCGATTATGCAGTACTCGCAGATCAAGGGCCTGCCCAATGTTCAGATGGAGCACATCTACACGGGCAACGGCGTGTCCGAGCTCATTCAGCTTTCGATGAACGCGCTGCTCGACAATGGCGACGAGATTCTGATCCCCAGCCCCGACTATCCGCTTTGGACGGCGTGCGCAACCCTTGCCGGCGGCCATCCCGTGCACTATCTGTGCGATGAGCAGGCCGATTGGTATCCCGATCTGCAGGATATGGAGTCCAAGATCACGAGCGCGACCAAGGCCCTCGTCATCATCAACCCCAACAACCCCACGGGCTCGGTCTACCCGCGCGAGGTGCTCGAGGGCATCGTCGAGGTTGCGCGCAGGCACCAGCTCATGATCTTTGCCGATGAGATCTACGACCGTCTGTGCATGGACGGCTACGAGCACGTCTCGATTGCCTCGCTCGCTCCCGATCTGCCCTGCGTCACCTTTAGCGGCCTTTCCAAGTCGCACATGATTGCGGGCTATCGTATTGGCTGGATGGTGCTTTCGGGCAACCAGCGCTGTATGAGCGATTTCATCATGGGCATCAACATGCTCTCTAACATGCGCCTGTGCTCCAACGTGCCGGCTCAGTCGATCGTCCAGACGGCACTCGGTGGCCATCAGTCCGTTAACGACTACATCCGTCCCGGCGGCCGTGTCTACGAGCAGCGCAACTTTGTGTATGAGGCGCTCAACAAGATTGACGGCATCTCGGTGGTTAAGCCGCGTGCGGCGTTCTACATCTTCCCCAAGATGGATGTGAAGAAGTTCAACATCACCGATGACGAGCAGTTCGCCCTCGACCTGCTGCACGAGAAGAAGATCCTGATCACGCGCGGCGGCGGCTTCAACTGGGCTGAGCCCGACCACTTCCGCATCGTGTACCTGCCGCGCATGGAAGTGCTCAAAGAGTCGCTCGAAGACCTCGCCGACTTCTTCGATCATTACCGTCAAAGCTAAGGGATAGAGGCTCTATACAATCGAAAGCTCCCTGCAGTTGCTTGGCTGCAGGGAGCTTTCTTGAATCAGTGGAACTAAATAACAATTCCGTTGCAGTGGTCGATTTCGTGCTGGATGATCTCGGCGGTGTAGCCCGAGAAGTTTTTGATGCGGCGGACGAAGTTCTCGTCCAAATACTCAACCTTAATGCGGCGATAGCGGGTACAGGGACGCTCGCCGATCAGCGAGAGGCACCCTTCGCTCGTCTGATAGGCATTGACCTGCTCAAGAATTTGAGGATTGTACATCAGGAGCGTCCTGTTGCCGTCCTTTACGCAGATGATGCGTTTGCGCACGCCGATCATGTTGGCGGCGAGGCCCACGCACTCGCGCTCATGCTCGTGGAGTGTATCTAGGAGATCCTGCCCGGTCGCGGCATCGTCGGGTCCCGCGTCTTCGGAAGGCAGACGCAAAAAGAACTCGGATTTCATGATGGGCTTAATCATGGCGGGCTCCTCATGTCTTATGCTTTCGTGGACTTTTAATAATAGCGCGGAAGGAAAGCTGTGCGTCCGCGTTACAATCTTTCGAGGTTGGACCATGTTGTCAGACTCGTCGTGTACGGCGTCTGGCGTAAGTCTAGGGCTCATTTTTCGCCCTGGACTGTTCCTCTGGGGCGATGCGATTGTCGTTCTAAGAGGAAGGAATTTCATGGGGACCAAATCCCAAAAGCAAACTCAATCACCGTCGACAGCCTCGGCGATTCTCGTCGTAATGTATGTTGCAGCCTTTGTTGCCGCGTTTAACGAGAACATCATTAACGTGGCGTTGCACGACATTATGGCGGCCTTTTCGGTGAGTGCCACCACGGCGCAGTGGCTCGTTTCGGGCTACATGATCGTGACGTCGATCTTTACGGCTATCATGGCCTTCCTGTCCGGTCGTTTCTCGACGCGCAAGCTGCTGTTTTTCGCATGCGGATGCATGGTCGCCGGCGAAGTCCTGTGCCTGGTCGCTCCGTCGTTTAGCGTTTTGCTGCCAAGCCGTATTTTGCAGGCTGCGGGATCGGGCATCTTGTTTCCGCTCATGATGAATGTGGTGCTGTCTTGTGCCCCGCGCGAGAAGCTCGGTCTGTATCTGAGCCTGGGCGGCGCCTGCATTACGCTAGGACCGGCGTTTGGACCCGTGATCAGCGGTCTTATGTGCACGTTATTTGGCTGGAGGGCGGTATTCGTAGTGCCGCTGGTGGGCGGCATTGCGGTCGCTGCGGCGGGCGTTAAGCTTGTTCAGAATGTCGGAGAGCGCTCGAACACCACGCTTGATATTCTGTCGGTTGTTTTGCTCGCGGCCGGCATTACGGCATTTGTGTATTCCGTGGGCGAGTTCTCGGCCAATTTGATTGCCGGTGTCGTGGCGCTTTTCGCCGCCATTGTGCTGCTCGGCCTGTTTGCGGCCCGCCAGCTCAAGCTTGAGCATCCGGTGCTTAACGTGCGTCCCATGGCGAGTGTTCGTTTTTGGCCTGCGTGCTTGCTTGTGGTGGTATCGATGATGACGACGTTCTCGATGAGCGTTTTGTTGCCGCTCTATTTTGAGGGCGCATACGGCATGACCGCACTTGTTGCGGGCTTGCTCATTTTGCCAGCAATTGCCTGCAACGCCGTGACCTCGATTGTGGGCGGACGCGTGATGGACGCCCGTGGCGCATGGCCGCTGCTGCCGGTCGGCTTTACCCTGATTGCCGTGGGGCAGACTGCCATCTCGATGACGGCGGCAAGCATGAACATCGGCGTCGTCGTGGCGCTGACCGTTGTGGTGTATGCCGGAGTCGGTTTGGTGCTGAGCCCCTCGCAAACGGCCGGCTTGGAGACGCTGCCCGCCGCTGAGCATCCTCACGGAACGGCATTGCTCAACACGTGGAACATGATTGCCGCATCGTTTGGCCCGTCGCTGTTTATCGGCCTGCTCTCGAGTTCTGCGGCGACTGCCGGTGTCGCTGGCGTTGCGACCGACGTTGCCCAGGCGATTGGATTTGCGGCGGCCGTGCGTGTGGCGGCTGTAATTGCCGTGGTCGGGTTCGTGGCGTCGCTGGTGTACGCTCGTCGCGAGTCGCACATGTCGCATTAATGTGTGCACATAGATTCTGCAGCTAGATTAGCGGGCGACACCATAAACTAATGGACGTTTTGCCGAGAGGCATGAATGTTTAAAGCGCAAAGAGTGCGCGACGGGCCCCGCGAATGGGGCGATGATGCCCGAGAGGGCCAAGAAGGAGTCTCATGTCTGAGAACGAAGAGATCATGAACGAGACCGAGAACGAGACCATGGCTGCCGAGGTCGAGGCAGTCGAGACCGTGGAGACCGAAGCTGCCGAGGTTGAGGCTGCTGACGAGGTTTCCGCCGAGGAGGAGGCCGAGGTTGTCGAGGCCGCCGTTGATTACGATGACGAAGAGCTGATGGACAAGATGCAGAAGGCCGCCCGCCTGCTGCGTAGCCGTCGCTTTGCTATTTCCAAGGAGGAGGAGGCCAAAGCCGAGCGCATGGCGAACATCGAGCGCGCCATCAAGCTTCTTGACCTCAAGCCCAAGATGGAGCAGAAGGAAATGTCCGACCTGCTGGGCATGCGCCTTCGTGAGCTCGATGGCCTGATGGCCGAAGCCGAGGCTGCCGATCTGGTCGGCCGCATCGACGACGCCGAGGGCGACATGCGCAAGATCGTCGTCTTCGCTGCTGAGGATGCCGCTGAGGGCCTGGTCGAGCTTGCCAACAAGAAGGAGAAGCTCTTGCCCGAGCTTTCTTACGAGGAGGCCACCGAGCTGATGGCTGCCCTCGATAAGGTTATCGCTCCGCTCGTCGCCATGGGCCTTGACGAGGATCGCGGTCCTCGCGGCGGTCGTGACGATCGCGGTGGCCGTGGCGGCGACCGTGGCGGTCGCGGCGGCTTTGGCGATCGCGGTGGCCGTGGCGGCGACCGTGGCGGTCGCGGTGGCGATCGCGGTGGCCGCGGCGGCTTTGGTGACCGTGGCGGCGACCGTGGCGGTCGCGGCGGCTTCGGCGGCAACCGTGGCGGCTATGGCGGCAACCGTGGTAACGACCGTGGCGGTCGCGGTGGCGATCGTGGCGGCCGCAACGGTGGCGGCTTCCGCGGCAATCGTTTTTAGTTACGGCGTTTTACCAAACGCCGTAACGGGCCGACGCTGCGCGGGCCGCATTTGGACAATCTGACGTTCAACTTCAAGGGCGCGACCAGAAGGTCAGCGCCCTTTCGTTTCACGCCACCTTGTCACAAATGCGACCCGCTCGCTGACTTATGCTCAACCTATGGCGTCATCTCGCCCCAAAAGGGCCTCCCTCGCTCTGGCGGGTTTTCGCTGTCGGTAGCAAAATATCGGCGTTGCCTTGATCCAAACCTACCAAAAGGGGGACAAGTTTATTTTGGTCGGTTTTATCTGGGCAAACGTGGTCGTCTATCGCAATGTAGTCATTGGGGATGTTCTTGTTGGACTAGTCGTTTAAGAACGTCCCCAACGACTGCATAGCATGAGAGTGGAAATCTACGCTCGTTCGTTTTTGCCTACATTTGGAGGAAGAGCTCGTGGAGGCGGGCGTCGTCGTCGAGCTCGGGGTGGAAGGTGACGCCGAGCTGGTTGTCTTGACGGGCGGCGACGATGCGGCCATCGACTTCGGACAGGGCCTTGGCATTGCCGTGCACCTTGACGATGCGGGGTGCACGGATAAACGTCAGCGGCACTTCACCGTCGATACCGTCTACCCGCCCCTTGGTGCGAAAGCTGCCGAGCTGTCTGCCATAGGCATTACGCTCAACGAGCACATCCATGGTTGCCAGGCGCGGCGTCCCCTTATCGTCGTGGGCGGCAAGGTCGCGCGCCAGCAGAATCAAGCCGGCGCAAGTCCCCAATACAGGCATGCCTTCAACAATGCGGATGCGAAGCCCCTCGAGCATACCGAGTTCGGCAAGTAGCTTGCCCTGAACGGTGGACTCGCCGCCGGGGAGGACCAGGCGGTCAAAGTTCTGCTGCAAATCGGCCGCCTGCCTCAGCTCAATACAGTGCGCGCCCAGCTCAGATAGTCTTGCCTCGTGCTCGGCAAAAGCGCCTTGGACCGCCAGCACGGCGACCGTTTGGTCTGCATAATCGCTCATGTGCGATCCTTTCTGCTGGACTAGCGCCCGCGCTCCTCCATGATGATCTCGATCTCGTCGGCGTTGATGCCCACCATGGCCTCGCCCAGGTCCTCCGAAAGCCCGGCGATGAGTTTGGCATCGGTGAAGTTTGCCACGGCCTTGACGATGGCGGCGGCGCGCTTAGCGGGGTCGCCGCTCTTAAAGATACCCGAGCCGACAAAGACGCCCTCGGCACCCAGCTGCATCATCAACGCGGCGTCGGCGGGGGTCGCTACGCCGCCGGCGGCAAAGTTCACGACGGGAAGCTTGCCCGTGGCATGGACCTCGCGGACCAGTTCGACCGGAACCTGCAGCTGTTTGGCTGCCTCAAAGAGCTCATCATCGCGCAGAGCGACAACGTCACGGATCTGCTTTTGGATCTTGCGCATGTGGCGCACGGCTTGGACGACGTCGCCCGTGCCCGGCTCGCCCTTGGTGCGAATCATCGTGGCGCCCTCGGCAACACGGCGCAACGCCTCGCCCAGATCGCGGGCGCCGCAGACAAACGGCACGTCAAACTGGGTCTTGTCGATGTGATAAACGTCATCGGCGGGGGAGAGAACCTCGGACTCGTCGATGTAATCGATCTCGATGGCCTGCAGGATCTGCGCCTCGACAATGTGACCGATGCGGCACTTGGCCATGACGGGGATGGAGACGGCCTCTTGGATGCCCTTGATCATCTTGGGATCGCTCATACGCGAGACGCCGCCTGCGGCACGGATGTCGGCCGGGATGCGCTCGAGAGCCATGACGGCGCAGGCGCCTGCCTCCTCGGCGATGCGTGCCTGCTCGGGAGTGGTGACGTCCATGATGACGCCGCCCTTGAGCATCTGCGCGAGCTCGCGGTTGAGTTTGACGCGATCGGCCTTGCTGGTCTGTTCTACCATGGTTGTTCCCTTGGTTGGCATGTGCATTGCTTGACGGAACATCCTATCGGGGAGCTGGGTATGGCGAAATACTCAGTTTTCGAGATAATTACAAGGTCAGACTAATACCAGATTGAACAGCGCGATAAGGTCAGGTGGCAAACACATGCTTGACTACAATTTGGAAAAACGCGGCGAAGCATCGCTCTATGAGTATGTTTACCAGCAAATTCGAGATGATATCGTAGCTGGACGCATTGCGGCGGGGGAACATCTTCCGTCTAAGCGCGCCTTTGCCAGTCATCTGGGAATCAGTGTCATTACCATCGAGAATGCATATAGCCAGTTGCTTGCCGAGGGCTATATTTGCTCAATGCCGCGGCGTGGCTACTACGCTTGTGAGCTTCCGGATGCACCGGTTTTGCCTTTGGCCGCGGAGGGCATCGACCGAGATGCCGCCTCTGTGGGTCCCAGCGCGCATGATGTCAACAGACAGGTCGAGCGATTCGACGCACTTTCTCCTTCCGCTTTGGAGGCGGCGCGGCTTTGGCAAAGCGCGCTACGGGCGACGCTGACATCCGAAGACGAACGCGAGATCTTTTCGCCCGCACCGGCACAGGGCACCGCTCGGCTACGACGCGCAATTGCTCACCATCTGCGTGGGACGAGGGGCATGAATGTCGATCCCAATAACATTGTCATCGGCGCGGGCGCCCAGCTGCTCGATACCATGTTGGTTCAGTTGCTTGGCGCGGACAAGGTGTATGCCGTTGAGGATCCGGGCTATTTGCGCCTGACGCGCATCTATCAGGCTATGGGCTGCAAAGTTCGGCATATCCCGTTGGATGATGACGGCGTCGACCTGAGCACTCTGCAGAAAACTGGGACCGATGTCCTTCACCTGATGCCGTCCCATCAGTATCCGACCGGCCTTGTGACGAGCATTGCGCGTCGCTACGCGCTGCTCAGCTGGGCCGCCGAGCGACCGGGTCGGTATCTCATCGAAGATGACTTTGATTGTGAGTTTCGCCTTGCCGGCAAACCGATTCCCGCGCTCGCGTCAATCGATGCCGCCCAGTCGGTTATCTACACCAACACGTTTTCGAAGAGCCTGTCATCGGCGTTGCGTCTAGCGTACATGGTGCTGCCCGACGAGCTAATGGAGCGGTTTAGGCGCAACCTTGGTTTTTACGCCTCGTCGGTGAGTTCTGTTGACCAGGTCGCTTTGGCTCGTTTGCTGGAATCGGGTGATTACGAGCGACATGTGAACCGCGTGCGCGTTCGTGCTCGCGAGGCGCGTGATGGCCTGGCGGCGCTTGTGCGGAAGGCATTTCCGGCAGGGGAGGTCTCGATTGAACATGCGGACGCGGGCCTTTACTGCACCGTTGCCCTGTCCGAGGACGGAGCGGGGAAGAGTTTCGCGAAGGCTCTTGCTGACGCTCGTATTTCCTATGTCAACATCGCCGATTGCCTGTGGACGGGTGATCGGGCATCGACTAAGAGCGCTCCATCTCGCGTCCTCATTCAATACGACGACCTGAGCCCTCAGTCGCTCATCGTTCTTCAAGAACAGCTGCAATAAGCCCACGAAAAAGGCCCGAACCAATACGGTCCGGGCCTCATCGAGCTAGAGGTTATGTCTCAGGCGGTTGGCTTAGCCAAAGTAGCGCTTGAGCAGGCCGGCGAAAGCCTTGCCGTGGCGGGCCTCGTCGCGAGCCATCTCGTGCACGGTGTCATGGATGGCATCGAGGCCAGCGGCCTTGGCGCGCTTGGCGAGATCGGTCTTGCCGGCGGTGGCGCCGTTCTCGGCCTCAACGCGCATCTCGAGGTTCTTCTTGGTGGAGTCGGTCACGACCTCGCCCAGGAGCTCAGCGAACTTGGCGGCATGCTCGGCCTCCTCGTGGGCAGCCTTCTCCCAGTACAGGCCGATCTCGGGGTAGCCCTCGCGATGAGCGACGCGAGCCATGGCCAGGTACATACCGACCTCAGAGCACTCGCCCTCAAAGTTGGCGCGCAGGTCGGCAACGATGTCCTTGGAGACGCCCTCCATCTTGGCGACGCCCACGACGTGCTCGGCAGCCCACTCGAGCTGGCCCTCCTCCTGCTTCAGGAAACGAGAACCGGGAACGCCGCACTGGGGGCACTTGAAGTCCTCGGGCAGCTGGTCGCCGTCGAACTCTTCCACATAACCGCAAACGGGGCAAACAAACTTCATGATTCGATCCTTTCGATCGATGGCGATGGTGCGCTCGCCCGGTCCCATAAGGGCCCTCTCCGGACGTGCGTCTTGACGAGTTCTATTATCCATAAATGAGACTGAAAGTGAAGCCTATTAGGAATGATTTTTAATAAAACAATTTTGAGATATGAAGATGTTGATTGATTAACGATTGGCAGGCCGTCTTTGACCGCCGCTGAGTACAATCGGTCGAGCAAATGTTGACGAATCAACAAATGAAGGAGTTTCCTTTATGCATCTAGCCCGCCGCGCCTGGTGCCGAACGTATCAAACGGTTTTTCGCATCGCATTGCCGGTGCTGCCCTATACCGAGCCACGCATTTTGGAGCATGCCGAGGATATGCCCGCGGTGCTTCAAAAGCGCTCGATACAGCGGGTTCTTATGGTAACGGATCTCGGCATTGCCCGTCTGGGGCTCACGGCGCCGCTCGAGACGGCGCTCGCATCCAGGGGAATTGGCGTTACGGTCTATGCCGAAACGCGTGCGAACCCCACGGTCTCAAACGTGGAGGAAGCGGCGGCGCTGTATCGCGAGAACGACTGCCGGGCCATTATCGGCTTTGGCGGTGGCTCGGCCATGGACTGTGCCAAGGGCGTGGGAGCACGCATCGCGCAGCCAAACAAGCCCATCAACAAGATGCGCGGGCTGCTGCGGATTCATCGTCGCCTGCCGCTGCTCATCGCCGTTCCCACCACGGCAGGCACGGGAAGCGAGGTCACACTTGCAGCGGTAATTACCGATGACGAGACGCACTACAAGTACCCCATTAACGACTTTGTGCTTATCCCGCGCCTTGCGGTGCACGACCCCGAGCTTACGCGCGGCCTGCCCGCCTCCATTACGGGGCAGACGGGCATGGACGCCCTGACGCATGCCGTCGAGGCCTTTATCGGGCGAAGCACTACGCCCTATACGCGCAAGATGGCGCGACAGGCGGTGCAGCTCATCCACGACAATTTGCTCGAGGCCTATGAACATGGCGACGACATGCGTGCGCGTCGCAACATGCTTTCGGCGGCGTATAAGGCGGGTGTTGCCTTTACGCGCTCCTATGTTGGATACGTTCATGCCATCGCACACAGCCTGGGCGGGCGTTACGGGATTCCGCACGGCTTGGCCAACGCCATCATCCTGCCGCATATGCTTCGCGCCTATGGCGAAACTGCTGCTCCTAAGCTCGCCGATCTCGCCCGCATGGCCGGTATCGCGCCGGCTAACGCGCAGGACAGCCTGGCGGCCGAGGCCTTTATCGATTGGGTCGATCGAATGAACGCCGCCTTGGACATTCCCAAATATGTCACGGGCATTCGCCGCTCTGACATTCCCGAAATGGCGGTGCATGCCGATGCCGAGGCCAATCCCCTGTACCCCGTTCCACTCCTAATGGACCGTTTGGAGCTCGAGCGTATGTACGAGGTCGTCGCGGGTGGTATGTTTGAGGACGAGAACTAGGAGGGTCCATGAACACCGAGGAAATTGCGTGCATCGTCGGCGATCAGCGCACTTACTTTAAGACGCACGCTACGTTTGATGTCGATGCTCGACGTCGCGCGCTTGTGCGCCTGCGCGAGGCGGTACGGGCGCACGAGGCCGATATTGCCCATGCGCTCAAGACCGATTTGGGAAAGTCGCATGACGAGGCATATATGTGCGAGATCGGCACGTCGCTTTCTGAGATTCGTCATCAGATTGCGCATGTGGCTCGATGGAGTCGTCCGCGCCTGCGTCCGTGTGACCTTGCCAACGCCGTGAGTGTGTGCAAAACGCAAGCCGTGCCCTATGGCGTCACGCTCATCATGGCGCCCTGGAACTACCCGTTTTTGCTGACGCTCGAGCCGCTTGCCGGGGCCCTTGCCGCGGGCAATACCGTGGTCATCAAGCCGAGCGCCTATGCTCCGGCATCGAGCGCGGTGCTCAAGCAAATCTGTGAAGAAGCATTTGATCCGTGCTTGGTGACGGTTGTCGAGGGCGGGCGCGCCGAAAACGAAGCGCTGCTCGACGAGTGCTGGGACAAGATCTTCTTTACCGGTAGCGTTCCGGTCGGCAAGCTCGTCATGGAGCGCGCAAGCAAAAACCTTACACCCGTGACGCTTGAGCTGGGCGGAAAGAGCCCCTGCATCGTGGATGCGACGGCAAACTTGAAGGTCGCGGCACGGCGTATCGCCTTTGGTAAATGGCTCAACGTGGGGCAGACCTGCGTGGCGCCCGACTACCTGCTGGTCGATACGCGCGTGCACGATGAACTGCTGGGCCTCATCAAGGAGGAGGTCCGTCGCATGTTTGGCGAGCACCCGCTCGATAACGAGGACTACGGGCATATCGTCAACGCCAAGCATTTTGCCCGCGTGCGTGGGTTGATCGACCCCGATAAGGTCGTGCTGGGAGGCATGGCGCGCGAGTCGTCGCTCAAGATTGAGCCGACGATCCTAGACGGCGTGACCCCCGATGACGCCGTGATGCAGGAGGAGATTTTCGGCCCGATCTTACCGGTGCTGGCGTTTGAGAGCTTAGACGAGGCCGAAGCGTTTATCACAGATCGTCCGACGCCGCTGGCCCTGTATATCTTTAGCCAGGATCGCGCAGTTCAGCAGCGTTTTGTGCGTTACGTGCCTTTTGGTGGCGGCTGTGTCAACGACACGATCATGCACTTGGCTACGAGCCATATGGGCTTTGGCGGCATGGGAGCGAGCGGTATGGGACAGTACCATGGCCGCGAGAGCTTCGATACGTTTAGCCACAAGAAGAGCATCGTGAACAAGGCAACGTGGCTGGATGTGCCATTCCGCTATGCTCCTTACGCAAGCTGGAAGCACAAGTTCGTGCGCATGTTTGTGCATTAGAATCAGATGGCGTAGGGACAAACCGTCGAAAAGACGCAGACAGGATGAATTTGTGTCCGCACGGGTCCGTAAACTTCTCAGTAAGGTTAAGCGCCGGTTTATCCGGCCGTTAGAGGAGTTGCCATGTACGAGCCTTCACGTGTTCTTCTGTCATTTCACATTGCGGGATTTCAGTATGCCGATGGCGCCTTGGTCCTGGGCGATCTTAAAGCGGGCGATAAGCTGACGCTGTGTGCCGAGCGCGATAATCCCCATGACCCTGAGGCGGTTGCGATCTATTACGGCAACACCAAGCTCGGCTATGTTCCGGGAAACGAGGTCGGCCCACTGTCCTTGATGATGTATTACGGCCACGAGGACGTATTTGAGGCCCGCGTGCAACAGGTTGCCCCCGAGCGCAGCCCGTGGCATCAGGTGCGCGTTGGACTCTATGTGGTGGATGCTCGCTAATCGGTAAGGGAGGCTGCCATGTTTGACGACGATGACCTGTTCGATTTGACGGATGGTTCGTTTGAGTGGGATCTGCTACTCGACGACGATGAGCTGGAACAGGACCGTAAGATGCGGCAGGACAAGAAAACTCAGGGTGACGCTTCGAAAAAGAAAGACAAACGCCGTCGCGGCCTGTTCGGCGGGCTCTTTGGCTAACCGCCGCATCGCTGTGTCTGTATACTTAGCACGAGTTTGACGCGTTGCGAAATGAGGACATGGACGATGATGTGGTTTACCGCCGACCTGCACCTGGGCGATACGAATATCTTGCACGACATGGATCGACCGTTTGGTTCGGTCGAGGAGATGAATCGTAAGGTCATCGATGCCATCAATGAGCGCGTTGCTGCGGACGACCGTCTCTATATTCTGGGTGACTTTACCTATCGCTTGCCCTTGGCGGAGGCGGTGCGCCTGCGCGAGCGTATCGAATGCAAGAATGTGACGCTCATCCGTGGCAACCATGACGGCGACTGGGAAGATCCGGACGCGCCGCATATATGGGAAGACGTGCGCGATTACTTGGAGATTGCTCCCGGCTATGCCAAGGGCCATCGTCTGGTTATGAGCCACTACCCCATGCTCAGCTGGAATGGCAAGGCGCGTGGTGCCATCATGCTGCATGGGCATATCCACAGCAGGGGAGACCGCACCAACGCACGCAACCGCGATCGCGAGCGCCCTATCTTTCGCTACGATGTCGGCCTCGACGCCAACGAGTACATGCCCGTAAGCCGTGATCAAATCCTCGGCTTCTTTGGGTTATAGAGCGCCAGAACCACCATAAGGGGGACACAGTGCACCTTTGTGGTGGTTTTCACATAGATTGGAGTCGTTATGAAGCAATTGCTTATTCGTGCCGATGATATCGGGTATTCGTATGCCGTTGACTTAGGGATTGCTCGCAGCGTCAACGAGGGCTTGGTGCGCTCGGCGGGCCTTATGCCTAATATGCCCGAGGCCGAGCGTGGGTGGTCGCTCGTGGCGGATGCCGATATTGCAGTGGGCCAGCATACCAACGTGTGCCTGGGCAAGCCGTGCGCCGATCCGGCGCTCATCCCGAGCATGCTCAACGAGAGCGGCGAGTTCCATAGCAGCCGTACCTTCCGTGAGCATTTTAAGCGCGGTGAGGAGCTGATAGACTTCGACGAGGCCTGCATCGAGATCCGCGCACAGCACGACCGCTTTGTCGAGATTGTGGGCCGCGAGCCCGATTACTTTGAGGCCCATGCCGTCATGAGCGAAAACCTTAACCGAGCGATCTCGGCGGTTGCCCAGGAGCTGGGCCTTAAGGAGCAAAAGGCGAGCTTCGACCCCACGGCGGTGGTGCGTTGCGGAAATACTGATCTGCGCATGGTGATGCATTCGATGGAGCCGGGCTACGAACCCAAGGACTCGATTATGCAGGCGGTTCGCGAGATGTCCGACGGCGAGACGGTCGTCTTTGTGTGCCACCCGGGCTATCTCGATCGGTTTATCCTCGAGAACAGCTCGCTTACGACCGATCGTACCAAGGAAGTCGACGCGCTGATCGACCCTGAGCTGCGCGCTTGGCTCGGGTCTCAACCTGATCTTCGCCTGGTCGACTATCGCGACCTGTAGTGACCCATGCCACCACAAAGGGGACAGGCACCTTTGTGGTGGTTCTGGCGCCGTTGCCATTCTGGCGGCGGCGCCTTTTTGTCCGTGCGGCGCGGTAGAGTGTAGGCGGTTGAAATTTGCGTCCATCGAGGAGCTGCTATGAACGAGATCAAGTGCCCGCATTGCGGCGAAGTTTTTAAGGTCGATGCGTCCGGCTATGCGGATATCGTCAAGCAAGTGCGCGATGCCGAGTTCTCGCGCGATCTTGATGAGCGCGTAGCGGCGGCTCGACGCGAGGGCGAGCAGGCGCTGGAGCTTGAGCGTTCGCGTTCGGCGTCTGCCCTGCAGGAGGCAGAGTCTCAGCGCAACGCTCAACTTGTCGAGCAGAAGAACGCCGCGGAGCAGAAGCTGGCACAAGAGGTTGCCAAGCGCGACGCTGAGCTTGCCGAGCTGCGCGCCAAGCTCGAGGGCGCTGCCACAGAGCGCGAGAGCGCAAGTCAGCGCGCGGCGGTTGAGGCCCGTGCCGATGCTCAAAAGGAAAACGCCGAGCTTCAGCGAGAAATCGACAATTTGCGTGCGCAACTAGAGCGCAAAGATGACGAAGCCAAGCTCGTCGAGTCGGCGGCCCGCAATGCTGCTCAAAACGATTTGGCTGCACGTGATGCTCAGATTGCCGAGCTGCAGGCCAGGCTTGCCGCGGCGGACAAGGCCCAGGAGATGGCGCTTGCCGCCGCCGCGGCCGAGTCGCAGCGTGAGCTTGATACCGCTCGCAGCGAGGCCGAGCGCGCGCTTGCTGACTACCGCGCGACGGTACAGGAGAAGTTTTCCGCCGCAAAGGCACAATCTGAGCAAGAGGCCGAGGGTCTGCGTGCCCAGTTGCGCGAGCAGGAACTGATGGCAAAAATGAACCTGTCGGAGGCGGTCGCCGCGGCGGAGCGAGAGCGCGATGAGGCACGTGCCAAGCTGACGAGCGAGCTGGCGGTGCGCGATTCTCGCGAGGAACAGGCCAAGGCGGCACACGAGCTCGAGCTTGCGCAGGCCAAGCGCGCGAGCGATGACCTGATTCGCTACAAGGATGAAGAGATTGAGCGCCTTAAGGACATGAAGGTGCGCCTGTCCACCAAGATGGTGGGCGAGTCGCTCGAGCAGCACTGCGAGACCGAGTTTAACCGTCTGCGCATGACGGCGTTTCCCAACGCGTACTTCGAGAAAGACAACGATGCGTCCGAGGGTACCAAGGGCGACTTTATCTTCCGCGAGTGCGATGCGAGCGGCAACGAGGTCATTTCGATTATGTTCGAGATGAAAAACGAGAACGACGAGACTGCGACCAAGCACAAAAACGAGGACTTCTTTAAGAAGCTCGATCACGATCGTCGCCAGAAAGGCTGTGAGTACGCGGTGCTCTGCACGCTACTCGAGCCTGAGAGCGAGCTCTATAACGCGGGAATCGTGGACGTGAGCTATCGCTACGAGAAGATGTACGTGATTCGCCCACAGTTTTTCATTCCCATGATTACACTTCTTCGCAACGCCGCCATGGGTTCGCTGCGCTATAAGCAGGAGCTGGCGGAGTACAAACAGCAGAATATCGACGTCACGAACTTCGAGGCCAAGATGGAAAAGTTCAAGAACGATTTCGGCCGCAACTACGAGATCGCGAGCCGCAAGTTCCAAACGGCAATCGATGAGATCGACAAGACGATTAGCCATCTGCAGAAAACCAAGGAGGCGTTGCTGTCCTCCGAGAACAATCTGCGCCTTGCCAACAAGAAGGCCGACGATCTTACCATTCGCAAGCTCACATGGGGCAACAAGACCATGAAGGCCGCCTTTGACGAGGCACGCGGGGCTGCGCCAGAGACAAACGATGAGCCAGCCGAGGCGGATTCGTATGAGGTCGAGGATGCCGAGTAAGGCATAGCAGATAGCGCAAAAGCGGGGCCGCTGGCGATATTGCCAACGGCCCCGCTTGTTTCGCTCCAGTATGTTCGGCTAGTCCTCGAGCAGGTCCTCGATAAAGCCAACGCGGTAGTTTTTGAAGATGACCTCGCCGCCGTCTTGCGTGGCGTCCAGATCGACATCGCCCATGATGCCAAAGTCGTGGTCGCCATCCTCGTCGGCAAAGATCTGGTGCACGTGCCATACGTGCGCGGTCTTCTCGTCGGACTCGTCGATGGAAAACATCGCGGCGCTGCGGGCATCTCCGTCGGTGAGGATTTCCTCGTGCTGCTCGTGGTAGGCATCGAGCGCCTTTTGCCAGCGAATTTCGCTCATGCCCCAGCCGTCGTCGAGCTCGCCCAGGTTGCGAACGTGCTCGCGGGCGGCAAGGGTCACGCGGCGGAAGAGCGCATTGCGCACCAACAGCGTGCAGCCGCGGCGGTCCGCCACGACCTCGTCAATGCCCTGTGGCGGCGCGGCATCGAGGGCCGCCGGGTTGCCGGCGTTCTCCCACTCGTCCACCAGGCTCGAGTCCACCGAGCGCACCACAAAGCCCAGCCACGAGATAATGTCGCGCAGGCGCTCGTCGCGTTTCTCGATGGGCACGGTGCGGTCGAGCGAACGGTAGGCCTCTGCCAGGTAGCGCAGCAAAATACCCTCGGAGCGGGCGATGCCGAGCTTTTGAATGTAGCCCTTAAAATCGCTCGCGCTTTCCAGCATATCGCGCAGAACGCTCTTGGGAGAGAGCTGATAGTCGTTTGCCCAGGGTACTTCCTGACAGTACTTGTCAAAAGCGGCGTCGAGCAAATCCTCGAGCGGCTTTTCGTACGTGACGTCTTGAATGCGCTCCAGACGCTCCTCATATTCGATGCCGTCGGCCTTCATCTCGGCCATAGCGCGATCGCGTGCTGCGCGCTCCTGTGCGCGCAGCACCTGCTTGGGATCCTCGAGCGTTGCCTCGACCATCGAGATCAGATCCATGGTATAGGTCTCGCTCTCGGGATCGAGCAGCTCCAACGCGGCAAGCAAGAACGGCGAGAGCGGCTGATCGAGCGCGAAGTCCTCGGGCAGATCGACCGTCAGCGCATAGTCGATGCCTGGTGCGGCGTCAGCCGGGGCGTCGGGTGCGGGCGGCACCTCGGTGCGAACGACGACGCCGGAATCGATGAGCGTGGCGAAGATTTCGTCGGCGCGAACCTCGAGCTTGGCCTTTTCCTCGGGCGTTTGCAGGCTTGTCTCGATGAGGTCGTGCACGCGGGCTCGCGCATCGCCGCCCTGCTCGACCACGCTAATCACCATGGAGTGTGTGATGCGAAGGCGCGGCTTGAGCGTTTCGGGCTGCGTCTCGATCAGGCGCTCAAAGGTCTGCTTGTTCCAGGTGACAAAGCCCTCGGGGGCCTTTTTCTTTTTAATCTTACGGAGCTTTTTGGGGTCGTCGCCCGCTTTGGCCATAAGCTTGGCATTCTCGATCTCGTGCTCCGGGGCCTCGGCAATCACCATGCCCTCGGTATCGAAGCCCGAGCGGCCGGCGCGACCGGCAATCTGATGGAACTCACGGGCGCGCAGGCGACGCATCTTGTAGCCATCGAACTTGGTGAGCGCGGTGAGGACCACGGTGTGGATGGGTACGTTGATACCGACGCCGAGCGTATCGGTACCGCAGATGACGGGCAGCAGGCCCTGCTGTGCCAAGCGCTCGACCAGCAGGCGATAGCGCGGCAACATGCCAGCATGGTGCACGCCGACGCCGCATCCAAGCAGACGTTTAAGAATCTTGCCAAAGGCCGTGGAGAAGCTCGTGCCTTTGGCAGCTTCCTTAATGGCCTCGCGCTGCTCCTTGCTAGCGATGCCAAAATTGGCGAGCGACTGTGCCGTCGCAAGGGCGGCATCCTGGCTAAAGTGCACGATATAGAGCGGGGCCTCGCCGCGGCGCATGGCGAGCTCGACGGTGCCCTCGAGGGAGGTCGTCACATAGTCGTAGCTCAGCGGAACAGGACGCGGGGCGTCGACAACCAAGTCGCAAGCAGCGCCGGTGTGCTCCTCGAGTGAGGCGGCGATGGCAGTGACATCGCCGAGCGTGGCGCTCATGAGCATAAACTGCGTGCGGGGCAGGGTGAGCAACGGCACCTGCCAGGCCCAACCGCGATCGGGGTCGGCAAAGTAGTGGAACTCATCCATGGCCACGCAGCCCACATCGGCGTCCTCACCCTCGCGCAGCGCATCGTTGGCAAGGATTTCGGCCGTGCAGCAGATGACGGGTGCCTTGGTGTTGATATGCGTGTCGCCGGTGATCATGCCGACGTTATCGCGGCCGAGCACCTGCACAAGGTCGAAGAACTTTTCGCTGACCAGGGCCTTGATGGGGGCCGTGTAATAACAACGCTTACCCCGCGCCATGCCCATAAAGAGCATACCCAGCGCGACGAGCGATTTACCCGATCCGGTCGGTGTGCCTAAGATGACGTGATCGCCGGCAGCCAGGTCCATGAGGGCCTCTTCTTGGTGATCCCACAGTTCAATACCGCGATCGCTCGTCCATTCAAAGAAACGCTCGAAGGCCTGGTCGGGCGTGAGCCATGGCTCGGGCTCACTGCCATCCTCGGGCTCCCACCAGGTGGGGGAGAGCGCGCCGAGCGAGCCAAACTCGGCTTCGGTTCCCGTGCCGCCCGAGAATGAGCTGGCGGCGCCGGCGCCGGAGACGGTGCTGGCGGCGGTATCTGTCGTGGTCTGTGCCATGTGGTTGCTTTCTCTCGCGATTGTCCGCCAACTATTATGGCGTAGCGGCGCATCGATGCGTTTGCAGGCAAGAAAATGCAGGAAATGGGCGTTCTGCCCGGCCGTTTGGTGCAGTTGCCAGCTAAGTGAGTAGACTTTTTGCGATGTCGCGAGCACATGGATTTTGCACAAGGGTTCTATCTGCGGTTTTAGTTTTCGTTATGCGGGTTGTGCTTGGCTATTGCAAAAAAGTCTACTCACTTAGGTTTGAGGGTTGTTTGCTGGCGCCTATTCGCGCTTATTTGCTGACGCCGCGACCATCAGAAGCCCCTAGGACTCTTGCGGCAGGCGCTTCTTGCCCTTGCGGGCACGGTTTCTGAAGTTCTCGACGGCCTCTTCCATGCCGAGAGGCACGTAGGTGAGCTCATCGAGGTTTTCGGGCAGGTAGCAGGCAAGGCTTTGCTCCTGCGCGCGGCCCGCCGCGAGCTGCTCTTCGATGGGTTCCGCGCCGGGCGTAGCGCAAATGCCATAGACGGCGGCGCCCATCTCGCGCGTGCGGCACTCGTACTCGGTCTCGGGATGCTCGGGATGGTCGCGGCGCACGTCATCGCTTACCCAAAGTGTGTCGTAGCCCGCCGCGGCAAACTGCCCCAGGGCGTAGTCGCGCAACGGCTTGCTGTCAGTGCGCAGCGTGACGGTAGCGCCGGCTGCAAAGAGCGGACGGTACAGCATTAGGTGGTCGACATGGACGAGTCGTTTTTTGGCGTACTTGGCCTTGGGCTGCGGCGTGGGAAAGTTGATGGTGATGGCATCGAGCTCGCCTGCGGCAAACAACTGCGGCAGCGATGCGGCGCCTCGGGGCAGGACGAGTGCGTTGGTCAGTTCCTGCTCGCAGATTTTCTGTGCGGCATAGGCGATGCAGATGGGCTCCTGGTCCATACCGACAAAGAGCGTGTTCGGCTCGCGGGTGGCGCGCTCTACCAGGTACGTTCCCTTGCCACAGCCAAGATCCAGGTGAAGGTGTTCGAAGGGCTTGCTGCCAACTGGCGCGCAGGCCTCGCGCCAATCCCCGGCATATGCCTCGGGGTTCGTCTCAATCGCATCGGCGTAGCGCTCCAAGCGCTCCTCGAGCACAAAGTTCTTAGGCGTGCGAACGTGGACGGCTCCCATGAGGCTCCTTGGTCATAAGTATGGAACGCATAACTGTGCGTTCCGTCAATGGGTTGAAAAAAGGTGGGCATAGTTTGCCCGAAAGATGCGGTGCGGCTCGGCGGCGAGTCGTCGGTGCCTACAGACGCTTGAGAATCACATAGCGGTTGAGCTCGCCGCTACGACCGTCGGCATGGAAGCGCTCAAGCTCACGCACGGGGACCTCGCCGCTCTTGTAGAACGTACGGACGCCGCGCACAAGGTCGGTAATCTGCTGATCGTCAAAGTGATGGCAATAGCGGTAGGCGTGGCGGTCGTTTTGCCAGCCAATGAGGTGGTCGCCGGCTTCAAACTGCGCGGAATCGTAACCCTCAAACGGCGGAGTGAGCTCGGCGCGGGCCTCGGCGCGAACGGCCTTGCGCGCCATGCGCTCGTCGTTCATAAACTCCCAAAAGCTGATGGCGATGATGCCGCCTGGGCGCGTCTGGCGCACCAGAGCGTCGAGCACGCGTACGCGGTACTCGCACGACGGCACATGGTGCATAAAGCCAAAGCAGACCGAGATGTCGGCGAGCGGGGCGTCGAAAAGCACGTCGGGCGTCTCGGCGGGGTTGAGCTTCATAAGGGCGTCGAGCACGTCGAGTTCCTGGAAGTGCAGGTTGGGAATGCGCAGCGCGTGGCCATGTGCATCGATGGCCAGGTCTTGGCACGAGTCGACACCATAGAACTCAAACGGGCAGCTGGCATCTGCCGAGGGGTTTGCGCCATCGACGCCCTTGGCGGCAAGTGCGCCGCCGGCGGCAAAGTTCTCGAATCGCATATTGCCACAGGCAAGATCGAAGACGCGGACGGGATGCTCGATCGTGGCGACGTCGAGCTGTTCGAGCGCGATATCCATGGTACGTACCCAGCCGGGCCACGGGGCCTGGCGCGTATCGGAAAAGGAAGCGGAGTGCTCGCGATAGAACGTGTTGTTGAGCTGGATGAGCGATGAGGCGAAATCGCGGTTCACGGCGCGGAACTCCCTCCGTTAGCGGTGCGAAATAAACAGTACGACCATACTACCGTTAACGCTGCAACGGGGACAACCAAGCTACGGGTCATTGCTTTGTTTGGACACATTTCCGCAGCTCATATGTGCCCGCAACCGCCGGTTGTCAAAAATCTCACTAGAATAGGTGGCATGCTTTTGGCGGTGGCGGATACATTTTTAACTGTGCAAGGCGCCTTAAGAACAAAAACGGTCCGGCGGCACGGCTGGCATCACATAGGAGGAACCATGAATGTAGAAACTGCGCAGCGGCTCGCCGACCTTCGTCGCAGCAAGGGTTTTAGCCAAGAAGGGCTGGCGCGAAAGCTGGGGCTGTCGCGCCAGGCAGTCAGTAAATGGGAGCGCGCGGAGAGCTCGCCCGATACCGAGAACCTAATCTCGCTCGCCAAACTCTATGGCGTGAGCCTGGACGAGCTGCTCAATCCGAGCGACGAGATCGAGGACGATATCGAGTTTGAGAACGAGGACCGCGCCCGTCAGCGCGAGGCCGAGGCGGCAGAGCGTGCTCGCACCCATGAGGCGGCGGCGCGCGCTACCGAGGCGGCAACGCAGGCGAGTGATGCTGCGGCCAAGGCGGCGCAAGCGGCAAGCTGGAGTGCGCAGGCCGCCAATGCCGTTACGGCGCAGGCGACGAGTGGCACCGCGGTTGGCTCGACTCCGGTGAAGGGCCCGTTCCAGTCGTTCCCGTATTGGGCCGTGTGTTGGCTACTGTTCTTTTTGCTGATGTTCCTGTTTGGTGCCGGCCCCTTTGCCGCGCTGATCTTCTTTACGATCCCCATCTATCACTGGGTGGCGCGTGCGCTCGATGGCGATTGGGCGCGCGGGGATATCCAGGTTGGTCCGGCGCCGGTGGTCGCTAGGACTAAGGGGGAGGACGTTTTCACAGCGGTTGACGCTGACATGGCTGCCGCGACCACCGCTGAGTCGAGTGCCAAAGAAGGTGATGAATGATGAAGCTCTCGCATGAGTCTAAGAGGCGCTTGGGCATTGGCATCGGAGCGTTCGTGCTCATCATCGGGCTTGTCTTTGGCACTTCGCGGACATTGATTCATTTTGATGGCCCGTGGGACCTCGACGATGTTGTATCCGGGTTGTCTGGTATGGACAATGCGGTTGACGAGGACGATCTTTTGGATAGCGGTAACTATTCCGCTCGGCCTCAACAGCTTTCGAGCGAAACGTTTGATGCCGACGCGTTCACATCGCTTGACTTGGACGTGACGTCGGGCACGGTCGAGGTCAAACACGTCTCCGGCGGGCCAGTGCGCGTGATTGAAAGCGGTCGCGTGGCAACGGGGACCGTTGCCTTCGATGCGGCAACCCAGAACCTGGCCGAAATCAAGGGCTCTACGCTCAAGATTCGCCAGTTCGATTGCGATGACGAGCGCGCCATTGACCGCACGGTTACCGTCGAACTGCCGCGCAAAGTTGCCGATAACATGGTGGGCATTACAGCGAATGTAGGATCGGGTGATCTGACGGTCGCGGGCATTGCGTGTCATGACCTCAACCTGACTCTGGACTCGGGAGACGTTGAGTTTACGGGCACCGTGACCGATACCCTGAATGCCGAGGTCGGTTCGGGCGATGTGACGTTCGAGCTTTACCCGGCCCCCACGAAGTCGATGGACGTGAGTGTGGGCTCGGGCGATGTGGAGATGACGGTTCCGAACTCGACGGGCTTTAAGGCGAGCCTCACCTTGGGCAGCGGCGACTTCGAGAGCGATTTCCTTCCGCTTGGCTACGACGGCGAGACCATTTTGAATCTTGAATTCGATAACGGTGACAAGTCTGCCACGTATCGTTTTGAGGTCGGTTCGGGCGACATGTCGTTTGATTCGGAGTATTGAGGCAGACGAAAGCCTAGGCGAAGATATAGACGCGCTGTTTGATGAAGGCGCCGAAGCCGAGATCGGCTCCGGCGCCTTTGCCTTTACAATGGGGGCATGGAACAGATTATCTTGAACATACTCGAGGCTCTGCGTCGCGGCGAGACCGTGGATGACAAAGCGCTCGTCAAACTGATACATGCCGAGGCGCGCCGTGAGGGTGCCGACAAACGCGATTTGGCCAAGCGCCGTCTGCTGCCGTTCTACCAGCGGGTTAAACGTGAGGAGCCGGCTCGTTGGGCTGGGTGGAATGTCGATGCCGAGCTGGAACGTCAACTGCTGCAGGTGCTGCGTATGAAGCCTCGTCGCACGGCTTCGGGCGTGGCAACCATTACCGTCATCACCAAGCCGTGGCCGTGCTCGGGCGATTGCCTGTTTTGCCCCAACGATCTGCGCATGCCCAAGAGCTATCTGCACGCCGAGCCAGCATGCGCCCGTGCGGAGCAAAACTGCTTCGACCCGTATCTGCAGGTGAGCGCCCGTTTGACGGCGCTTTCGCAGATGGGGCATGCGACCGATAAGATAGAGCTCATCGTGCTCGGTGGCACCTGGAGCGACTATCCGGAAGGGTATCAGACGTGGTTTATGTCGGAGCTTTTCCGTGCGCTCAATGACGATGCCGTCGCCGGCGTGGCGGCAAACCCCATGTTGGCGCGTCCAGGCATCAGCCGTGCCGAGGCGGGGCGCCTGCTCGATAGCGCTCCCGCCGATGCCCTGCCGCCGGTGGTGGCAAAGCGCCGCGAGCGCTATCGGGCCGCCGGCATTGCGACAGACGAGGTCGAGCTTGCTGCCGGCGTTGCCGACGAGCAAGGACGTGTGGATGCTGCTGTGGGCGGCTATAACCGCGCGGTGCGTCGTCTGTATGGTCCCGGTACGCCGTGGGGCGAGGTCGCCGAGTGGCAGACGGCAACGATGGAGGAACTTGAGCATCAGCAGCGCATCAACGAGACGGCGAAGCATCGCGTGGTGGGGCTCGTTATCGAGACACGCCCCGATGCCGTAACGCCGCAGGCCCTCACACTTATCCGCCGCTTGGGCTGCACCAAGATTCAGATGGGTATTCAGAGTCTTGACCAGCATCTACTCGATATCAACGAGCGCCGCATTTCGGTGGCGCAGATCGAGCGGGCGTTTTCGCTCGCGCGCCTGTTTGGCTTTAAGATCCACGCGCACTTTATGCTCAACTTGCTGGGCGCCACGCCTGATGGGGACAAGCGCGACTACGAGCGCTTTATGACCGAGGGCGCCTTTATGCCCGACGAGGTCAAGGTCTACCCGTGCGCGCTCATCGAGGGCTCGCGTCTGGTGGGCTGTTACGAGCGTGGCGAGTGGCGCCCCTATACCGAGGACGAGCTGCTCGATGTGTTGGCCGACGACATCGTGGTGACGCCGGCGTTCTGCCGCATCAGCCGCATGATCCGCGACTTTAGCTCCGATGACATCATGGTGGGCAACAAGAAACCCAACCTGCGCCAGCTCGTTGAGAACCGCCTGGCTGCTCGGGGTGACGGTGCGACGGTGCGTGAGATTCGCTATCGCGAGATCAGCACGGCGGGCGCCGACCTGGACGAGTTGACCCTTGACGAGGAAGTGGCGTACGAGACGCCGGTGACGCACGAGCGCTTTTTGCAGTGGGTGACACCGCAGGGCAAAATCGCGGGCTTTTTGCGCTTGTCGCTGCCCGACCGCGCGTTTGTTGCCGCGCATGCGGACGAGTTGCCGACGGTGTCGGACGAGGCGATGATTCGCGAGGTTCACGTGTATGGCATGGCGGCGCGCGTGGGCGATCAAGGCCAGGCGGCGCAGCATCACGGGTTGGGGCGTTTGCTCATAGAGCGTGCGTGCGAGATTGCCCGGGATGCGGGTTATGCGCGTGTCAACGTGATTAGCGCGATTGGCACACGTGAGTACTATCGTCATCTTGGATTTTATGACCATGGCCTTTATCTGCAAAAGGAGCTCTAGATGAACAAGCCGAGTGTTTCTGCCGGCGTCGTTGCCGGCGTTGCTCTGGGGGCCGCGGCGCTTGGCGCGGCCGCTGTCGCTGTCCGTGCTGCCTGTCTGCAGGTTGCGCGAACCCGCAATGGGTTGGCGCGTGTGAAACGCGTGCACGATGAGGGCGGCGACGAAGTCCGTGCATTGGTGCAAGGCGGCGTTTACCAAAGCGCAAGCTACGTTGGCGAGCGTTGGGCGGAGCCCGTCTTTGCGTACTATCGCGCGTTTGACGACGTGTTTGAGGCTGAGGACGCAATGCGTGATGCTTACGGGCATGGTATCGACCGTATGCTCATGCTGGGCGGCGGCGGGTTTGCCTATCCCAAGTTTGCACTGATGTCGCACGAGAGCTTGCGCATGGACGTCATTGAGTACGATGCCGAGATTACGCGCCTGGCGCGCCGTTGGTTCTACCTGGACGAGCTGGAGCGCACGGTGGGCGATCGCCTGCGAGTGATTACCGCTGAGGCTCGCTCGTATCTGGGCGTGACGAGCGTGGGTCATCGTCGCTACGACGTGGTCGTGAGCGATTGCTTTGGCGGTGCCGAGCCCGTACGCGAGCTGGCGACGGTTGAGGCATTGCGTTTGGTGCGAGGCAGCCTGAACCCCGGGGGCATCTATGTTGCCAATATCGTGAGTGCGAACAGGGGGAGCGACGTGACGTTCCTGCGCGATTGCGTTGCCGCGGCACTCGAGGTATTCGCCCACGCCTGGGTGGTCCCATGCGGCGATGCGGAGTTCGGCGGCGAGGAGAACTACCTGCTCATCGCCAGCGACGGCGACTATGTCTTTGCCGAAGCTGTGCCCTTCGACACCGACTTCCTCGGCACCGTCCTTCACGACAAGTAAGTCTCTCCGTCCCAAAAAGACGGGTCTTAGGCGTGGTCGCTCCAGCTGCGGACACGCTGCTTCATGCCCTCTATGTCGAGCACGCCTTCGGCAAAGCCCTTGCGCACGAGCTCTTCGGGAACAAACTCGTCGTAGCGGTCAAAATAAGGCACCTCGCCGGGATAGACGAGCTCGATGGGATCGAAGTCCTTCTCGGCCTCGGCGGCGAGCACCTCAAAGAACGTCTCCTCGTCGGCCTTCATCTTAAACTGCATAAAGTACGGGCGTGATGGGTCGAGTCCGCGAAGGCCCAACTCCGCGGCACATTTAATCTTGAGCATGCGCTCGAGGGCCAAAAAGGCGTAGCTGCCCAGCCAGGGGAAGAGCACCCAGGTATCGCCGCCCAGGTTAATGAGCGGTTTAGTTCCCGCGCCCGAAATCTCGGCCGTATGACGAGCCTGCGCAAGGCGGGCCCGTGCGTTACCCATAAGGTACGGATACGCGGTGTGTTCGTTGAGCGCCTTGCGCATGCGCTCGAGTACGTGTGTATTGATGTCACCGGGACAGTCGCCAAAGTAGGCCGGCACCCGGCCCTTGACCTGCGTGGCAAAGACGGTATGACGCTTCCAGTCCACTTCCTCGACAATCCAGCAGTGTCCGGCGATGGCGATGCGCTCACCGGGCGGTGGCGGATTGACGATCGTGCCCAGCTCGGCCGATTCGCTCCGGACGGTAAACTCCTCGTTTTCCTGGAACACGGCGTAGAACTTAAAGTTGTTGATGATGCGCTCGCCCGCGAGACCCACGATGAGCCCGCCACCTTCGGTGACCTGGATATGGTCGATCTTAATGAGGTGACGTAGCAGCACACGGTAATCGTCTGCCGAGACACGGTGGAAATAGCTGAGCGAGAGCACGCGCTGGGCAAGTTCGGCCGGCGTGAGCTCGCCGGTGCTGGCGAGGGTCGACATAGTCTGGTGATAGAGCAGACTGTAAGGGAGTCGATCGAGCTCGGGCGGCTCGACCCACTTTTCCTCGCGATAGAGTTGTACGAGCGCGATACCCTGCAGGAGCTTCCACGGAATGGTCTCGGGCATCATCGTACGCGGCTCGGGCTCTTCCTCGCGCATGACAAACCACATCTCGGGCGGAAGATCGCGGCGCCCCGTGCGGCCCATTCGCTGCAAAAAGGAGCTGACGGTAAACGGCGCATCGATCTGAAACGCACGCTCCAGACGGCCGATATCGATGCCGAGTTCCAGCGTAGAGGTGGTAACGGTCGTCTGTGCCTGTTCCTCGTCGCGCATAAGCTCTTCTGCCGTCTCACGCAACGATGCCGAAAGATTGCCGTGATGGATGAGGAAACGGTCGGGCTCGTGTCGACTTTCGCAGTAGCTGCGCAGCATGGAGCATACGGCCTCCGCCTCTTCGCGCGAGTTGGCAAAGACCAGGCACTTGCGGCCGCGGGTGTGTTCGAAGATATAGCCCATGCCGGGGTCGGCGTTGTCTGGTGCTGTGTCGGTGGGGTTGAGTAATGCCTGTTCGGGTGCTCGGGGAATGTCGACTTCGCCCTCGGGGGCCGAGGAAGCGCGACTGTCCTTGGGGGCAGCCTTGCCCCGTGCCTGCTCGCGACGTTGGCGGCGTTCCTCCTGTGTGAGTTGTCCGCTATGGCGCATGTCTTGGGTGCTGACGGGCAGTGCCGCGGGTGCCGCTGCCTCAATGCGCTCGCATGCAAGCACTTCGGCCTCTTGAGGACCCATGCTCTTGAATCCCCGCTGCTGCGCCTGGGGACCCGAGTTGTAGAAGTGCTCCATGGAGATACGCCACACGCGGCGCGGTTCCTCAAAACGAGGGATAACGCAGTCGCGTCCCGTTCCCTGCGAGAGAAAGGCACCCGTGCGCTCGGGGTCGCCGATGGTAGCCGAAAGGCCAATGCGGCGGGGTTGTACGCCGGCCATGCGCGACAGGCGCTCAATAAGGCAGAGCGTCTGCCCGCCTCGATCGCCGCGCACAAGCGAATGGACCTCGTCGATGACGACGTAGCGCAGATCGCAGAACATGCGCGGAATCGCCATGTGCTTATGGATCAAGAGCGCCTCGAGCGACTCGGGCGTAATCTGCAAGATACCGCTCGGCTTTTTGATGAGCTTTGCCTTGTGCGACTGCGAAACGTCGCCATGCCAGTGCCAGACGGGGATGTCGGCTTCTTCGCACAGGTCATTGAGACGGACGAACTGATCGTTGATGAGCGCCTTGAGGGGGCCAATGTAGAGGGCGCCCACGCTTGCGGGCGGGTTCTCCCAAAACTCGGTCAGGATGGGAAAGAAGGCCGCTTCGGTTTTGCCGGAAGCTGTGGATGCCGTTAGGAGCACATTGTCTTGTGTGTTAAAGATGGCATCTGCTGCCGCAACCTGGATAGAGCGCAGACTCTCCCAATCGTGGGAGTAGATGAAGTCTTGGATAAACGGGGCGTAGCGGTCAAAGGCGTTCACGGGGCCTCCTCTCAAAAACGAATCTCTCAGCGCGGCTGGCAACGGCTTGCTGCATGACTGCCTCAACGTTTTCCCAGATAAAACCTGCCAAAATAAACCTGTCCCTTTTTGGCAGGTTAGATGGTGAATTCGGCGAAGTTACGGTCGCCGCCTGCGGTATCGGTGTCACCTGTTGCGGCTGCCGTCGCCAGCGCGTCGCCGCCGACGCTTTGCAGCAGCTCGGCCACGTTGGCGTCGGGGTTTTGGCATAGGATGTCGAGCAGCTCGATAAAGTCACGAATGACTTCACGCGGCGTCAGATGCGTGTCGGCTCCCACGCGACCGAACTCGATCTTGAGGAAGTCCACCAAGTCGTTCTCGGTAAGCGTGGGCGTCCAGCCAAAGTAGCCGGCGTGAATTTGCATGAGTTTTTCGATCAGCACCAGCAGCTCCTCGTAGGTGAGTGGCTGCAGACGGATGATGGGCGCGAGCATGTCCTTAAGGTCCTCGCGCGCAAAGCGACCCTGAGCGAGTCGGCTGCGCAGAGCCTCGTAGGAGAACACGCCGCGGCGGCGGTCTTCGATGGAGGTTGGCGTGCCGCCCATAATCATGCCCAGGTACTGCGCCTTGCCCTGAAGTGTGTCGTTGTACATGGTCAGGATCTTCTCGTAGTTGTACTGGCGCGTGATGGCGTTGGGAATCTTATACAGATTCACGAGTTCGTCGATGAGCACCAGCATGCCCTTGTAGCCGCTGCAAACCAAAAAACGCGCGATGAGTTTGACGTAGTCGTACCAGTCGTCATCGCTGATGATGGTTGAGGACCCCAGTTCGGCGCGGGCCTCGCTCTTGGTGCGGTATTCGCCGCGGATCCATTTGGTCACGCGGCTCATGGCTTCTTCGTCGCCCTCGGATACGGCCGTGCGATAGCGGCGGAGCATGCGGGTGAAGTCGAAGCCGTGGACCATCTCCTCGAGCGGGGCCAGTTGGGCATTGACGACCGACTCGTCGACGTCGGCGCACGAGGCGACCCAGCGATCCAGAATAAGGTTGAGCGCACCGCCCTCAGGGCGCGTCTTGGTCGATATGTTGCGGATGAGCTCGCGGTAGGTGGCAAGGCCCTGTCCCTGACCGCCCTGCAGGCGGCGCTCAGGGGAAAGGTCGGCATCAGCGACGACGAATCCCTCGCCCATGGCATGCGTTCGGATGGTCTGAAGCAAGAAGCTCTTGCCGGCGCCGTAGCGACCGACTAAGAAGCGGAAGCTCGCGCCGCCATCGGCGATGAGACTCAAATCGGTGAGCAGGGCGCGAATCTCGACCTCGCGACCCACGGTGATATAGGGAAGGCCGATGCGCGGGACCACGCCGCCCTTGAGCGAGTTAAGGATAACGGCGGCGACGCGTTTGGGTACACGGGGCGCTGCGGATGCGGTATCACTCATGGTCTAGGTATCCTCTCACGTCTGCTTCGTAGTCCTCGATAATCTGCGGCCCTGCCGCGCTAAATTCAATTACGGTGTCGCCCACCAGGTCAAAGAGCGCCTCGTTGATGCTGTCGACGAGCATGTCCTCGCTCTGCCCCGATTGCACTACCGCCGATTCCGCCTGTACTGCGTTGTGCTCGAGCAGCGCGCGGAGATAGGCGTCTGCGGCAGGCGTGAGTTCGTTCGTGGCGTCAGCGGGCGCAACAGCTGCGAACGCGGGCGTCGGCGCGAGAAGCGGTGCCACGACACCAAACTGTTCGGTGGATATGGTTGGCTCGTCGGTCTCGTCCTGCCGAATGGGTGCCGCGACCGCCTCGACAATCGCGTCGGCTACGGGCTCGGCTTCCGGTTGCCCTGAGTCCGCTGCCTCGGCTTCCACGGGTGCGCCGTCCTCGCGCTCTTCGTCGATTAAAAGTGCTTCGCGCGTTTGCGCAGCGGCGCTCCGAATGTGCCCCAGCTGAGTCAGGTCGATATCGATCTTGACGGGCTGGTGTGCGGCGTCCCACGAAAGCCATGCCACAATCTCGTCATCGATAATCTTGGCCATATATTTGGGGACCTTTTCTTCCTTAAGGGGATGGGCGGGGTCCAGCGCCAGGCGCAGGCGTTGGTCGCAGGCGCGCATCATTTCACCGAGCTTGCTGCTCTTTTGCCTACTACCATGGATACGCATACATTCCCAAAAGCCGTTTTGGCAACGGTAGATGTGGATGGGATCCAGGCGGTATTCGCAGTCCTCGTGGCGCTCGGGCGCAAAGAATACGGCCGAGGCAAACATGGTGTAGGGCATGGCCGTCTCCTCCCCAAACAAGCTCGCTACGATGCCGGTCTTTCGGTGCGTGTTATAGTAGCGCGCCATGCGGACATACACGGCGCATGCCACGTGGCGCAGATCGCGGTGGTGGCTGCGGTCAAGCCGCGAGTTACTTAGGTTGTACGTGGAGAGGGCGTTGATGGCGGCCATGAGTCGCTCCTCGCGCACCTCATCGGGCGGAAGGGGGAGCGTGGGCTCGGGGGTTTTGCGACGTTTGGGGGTCTGGTCGGACGGTGCCGGTGCCGGTACAAGGTCTCGTGCCGCGCGCCGCAGCTCGATAAGGGCGTTATCGAACATGACGGTTTTAGAGTCGCGGAGCAGCTTGGGGTCGAGCCCATGGAATACGGCGTAATCCTGCAACCACACGCGTGCAAACCGATCAATGCCGGGCTCGAAGGCGCGATAGACATCCCAAAAGGCCTTGATCTTGTTAAAACCGTCGAGTGGGTCATCTACGCCAATGCCGCAAATCAGCTCATAGAGATACAGAAAGGCAAAGGACGTAGACGTTTCCTCGACGGTTCCGCGGCGCACTTGGGCACGCCAGGTAAAGTAGCCGCGCAGCTGCCGGTCGCTCATGGCGTTGTAGGTGGGAAAGTACGACTTAAAGGTGCCGTTGTAGGGACAGTCGTCCTCAAAGTCGGCCATCAGCAGGCCCTGGCGGTAAAAAAGCTCGGCTTCCGAAAGCCAGCGGCCCGCACCGCCCTTGGGGTCATCCTGCCAGCGCGATATCTCGCGCATTTTACGGTACTGGTCGGGGAGGAAATTCTGCATCTGTCGGCCGGTTTTGAGAATCGGCTCGTCTGCGTAGACTTCATGTGAGAAGCGGGCAGACTGATGGGTCCGGGCCTCGGCCATAATGCGCTCGATGAGCATCTTGATGTCCTGGTCGGCCACCGCTTCTCCTCTCCTAACGCAGCTACGGTGACCTCATATCATAGCACAGCATCAAACAGGTGTTCGAGATACCGCTGCGTTGATAGATTTAGAACAGGAGGGCGTAGATGACGGCGATGACGACGGAGGGGAGCATATTGGCCGTGCGGAAGGTCTGAGGACGGATGAGGTTGACGCCGACGCAGAAGATGAGCATGGAGCCTACGAGCGAAAGGCTGTTGAGGGCTGCTGTGGTCATGATGGGGGAGAGCGCGCCGGCAAACAACGTGATCGTCCCCTGGAACACGGCTACGGGCAGGGCCGAGAAGATGCAGCCGCGTCCGAGCGACGCCGTCATGGTGCAGACGATGATGCAGTCCAGTGCGCCCTTGAGGGCAAGCGTTGACCAGTCGCCGAGCAGGCCGTCCTGGATCGATCCCACAATTGCCATGGCGCCGATACACACGGTGAGTGAAGTCGAGACAAAAGCGTTGGTGAACTCGTTATCGCCCTCACTGCCGGTCTTGCGCTTGAGCCATTCGCCAAGGTTCTCGATGGCGGCTTCCAAGTTGACGGCCTCGCCGATGAGCGAACCGAGCGCAAATGAGACGATGAGCATGGTGGTGCCGGTGGTCGCTAGCGCCTTCCCATCGATAAGGAGCATCTTTTGCATGGTGCCGCCAAGGCCGATAAACAGGACGCACAGCCCCGATGCTTTCATGAGCGTGTCTTGGATGCGCGGTGTAATGAAGCGGCCGCCCGCTAATCCCAAAAGACCGCCCGCAACTAAAAGCACAACGTTGATGATTGTTCCCAAGCCCGGCATGAGCCCTCCTGTATTGATGCCAACGTGGCAATCGTAGCAGAACGAAATGCGAGGCACATCGCGACTCATCTAATACGTTATATAAGTGGTGTTAGGAATGATGCGCAGCATTTAAGCCTCAGGTGGTTGTCGGGACATAGGGATAGTATTCAAAGCGCAGTGTCATAAGCCGCTGCGGGAATTCAATAGCCGCGGCGATGATATTGGCATCGCGGGCACGATCAAACCCTACGAGTTCGATCTGATACGAGACGTCTTGCATAATGTCCAGACGTCGCCAGGCTAGGAGTGTGTCGCCATCGAATTCCAAGGTCTTGCCTCCGTCTGGGGCAACGGCGTATAGACGCAGTTTAGCGGTGGTTACAGGGTCGACAACCGTGACCTTTTTAATTTCGTTTCGAGTATTCTTGGCGCCCAACAAGGTGAGCAGTGTTGGGGCCACGACCTCGCCCGATGGCAAAAAGACGACTTCGATGGATTCGGGAAATGCGATGATGGCCGACTTGCGGACGGGCTGATTGGCGGCGGCAACTTCGATGTTCGCAGCGTCGATGACCTCTGTGTGGTCGAGCGCGGCAAGCACGCAGCAGTTACCCTCATCAATTTCTTGAGGATCAGCAAGCCCCAGACTGTCCGCGAGCTCGGGGTCGTTTGGAACGGCAGCGGGCTCATTCGATGCTTCGAAAGAAGCTGGGACGCTGTTTGTCGGCGACGGCGTGTCGCCCGCACCTGCTTCTTTGTCCGCGCTCTCTTCTTGTATGGTTGCATTGATGGGTTCGTCGTTTGAGGGGAGCGTCTTGGCGTCAAGCGCGGAGGGGAGAATTCCGATGGCTCCTGATCCGTTCCACTCCATTTCGAGAAGCGCCGGGTCGGCAAGAATGCGTTGCCTGCTTTGCGCGTGGGCATCGATTTCAATAGGGCCTGCCTCTATCCCTCGTGTAAGGCTGAGTGATCCGGCTGGCTTCTCGAAATGAGCGTCTGTGTCTTTGGTGCTGACGGCGTAGAACAGCAGGGACGCTTCTCCCGCCGCGATGGCATCGGTACCGGCTTTGGTCAGCCGCAACGATGCCGTGAATGAGAGGGTGGGCTGCGCATCATCTGCATTCGCGGCGGCGCAGCCCAGACATATACCGCCTCCTTTCTCAAAAAACGTACCGTCGAAGGCGACCTTCGCTCCGTTCGCCGAGTCATCGACCGAAGCGATGTCGATGCGCAGCTCTAAATTGCATGGATCGCCATCCGCATCGAGCACAACCGAGCGCCACGTGCAGACGGTGCACCCCGCCTGGGAGCCGTTTGCCTTGTTCGAACGCTTGATATCCACGACTATCGAGCCGTCCGTATCACGACGAAGGCATCCCGAGGTTGAGACCGCGGCCTGTGCGATCGAAAAACGCTCGCACGCAATGGTACTCGACGGATTTGGAGCGGAACTTAGGGCTGCTGGTAAGGAGTCTGCCATGACGGGAGTCGCCCAAGCGGCGACAGGCGTTCCGGTTGCGAGCGCGCCGCAAAGTGCGACGACGGACAAAAGGTTCTTCGATGCCATGGGGTCTCCTTAGCTAATTTAGTGCGGCCTGTCCGTGTTTTGTTTCTGGCTGCGTTTGATGTGCAGACCGAGGCCGGCGGTTCCCGCGCCTGCTGCTGTGGCGCCTGCTGCCAAGAGCCAACGTCCATCGCCTGTCTGCGCCAACGGTTCTTCGCGGTCGCCGCGGTCGAGCTCCGAGAGGTCGACCGTCACTTGTGTGGCGGCCTGCGCCTGTTCTTGCTGGGCAAAGGCCATGGCTGGCCCAAACGCTAGGATGCTGACGGCGGCGGCCAGGGCGACGGCCTTATGCCGTGTGCACACCGGGCTCGACCGTCCAGGTGATCGTTGCAACCTGATCGCCTTCGCCGGTTACGTGGAAGATGTCGCGCGTGACGCGGGCGACGTTTCCGCTTGTCTTGAGCTTAATTTTGTCTGTGCCGCCGGCAATGCCCTGGTAGCCCATGTCGAAGGCTGCATTCTTGGAAAGATCGAGGCCCGTCCCCTGCATTGCGGCGCTGGCGTTCTGGAGTGCGCCGTCGGGGCCGACCTTAAAGTCGATGGAGTTCTGCGCGGTTCCGGCCTTGGCGTCGGCAGCAATGGTCCAGGTGTTCATGGCGTCGATCTTCATGTTGGTGACATGGATGCCGTAGGCCGAATGATTGTCGATGGTGGTCGCGTCTTCTGAGGGGCCCTGAAGCGTGCCGTCGGCCTTGGCGACGAAGGGAATAACCGTCGGAACTTTGAACTCAACGTTGTCGATCTCGGTCCTGACCATTACTTTCGTGGTTCCAACGCGCCCGGCCGCCATAGCTGGCGTCGGGGCAGCGCCCATTGCGAGCGCGAGCGCGAGCCCTGCGCCCACGACGAGCGCTCTGGCTCCGTTCATGTTCCTGGTGATGTCCATGGTCGTTCCTTTCTATTCGCCGCGGGCCGTCCCCGCGATGATTGGACGGATGCTGGTGAATTGCGTGCGGTGCCGCGTCGGCCGGAAAAGCTAGTTCTCGGCTTGCTCAACCCGCACCTTGACACGTGTCGGATTGCCGTGGCTGTCGAGGGTCTTGGCATCGAGTGCCTGGATCTCGATGTACGCCTCGCCTTCTTTGATGTCGCCGGCGGGGCACGTCTCGATTGTCTTGCCGGTCTCGACCACACCGGATTCGTACATGGTCTCGTCGTTTTGGATGACGCGGAATCGCTGGGGAAATTTATTGTCTTGGACGTTTTGCACGTTGACGCGCAGCTTGCCGTCCTCCTGCAGCTGAGCGACCGGCGCGACCGAAATCGTCATCATGTTGTCGCGGACGATAGCGTCGAGCTCATCTTGGATTTCCTGACGCGTTTTGCCCTCGGCCGTCGTAACCGAAGCGCCCGCCTCGGGTACGGGCTGCGACTGCCAAGCGTATAGTCCTACGGCGACAAGGGCGCAGACGATGGCCAAACAGGCAACGATGAGCTTCTTGCGATGCCCCAGGCCTGCAAAGTGGGGTGGCTTCTTCGCGCTCATGCGGCATCCTTGGCGGTATAGATGCGCGCAAAGGTGGACGGGTCCGCTCCAAAGAGCATGTGAAGCATCAGACGGCGCGAGTAGACGAGCTCGTCGAAGTCGGGAGGGAGCTCGATGTCGTGGATATGCGCGATGTGGTGGGCGAGCGCCGAGAACGACTCGGGGTCGCAGATCACATCGGTGGTAACGTGGTAGACCGTCGTATCGGGGAATGCCTCTTCGTCGAAAGGCAGGAGATGGGGATCGTCGTCGACTTCGATGGCGATGCCGTACTGGGGCCAGTAATATGCCATGGGAACCTCCCTGCTTCTGGGGCCAAAACTTCTATCGGTTTTGGCTGTCGACGCCGACCGTATCAGCCGCTACTTGACCAATTTCTGACCAAATGCTTGACGGATTGGCGTCTCCGCAGGTAAAAGGCGGCAAAAAATACTCCAACTTTTTTCGAGCGACAATCGCGCGGTCGGCAACGGCGGGGCCATATGTGTCAAAAGCATCGTCTGCCGAGGAAGCCTTGCCGTTCGCCGAATTGCACGAACGTAAAAATCGCCAATTATGGAGACGGTCTCGAACACGTCGACGAAACGATGCGGTAACATCTCCCTGCAAACACTGTAGTTAGCTAAAGGAGGAGTTCGCGTGTCTGCAACCATTAAACCCTTCACCGACGAGTTCGAAGAGTATGGTCGCGATGAGTCTCGCGCATCGGGCGAGGCCTCGAGCATCTCGTTTCCGACGACGGAAGACGAGGTCCGCGCCATTTTGGGAAAGCTCCATGCCGAGTGTGTCCCGGTAACGGTTCAGGGCGCCCGAACCGGCCTTGCCGCCGGTGCCGTGCCCCACGGCGGGCATATCCTCAATACTTCCCGTATGAATCGCTACTTGGGCCTTCGCCGCGATGAACAAGGCCAATTTCTGCTGCGCGTGGAGCCGGGCGTTGTGCTCTCGGAGCTGCGCAAGCAGCTGAGCAAGAAGGTGCTGCCGACCGCTGGTTGGGACCAGGCATCGCTTAAGGCCTACGATGAGTTTCAAGAGGCCCCCGAGCAGTTCTTTCCCACCGATCCCACCGAGGCGTCTGCCTGTCTGGGCGGCATGGCGGCATGTAACGCCTCCGGTGCCCGCAGCTACGCCTACGGCCCCATGCGCCCGCATATCACGGGACTCCACGTCGCGCTGGCTGATGGTGATTTGCTTGAGCTTCGGCGCGGCGAGGCTTTTGCCCAGGGCCGCCACCTGTCGCTCGTGACGGCAGCGGGCCGTGCACTCGAGCTCGATCTTCCTGACTACACCATGCCTAAGACAAAAAATGCCTCAGGCTATTTCGTTGCGGACGAAATGGATGCCATCGACCTCTTTATCGGTGCTTGCGGCACGCTCGGCGTTATCACCGAGCTCGAGATTGCCCTGCAGTCGGCGCCTGCGGTCGTTTGGGGCGTGAGCTGCTTTTTCGATAGCGAAGACAAGGCCGTGTCCTTTACCGATTCCGTGCGCCCCGTTCTGTCCCACGCGGCTGCCATCGAATATTTCGATGCGGGCGCCCTGGATATCCTGCGTCGTCAGCGTGAGCAGTCGACCGCGTTCGCCTCGCTGCCGGCGCTCGATAAAGACGCCAAGGTCTGTGTCTACGTGGAGCTCGACTGCGACGACGAAGTTCAGGCGACTGAGGAGCTGTATCACTTGGGGTGGGTACTGGAGCTTGCGGGCGGCAGTGACGATGCGACATGGGTCGCGCGCACCGAGGTCGATCGCGAGTGCCAGCGGTTCTTCCGCCATGCAGTGCCCGAGAGCGTCAACATGCTCATCGACGAGCGTCGCCGCACGGATTCCACCATCACCAAACTGGGCTCTGACATGTCGGTGCCCAACGCACGCTTGGGCGATGTCATCGCCCTTTATCGGCGCACGCTGGCCGAAAGTGGGCTTGAATCTGCCGCCTGGGGGCACATCGGTAACAACCATCTGCATGTGAACATTTTGCCGCGCGATGCGCAAGACTACCGTCGCGGTGGAGAACTCTTTGCCCAGTGGGCTTCCGAGGTCACGGCCATGGGCGGTGCCGTTTCTGCCGAGCATGGCGTCGGCAAGATCAAGGCGGGCTTCTTGGAGACGATGTACGGTCACGAGGCCATGGTCGAGTCGGCACGGCTCAAGCTCCAGCTCGATCCCGACGGGCAGCTGGGTCGCGGCAACCTGTTTGCGGAGAAGCTCTTGGATGAACTCGTCCAGAAAGGGGGCGCGTGAAGATGAGCGATTTCCATATGGTGGTGTGCGTCAAGGCCGTGCCGGGCAGCACCGAGGTCAAGATGGACCCCAAGACCAATACCATCGTGCGCGATGGCAAGCAGGCGGTCATTAATCCCTTTGATGCGAGCGCTTTGGAATGCGCGCTGGCGCTGAAGGACGACTTTATCGGCTTTGGCATGGACGTGCGCGTAACGGTGGTGTCGATGGGCATCCCCGCGACCGAGTTGCTGCTGCGCGACTGCATCGCTCGAGGTGCCGACGACGCGCTGCTGCTGACCGATCGCGCCTTTGCGGGTGCCGATACCCTGGCGACCACCTATGCTCTCAAATGCGGCATCGAGGCGCTCGACGAGGACTTCGATCTGCTCATCTGCGGCAAGATGGCGGTGGATGGCGATACGGCCCAGATTGGTCCCGAGCTTGCCGGTGCCTTTGAGATTCCCTGCGTGACCGACGTGAGCTGCGTGCAAAGCGCGGGCTTTACGACGTGTGGCTCGCTGGCGCTCGTTCACGGATGCGATGCCGGCGAGGAGACGGTGTACCTTGAGATGCCGTGCGCGATGACGACTGCCAAGGAGATTGGCCAGTTGCGTATGCCGAGTATTGCCGGTATTCGCGCGGCGGAGGAGGCGGACGTGCGCGTGGTCAGTGCCGCCGACGTGAACGCCGACCCCGCGCGTTGCGGTCTTGCCGGGTCGCCGACACAGGTCGTGCGCTCGTTTGTGCCCGACCGTGACCAAACGTGCGAGGCCGTTGAGGGGACGGCGTCCGAGCAGGCGGCAAAGCTTGCCAAGATTATCGAGGGGATGGCATAGATGAGCGGACTGATTATCGATAGCGAAGCCTGTATCGGCTGCGGTCGCTGCGTTCGCGCCTGTGCCTCGGGCGGCATCGTAGTGGAAGGCGAGCGACCCAGCCGATGCGCCCGCGTAACCGACGGCTGCATCCTATGCGGTGGGTGCGTCGACGCCTGCCCTGTCAACGCTATCTCGATCGAGCGTGACGAGGCCGCTGGTGCGGTGGACCTTGATGCATATCGAGACATTTGGGTATTCGCGCAGACCGACGAGCACGATACGGTGACTCCCGTTGCCTATGAGCTTATGGGCAAGGGCCGCGAGCTTGCCGATGCTCGCGACTGCCGTCTGGTGGCACTGATCGGTATGGGTCCCGAGGGTTCTCTTGGCGACCTGGAGCATCTGGTTTGCGCGGGCGCCGACGAAGTCCTGGCCTGTCGCGACGAGCGCCTGCGCCAAAACGATGCGGAGGTCTACGCCCGCTTGATCTGCGATTTGGTAGCCGAACGCAAACCCGAGGCCATCCTATACGGTGCGACCGCTTTTGGCCGCGAACTGGCACCCGGCGTTGCCGTGCGCTTGCAGACGGGCCTTACGGCTGACTGCACCGTACTTTCGATGGATACGGAGACGGGACTGCTGCAACAGACGCGTCCGGCGTTTGGCGGCAACCTGATGGCCACCATCGTCTGCCCCAATCATCGTCCCCAGATGGCAACGGTTCGTCCCGGCATCTTTAAGGCGCCCGACTTTGACTACGACCGCTCCGGCACGATCACCCAGATATCGCTTGCGGATGATGCTAAGGCTCGTGTCGAGATCTCGATTCCCGCCGAGGAGTGGAGGCAGCAGGCCTCGATCGCCGATGCCGAGCGCCTGGTCGTGGTGGGCCGCGGCATTGGCTCCAAGAAGAATCTGCCCCTGATGCGAAGGCTCGCCGAGGCTCTGGGAGCCGAGCTTGGCTGCACGCGACCTGTCGTGGAGGCCGGCTGGTTGGAGTATCGCCATCAGATTGGCCAGACCGGCGTATCGGTTTCGCCCAAGCTTCTCGTGAGTATCGGTGTTTCGGGCGCCATCCAGCATCTTGCCGGCATCGGTGGGGCAGAGTGCATTATCGCCATCAACGAGGACCCGGATGCCCCCATCTTTGGTGCTGCCCAGTACAAGGTTGTCGGCGATGCCGTCGAGGTCGTCGAGGAACTGCTGGCCCAGCTTGAGCGCTAGGCGCGCGCCAGCCAGTCGCGCATCTCGTCCTTAAGGCGGCTCCAAGTCGCCTGCGTGGCGGGGTCGGTAAAGGGCCGCGTAATGCCAAAGGGCGCGTCGAGCAGGCGGTGGATATCGCCCTGTTCGCGCGCCAGCGCGCGGCTTGCTGGATAGACGAGCTCAAACATAAAGCAGATGAGTCCCACCAGGTAGTCTGCGGGCTCGTTGCGTTCATCGCGTGCGACGCAGCGGTGCTCGTCAAAGGCGGCAAGTGTCGGCGACGAGAAACGGCTGCCGAGAAACGTCTTCTCGTCCACCTTGAGGATGGTGTCGACGGTGCTGTCGGCGATGGTGCGCATAATGTCGATCTTGTCACCATCGCGCACGATATCGCAGAAGCACCGTGTACGCTCGTCGAGTAGTGCCGGCAGGCGAAAGTCGCTGTGATAGGCGATGCTCGCTCGGATGAGCTCGTCATGTGCACCGGTTTCGATAAAGTCACGGATGTTTGTCGTGGCGGGTGCATCGGCGGGATTCTCGCCAAAGAGGACCTCGATGCCCAGCGCCGCATGGCTCATGCTCTCGGCGTCCTTAAAGGTGTCCCAGCGTCGCAGCTGCTCAAAGCGGCCCATATCGTGTAGCAGGCCGCAAAGCCATGCCAGGTCAATATCTTCTGACGACCAGCCCTGCTCGCGCGCTACGGCATCGCATGCCTCGGCCACGTGGTACGTATGCTCGATTTTGAGCGCGATGCGTGGGTTGGTGGCGTCGTAGGCATCGGTGTAGCTTTTGAAGGCCGCGCGCGCCCGGTCTCGATCGATAGCTGTCATAATGACTTCCTAAAAAGTTGTGTCTTTCGATCCGGTGGCAATTGTAGGTGAACTCGGTTGCTGTCGGATGATGATTCTGCCGTATCGCTACATGCGGCTCGGAGACCTTGTCAGGGTGAGAAGCGTATGGTGCTCAAAATCGTTAGAACCGTCTGGCCAGTGATGCTTACCTATGTTGCAATAGGCGCGCCGTGCGGAATGATCATGGGGCAGACGGGAATGGAACCCTGGATGGTCTTTGCCCTGAGCAGCACGTTTGTGACGGGCAGCGGCCAGTTTATGATCTGCAATCTTTGGCTGGCGGGCGTACCGGCACCTTCGATTATCGCGAGCGTTGCCGCCATCTCCTCGCGTTTTGCGCTTTACTCGGCATCGATCGCGCCGCATCTGACGGGCGCCTCGAAGCGTCAGACGCTGGCTGTTGCCGCGACGCTTACCGAGGAGGCATATGGCATCTCGCTTGCCAAGTTGGTTGAAGGGGAGGATTGGGGCCCGCGCGAGTCCTTTGTGCTCAACGTGATCCTCATCGCAACATGGGGCGTTTCGTGTACGATGGGCGCCATCGTCGGCGCCGTTGTCGATGTCCCCACCGCCATTGCAGCTTTTGTCTGCACCTCGCTCTTTATCTGCCTGCTCTTTTCGCAACGGCTGTCGCGCGGTAACGTTGTCGCGGCGGTTTCGGGCGCGGTGTCCGTCGCCGTATGCAAGTTCTTGGGCCTCGCGAATATTGCCGTGCCGGCAAGCGTCGTGGTCGGCATTGCCATTGCGCTGGCGTGCGATGCTGTATTTGACGGAAGAGGTGCCCGCGATGCCCGTTAACGAGTTCTTGGTTCTGTGGCTGTCGTCGTGGGCTGCTATCGCGTTCTTTCGCATCGCGCCGGCGTTCGCCTTGCGCGGGCGGACCCTGTCGCCCCGCATTACCGAGGCCCTGGGCTATATCCCGCCCGCTGCCTTTGCCGCGCTGGTCGCCAACGACTTGGTGAACCCCGGCGCGTTCGACGCGGGACTCTGGCCTGCCTTGGTTCCCTGGATTGCGGCCGCCGGCGTCGTGGCGGTGGCAATCAAGACAAAGTCGATGTTGTGGTGCTGCGTTTCGGGCATCGTACTCTATATTGTCTTGAGCCTTATATAGGGCTGGCGTCGCGGGCGCCGAATCTCGTTCCATCCCAACTTGTAGAATTTTTCACCGAGCTGGTCTATTTCTTCTGGTACCATGGTCAAACTTTACTGTAGCAAAGCGTGACGTGGGCTTTTGTACCCCGTCAGCGGAAATGGGGGTTTCATGGCACAGGAAGCAACCGCCAACGAGCAAAAGAAATTCAAGATCCCGCGCATTCCGGGCGACATCATGATCTATCCGATGATCGTCGGTCTTTTGCTCAACACCTTCTGCCCGCAGGTTTTTGAGATCGGCGGCTTCTTTACGGCTGCCTGCCGCGGTGGCTCCAATACCATCGTCGCCGCGATCCTGCTGTTTGTGGGTGCCGGCATCAGCTTTAAGTCCACGCCGGGCGCCATCAAGACCGGCATCGTCGTGCTGATCCCCAAGCTGGTCGTCGCAGCGGCTCTCGGCCTGGGCGTGGCATATTTCTTTAACGACAACTTCCTGGGTCTGAGCTCCGTGTCTATCATCGGCGGCATCACGTTTTGCAACATGGCGCTCTATACGGGCATCATGGGCGAGTTCGGCGATGAGTCCGAGCAGGGCGCCGTCGGTATCCTGTTCTTTACGGCCGGCCCCGCCATCACGATGATCATCCTCGGTGTCTCGGGTCTCGCCAACATCCCCGTCGGCACTATCATCGGATCCATTTTGCCGCTCGTTATCGGCATGGTTCTGGGCAACCTGTTCCCGTTTATCAAGAACCTGCTGGTTCCCGGTTCCAACCCTGCGATTGCCGTCATCGGATTTCAGCTTGGCGCGTCCATGAGCCTGTCGAGCTTTATCACCGGCGGTATTTCCGGCATCTTGCTGGGCCTTGTCACGCTGTTTGTCGTCGGTCCCATCACCTTTGCGTTCGAGCGCCTGTGCGGTGGTAACGGCAAGGCTGCCGTGGCTTGTTCCACCATCGCCGGCACGGCTATGACCACGCCGGTTGCTCTCGCCGAGGTCGCGCCGCGCTACGCCGAGCTTGCGCCCACCGCGTACGCCCAGATCGCCACTGCCGTTATCATCACGGCAATCATGGCTCCGATTCTGACCGGCTGGGTCGACAAGAAGTTCTGCCAGGGCAAGGAGGACCTGTCGCCTGCCGGTGTCGAGGCCATCGAGGAGGCCGTCGCGACCGACATCGATGGCGAGTAACGGCCGTTACCGATAATTGATTCCGGCGTGCAATTCGCGCCGTCCGAGCGCCCGAACAGAAACTGTTTTGCAGTGATGTTCGGGCGCTTTGCTATGATTCCCTTTACCCCTGCGGAGTAAAGGGGTGTTTATTGCCCTGATTCGAATTGGGCGATTCTGACCATTCGGATATTGAAGGGATGGCGTCTAGTGGTTAAGGCACTCAAGATTGAGATATTCCTGCTATGCATGATTGTTCTTATCGGGCTTGCCGCGCGAAGTCGTCGCTCCTTGTTCTCGAGCACCCTGCAGCTATTGTTTAGCATGCTTGGCTACACCTCTGCCGCGTACATATTATTCGATATGATCTGGACGCTTTCGGATGGTGCGGACGGCACGTTGGGTATTGCTGCCAACTGGATTTCCAACGCGGTTTCGTTTTCGCTCTTTGCCATCGCGTGTCTCATTTGGTTTATCTATTCCGAGACGATGCAGGGCTCTCGCCTTGTGACCTCGCGCTATAGGGTGGTGCTTGTAACGTTGCCTACGGCTCTGGTGGTCGTGCTGGCTTTTACCAGTTACTGGACGCACGCCTTGTTCTATATCGATTCGCAGGGCGTGTATCGTCGCGGCTTTGCCTATATGATCCAGCCCATTGTCAGCTACTGTTACGTTATACATACGTCCCTGCATGCGTTTGTGCAATCTCGCAGGGTCGAGAGCCTGCAGACGAAGGCTATCTATCGAACCTTGGCATTTTTCGCCATTCCGGCCCTGGTGGGCGGTACCTTTCAGATCGTATACTCGGTGCCTGGCCTTTGTGTCGGCATAATGATTAGCATGTTGCTGCTCTACATTATCTGCCAGGAGCAGCTCATCTCGACCGACCCGTTGACTGGCCTCAACAATCGCAACCGTTTTGAGACCTATATGCTGTCGCTGTTCTCGGGTGCTGATCAGGCCGATGATGTGTATCTGCTTATGATGGATGCCGACGGCTTTAAGCAGATTAACGACCGGTATGGACATGTGGAGGGCGACCATGCCCTCCAGGTCATATCTGCTACGCTCAAAGAGGTCTGCTCGGCGTCTGGTGGCTTTATCGCACGTTATGGCGGCGATGAGTTCATGGTGCTCCAGAAGGCAGCGGCGGAACAGGACATCATAGACCTGTGTTCGGCGATTAACGACGAGCTCGCTCGTGCCGAGGTGCCGTATCTGTTGCGGATGTCCATCGGCTACGCACGGGTCGGTGATGGTGTCGATACCTGGCAAGACTTACTTCGCGCTGCCGATGCGGAGCTCTACCGCGTCAAGGCCGAGAAAAAGAAAGCCGGCGTCCAGATACGCTAGAAAAAAGGGCGCACGACCGTTGCGATGGTCGTGCGCCCTTTTTGCGTTTGCGGGGGCCACCGGCCATAATGCCCAGGCGCGGTGTGGCAAGATGGGCGTCAGCCGCCGCGACTCGGTACGAAATCAACGAGAACCAGTGCACTCCATTAAGCTGAAGCGTGCGAACGCCCTCTCTAAAAAGGTGAGCTCGCTAGGCTTTTTTTGGGTTTGTTGACGATGATGATGCCGCCGCAGACCAACAGCAGGGCAACGATGACGGTAGCGGGGCTCGTGCCAGCGCCCTCACCGAGCAGCAGTGCGCTCAGCAGCACGCCAAAGACGGGGTTCATAAACCCAAAGACCGAGACGCGGCTGACGGGGTTGACGGCAAGCAGGCGCGACCACAGCGAGTAGGCGACCGCGGAGATAAGCGCCATGTAGATGATGAGCGCGATGGCGGGGGCAATCGCCGTGGGGGAGAGCGCGCCATCCATCAAAAAGCCGATGGCGGTGAGGACCAGGCCGCCGACCAAGAACTGCCACCCGGCAAGCAAAACGCCGTCGTGCTCGCGCGAGAAGATACCGATCAGGCAGGTCGAAAGGGCGCCCGCGACGGTAGAGGCCAGGATAAAGCCCTCGCCGTCGAGCGTAAAGCCAAAGGTACCGTCCGCGCCCGAAAGGTTGACGAGCGCGACACCGGCAAAGCCCAGTACGCAGCCGAGCACCTTGGCCGTATTGAGCTTTTCGGTGCGAAACGCCAGGGCGGCAAAGAGGATAGCCAAGAAGTTGGCGCTGGCCTCGATGATGGAGCTCGACATAGCACTGGCACGCGAGAGACCAAGGTAGAAAAAGAAGTACTGGCCGATGGTCTGGAAGAGCGACAAGATGCAGATGGGCTTGATATCACGCGCTTGCGGAACGAGCGGACGGCGCTGGGCCACACTCATGCCAACAATGACCAGCATGCCGGCAAGGGTGAAGCGCAGACCCGCGAAGAGCAGCTGCGAGGCGCTGTCGTGCGCGGGAATGCCAAAGAGGCCGTAGCCGATCTTGATGCAGGGGAAGGCGGAGCCCCAGAGCGCGCAGCAAACGAGACAGCCCAGGATGAGTCCGGGCAGGGTGGCGAGATACGGCTTGCGGCTTTCCATGATGTCCTTCCTACATGCGCGAAGCAAAAAAGAACCCGCCACCGGATGTGCCGGTGGCGGGTGATGTTACCCGAAGGGATTGTACCCGATGGGAAAGGTTTAGGCGAAGTAGGCTACGCCGCTCTCAAAGATCGGCATGAACTTGTCGCCGGGGACATGCTCGGGCACGTTGCGGTACAGGTTGTCGCCGCGACGCTCGGCATGGCCCATCTTGCCCAGGACGCGGCCGTCGGGGCTCGTGATGCCCTCGATGGCGAGTGCGGAGCCGTTGGGGTTGACGGAAAGATCCATGCCGGGCTTGCCGTCCTCGCCCACGTACTGCGTAGCGACCTGGCCGTTGGCGATCAGCTGGGCGAGTACCTCGTCGTTGGCGACAAAGCGGCCCTCGCCGTGGCTGATGGCGACGGTGTAGGGGTCGTCGAGGCTGCACTGCGACAGCCACGGGGACAGGTTGGACGAGATGCGGGTGCGCACCAGGCGGCTCTGATGGCGACCGATGGTGTTGAACGTCAGCGTGGGCGCATCGGGCGTGGCGTCGACGATGTCGCCGTAGGGCACCAGGCCGAGCTTGATCAGGGCCTGGAAGCCGTTGCAGATGCCCAGCATCAGGCCATCGCGGGCCTTGAGCAGGTCGCGGACTGCCTCGGTGACTTCGGGAGCGCGGAAGAACGCCGTGATGAACTTGGCGGAGCCGTCGGGCTCGTCGCCGCCCGAGAAGCCGCCGGGGATCATGACAATCTGGCTTGCACGGATGCGGCGGGCAAGCTCGTGGGTGCTCTCGGCGACGGCCTCGGGCGTGAGGTTGTTGATCACGAAGGTGTCGGCCTCGGCGCCGGCGGCGCGGAAGGCACGGGCGCTATCGTACTCGCAGTTGTTGCCGGGGAACACGGGGATAACCACGCGCGGGCGGGCGATCTTGGCGCCGCCGTACACGTGGATGTCCTTGGCGCGGAAGTCGATGGTCTCGACCTCGGGGGTCTCGTCGGCGCTGCGGTAGGCAAAGACGCCCTCGATGCCGCTCTCCCAGGCCTCCTGAAGCTCGGAGAGCTCGATGACTTCGGAGCCGGTGTCGATGATATAGCCCTCGACGGTGGTGCCCAGGGGCTCGACGACAACGCCGTCGGCGACCTCGGGCAGCTCGGCATCCTCGGCGAGCTCGACGATAAAGCTGCCGTAGAGCGGGGTGAAGAGGCTCTCCACGTCTACATCCTCGGCAAGCTCGATACCGATCTGGTTACCGACGCACATCTTAAAGAGGCTCTCGGCGCCGCAGCCGTAGCCGGGCGTGGAGATGGCCAGGGCGTTGCCGTTGGCGGTGAGCGCCTCGACGGCGTCAAACGCGGCGAGCAGCTGCTGGGCGTCGGGACGGTAGTCCTCGCCATAGGTAGCGGGGGCGATGCGGACGACGCGGTGCGTGAGGCCCTTGAACTCGGGCGAGACGGCGCGGGCGGCCTTGCCCACGGCGACGGCGAAGCTGATCAGAGTCGGCGGAACGTTGAGCTCGCCGGCCTCGTCCTCAAACGAGCCGCTCATGGAGTCCTTGCCGCCGATGGCGCCGGCACCCAGGTCGACCTGGGCCATAAGGGCGCCCAGGACGGCTGCCGTGGGCTTGCCCCAACGCTCGGCCTCGGTGCGCAGACGCTCGAAGTACTCCTGGAAGGAGAGATAGGCGCGCTTGTGCTCAAAGCCGGCAGCCACGAGCTTGGCGATGGACTCGACCACGGACAGGTAGGCGCCCGCAAACTGGTCGGCTTCCATCAGATAGGGGTTAAAGCCCCATGCCATGGCGCTCGCCGTGGTGGTCTCGCCGTCCACGGGGAACTTGGCGACCATGGCCGAGCTGGGGGTGAGCTGCGTCTTGCCGCCAAAGGGCATGAGCACGGTTGCGGCACCGATGGTGGAGTCGAAGCGCTCGGAAAGGCCCTTGTTGGAAGCGACGTTGAGGTCGGTGACGAGCGAGGTCATGCGCTCGGCAAGCGTGGTGCCGGCCCAGCTGGGCTGCCACACGCTACGGGCGCACACGTGGGCGACCTGGTGCTTGGGTGCGCCGTTGGAGTTGAGGAACTCGCGGGACAGGTCGACGATAGCGACGCCGTTCCAGGCCATGCGCATGCGCGGCTCGGCGGTAACCTCGGCGATAACGGTCGCCTCCAGGTTCTCCTCGGCGGCGTAGCCCATGAACTCCTCGACGTCACCGTCGGCGACGGCGCAGGCCATACGCTCCTGGGACTCAGAGATAGCGAGCTCGGTGCCGTCCAGGCCGTCGTACTTCTTGGTCACGGTGTCCAGGTCGACATACAGGCCGTCGGCAAGCTCGCCCACGGCGACCGAGACGCCGCCGGCGCCAAAGTCGTTGCAGCGCTTGATCAGACGGCAGGCGTCGCCGCGGCGGAACAGACGCTGCAGCTTGCGCTCGACAGGGGCGTTGCCCTTCTGGACCTCGGCACCCGAGGTCTCGATGGACTCGGTGTTCTGGGTCTTGGAGGAGCCGGTGGCGCCACCGATGCCATCGCGGCCGGTGCGGCCGCCCAGCAGGATGATCTTGTCGGTGGGGGCGGGGCACTCGCGACGAACGTGGTTTGCCGGGGTAGCGCCCACGACGGCGCCAACCTCCATGCGCTTGGCCACGTAACCGGGGTGATAGAGTTCGTTGACCTGACCGGTGGCAAGGCCGATCTGGTTGCCGTAGCTGGAGTAGCCGGCGGCGGCAGTGGTCACGAGCTTGCGCTGCGGCAGCTTGCCCTCGAGCGTCTCGGAAACCGGGACGGTGGGGTCACCGGCGCCGGTGACACGCATGGCCTGGTACACGTAGCTGCGGCCCGAGAGCGGGTCGCGGATGGCGCCGCCCACGCAGGTGGCGGCACCGCCGAAGGGCTCGATCTCGGTCGGGTGGTTGTGGGTCTCGTTCTTAAACAGGAACAGCCAGTCCTGGTCCTCGCCGTCGACATCGACCTTCACCTTGACGGTGCAGGCGTTGATCTCCTCGGACTCGTCGACATCGGTCATGACGCCGGTCTTCTTAAGGTACTTGGCGCCGATGGTGCCCATGTCCATGAGGCAGACGGGCTTGGCGTCGCGGCCGAGTTCGTGGCGCATCTCCATGTAGCGGTCGAAGGCTTGCTGCACCACGGCGTCGTCGATCGTCACGTCGTCCAGGACGGTGCCGAAGGTGGTGTGGCGGCAGTGGTCGGACCAGTAGGTGTCGATCACGCGGATCTCGGTGATGGTGGGGTCGCGGTCCTCATCGCGGAAGTACTGCTGGCAGAAGGCGATGTCTGCCTCGTCCATGGCAAGGCCGCGATCGGCGATAAAGGCGGCAAGGCCGGCCTCGTCGAGCTCGCGGAAGCCGTCGAGCACCTCGACGGGCTGGGGCTCGGGGGTCTCCATGTACAGCGTCTCGGGCAGGTCGAGCGAGGCGATGCGTGCCTCGACGGGGTTCACCACGTAGTGCTTGATGGCATCGATGGCGGCCTCGTCCAGAGCGCCCGAGATCATATAGACCTTGGCGGAGCGCACGGCGGGGCGCTCGCCCTGGCTGATGAGCTGCACACACTCGCTGGCGGAGTCGGCGCGCTGGTCAAACTGGCCAGGCAGGAATTCGACGGCAAAGACGGCGCCATCGCTTGCGGGGAGTTCGTCGTAGGTCACATCGACCTGGGGCTCGCTAAAGACGGTCGGCACGCAGGAGCGGAAAAGCTCCTCGTCGATGCCCTCGACGTCGTAGCGGTTGATGATCCTCAGGGCCTCGATGCCCTTGATGCCGAGAATTTCGGTCAGCTCGCCCTTGAGCTGCTGAGCCTCGACGTCGAACCCGGGTTTCTTCTCCACGTAGATACGAGAGACCATTGGTTCCTGCCTTCCTGATCGGTTGGGCGTACGGTACGGTATGCGGCAGCGGTCGGTTTACGGGACAAGCCTCGCGGTCGCCTTGAGCCACATGTTTGTAAACCTCACTATGATACGACAGCTCGTGGCGCGTTGCGGACGGCGAGGGTGCTACAGTGAAGCGCAAACAAGAGAAAGGCATCACATGGCATTCGTTTCACTCGCCATCATCGCGCTCGTGGCCTTCGCAAGCCCCTTCATCGCCTCAGCGATTCCCGGAAAACCCGTTCCCGAAACGGTCTTTTTGCTCGTGTTCGGCGCGGTGCTGGGACCTCATATGCTCGGCGTTATCCATGTAGATGCCGAGGTCTCGCTCGTGTCGGAGCTCGGTCTGGCCTTTTTGTTCCTGCTCGCCGGCTTTGAGATCGACCCTAAGAACATTACGGGTGTGGAGGGGCGCTACGGCTTGGCGACGTGGGCCGTCACGTTTGGTATCGCCTGGCTTGCCGTGCGCTTTACGCCGTGGTTCTCGGTCAGCCATTTCGACGGTATCGCCGTGACGCTTGCCTTGACCTCGACGGCGCTTGGAGCGCTCATACCCATCTTGCGCGAGCGGTCGCTTGCCGGAACGCGTGTCGGTGATTCGATTCTCGCCTATGGTACGTGGGGCGAGCTCGGCCCCGTGCTCGCCATGTCGGTACTGCTGTCTGCCCGTACGGGCATCGAGACGCTGCTGATCTTGGGCCTATTTGCCGCCGTGTGCGTGCTGCTTGCCGTGGTCCCCGGCCGCTCCAAACGCATCGGCAGCCGTTTTTTCGCCTTTATTCAGGAGCGCGCCGATACCACATCGCAGACGTTCGTGCGCCTGACGGTGCTTATTTTGGTCACGCTCGTGGCGTTTTCCGCCATTTTTAGCCTCGATATCGTGTTGGGCGCTTTTGCCGCCGGCTTTGTCCTGCGTTATATCATCCCCGAGGGCAACCATACGCTGGAGACCAAGCTCGATGGCCTGGCCTACGGCTTTTTGATTCCGGTGTTCTTTACCGTATCGGGCGCGAAGATCGATCTGACGGCCGTGGCGTCGCGCCCGGGCTTGCTCGTGGGCTTTATCGTGGCACTGCTGATTATTCGTGCCGTGCCCATTCTCATCTCTATGAGCATTTGTCCCGTGACGCGCGATGTGTCGGCGTATGGTCGCATTACGGTGGCCCTGTACTGCACCACGGCGCTGCCGATCATCGTTGCCGTGACAAGCGTTGCCGTCAACGCGGGCGCGCTGTCGCAAGATATTGCGTCGGTCATGGTTGCCGCCGGTGCCATCACGGTGTTCTTGATGCCATTGCTCGCGCAGCTCTTCTACCGCGTGGTCGACGCCGCACCGGTCGCCGCCGTGGCAGAAGTTGCCGAGCATCCATCCGATGCGCTCGACATTCTGCGCGCCCATCACGATTTGGCGAGTCTGCTCGCACGCGAGCACGAGCTGCTGACCTCGCATGGACATGGTCGTGTATTCGAGGGCCTGCCTACGCTCGATGCGATTGCCGAGCGTCTTTCCGCCGAGGCAGCGAGCGGCCACATCGATGCCCGCATCGTGGACGCGGCGCACCTGCTTGCCGATAAGACCTATGGAGACGAGGTCGACCCGTCCAAGCTGACTCCGCGTGAGCGCCGCCGCCTGGAGCGCGCCAAGCTCGCCGTGCACGAATACCGCCGCCGCATGCTGGAGCTCTACGCGCGCGATGAAGCACAGGACGACGACGGTAAGTAGTAAGGAATGCCGGGATACGGGTTCCGTCCAAATAATAGAAGGCGCGCTGCCTGCGGTTGATGCAGGCAGCGCGTCTTTTGCGTTGAGCTCCGTTGAGGTTCGAAGTAGTGGACTAGTTGGCCATGACGCCTTCGGTCCAGGCCTCGACGTCCTCGATGCGCAGGACGTTGGCGACCTCGGCCACGCAGTCGACGCTGGCAAGCTCGGCGGCGGCAGCCTGGACGTCCTTCTCGAGCGCGCGGTGCGTCAGGAAGATGACCGAGCAGGTATCGCTAGCGCCCGACTTGCCGTCCTCGACCTGGTTGATGAGCGAGATCGAGATGTTGTGCTTGGCAAAGATATCGACCGTCTCGGACAGGGCGCCCACGCGGTCGGCGACCTTCAGGCGCACATAGTACTTAGTCTGGAGCTCGTCCATGGGCTTAAAGGCGAGGTTGTGACCATAGGGCTCAATCTCGGGCAGCGGAGCCACGCCGCGGCTGATCTGCTCGGAGAGCGACAGGATATCGCCCACGACGGCGCTCGCGGTGGGGAAGGAGCCTGCGCCGGCACCGTAGAACATGGTCTCGCCCACGGCGTCGCCTACCACGTAGACAGCGTTCATGGCGCCGTTGACCTTGGCAAGCATGTGATCGGTGGGGATCAGCGTGGGGTGCACGCGAACGTCGACGCCGGCGTCGGTGTTGCGGGCGATGCCGAGCAGCTTAATGGTGTAGCCGAGCTCGCGGGCCTGGGCGATGTCCTCGGCGCCGATGGTGCGAATACCCTGCTGGTACACATCATCGGTGGTCACGCGGGTGCCAAAGCCGATGGAGGCGAGGATGGCCGTCTTGCTGGCGGCGTCGAAGCCGTCGACGTCGGCGGACGGGTCGGCCTCGGCGTAGCCCTTGGCCTGGGCGTCGGCGAGCACGTCGGCGTAATCGGCGCCCTCGGCGTCCATGCGCGACAGGATGTAGTTGGTGGTGCCGTTGAGAATGCCGGCGATGGTCAGGATCTTGTTGCCCACCAAGTCGTGCTCGAGCGTGCTCACGATGGGGATGCCGCCGCCGCAGCTGGCCTCGCACTTAATCTGCACGCCGCATGCGCGCGCCTTCTCGGCGAGCGTCTCGACATGACGGCCCAGCAGGGCCTTGTTGGCAGAGACGACGTGCTTGCCGTTCTCGAAGGCGGTGGTAAAGATCTCGGTCGCGGGGTGCTCGCCGCCGATCAGCTCGACGACGATGTCGACGGCGGGGTCGGTGACGACGTCGTGCCAGTCGCTCGTAAAGGCCTCACGCTCAATACCGGCTGCCTCGGCCTGCTCCCAAGCAAGCGCGCAGGCGCGGGTCAGCTTAAGGTCGATGCCGTAGGCTGCCAGGTACTCATCGTGGTGGCTCTTGATCAGACGGGCCACGCCGCCGCCGACGGTTCCCAGACCGATGAGGCCGACGTTCACGGTGCGCAGGGGTTCGCTCATAGATAGCTCCTTCGTGCATCTTATGGATGGATTAACCGCTTAAAGGTTGAGTGCATTCTAGCGTGAACCGAGGGCGCGTGCTCGCCAGGCAACAGGAGTCGCACAAAACGGCACCCCCGAAACGCTGCGGAAACATTGGAAACACGCTCGCTACAAACGAAACTCCGTAACAAACTGTCAACGTTTGCGCCATAAGGTTTGCCCCGTACCGCAAGACGGCCGCACCGCGGCCAGCGAAAAAAAGGGGGACACCATGTTCAACATCAACAGCGCGCTCAGCCGTAGGAACTTTCTCGCCGGCGCCGCGGCGCTCGGCACCGCCGCCGCACTCGCTGGTTGCTCGTCGGGTGGCTCGGATGGCGGCTCCGCCGATGACGGCAAGACCTTCAAGATCGGTGTCATCGGCCCTCTGACCGGCGCCGCGGCAACCTATGGTGTTTCGGCCGAGAAGGGTGCCAAGCTCGCCGCCAAGGATTTCTCGACCAAGGATCTCAAGCTCTCGCTTAAGTCCGAGGACGATGTCGCCGACGGTGAGAAGGCCATCAACGCCTTCAATACCCTGTGCGACTGGGGCATGCAGGCACTCGTCGGCCCCGTCACGACTGGTGCCGCCGTCGCCGTCTCGGGCGAGATCGCTGACGATATGCTCATGGTCACGCCTTCGGCCTCGTCGCTCGACGTCACCAAGGATAAGACCACGGTCTTTCAGGTTTGCTTCACCGATCCCACCATGGGCGCCAGCGCCGCGAAGTTCTTGGCCGAGAAGTACGCGGATGCCAAGATCGCCCTGTTCTACAACTCCGGCGATACGTATAGCTCGGGCGTTGCCGACGCTTTTGCCGAGCAGGCCAAGGCGTCCAAGCTCGACATCGTCGATACCGAGACCTTTAAGGACGATTCCTCCACGAGCTTTACCAACCAGCTCACCAAGGCCAAGGAGGCCGGCGCCACGCTTATCTTTGCCCCGATCTACTACACGCCGGCGTCCGTTTTGCTCAAGAACGCCAAGGACATGGGCTACGACATGACGCTCATGGGTACCGACGGCATGGACGGCCTGCTCTCTGTGGAGGGCTTCGATACCTCTCTTGCCGAGGGCGTACTGCTCATGACCCCGTTTTCGGCTGACGATGAGAAGAATGCCGACTTCGTCAAGGCCTATAAGGATGCCTACGACGAGACGCCCAACCAGTTTGCCGCCGACGCTTACGATTGCGTCCACGCCATCGCCGAGGCTATCGATAGGGCGGGGATTGACATTTCGGCCGACGGTGCCGACATTGCCGGCGACCTTGCCAAGGCCATGCGCAAGATCAAGATCGAGGGCCTGACAGGCGAGCTGACGTGGAATGACGAGGGCCAGGTCGAAAAGCCCGCCACAGCCTATGTGATCCAGGACGGCAAGTACATTGCCGCCTAAGTGCGCATAAAGCGCGACCGGTGAGGCCGTTTTATTCAGGGCAGGGACGCCTGTAACAGAACGGAAACATTACTTTCACACAATAAAGTGGCATTACTGCATAAAGTAATAGAAATACGCAGAACTATGGATAAATGAACAAAACAAAAGAAAAGTTGAAATAATCGCCACTTTTCTCAACTAAAGCGTCTACTATTTTGCGAACGCCGAACACGGCGAAGGATGGCCTGTCG
>CATWQC010000004.1 GCA_958352845.1 uncultured Collinsella sp.
CAATCTTCCACGTGCTGGGGAGCCGCGCCCCCTACGGCACCTACGACTGCACCGGTTCCGGCGCCGTCAAGTCCTGGGCCGACATCGCCCGCGCCGTCTTCGAGGCCGCCAACGGCAACGGCGACAGGGTCGTGCCGGTATCGACCGCCGACTACTACGCCGGCGCCGAGGGCCCCGTGGCCCCGCGCCCGGTCCACTCCGCGCTCGACCTTTCCAGGCTCGAGTCGGTCGGGTTCCACATGCCCGACTGGGAGGAAGAGCTTGGGGAGTACCTCAAGACGCTCTAGCCGCTATCAACTTTTCGAGAGTAAAAGCCGCCGTTCTTTAACGGCGGCTTTTCTTGTTGATGGCTATCTGCGCAGTGGTGCCAATAGTATTTTGCGGAAGATCTTTCACTCGCTTGGCGTGGTGGCGGACCTGCCGGGCTGGTCATCGTAGGCGTATTTGCTGTACACGTTGACCTCCCACTGCTTTTTTTCGACCTTTGCCACGGAATCGAGGATGAAGCCGGTCGCAAGGCTCAGACCGCACAGGAACATAAACGACGCGGCGAGCATGGCGGTGGGGAAGCGCGGAACGAGGCCGGTCTGGAAATACTCGACAACGATGGGCGTGCCCAAGGCGAGGCCGATCACCGCAAACAGAAGCGCGACGAGGCTGAAGAACTTCAGAGGGCGGTAGTCCTTGAACAGCGTGCCAATCATCGCAACGACTTTAATGCCGTCGCTTACGGTATTGAGCTTGGACTCGGAACCTTCCGGACGGTCGCGGTACTCGATGGGCACATCCTTGATGCGCCAGCGGTGGTCGACGGCGTGGATCGAGAGCTCGGTTTCGATCTGGAAGCCCTCGGAAAGCACAGGGAAGGTTTTAACGAACGGGCGGCTCATGGCACGGTAGCCGGTCATGACATCATCGAAGCTGTAGCCATAGATCCACTTGATCATGGCACGGACCAGATTGTTGCCAAAGCCGTGGAAGGCACGCTTGTTCTCCTCGGCGTAGGTGCCGTTGGAAAGGCGATCGCCTACGGTCATGTCGGCCGTGCCGTTAAGGATGGGCTCGCAGAGGGCCTTGGCCGCCTCGGCGGGGTAGGTGTCGTCTCCGTCGACCATCAGGTAGCAATCGGCGTCGATATCGCGAAACATCTGGCGGCACACGTTGCCCTTTCCCTGACGGGGCTCAAAGCGGACTGTGGCGCCGTGCTCGGTGGCAATGCGTGAGGTATCGTCCGACGAGTTGTTGTCATAGACATAGACCGTCGCCTGCGGAAGCTCGCGGTGAAAGTCATCGATGACTTTGCCGATCGTGAGCGCTTCGTTGTAGCAAGGGATGATGACGGCGATGGATTCAGAATTCACTTAATGCTCCTTATACATTCAATCCTAGAAAGTATAGCCGTTTGGGCCTGGCATCCTAAGATGTGGGTTAGTTCTCCAGTTTTGTTGCGCGAATCGTTTGCATGGCCGTCGGGTCTATACTGTTCGTTTGTCAACGATTACGAGTAAAGGAGTTGCATCCGTGTCGGATCAGACAAAGCAACAAGAAACTCGCAGTCTGCCTGCGACGTTTGCTAAGAACGAATTTGAGAAGGACGCGTTTATCCTTCGTCAGCTGGTTACCAAGGATTTTAAGATCAAGTATCGCCGTAGCGTTCTGGGCGTCGCATGGTCGGTGCTCAACCCGCTGCTGATGATGATCGTCATGGCCATCGTGTTCTCGACGATTTTTGGCCAGGGCCGCAATGGCTCAATGACGCCCGAGATGTACCCGCTGTACTTGATCGTGGGTAACATTACCTTTGCCGTCATGTCTGAGTCTACTAACCAGGCCCTGACGTCGATCGTGGGCGCTGCCCCTCTGCTCAAGAAGGTTAAGGTGCACCGCTGGGTTTTCCCGGTGCAGAAGGTGCTCTTCTCGCTGGTCAACTTTGCCTTCTCGCTGGTCGCCGTCGCCATCGTCATGCTGTGGTTCCGCGTTATGCCTTCTTGGCACCTTATTCTGCTGCCGGTTTGCCTGCTGCTGCTTATGTGCTTCTGCATGGGCCTGGGCATGATGCTCTCTGCCCTTACGGTCTTCTTCCGCGACGTTATGCATCTGTGGAGCGTCGTCATTACGGCGTGGACTTACATTACGCCCATCTTCTGGACGACTGACTATATTGCGCAAATGCCGCATCTCGTGCGTATCTTGATGTATGCGAACCCCATGTTCAACTACCTGCAGTTTATGCGCGATATCTTCCTGTTCCAGACTACGCCCTCGCTTATGACGTTTGGTATGTGCGTTGCCTGGGCGGTTCTTGCGCTTATTATTGGCTATACCGTGTTCCATAAGTCCGAGCGCAAGTTCATCCTCTACATCTAAGGAGTGCTGTGATGACTGAATCTGTTGTTGATTACAGCGAGCAGCCTCTGGCTGTCGAGGTCGACGACGTCACCATGATCTTTAACATGGCGTCCGAGTCGCTGACCAACCTCAAGGAGTACTTCATTAAGCTTGCCAAGCACGAGCTGTTCTTTGAGGAGTTTAGGGCGCTTAAGCACATCTCGTTTGATATTCATCGCGGCGAGGTTGTGGGTCTGGTCGGCACCAATGGCTCCGGCAAGTCTACGATGCTCAAGATTATCGCTGGCGTTCTTGAGCCTAGCGAGGGCAGCGTTAAGGTGCACGGTAACATCGCGCCGCTGATTGAGCTTGGCGCCGGCTTTGACCCCGAGCTGACCGCCCGCGAGAACATCTATCTGAACGGCGCCCTGCTCGGCTATACCAAGGAGTTCATCGACGCCAACTTTGACGGCATTATTGAGTTCGCTGAGCTTCAGAACTTTGTCGATATGCCGCTTAAGAACTTCTCCTCGGGCATGGTGGCGCGTATCGCCTTTGCAATCGCGACGATTACCGAGCCCGATATTCTTATCGTTGACGAGACGCTGTCCGTCGGTGATGTGTTCTTCCAGCAGAAGTGTGAGGCTCGCATTCAGCACTTTATCCAGAGCGGTGACGTGACGGTTCTGTTCGTTTCGCACTCCATGGAGCAGGTTGAGCGCATCTGCCAGCGTGCCGTTTGGATTGAGAAGGGTGACCTTCGCATGGACGGCCCGGTCGATGAGGTCTGCAAGGCGTATCGCGAGCAGTTCAACTAGGTTATAATTACTTGCGCCCGACAGGCTTGCGCTTGCTTGGGCGTGTGGTTATTTGCTCCATTAGCTCAGTTGGATAGAGCAGGGGACTTCTAATCCCAAGGTCGACGGTTCGAATCCGCCATGGAGCACCATCGTTTATTAAGCCCGGACCGCTTGGTGGTCTGGGCTTTTTTCATCTTGTATGCTGCTGAAGCCGAGCGCGAACAAGCCGCTGCTGTTTGTTGGGGTTGGCATTTTACTTTTCCAGATGCTCTTTCAGCAGCTCCAGCGCGTGGGCGTAGCCCTGGAGGCCTTCGCCGGTGATGGTAGCGAAGCAGGCCAGACGGGCGTAGCTCACCTGGCGGAAGTCTTCGCGGGTCTCGACGGCGCTAATGTGGACCTCCACAGCCGGGATGGCGACGGCTTTGAGGGCATCCAAGATGGCCACGCTTGTGTGCGTGTAGGCGGCCGGGTTGATGACGATGCCGTCGACCTTGCCGTAAGCCTCCTGGATCTTGTCGACGATGCTGCCCTCGTGGTTGGACTGGAAGACCTCGACCTCGTCAAAACCCTGCGCGGCGCCTGCCTCCTGGCAAATCTGGACCAAGCGGTCGTAGTTGTCGCTGCCGTAGATGCCCGGCTCGCGAATACCGAGCATGTTGAGGTTGGGGCCGTTGATGACGAGTGCTTTCATGGCTGCTTCCTTTGGAGTTGGTCGATTTGGAGAGGAGGAATGAAAAACCACCGCAAAGGAGCCTGTCCCCTTTGTGGTGGTTTTGGTTAGAGAGCGGGTGGGAGGGTGTCGAGGAGGGCATGGGCGGTGTTGGCGGCGCAGTCGCGTGAGTCGATGATGTAGTCGGCCCAGGCGCGGTAGCGCGGCATACGCTGCTCGGCCAGCTTGTCGATGCCGTCGCGTGCGGTGATGGGGCGGCCCTTGTGGGCGAGCTCGTCGAGCTTGCGGTTGAGCATCACGATCTGGCTGTTTTGGTGCAGCAGCGGATAGTTCTCGTCACGCGTGACCACGCCGCCGCCGGTGGAGAGCACCAGGCCGCTGCGCTTGGAAATGTCGGCCAGCTCCGCTGTCTCTTGCTCACGGAAGGCGGCCTCGCCGCGCTCGACGATAAAGTCGGCGCAGGGCATGCCGAGGCGTTCCTCGAGGGCTCGGTCCAGATCGATGTGCTCGCGACCCGTGAGCAGGGCAATCTGCTCACCCACGCGGGTCTTGCCCGAGCCCGGCATGCCGATCAGCGCGATGTTCTGCTCATGGCGCGACAGGCGCTCCGTCACATCCAGGATGCGCTCGCGCGGGGTGGCTTTGCCGGTATAGCGCTCGACGGCCTGTGCCGCTTGGGCCACGAGCATCAGCAGGCCACCGATGCAGGGGATGCCGCGGCGCTCGGCCTCGAGCATGAGTCCCGTGCGGGCGGGGTTGTAGACAATGTCGATAACGCCTTCGAGCGCATCGAGCCCTTCGAGCGTGCAAGGCGCGTCGGGGCAATGGGGGAACATACCGGCGGGCGTGCAGTTGACGAGTAGGACGGCGTCGAACTGCTGCGCGATGTTGTCGTAGTTGACCTCGCTCGTGCGGCCCACAGGCACGACGATGGCACCTAGGTCGCCGAGTACCATGCTGGCCGTAGTTCCCGCGCCGCCGGTGGCACCGAGCACGAGGACCTTCTTGCCGGAAACCCTTACGCCCAACTCCTCGACCAGGCACTGAAAACCAAAGTAGTCGGTGTTGTCGCCGCGCAGACGACCGTCAGGTAGGCGTGTGATGGTGTTGACGTTGCCCATGCGCTCGGCGAGCGGGCTCAGCTCGTCCAGGTATTCCATGACGGCGCGTTTGTAGGGGATGGTCACGTTGGTGCCCTCCCACTCGTCGCCCGTCATAAAGGCCGCGAGGTCCTCGGGCTCGCGCTCAAATCGCACGTAATCGAGTCCAGCGAGCTCTTTGTAGATGGTTGGGGTGTAGCTGTGGCCCAGCACGCGGCCCAGCACTCCGTAGGGGCGGGTTGCGGCGGTATCGGTCATCTAGAGCACCTCCGTGTAGCTGCCAAAGTAGGTGAAGCTCTCGCACACGTCGTCGATAGAATCGAGCAGGTCGTCGAGGGCCTTGCTGCCAAAGGGACAGTCCAGATCAAAGTAGAACATAAACTCAAAGTCGCGACCGGGGATGGGACGGCTTTCGAGCTTGATGAGGTTGATGTTGAGTGCGTAGAAGCGCTCGAGTACGCGATAGAGCGCGCCCGGCTCGTTGGCCGTGGTGATCATGAGCGAGGTTCGGTTGGCACCGGGATAGACGCGCGGCTCGCGGCTGATGACGACAAAGCGCGTGTAGTTGTTGTCCGAGTCCTGGATGTTGGGCTTCAGCACTTCCAAGCCGTAGAGCGCCGCACAGCTGCGCGAGGCGATGGCGGCGACGTCGGTGCGCTCGGAGTTGGCGACCATCTCGGCCGACATGGCCGTGTTTGGGTGCTTGGTGGCGTGCAGGTCGTGGGACTCGATAAAGCCGGCACACTGGGCAATGGCTTGGCCGTGGCTGTAGACCTCGCGCACGTCGGCGAGCTTGGTGCCGGGCTTGACGAGCAAGTTGTGGTCGATCTTGAGGCGAAGCGAGCGCACGATGTGGAAGTCGAACTGGGCGAGCAGGTCGTAGACGGCGTTGACCGAGCCGGCGGTGGAGTTCTCGATGGGCAGCACGCCAAACTCGCAGAAGCCGTCGCGCACAGCGCGCATAACGCCCTCGAAGGTCTCAAAGAACGCAATATCGGGCACGTCGAAGAGCTTGCACGCGGCTATCTGGCTATAGGCACCTTCCACGCCCTGGCAAGCGACGGTGGCAGCTTGAGGGAAGGGCGTGTCGGAGGCTGCAGCCGTGGCGTGGGCCTTTTGCGAGACGGTGATGCCCTTGAGCTCGTTGATGTAGCGCTGCTGCTTGGCTTTGCTCATGCTCATGAGGAGGCGGAACAGAGTGATGGTCTGCGCCTCGTAGCGCTCGGGCGCGCGGCTGGCGAGGTCGTTGAGTTTGGAGCGCTCGCGGGCGGGGTCGAAGACGGCCTTGCCCATCTCGATTTTTGACTTGGCGACCTCGGTGGCAATATCCATGCGCTCGACAAAACTGTTGAGGAGCGTGGTGTCGATGCCATCGATGGCTTGGCGAATATCGGCAAGGTCCATGGAGGCCCCTTTCGCGTAATGGCTGAGTTGACAGTCAACCCAGGTGAGTCGGGTTAGCGCTGGGCGGCGTCCTCTAGGAGAGCGTCCCAGATGGCGAGGGCGGCGGCTGCTTCGGCTACGGGGACGGCTCGGGGGACGATGCAGGGATCGTGACGGCCGTGGACCGAGAGCTCGGCATTTTCCATAGTGTCCATGTCCACCGTCTGCTGCTCGCGGCCAATCGAGGGCGTCGGTTTCACGGCCATACGCCACATGACGGGCGCGCCGGTGGAGATGCCGCCCAGAATGCCGCCGGCGTTATTGGACTCGACCTCGATTTCGCCGGTCTCGGCATCGATGCGATACGGATCGTTGTTCTCGCTGCCGCGCATGGCGGCCACGGCAAAGCCCATGCCAAACTCCACGCCCTTTACGGCGGGAATGCCAAACGCGATTTGCGCGATGCGGTTCTCGATGCCGTCGAACATAGGGTCGCCGATGCCCGCGGGAAGCCCGTAAATGCCGCACTCTACGATGCCGCCGATGCTGTCGAGCTCGTCGCGCGCGGCCAGGATCTCCTCGCGCATGCGGCCGGCTGCGGCGGCGTCAATGCACGGCAGATCGTTCGTAAGGATTGCCTTGCGGTCGGCCTCGCGATAGACCATATCGTCCATCGGCAGGTCGGAGATGTTGCCGATCTGCGCGACGTGCGCCATGACCTGAATGCCGCGGGCCTCAAGTGCCTGCAGCGCAATGCCGCCGGCGATGCATAAGGGGGCCGTTAGGCGGCCGGAAAAATGCCCGCCACCAGCGACATCGTGCATGTTGTGATACTTCACGCGCGCAGGGAAGTCCGCATGTCCGGGACGGGGCTTGCGGCGCAGCTCGGAGTAATCATTGGAGCGCGTGTTGGTGTTCTCGATAATCGCGGCGATGGGCGCGCCGGTGGTATGTCCATCGACAACGCCGGCGATGATGTGGGCGGCGTCGGCCTCGCGGCGTTTGGTCGCGGTCTCGTCGCGACCGGGGGCGCGACGGTCGAGGAAGGCCTGCAGCTTCTCTTGGTCCACGGCGATGCCCGCCGGGATGCCATCGAGCGAGCAGCCGATAGCGGGGGAGTGCGACTGGCCGAAGATGCTTAAGTGCAAGACGTTGCCAAAGGTCGAGGACATGCTATTCCTCCTCGAGCGTGACCTTGCCGCCCAGTAGGCGGTAGTGGTCGAAGAAATCGGGATAAGACTTGTTGACGGCCTCGGCGCCGTGGATCACGACCTCGCCGGTGGCGCGGCTTGCGGCGATGGCGGCCATCATGGCGATGCGGTGGTCGTTGTGCGAATCGACCTCGCCTCCGGTGAAGGCATCGACACCCTTGATGATGAGGTCGTCACCGGCGATGCGCACCTGCGCTCCCAGCGCGGTGAGCTCGCGGGTGGTGGTGACCAGACGGTCAGATTCCTTGATGCGCAGGCGTGCGCAATCGCGGATAAAGGTGCGGCCCTGTGCCAGTGAGGCCACGGCCGAGATGACGGGCACCAGGTCGGGGATGTCGTGGGCGCTCATCTCAAAGCCGGCGAGCTTGTCGGATTGCACAGTGGCGGCGTTCGTGGAGCGCACGATGCGGGCACCAAAGCGCGAAAGCGCGGCGAGCACGTTGCGGTCGCCCTGTGCGGAGCTCAGCGACACGCCCTCGACGGTGATGGGGTCGGTGCCGATGGCGCCGGCGCACAGCCAAAAGGCGGCGTTGGACCAGTCGCCCTCGACGGCTACGCTGCCGGGCGTGCGGTACGAGCCGCTGCTCACGCGGAAGTTCGTGACCTCGGGCTGGCCGTCCTTGGCTGGAATACGCTCGACGTTGACCTCGACGCCAAAGGCCTTCATGGCCTGGATCGTTAGGTTGATGTAAGGGCGGCTCTCAATAAGGCCGGTCACCTGCACGCAGGAGGGCTTGGCCAGCAGCGGGGCCGCCAGCAGCAGGCCCGAGATATACTGCGAGCTCACGTTGCCCGGCAGCACAAAGGTGCCCGGGCGCATGCGGCCGCTTGTCTTGAGCGGAAAACCGCCCAGACCCTGCAGGTCGCAGCCGGCGGCGATGATCTCGTCCGAGAGCGGGGACAGCGGGCGGGCGCCCAAGCGTCCCTGACCCACAAAAGTTGCTTCTGCGCCCAGCGCGCAGGCGACGGGCAACATAAAGCGGAGCGTGGAGCCGCTTTCGCCGCAGTCAAGCGTTCCGCCGGCAAGTGCCTTGAGCAGGCCAAACTCAATGCTCTTCATAGTGGGGTGGACCTGGAAGCCGTCCTCGACGGTCTCGATGCGAGCACCCAGGGCCGTAAGGCAGCGCACCGTGGCCTCGATGTCGGCGCAGGTGGTGTTGCAGGTAACGTGCGTCTCGCCGTTGGCAAGCGCAGCGCAGATGATGAGACGGTGCGCCATCGACTTGGACGCGATGGCGGGAACGGTGCCCTTAAGCGGGGACGGGGTGATGCGGGCTAGCATGCGGATGCGTCTCCCTTCTGGCCGAGGCCCTCGGCAATGAGTTCGTGGAAAGTGGAAAGCGGCGTGCGGTCGATGCTGCAGCGGCCAATGCCGTGCGGAATCACCAGGTCGATGGTGTCGCCCGCGCGCTTCTTGTCGTGGAGCGCCTCGGCAAAGACGGCATCGGCATCTAGGTCGCAGCGGGTCTTGAGGCCATGGCGGGCGCAGAGCTCCTCAATACGACCGGGCAGTGCGGCATCGCAGACGCCGTGCAGGGCCGCGGCGCGCGTGATGATGCCCATACCGATCGACACGCAGTTGCCGTGCCCGAGCTCAAAGTGCTCGCAGGCTTCGACGGCGTGTCCGGCGCTGTGTCCAAAGTTGAGCAGCTTGCGCTGGTTGGTTTCGCACTCGTCGGCGACGACCACGGCGCGCTTGATGTCGATATTGCGGGCGATGATGAGTGCTACGCGGGCCACATCGCGGTTGAGTAGCTCCAGCGTGAGCGGAGTCTTCTCCAGCTCGGCGAAAAGCTCCGGGTCGGCGATCACGGCGTGCTTGACGACCTCTCCGCAGCCGTCGGCGAACTGCTCGGGCGTGAGGGTGGCTAGGCACCCCACGTCGGCGATAACCACGCTCGGCTGCCAAAAGGCGCCGGCCAAGTTCTTGCCGGCAGCCAGGTCGATGGCGGTCTTGCCGCCCACCGACGAATCCACCATGGCGAGCAGGCTCGTCGGGATCTGCACAAACTTACAGCCGCGCATGTAGGTGGCGGCCACAAAGCCCGCCACGTCGCCCACGACGCCGCCGCCGAGTGCCACGATCACGTCGGAGCGCGAAAGCTCGTGCTCGGCCACAAACTCCAAAATGGCAACATAGGTTTCGGCGCGCTTATGGGCCTCGCCGGCCTCGAAGGTGCAGATGCTTACCTCGTAGCCAGACGCCTCCAGGCTCTGCTTAACGGGCATCTGGTAGAGCGGGCCCACGTTGGTGTCCGTTACGATGACGGCCTTGGCGCCGCCGGCAGTGGCGCGCACGAGCGGTCCCGCCTGCTCCAGCAAAAACGTGCCAACATACACCTGGTAGGGGCGTGCAGTGTCGATATCGATGGTAATCGCCATAAGCTTCGGTCCTTTCGACCTGGCGTGATAGGTGGTCTAGTGGGAGGCCTCGTCGTCGAGTGCGCGCTTGATGCGGTCGCCCTCGGCAAGGAGATTCTCCAGATAGCACTGGTCGCGGTTCTTGAGCGCACGGCTGTAGGCGCCAAGCGAGTCGATCAGGTGGTCGATCTCGAAGGCAAGCGCGTCGGCGTCGTCGATCATGAGCTCGGACCACATTTGCGGGTTGAGGTGCGCCACGCGGGTGAGATCGCGGTAGCTACCGGCCGAAAAACCGTGGTGGACCTGGGCGGTCGGGCTCTTTACGTAGGCGTTGGACACCACGTGCGCAAGTTGGCTCGTGAAGGCGATGACGCGGTCGTGCTCGGCGGCGCTGGTCACGCTGAACTTGCCAAAGCCCAAGGGGCGCACCATCTCGCGCACCTGCCCCAAGAGCTCCAGCTTAAGGGCATCGTCCACCGCGGGCGGAACGAGCACGAGCGGGGCGCCCTGGAACAGGTCGGCGCGGGAGTGCGCGTAGCCCGAGAACTGGGTGCCCGCCATGGGGTGCGCGCCCACAAAGTAAAAGCCGTGTTCGCGGGCAAGCTCAAAGGCGCGTTCGCACACGATGTCCTTGACGCCCACCGTGTCGATCACCACGGGGCCCATAATGGCCTCGGTGTCGGTGGCGTCGGCGAGCGCCTGGGCATGCGCCTCGAGCCACTCGATGCAGGCCTCGGGGTAGCAAGCCAGGACGATGATGTCGCATTCGCCGAGTGTCTTGTCGTTGAGCTCTCCGGCGACAGTGCCCATGCTGGCGGCCGTCATGACATCGTCATCGGGGTCCCAGGCCAGCACGCGGACGCCCGCCTGTGCATAGCCGCGGGCAAAGCTACCGCCGATGAGGCCAAGGCCGACGATGCCGGCGCACTTGGGGCCGCCCTGGTTAACGCGCGCGTTTCTCACCGTACCCATGGGCTACTCCATGGTCTCTTGGCAGACAACCTCGCGGATGGCTCGGATGCGGCGCATGGTGTCGTCGAACTGATCGGGGGTGAGGGCCTGGGCGCCGTCGGACCAGGCTCGGCTCGGCTCGTCGTGGACCTCGATCTCCAGGCCGTTGGCGCCGCAGGCGGTCGCGGCGAGCGCCATGGGCTCAACGTAGCGGGTGTAGCCGGTGGCGTGGCTGGGGTCGGCGACGACGGGCAGGTGCGACAGGTGGTGCAGCACCGGCACGGCGTTGAGGTCGAAGGTGTTGCGGGTGCGGGTCTCGAAGGTGCGGATGCCGCGCTCGCACAGGATAACGTTGTCGTTGCCCTCGCTCATGATGTATTCGGCAGCCATGAGCAGCTCGTCGATCGTGCCGGACATGCCGCGCTTGAGCAGAATCGGGGTCTGGGTCTTGCCGACCTCCTTGAGCAGGGGGAAGTTCTGGGCGTTGCGGGCGCCGATTTGCATGACGTCAATCTTCTTGTCAAGGAAGACCTGCACGTCGCGTGGGTCCATGATCTCGGTGACAATCGGCATGTCGAGCTCGGCAGACGCCTCGCACAGCAGGTCGAGGCCGGCGGGGCCCATGCCCTGGTAGGCGTAGGGGGAGGTGCGGGGCTTGTAGGCACCGCCGCGCAGCATCGTGGCGCCGGCGGCCTTCACGCGGCGTGCGATGCGAATGAGGTTCTCGCCCTCGACGGAGCAGGGGCCGGCGATGACTTGGAACTGGTCGCCGCCGATCTTGACGCCGTGACCGCAGTCGATGACGGAGTCCTCGGGGTGGAACTTACGGTTGGCACGCTTAAAAGGCTCGGAGACGCGCTGCACGCGCTCGACGACGTCCATGGACTCGAGCAGGAACGGGTCGATCTTGGTCGTATCGCCCACCAGGCCGATGATCGTCTCGTTCTCGCCGCGCGAGACATCGGTCTTCAGACCCTTTTTCTCAATCCAGCTGACGATATGGCTTACGGCCTCGTCGCTGGCGCTCTGCTTTAAAATTGCAATCATGGTGTGCCTCTCACCTCGATGGATAACTTTTGCAAAAACGGCCCGCATCGCGAGCCGTGTATATGGTGCATGTGAGTTTATACTATCTGACTCGCTTTTGCCTTCTAAAGTGGGCCGTTGCGCCGCGTCTTCCTCGGAATTGCAAAGCTTTTTCTTTTATTTTGATAGCCCGTGGTGCACTTGGGTATAATGCCAAACGTTGGCCCTATTAGCTCAGGGGATTAGAGCGTCTGCCTCCGGAGCAGAAGGCCGTTGGTTCGAATCCAACATGGGGCACCATCGAACGTAAGACCGTCCGAACCTCGCATGGTCCGGGCGGTTTTTCTTATACCGACGCGACGTGATGGGACGTGGTATGGCAGCAACGGATATCGAGCGCGGACTCTCGACCGCCGAGGTCGAGGAGCGCATCGCCGCCGGTCAGATCAACCGCAACATGGAGCTCAAGACCAAGTCGGTCAAAGAGCTCATCATCGAGAACCTCTGCACGCTGTTCAATTTGATCAACGTGATCTTGGCGTTCCTGGTCATTTTGACCGGTTCGTTTAAGAACCTGACGTTCCTGTTTGTGGTGTTCCTCAATACCGCTATTGGCGTCATCCAGTCCATGCGTTCCAAGAAGATGGTTGATAAGCTCACACTGCTGACCTCCAAGAAGGCCATCGCGGTGCGTGACGGCGCCGAGGTGGAGCTCGACCTGGACCAGATCGTGCTCGACGACATCATCCGCCTGGGGCGCGGCGACCAGATTCCCGCTGATGCCGTGGTGGTTTCAGGCGAGGCTCTCGTGAACGAGAGTTTGCTGACGGGCGAGAGCGACCTTATCAAGAAACAGCCTGGTTCCGAGCTCATGAGCGGCAGCTTTATCGACTCGGGCCTGCTGCGCGCCCGCGTGATTCATGTCGGCGCCGACAACTACGTGGCCAAAATTAATAACGAGGCCAAGTACGTCAAAAAGGTCAATTCCGAGATCATGAACGCGCTTAACGCCATCGTGCGCTTTGCGAGCATCATCATGATCCCGCTCGGTTTGGCGTTGTTTGCCTCAAGTGTGAGCGAGCTGTGGGATGCCGCGGGAACCCCGGGCGATAGCGCGCTTTCGTGGTGCTTCTCCGAGCTGTTGGCTGGTCATGTGCCTTCGTCGGCGCTGCTGTCCACGGTGGGCGCCCTGCTGGGCATGATCCCGCAAGGCCTGGTGCTGCTGACCTCGTCGGTGCTCGCCATCGCCACGGTGCGCCTGGCTCGCCGCAAGGTGCTGGCACAGCAGCTCTACTGCATCGAGACGCTCGCTCGCGTCGACGTGCTGTGCCTGGACAAGACGGGCACCATCACGTCGGGCCGCATGGAGGTCGAGGGCACCTATCCGCTGCCGGTTGAGGGCGTGAGTCTGGGCGCCGGCTCGGACGAGGCGGCTGTTCCCTTCGATACCACGGTGCTCGATTTTGCGCTGGCCAACGTGGCACGTGCGACCTCGGCCGATGCCAACGAGACCTGCCAGGCGCTGCTCAACTATTACGCCGATCGCCCGGTCGAGGTGTCTGAGCCGCTGTCGGTCATTCCGTTCTCGTCCTCCAAAAAGTGGAGCGGCGCGTCGTTTGCGCAGGGCTCCTATGTGATGGGCGCCGCGCAGTTTGTGCTCTCTGATCGTGTGTTTGCCCAGGTCGAGAACCGTGTCGCCGAGCTTGCCGATACCTGCCGCGTGCTCGTGGTGGCGCGCGTGGACGGCTTTACACCCGATGGCGATATGGTGGGCGAGGCCGAGCCCGTGGGCTTTGTGACCATCCGCGACGAGATTCGTACCTCGGCGGCCGAGACCATCGGCTACTTTAACGAGCAGGGCGTGACCCTCAACGTGATTAGTGGCGACGACCCGCGTACGGTGTCGTCGATCGCGCGCGTGGTGGGCGTGCCGGGGGCCGATGCCTATGTCGATGCCACGACGCTCGATACGCCGGCCAAGCTCGATGCCGCAGTGGACCGCTACCATGTCTTTGGTCGTGTGACCCCGCAGCAGAAGCGCGAGCTCGTGCAGGCGCTCAAGCGCCGCGAGCACACCGTGGCCATGACGGGCGACGGCGTCAACGACGTGCTGGCGCTCAAGGAGGCCGACTGCTCCGTAGCCATGGCGGCCGGCTCCGATGCCGCGCGTAACGTGGCCGAGATCGTGCTGGTCGACAACGACTTTGCCTCGATGCCCGCCGTGGTGGCCGAGGGCCGTCGCTCCATCAACAACCTGCAGCGTTCGGCCTCGCTGTTCCTGACCAAGACGCTGTTCTCGATGGGCCTGGCGGCGCTGTGCATCGCGTTGCCGCCGTACCCCTTCGAGCCCATCCAGATGACGCTCATTAACTTCTTCTGTATTGGCGCGCCGGGCTTTGTGTTGGGCCTGGAGCCCAACAATGCTCGCGTGAAGGGGTCGTTCCTGACGAACGTGCTCAAGCGGGCACTGCCGGCGTCGATTGCGGTCATTTTGGCTGCGGCGCTCGATATCTTTGTGGCGCGCGTGTTTGGCTTTAGCCAGCTCACGCTGTCTACGATGTGCCTGCTTACGTCGTGCGCGGCGAGCGTCAGCCTGATCTGGCGCATCTCGCAGCCGCTCACTCCCTTGCGCGTGGTGCTCTTTGTGTTTGTAGTCGCCGGCATCCTGGTGGGCGTTATCGGATTCCCGGAGCTGCTGTCTATTGCCAACCTGTCGATGGGCCAGATGGTTATGTTGGCTGTCATTGTGGTCTTTACCTGCTCGGTGTTCTTTAAGCTCGCCACGATGATGGATTCGCTCAAGCCGCGTCGTCGTCATACCGCAACTGGTTTTGGCCGCGGTGTGCGCGTCCGCCTGGGTCGCGGTGGCGGCAAGGTGAGCTCGACGGGCTCGACGGCCGAACGTTTTGCCAAGCGCGTCGCCGCCGACATGGCGCAGCGCCGCGAAGATCGCACCGCTCGCGAGGCCGAGGCCCGCGCACTCGAGGGCGTGGCCCAGGCCCAGCCCAAGAAAAAGAAGAGTACCGGAGCCAAGCGCTCTCGCGTGACCAAGTCCGCCCAAGGCATCAAAGTCTCGATGCCAAGCAAAAAGAAGAAGTAGCTACGCGCCCTGGCGATGTTGAATTGGTGCCTTGTTCCTGTGGGGCCGTGGCGATGTTATGCTCTAACCTCGATTGTTTGAATTGCTTCGAAAAGAGGATGCCGTGATCTGCCCGCATTGCCTTAAGACTATCGAGGACGGCGCCTCGTTCTGCCCCTACTGCAACGCCTATGTGGGTCCGGGCGATGGCCCCGAGCACACCGAGTTCGTGTTCTGTGAGGGCTGCGGTGCCCGTCTTTCTCCGCATGATCGTACGTGCCCCAAATGCGGACGCCCCGCTCCGGGCATCCTCTCCGAGGACGCGGCCGCATCCGACCTGGCAGCGGGCCGCACGGCGGGCTTTCCGCGCCTAACGCAAGAGCAGATCGATACCGAGGTGCCGCATGCGCCAGCCTCTGCCGCTGCGGTGCTTTCGGACGCCGCCGACCCCAATGAGACCTGCGTGCTGCCGGCTTTCGATAAGGATTTCGGTATCCCCAAGGTCGATATTCCCACGCCCGTTTCCCTGCATGACGATGCTCAAAAACCCAAGCGCAAGGTGCATCCCGACGAGGACGCCTATCACAAGCACAAGCGTCATATCCCCAAGCCGCTCATCGTCATCGCGGTCCTTGCCGTCGTGTGCGGTGGTGCGTATTGGTTCGTGACGGCCGATCCCATGGGTGTCATGCCTGGCTTCTATGACCAGTTTGGCCAGGCCGCGCAGACGACCTTCCCCACGCGCCAAAAGGGCGAGGCGACTGAGGACGATACCAAGCAGGACGATTCTGCCGAGGTGGTCCAGGAAGAAACTGTGCTCACCGATGATCAGCTCTATACCAGGCTCGACGGTCTGTATCAGACCATCGTGTCCTACGGTGACGAGGACCAGATCGGCGAGGTCATCGATTCCTTTAACAACGGCTATCTCCGAACGCCGCTGTCCACCCGTCAGGAGCTGTCGCAGAGTGCCTACGCCCTGCGCGACCAGATCAAAAAGACGCAAGATGAGCTCAACAACCTTAAGTATCAGGACGATACGGTCTATGCGGATGACATCGCCCACTTAAAGCAGCTTGCCGAGTGGATGTACGAGCGTGTCGACGTGATCTGTCAGAGCTGGGACATCTCGCTGGCCATTCCCGATGGTGAGTCGATGAGTTCCCACCAAAGCGATATCCTGGCGCCCATCGCGCAGGGCGGCAACAGCGCACTGAACCAGTACGACGCCAATGTGGGTTCCTGGAAGCCGCAGCAGCGTTCCTAAAATTAGTTCGCCATAGTCGGCATAACCTACGTGCGCAATTGATGTAAGCGCATGCTTATTGCTACAATTCGTACAAATATGCTTTAAACGCACGAGGAAGGAACCACATGTTTGGTTTTAAGAAAGAGCTCTACACGCCCGAGTATCAGCTTGCCGGCGACGAGTGCGCCGTTATCGAGACGTCGAAGGGTACCATCAAGGTCAAGTTTGACGGCGAGGGCGCTCCCATTCATGTCGCGAACTTCTGCGAGCTTTCTACGATGGGCTTCTATGATGGCCTTAAGTTCCATCGCTATGTGCCCGGTTTTGTCATCCAGGGCGGCGACCCCAATACCCGCGATATGTCCGGCGCCGACGTCGCCGCTGGTCTTGAGGGCCCCGACGGCATGCCCGGTACCGGTGGCCCCGGCTACTGCATCAAGGGCGAGTTTGCCACCAATCCGCGCAACAGCCATGTCGATGGTGCCCTTGCCATGGCACGCTCCATGGACCCCGATTCCGCGGGTTCGCAGTTCTACTTCTGCCTGGGCGCCCAGCATAACCTCGATTCCGGTTACACCGTCTTTGGTACCACGGTCGAGGGTCTCGATGTGATTTCGCAGCTGCGTGCCGGCGACGAGATCGTCCATGTCGAGATCGTTCACGAGTAAAGGGGACTTCCTTGAATAGCCAGCTGATCCAACAGGGCCGCGCCGCTTACCGCGCGGGTGATTTTTCCGCTGCAGCCCAGATGCTTGGGGCGGCAAAGACTCCCGATGAGATTATGGGCGAGGCCGATCACCTTCGTGGCAACGCCTTGATGCACCTGGGCATGTATGCCGAGGCCGCCGAGGCTTATGCTGCCGCCCTCAACGACGGCACCTACGGCAAGCGCGGCGCGCTGCTCACCAACCGCGGCAAGGCGCTCGCCGCCGTGGGCGACTACACGACGGCCGCCCAGGCGTTCTCTGCTGCTACGCAGGATGCTTCCTATGCCACGCCGTTCAAGGCCTATCTGGGTCTGGGCAATGCGCTGTTCCAGTCGGGCGACTATGCCAACGCGGGTACTGCCTTCCGTCAGGCTGCCATCGACGGCGCCAATCCGGCTCCTGCCGCCGCACTCGGCGAGCTCGGTCGTTGCTTCATTAAGCTCGGCCGTCCGGCGGATGCCGTGGAGACCTACCGTACGGCTATCGACTTTGCCGGCCCCCGCGACGACACGCGTGCGCTCAATGCCGGCATGGGTCAGGCGCTTTCTGCCGCCGGCCGTCCCTCCGACGCACTCGACGCCTTTAACGCCGCTACTGCCGATGGCATCTACCAGCTCACTTCCGAGCAGGCCGATGAGCTTGCCCGCGTGCATGATTCGCTTGCCGCACTGTCTGCCCAGACGGCTATGGCCACGGCTCCGGCGCCCGCGATGGACGCTCCTGCCGTCGATCCGCTCGATCCTACGGGCGCGACCGGTCAGTTTATGCCCGATCCCTCGGACACCGGCTTCTTTACGCTGTCCGAGTCCGAGATGGTCCAGCAGGACCGTCAGGATCGTAAGCAGGCCAAGGTCCGTCGTCGCCATCGCCACACGGGTCTCAAAGTCTTCATCGTGCTGCTTCTGCTCATTTTGATCGCCGCGGGCGGTCTGGGCTTTGCCTACACGCGCGGCTTTGGCTTCCCGTCCCAGGAGTCTGTCGTTACCGATCTGTTCCAGGCTGCCGGCGACGGTGACACCGCAAAGGCCGAGTCTTGCCTGGCCTCGAGCCTGTCCGAGGACGCCAAGTCGATGATCATCTCCTCGATTCCGCAGGGTGCCACCGTGTCCGTCGAGGGCATGGATCAGTCCATGACCGAGACGACCGCCAAGGTGAAAGCATCGCTGTCCAAGGGCGGCGAGCAGGAGTACACCGTCAAGTTCGTGCGCTCCGACAACCATATCGGCTGGGCCGTTTCCTCGCTCGATATGGATTTCTCGGCTGCTGACAACCAGTAGTGACCTTATGGGATTTAGCTTTGCCCGGCGCTTCACCGCAAGTGAGGTGCCGGGCTTGCGCTAGTATGATGAGCTAGTAGTTTTCCAGCAATCATCCAACACATCAGGAGTTGCGTTGTTTTCTTTGATGGATATGTTCTTCGGTAGCTATGCGGGCGATCTTGCCATCGACCTCGGCACCGCAAATACGCTTGTTTCCGTGCGCGGCAAGGGCATCGTCATTCGCGAGCCCTCTGTTGTCGCCATCGACAAGAACGACGAGCGCATCCTGGCGGTCGGTATCGAGGCAAAGCGCATGCTCGGCCGTACGCCCGGCAACATCGTGGCCGTTCGTCCCCTGAAGGACGGCGTCATCGCCGACTTCGACGTTACCGAGGCCATGCTCCGCTACTTTATCGACAAGGCTTCCGAGAAGCGCTATCCGTGGACCCCGCGTCCGCGTGTTGTCGTCTGCGTTCCCTCCGGCGTCACGTCGGTCGAGAAGCGTGCCGTATTTGAGGCCACGATCCAGGCCGGCGCTCGCCAGGCCTACCTGATCGAGGAGCCCATGGCTGCCGCTATCGGCGCCGACCTGCCCGTCGAGGAGCCCACCGGCTCCATGGTCATCGACATCGGTGGCGGTACTACCGAGGTCGCCGTTATCGCCATGGGCGGCATCGTCGTCTCGCAGTCCATCCGTATTGCCGGTGACGAGTTCGATCAGGCCATCCTCACGCACGTTCGCGATGCCTACAACCTGGCCATCGGCGAGCGTACGGCAGAGGACATCAAGATCAAGGTCGGTTCCGCCGTGCCGCTCAAGGACGAGCTCGACGTCGAGGTCAACGGCCGCGACGTGATCACCGGTCTGCCCAAGACCGTACGCATCGAGAGCGAGGAGATTCGTCGCGCACTCAACAAGCCGCTCGACGAGATGGCCAAGGCCGTTAAAGACGCACTCGACGCTACGCCTCCCGATCTTGCCTCGGACCTTATGTACTACGGCATTTTGCTGACTGGTGGCGGCGCGCTGCTGCGCGGTCTCGACGTGCGCCTGCGCGATGAGACCGGTGTTTCGGTCAACGTCAGCCCCACGGCGCTCGATAACGTCGTTAACGGCTGTGCCCGCGTGCTCGAGGCCAATGCGTTTGATGGCGGCTTCGTCCAGACCAATGCTTAATTTCCAAAAGGTGGATTCCATTTGGCACGATCTTCGGGTTTCTCCACAAATCTGAATACCAAGCGACAATCAACGGGTATGCGCCCGTTGATTGTTTTCAGCCTGATTTCGGTGTTGCTGCTCACGTTTTACATCCGCGAGGGCGAGGCAGGACCGATTCATGCCGTGCGTTCGGGCGTAACGACGATTACCTCGCCGGTGCGCTTTGTGGGTTCGGCTGTGGCGGCTCCCTTCAATGCGATTGGCAACGTGTTCTCTAACCTTACGGCGTCGCAGGACACGCTTGACGAGCTTAAGAAGCAAAACGAGGAACTGACCTCTAAGGTTGCCGAGCTCTCCGAGGCTCAAAAGACCGCTGAGCGTCTGGAAGGGCTGGTCGGCCTGCAGTCGACCTACAACCTTAAATCGACCGCAGCTCGTATAGTCGGTGCCTCCGGCGATGCTTGGACCTCGACCGTTACCATCGACAAGGGCTCTGCCGACGGCCTTACCATCAACATGCCCGTGACGAGTTCTGCCGGTGTCATCGGCCAGATTATCGAGGTATCGGCCAAGACCTCTACCGTGCGCCTGATTGGCGACGAGAACTCGGGTGTGTCCGCCATGGTGCAGGACACGCGCGCCCAGGGCATGCTGCAGGGTCAGGCTGACGGCACGCTGCGTCTTGAGTACGTGAGCGTCGACTCCGATGTTAAGGTTGGCGATATCATCGTGACCTCTGGCATCGGTGGCGTGTTCCCCAAGGGCCTTCCGCTCGGCACCGTCTCGTCGGTTGAGAAATCCGCAAACGACGTGTACTACACCATTGTGGTGCGCGCCCAGACGACGGCCGAGAACAACGAGGAAGTGCTGGTCATCACCTCGCTGACCGACGAACAGTCGGCCTCGGACGAGGACGTGAGCACGGCCAACAGCACGCCGCAGGGAACGTCGCGCGACGCTGCGACCAAGACGAAGGACGAGAGCTCGGATGACAGTTCCGACACGTCCGAGACGACCGATTCTGGCTCGAGCGAATAGGGGGCATGTCCATGGATCTACACGAGCAGGGGATGAGCTCCCGCACGTTTGTGATCGCCGCCATCGTGTGCGTGCTGCTGCAGGCAGGCCTGGCACCGCAGATCTCCATTGCGGGCGGTCGCGTCAACTTCATGATTATCCTGGTGTGCCTAAGCGTGTTCTCGGGCGACCCGACCCGTGCCGTCGTGTGCGGTTTTTGCAGCGGCTTGTTCTATGACCTGTCCGCTGCCGTGCCGGTGGGCGTTATGTCGCTCCTGCTGACCGTGGGTTCTTTTGCCCTGGTGCACAGCGCCGTCGGTCAGACGGGCGGTACCCCGAGTGCGCGCGGCGTCACTGTGGGCGCCTTTGCGCTCGTCATTAATGTGATCTACAGCATCATCTTGCTGTTTATGGGTTTGGAGACGAGCTTTGTCGTGGCGATCTTCGGCCATGCACTGCCGTCCTCGATCCTGACGGGTCTGGTTGCCATTCCGTTTTTGATGTCCGGCGTCGTGCCGCAGTCCGGCTATGGATTCTCCGCGCGTGGCGGACGCCAGACGGGTATGCGCTTTAAGCCCAAGACCCGCAAGCTCAAATAGGGGAGGCCCATAGATGTCTTCCCAGTTGACGGTTATTATCGCCGGTATCGTGCTGGTTGTGGCCATCGTGGTCGCACTGGTCATCATGCGTCGTGGCGATTCCCGTTTTACCTACGATACGCAGCATGGAACGGCCCCGCGCGCCACCGAGGGCGAGGGCAATACCGCGGCGACCGCCTTTAAGGGCCGCTTTTCCATCCTCACCACGGGTGTGGGCGCGATGTTTGCGGCACTTGCCGTCAAGCTGTGGGGCATGCAGATGGTCTCGTCGGACTATTACGAGAAGCAGGCTAATAGTAATCAGACTCGCACCGTTACCACACCCGCTGTGCGCGGTCGCATCCTCGACCGCAATGGCGTGGCGCTTGTCCAGAACCGTCCCTCACTTGCTGTCGTGGCCTACCGCGACCTTGCCGAGGATGAGGTTCTGGTTCGCCATCTTGCCAACGTGCTTGGAATGCCTTACGTGGCGGTCCTTCGCAATATTCAGGACAATACAGAGGGCGCCCAGAGCCTGCATACCATCGCGACGGACGTCCGTCGCTCCACAGTTGCCTATATTCAGGAGCATGCCGGCGAGTTCCCGGGCGTCAAGATTGCCGAGCGTACCGAGCGTCAGTATCCATATGGCGAGACGGCATGCCATATCTTGGGCTATACCGGCACCATTACCTCCGAGCAGCTCGAGGCCCAGAATAAGAAAACCTCTGGCGATGATGATGCTTCTGCTGGCAAGATTACGTACCAGTCGGGCGATATCGTGGGCCAGGCGGGCGTTGAGAGCTACTACGAAAACCTGCTGCAGGGTATTCGTGGCGAGCAGACCGTCAAGGTCGATGCCTCGGGCAATGTGACTGGTCAGGCCGGTGCCGTGCCCGCGAAGGCCGGCTCCGACATTAAGCTCACGCTCGACCTTAAGATCCAACAGGCCTGTGAGACGGCGCTGGCGAGCGCTATCGAGCTTGCCAAGACCACTGGTTACAGCAATGCCGGCAACGGCGCTGTGGTGTGTCTCGATCCCAACAATGGCGAGATCCTGGGCATGGCGAGCGAGCCCAAGTTCGATCCGTCCGTCTTTATCGGCGGCGTCTCTAATGACGTGTGGACCGAGCTCAATGATGACAAGGGTTCGCACCCGCTGCTCAACCGAGCCATTAGCGGACAGTACATGTCGGCCTCGACCATCAAGCCGCTCTCGGCACTGGCCGGTCTTGAGTTTGGAACCTACACGTCGGGGCAGACGACCAACTGCACGGGCTATTGGACGGGTCTGGGCAAGTCGTGGGGCAAGTACTGCTGGCTGCATTCCGGCCACGGCACCATGACGCTGCAGTCGGGTATCGCCAACTCGTGCGACCCTGTCTTCTACGACATGGGCAAGGCGTTCTTTTATGACGAGAAACATTCCGAGGGCCTGCAGGAGGTCTTTCGTCGCTGGGGTCTAGGCAAGACCTGCGGTATCGATCTGCCGAGTGAGGGCGCGGGCCGTATTCCCGATGCCGAGTGGAAAGAGTCGTACTTCACCGACGCCTCTGCCGAGGACCGCAAGTGGAATGCCGGCGATATGACCAACATTGCTATCGGCCAGGGCGACATCCTGGTGACGCCCCTGCAGATGGCGTGCGCCTATATGGGTCTTGCCAACGGCGGTAAACAGTACGTGCCTCACGTGTTTTTATCTGCCGTGTCGCGCGATGGCGACGGCGATGCCTATAAGTACAACGGCAAGGGCAAGAAGAAGCGCCTGGAGGCCAAGATCAACAGCGATTCGGATTTGGCTCTAGTTCGCAACGGCATGCACGACGTGATTTACACGGCATCGACGTCCCTGGCGGCGCACTTTGGCACCCTGACGCCGCAGGTATACGGCAAGTCGGGCACGGGCGAGAAAAGTGGCGAGGACGAATACGCGTGGTTCTGCGCCTATGCACCGGCCGATGATCCCAAGTATGTCATCGCTACTGTTCTGGAGCAGGGCGGCGGCGGCTCAGATACTGCGATGCATGTCGTGCGCGACGTGCTCGGCGTGATTTATGACGAGCCCGATACCTCTTCGGCCTCGGGCGATTCTTCGGTTCGATAGGAGGTTGCGATGGATTTTTCTCCGGCGGATCTGTTCCGTTCAACCAAGACCGGCTCTCGCAGCAGCCTGGACCGCGTCAACAAGCAACTTTCGGCCTCGCGCGGCACGTTTCGCCAAAAGGTGCATATCGGTGTGCTCGTGGCTACTGTGGCGCTCGTCGCCTACGGTGCCATCATTATCTGGTCGGCTTCGCAGTTTAAGGCCGATGCTTCGTTCTCACGCCATCTACTGGGAATTGGCATCGGAGCGGTGCTGGCGGTGCTGGTCTGGCGTACCGATCTGCGCGGTATTTCCAATTTCTCGACGGCGTTGCTCGTCATCGACCTGATCGTGATTTTCTCGCCCAAGATTCCGGGTCTGTCCTATACGGGCGGTCTGGGCATGACGGGCTGGATCAAGATTCCCGGTATCGGCTTGACATTCCAGCCGGTTGAGCTTGCCAAGCTCATCACCATCTTCTTTATTGCTACGCTTGGCTCGCAGTATAACGGCCGCATCGATACCGTTCGCGACTACGTCAAGCTCTGCGGCATGCTGTCCATTCCGTTTTTGGCCGTCGTCGCCATGGGCGATCTGGGCTCGGGCCTGGTCGTGCTGGTTTCGGGCGCCATCGTCATTTGTATGAGCGGTGCACGCCGCGAATGGGTGCTGTCGACCCTGGCCCTGCTCGTGGGCCTGGTGGCCCTCGTCCTGGCGCTCGATTCGGTCTTTGATTCGTTGCTCGGCCACGATGTGCTCATCAAGCAGTATCAGATGAACCGTCTGACGGTCTTTATCGACCCCGATAATGCCGATTCGGACGATGCCTACAACCTGCAGCAGTCGCTTATCGCCGTTGGCTCGGGCGGCTTCTTTGGTAAGGGTTTGGGCCATGCGACGCAGTCTGCCGGCGGCTTTCTGCCCGAGTTCCATACCGATTTCGTCTTCGCCTTTTTGTCCGAGACCTTTGGCTTCTGCGGCTCCTTTTTGCTGCTGTGCTTGTACGTGCTGCTCATCTTCTCGACGATCCGCGTTGCCTTTAAGTGCGAGTCTCTGTTCCTACGCTTATCATGCGTAGGTATCGTCGGCATGTGGGCGTTCCAGACCTTCGAAAACATCGGCATGTGCATCGGCATGATGCCGATTACCGGTATTCCGCTACCGTTTATTAGCTTCGGTTCGTCTTCGATGATGATTCAGCTGCTGACGGTGGGTATCGTACAATCCATATGGCGGCATCGTTCGGGCGCCGCGTAACCGCTGGAGGGGTTTGCTATGATAATTCCCGTAGATAAGCTGACCCGCGCTTTTAAGATGGGCGCGTCCGTTAAGAAGGATTCCGATACGCCGGTGCGCGTCTCGGTCTATCTGGATTCGTCCGCCTCGCGCTTTCTGGCCGAGACGGTGCGAGACGCCTTTGTGCCGCAGACGACCTCGGGCATTGTGCGCGTCGAGCGTCTGGGGGAGGAGCGAATTGCTCCAAAGACCGATACCGATGTGGTGCTGGTGCTCTCGTGTGGTTCCGACCGCTTGGAGAGTGCCGCGCAGGAGCTCGTGATCGCCGGCGCGCCCGTGTGCGTGCTTGCCGAGTCTGCTGTGGAGGTGCCGTTTATCGAGGAGTCCACGCCCATGCTTGGCGTGGTAGCGGCAACCGATAAGACGTATCTGCTCGAGACGCTTGCCCGCTGGATTCTCGATCGCACGGACAAGGAAACGGCTTTTGCGGCGAACTTTGCCTTCATGCGCATCGCGGCGGCCAATCGTATCATTACCTCGTGCGCGCTCACCAATATGGCGACCGGTGCGCTGGTGTTTTTGCCGGGCGCCGATTATCCCGTTATGGCGCTGGCGCAGGTGGGCATGCTCTTTGAGCTTGCTGCCGTCTTTGGACGCGGCATTAAGCCTGAGCGCGGCTACGAGGTCGCGGGCGTGCTTGCCGGCGGTCTTGTGATCCGCGCGGTCACCCGCGCGCTCGTCAAGCAGACGCCGCATATTGGATTTGTCGTCAAGGCGCTCACTGCTGCCGCGGGCACCTATGGCATGGGCCGTGCGCTCGTTTCGCTCTACGAGCGCGATGTCGACTACAGCCGTGCCAACGAGGTGGTCACTGCCACGTTCTCCCGCGTTCGCGATCTGGTGACCACGGTCGCGGGCGCTACCCGTCCTATGGCGTCCTATCAGGACGCATCAGATCTCGCTGCTTAGGGGTTTTCCGTTGCGCGTTGCATACCAAGACTGTTTTCATTTAATTGAGCCGTTGCTCGCCAAGGTCGAGAAGCCGAGTCGCTATATCGATCACGAGTGGGGCACGCTTTCCAAGGCCGATGCCGACTACCGTTGCTGCCTGATCTACCCGGATGTGTACGAGGTTGGTCTGCCCAACCAGGGCATCGCCATCCTCTACAACATCCTTAACCAGGCCGAGGGCATCTCCTGTGAGCGTGGCTATGTGCCGTGGCCCGATATGGGTGACGCCATGCGCGAGGCGGGTATTCCGCTGCTGTCGCTCGAGGGTGCAGCGCCGGTCGCTTCGTTTGATATCGTCGGCCTGCATGTGCCGCACGAGATGGCGGTGACGAACTTCCTCGAGGCGCTCGACCTCGCTGGCATTCCGCTGTTAGCGGCCGACCGCACCGAGGACGACCCCATTATCATCGCCGGCGGCCCCTCGGTGTACAACCCCGAGCCGTACGCGGCCTTCTTCGATGCCATCCTCATCGGTGAGGGCGAGGAATCGCTGCTCGAGACCTGCCAGCTGCATCGCCGCCTGCGTGATGAAGGAGTCCCGCGCGCGCAGATTGTTGAGCAGCTTGCATCCATTGCCGGCAACTACGTGCCGTCGCTCTATGAGGTTCGTCACGACGAGCCCTGCTCGCCGCATGGCTACACCGTGCCGCGTGAAGGCAAGGATGCGCCGACCGTGGTCTACAAGCGCGTCGTTGAGGATTTCGGCGCCACGAATCCGCTGTCGCAGTCGTGCGTGCCCTATGCGCAGCTGGTTCACGACCGCCTGTCTATCGAGATCCTGCGCGGCTGCGCCCGCGGCTGTCGTTTTTGTCAGGCCGGCATGACGTATCGCCCAGTGCGCGAGCGCTCGGCCGACCAGATCGTCTCGTCGGTGATTCAGGGTCTGGAAAAGACTGGCTATGACGAGGTGTCGCTGACCTCGCTCTCCACGACCGACCACTCCTGCATTCGCGACGTGCTCGGCAGGCTCAACCGTCGCCTGGAGGATACGGGTATTCGCGTGTCTATTCCGTCGCAGCGCCTGGATTCGTTTGGCGTGGATATGGCCGAGTCGGTCGCCGGCGAAAAGAAAGGTGGCCTGACGTTCGCGCCCGAGGCCGGCAGCCAGCGCATGCGCGACATCATTAACAAAAACGTGACCGAGGAGGACCTGGACCGTGCGGCCAAGGCGGCCTTCGAGGCCGGCTGGAACCGCATGAAGCTCTACTTTATGATGGGCCTTCCCGGCGAGCGCGACGAGGACATCGTGGCCATCGCCAATCTGGCCGATCACGTGCTGGAGCTCGGTCGTTCCGTGGTGCCTAAGGCTCGTCGCGGCTCGATCTCGGTGTCGATCTCGGTTTCGGTCTTTATCCCCAAGGCTGCCACGCCGTTCCAGTGGTGCCCGCAGCTCGACTACGACGACGTCAAACGTCGCCAGAAGTTGCTTATCACGAGCGTTCGCAACCGTGCCGTCCGCGTGCATTACCACGATGCCGAGACTTCGCTCATCGAGGCCGCGCTGTCCCGCGCCGGTCGCGACATGACGCCCGTCATCATCGATGCTTGGCGCTCGGGCTCTCGCTTTGACGCCTGGGTAGAGCATTTCTCGCTCGATAACTGGAAGGAGGCTGCTGCCAAAAACGGCATCGACCTCAATGAGCTCGTGCACCTGCCCTACGAGTTGGACTGGCGCCTGCCGTGGGAGCACGTGAGCCCCGGCTGCACGCGCGGCTTCCTCGAGCGCGAGTACCGTCGCTCGCTCGAGGGCGTCACGACTCCCGACTGCACCCGCACGTCGTGCACCGGCTGCGGGATCTGCCCCACGCTCCACGCCAAGAATGTATTGATGGGTGATCGCGCATGAGTGAGCGCCTGACCGACAACCCCTCGCTCTTTAGGCTTCGTGTTCGCTATGGCAAGCGCGATCGCCTTAAGTACCTGGGCCATCTCGAAGTAATCCATACCATTGAGCGCATCGTGCGCCGTGCGGGACTTCCCTATGCCGTCACGCAGGGCTTCTCTCCGCACATGCGCGTGGGCTTTTCTTCGGCGCTACCGGTTGGTACGTCGTCGACCTGCGAGTGGTATGACCTGTTTATGACCGAGTTCGTGGCGCTCGACGAGGCGTTTGGGTGCCTGGCTGCGGCGTCTCCGGCCGATTTGGCGCCTATCGAGGCGGCGTACATCGACGTGCGCACGCCGGCGTTGACGGCGCAGCTCACGCGCCTGTCGTATCGCATCGACCTGCACTTGGATCCCGAGGCGCCCGTAAGCGCCGATGAGGTGCGTCGTGCGATCGACACGCTGCGCGCGGACCATGGCATCGACTACGCGCGCGGCAAAAAGAGCAAGCGCTTAGATTTGGATCACACGCTCGTGGGCTATGAGCTCACGGCGGGGGAGCGCCCGGACCATTTGGTGCTCATGCTCGACACCCATGCCGACAACGAGGGCTCCATGCGTCCGGAAATTTTGCTTTCTGCGGCTGATGTTTTGTTGCAGGGCTTGACCCCGGGCGTGGATGCACCTATTGTTTCCACCGGTATGCAAGACCTCGTGACCATCTGCTCCTACGATGTCGAGCGTCAGAATCAAGCATGCGAGGACGACGAGGGCCGACTCGTCAGCCCCATACCTGTGCGAACTTGTGGATTTGCTCCACATACTCGTTGACGGGGGTATTTTCGCCTGCTACTATATTCGGCTGTTGCACTAACTGATGCATGAAGGGCAAGTAAACATGTACGCAATCGTTAACACGGGCGGCAAGCAGTACAAGGTCGCCACCGACGATGTCATCACCGTCGAGAAGATCGAGGGCAATGAGGGCGACAACGTCACCCTGCCGGTTATCTTCCTCAACGATGGTAAGAAGATCGTCACCGATCCCGACAAGCTGGCCAAGGCCAAGGTTACCGCTCAGATCGTTGAGCAGTTCAAGGGCGAGAAGCAGCTGGTCTTCAAGTTCCACAAGCGCAAGCGCTATCGTCGTCTGAAGGGTCACCGTCAGCAGCTCACCAAGCTGAAGATCGTGAAGGTTCAGGCTACCTCCCGCGCCAAGAAGGCTGTCAAGGCAGAGGCTGAGGCTGTTGCCGAGGCTCCCGTCGCCGAGTAGATTACACTCGTAACGAAAGAGTAGGTATACACAATGGCACACAAAAAAGGACTCGGTTCCTCCCGTAATGGCCGTGACTCCCGCGGTCAGCGCCTTGGCACGAAGCGCTATGCCGGCCAGACGGTAACCACGGGCACGATTCTCGTCCGTCAGCACGGCACGCACATCCACCCGGGTGAGAACGTTGGCCGTGGTAAGGACGACACGCTGTTCGCGCTGGTCGACGGTACCGTTGAGTTCCACAAGGGTATCAAGCACAGGGTCAGCGTACGCCCGCTCGCGAACGCGTAATTCACCCTTCATAGAGCACATATGTGGGAGGCACTTGAGTTTTAGGATTCAAGGGTCTCCCTCTTTTTTGTAGGAGGCGATTCTGTTGTCACAGTTCACCGATATCAGCCGCATTAACGTGTGCGGCGGCGACGGCGGAGCCGGATGCATGTCGTTTAGGCGCGAGGCATTTGTCCCCAAGGGCGGCCCCGATGGCGGCGACGGCGGTCGTGGCGGCAATGTCGTCATCCAGGCCGATGCTCAGCTGTCTTCGCTGATCGATTACCGCTTTAAGCATCACTTCCGCGCCGAGCGCGGCACGCACGGGCAGGGTTCCCGTCGTAACGGTAAGAGCGGCGAGGACCTGATTCTCAAGGTCCCTATGGGTACCGTGGTGCGCGAGCTCGATCCCGAGACGCAGACCCCGATGTTCGAGATTGCCGACCTGGTGCACGACGGCGAGCGCGTCGTCGTGGCGCCCGGCGGTGCCGGCGGCCTGGGCAACACGCACTTTGTGACGTCGGTGCGCCGCGCGCCCGCGTTCGCTCAGCTGGGCGAACCGGCCGAGGAGCACTGGATTGAGCTCGAGATGAAGCTTATGGCCGATGCCGCGCTCGTGGGCTTTCCCTCCGTGGGTAAGTCATCGCTCATCGCGCGCATGAGTGCCGCCCGTCCCAAGATTGCTGACTACCCGTTTACCACGCTCGTGCCGAACCTCGGCATGGTGCGTGCCGGTGAATATTCTTACGTCGTTGCCGACGTCCCCGGTCTTATCGAAGGCGCGAGCGAGGGTAAGGGCCTGGGTCACCAGTTCCTGCGCCACATTGAGCGTACGGCCCTGATCATGCACGTCGTCGACATGACGGGTGGTTTTGAGGATCGCGATCCGGTCGAGGATTACCACATCATCAACCGCGAGCTCGAGCAGTATGGCGCCGAGCTTTCGGAGCGTCCGCAGATCGTCGTTGCCAACAAGTGCGATGCGCCGGGCACGGCCGACAAGATTGCCGACCTCAAGCGCGCAGCGCTCGACGATGGACATATGTTCTTTGCCGTGTCTGCCGTGACGGTCGCCGGCCTCAACACGCTGATGCTTGCCGTGGGCGAGCAGGTGGCTAAGCTGCGCGCCGAGTTGGCTGTCTCGGATGAGCCGGTCGTTCTGCGCGACGATGAGTGGGAGCGCCGTCGCCTGCAGCGTGAGAAGCGTTTCCGCATTGTTCAGGAAGAGCCCGGTGCCTTCCGCGTGGTCGGTCGTGCCATCGAGCGCATGGTCATCCAGACCGACTGGGAAAACGAGGAAGCCGTCATTTACCTGCAGCATAAGTTTGCGCGTATGGGTGTTGACGACGCGCTCGAGAAGGCCGGTTGCCGTGCGGGCGACGAGGTCCGCATTTGCCAGCGCGCCTTTGACTTTGAGGGCGCCGAGGACTTCTCGGAGTACGAGGAGCTCGAGGATGCTGGCGAGGACGTTGCCGTTGAAGCCATTGACGTGGCCGATGCTGCGGATGAGGGAGTCGAGGTTGTCGATGCGGCGGATGCCGCGGGCGATGCCGAGACCTCGGAGGGCGAGTAAGCCATGTCGCTGCGCGGTGGAATCGGTCTGCCCGAGCTTCCTCTAGAGGACGGGCAGGAGTTTAGGCTCGGCATTATGGGTGGCACCTTTGATCCCATCCATTACGGGCACCTGGTGACCGCCGAGCAGGCGCGCGAGTCGCTCGACTTGGACGCTGTGCTCTTTATGCCGGCGGGCTCTCCTGCCTTTAAGCTTGACAAGCCGGTGACGCCTGCCGAGGACCGTTATGCCATGACGGTCCTCGCCACCGCCGCGAACCCGGCCTTTTTGGCGAGCCGGTTCGAGATCGACCGTCCGGGTGTAACCTATACGGCCGATACGCTTCATGCCCTTCGCGACTTTTACCCGTCGCAGGTAAAGCTCTACTTTATTACGGGCGCCGACGCGATTATCGATATTGTGACTTGGCATGATGCCGAACGAATCGCTGAGCTTGCTACCTTTATTGCGGCGACGCGACCGGGCTTTGATATCGATACGGCGCGTGCCCGAATCAAAGAGTCGGGGCTGCCGTTCGACGTGCGCTATATTCAGATTCCGGCGCTGGCGATCAGCTCGACGAACATTCGCAAGCGTGTTGCCCGCGGTATGAGCGTGCGCTATCTTACGAGCGAGTCCGTGCTCGGCTACATTCGCAAACGCAGGCTATATGCCGATTTGGGCCAAGAAGATTTTGAGTGATGGGGGTCTACGTTGTCGGTAGAGGATCAGTTTGAGGGCGATGAGCGCGCGCTGCTCAAGCGCATTCAAGAGCTGCTCGATGTTCGCATGAAGGATAAGCGCAAGCGCTATGTGCATTCGCTGGGTGTTGCCGAGACCGCACTTCATCTGGCCGAGGTCTACGGCGTTGACCGCTTTGATGCCGCTGCCGCCGGCCTGATCCATGACTGGGACAAAGTGCTCTCCGACGACGAGCTGGTCACGCGCGCTCTGCATTACGGCATTAAGATTGCCGGCTCTCCTTCCGCCGCGACGCCGCTTTTGCATGGCCCTGTTGCCGCCTATGAGCTTCCGCAGCTTTTCCCCGAGTTGTCGCCGGCCGTTTTCCAGGCTGTCGACCGTCACACCGTGGGTGACTGCGACATGACGCCGCTCGATATGGTGGTCTTTGTGGCCGATGCCATCGAACCCAACCGCCACGGCGATTATGCCCATGCGCTGCGCAAGATGGTGGGGAAGTCCTCGCTCGACGAGTTGTTCTTCTCCTGTTTTGCGCAGGGTCTGGTCTATGTGATCCAGTCCGGGCGCTATCTTTATCCCACGGCTATTTCGATTTACAACCATTACGCCCAGCTGCGCTAGCTCGGGCTGTCTAGAAAGAGGTATTCCATGGCCGACGAGACCATGACCGACGAGCAGATTCTTGAAGGTGTGGAGCACAAGAGCTTCGTCGCCACGTCCGACCGCACTGCCGCCTCGCTGTCTGCGAGCGGTGTCGCCGCCGAGGATGTCGCCCGCGCCGCCGCGCAGGCCGCCTACGACAAGAAGGGCGAGGACGTTCAGGTGCTCGACCTGACCGAGCTTTCCGACGTATGCGACTACTTTGTGCTTGCCACCGGTACCAACAACCGCCAGGTCGATTCTATCGTCGACGAGATCGAGGAGAAGGTCGCCGAGGCTTGCGGCGAGCACCCGTTCTCCATCGAGGGTCGCGAGCAGAAGACCTGGATGCTCATGGACTACGGTTCGGTTGTCGTCCACGTCTTCACTCCCGAAGCCCGCGACTTCTACCGCCTCGAGAAACTCTGGGGAGACGCCCCCCAGCTCCCCCTCAATCTCCTCTAGTAGCTCATTTGAGACGGGGTTTAGCTACCCTCACGCATATCGCCGGGCAGTTGCGGTTTTCCGCAGCTACCCGGCTTTCTTTTTGCCCAAAGTAGCTAATTTGGGACGGGGCTTTTTTAGCTACTACCTACCGTTCGCCGATAGAAGCGAGTTGCGGTTCATTGCGTGATATTTAGCTTTCCGACTCGGGTAACGTATTTGTTATCTGTAGAGGAGGAGATGCGTATGACTCGGACCGCGCGGGAAATCTCTGTTTACGGCTATTACCATGTCGTCCAAAAGGGCTGTGGTGGTCAGCTGATATTTGAGGATGCCGATGATCGGATATATTTGATTCGGTTGCTTGCCTCGAAATGCCGAAAATACGACGTCAATATCATTGCTTGGTGCCTTATGGACAACCATATTCACTTGTTGCTAGATGATGAACATGTTCACCTGAGCGATTGCATGCACTCTGTTACGACTGCATATGCGATGTATTTCAACGCGAAAACCGGACGGAAGGGACCAGTTTTTCAGGATCGATTTAAGAGCGTGCCGATTCTTAACGATGATCAGCTGCTCAACTGTGTGAGATATATTCACGATAATCCTGCGAAAGCCAGGATTGGGACTGCTTCACTATATCGTTGGAGCAGTTTTAGCGAATATATGGGATACCCGGGTATTTGTATGACTGAATGTGTGCTAGGTTTGCTCGGAGATTCTCAGAGATTTTTTGCTTTCAGTACCTCGGGAGAACCGAATCGATATTGCTTCCGTGACGGCGCTCATGTGAGCGACATAGATGCACTGGAGTTTGCACAGGCTCTCCTTAAACCGTATGAGCCTCACCACCTTAAAGCTTTGCCTAAAGCCGTGCGCGACAACTACATCCGTACGCTCAAAAACGAGGGCTTTTCGATAAAGCAGATCGTGCGCCTCACGGGCATCGGTCACTGCACGATTCAGAAGGTCAAGCTCGATCAGTAGCTATTTGGGACAGAGTTTTGTTGCGGCGGGCAAACCGGACATCCGGGGTAGTCAATTTGGGACGGGGCTATTTTAGCTACCCTTTGGCTGACGGTGAATGAATTAGGCCGAATGAATCTCAACCGATATATAGGGGTAGCTAAAATAGCCCCGTCCCAAATTGACTACCAATGCCGTGTCGGACGGAAGGCAGCAACCCCCCCGTCCAAAAAAGACTAGTTATTGAAGCGGGATTGGCGGCCGAAGGATAGGGCGGTGTCGCCGAATTTGTCTCGGACGGCGTCGATGGCGACGGAGAGGTCGCGGCGGTCGCTGGATTGGGCTCCGCGGTCATCGATCTCGCAGAACAGGTCAGTCTGGATGCCGCCTTGGTGGTCGAAGTCGCTCATGCCGATGCCGGCTAAGCGAACATGCATGCCTTCTTGCCAGATGTTGTCGAGCAGTTCGAGTGCAACCGCCACGAAGATGTTCTCATCGTCGGTTGGATGAGGCAGCCGGCGCTGTGCCGTACGCCCGCTTCCATACGAATACTTGAGCTTGAGCGTTACCGTGGCACCCGTCAGCCCCTGACGGCGCAGACGGCGTCCCACCGACTCACCCAGCAGCGCAATCGCCGCCTCAATATCCCCACGCTCAGTCAAATCTTTCGCAAAGGTGCGTTCATTACTGACCGACTTGACCTCACGCTCCTCATCGAGACTCGTGACTTCGGAGATTTCGAGTCCCAGCGCACGCTGGCGCATGCGTTCGCCGTTGACGCCAAAAATAGAGGCCAAGGTGGATTCCGGTGCACGTGATAGCTCGCCGAGGGTGTAGATGCGCATGCGGCGCAGTCGCTCCTCGGCCGAGCGCCCGATGCCGCTCATGGCAGATACCGGCAGCGCGGCCAAAAAGCGCTGCTCGGTTCCGGGGCGCACGATGGTCAGCCCAAACGGCTTATCCCGCTCGCTTGCGATCTTTGCGACCGTCTTGTTGCAGCCCACGCCAATGGAGCAGGTCACTCCCAGCGCTGCCACGCGGTCGCTTATACGCCGCGCAACCAGCAGCGGGTCTTCGGGCGCAAAGCGACCCGGTGTGATATCGATAAAGGCCTCGTCGATGGACACACGCTCCACGCGCGGTGTCTCATCGGCAAGGATCGCCATGACCTGCGCGCTCACCTCGCGGTAGCGATCAAAGTGTCCGTGCGTCCAAATGGCCTGCGGGCACAGGCGCCGCGCCTCGGCCGAGGCCATGGCAGAATGCACGCCAAAGCGACGCGCCTCGTACGAACACGTGGACACGACGCCGCGCGACTCGGCGTCTCCGCCCACGATGAGCGGCTTTCCGCGCCATTCGGGATGATCGAGCATCTCCACGCTCGCAAAAAATGCATCGAGGTCCATCAGGCCCACCGCCGGACCCGTCCAGGGCGGCGGCGTAACGCCCGCAGCATCCTCATAACCGTATATATGTTCGCGTCTTTCCATGTCATGAGTATACCGCGCAGCTCATGTGGGGTGCGTGGATGCGCTTGCAAATCGCGAATTCTTGTCTAAGATATGGATTTGCCCTCGACTACACCGAAGAAGTTGGTCTCACGGACTTCACCTGCCCGCGTCGATGGCGTATTATGTTCAACTGTTTGTTTGTAGTTGCAGCCTAAAGCTGCTTGGTTGGAGGAGTTTCCTTTGGCAGTCAAGATTCGCCTTGCTCGTCACGGCGCTAAGAAGCGTCCGTACTACCGTGTCGTCGTCGCCGATTCCCGCGCCCCGCGTGACGGTCGTATCATCGAGGAGGTTGGCCGCTACAACCCGATGACCGCCCCCAAGACCATCAACCTCGACCTCGAGAAGATCGCTGACTGGCAGTCCAAGGGCGCTCAGCTCACCGACGCCGTCGCCGCTCTGGTCAAGGCCGCCAACGAGGGCGAGAAGACCGAGACCGTCGTCAAGAAGTCCAAGAAGCAGCTCGCCAAAGAGGCCGAGGCCGCTAAGGCTGCCGCTGAGGCCGCTGAGGGCGCCGAGGAGTAAATCGTGCCTGAGGTTGACGCTGCACAGCTCGAGGGTGAGGCAATGCTCTCAGATCGCATCGCCGATCTCGTCGAATATCTCGTTGTTCAGATCGTCGACGACCCGGATTCCGTGAGCCTTGAGGTCATCGATGGTGACGACGCCTCTACGATTGAGGTTTCGGTCGCCGAGGATGACGTCGCTAAGGTCATCGGCCGTCGTGGCCGTACCATCAAGGCCATTCGCACGCTCGCCCGTGCACTGGCCGCTCGCCTCGACACTGCTGTCGAGGTAGAGGTTCTGGGCTAGGACCTTGAGGTCCCAGTACAAAAACATCGCCCGTGTGGTCAAGCCGCACGGAAGGAAGGGGGAGGTCCTCGCGCAGCCGCTGCGGGGGCTTCCTTCTGTATTAGAGCCGGGTATGCGCGTCGCCCTGACGCCGCCGGCGCTCAAGCGCGACCGCTTTTGCACGGTCGTGTCCGTCACCGATACGGGCGATGGCGATCTGGTCTCGTTTGAGGGCATTGACGACTTGACGGCCGCCGAGGGCATCACGGGATGCTATGTGCTGGCAAATCGTGACGACTTTGAGCTCGATTCGCTCGACGCTGCCTATACCGACCTGATGGGTCGCGAGGTGGTCGACGAGCGCTTCGGTTCGCTCGGCACGATCGTCGAGATTATGTCGACGCCCGCTAACGATGTTTGGGTTGTCGAGGGTGATCGGTACGGCGAGGTACTGATTCCCGTGATCGAGCAGGTCGTGCTCGATCTTCCCGACACAGGAACAATTTCCGTCCACGTTATGGACGGCCTGATCGATATGGACAAGTAGGGAGGACAACATGCTGATCGAGACCCTTTCGGTCTTTCCCGAGATGTTTGAGCCCGTCATGTCCACGTCGATTTTGGGCCGCGCCCGCAAGGCCGGCCTTTTTGATTTTAAGGCGTATAACCTGCGCGACTGGACGCACGACCGCCATCGTACCGTCGATGACGAGCCGTACGGCGGCGGGCAGGGCATGCTCATGAAGGTCGAGCCTATCGCAGAGGCCATCGAGGCCATTAGCGCAGAGGGTCCCAAGCCTACTGTGGTGTTCTTTACCCCCTGTGGCGAGCCCTTTACGCAGCATGTGGCCGAGCGCCTGCTCAAAAGTGAGCGCCTGTTGTTTGTGTGCAGTCGCTACGAGGGCGTCGACGAGCGTGCGTATGCGTATGCCGATGAGCGTCTGTCGATCGGCGACTACGTGCTTACGGGCGGCGAGCTGCCTGCCATGGTCGTTGCCGATGCCGTCGTACGCCTCATCCCCGGCGCCTTGGGCGACGAGATGAGCAACGTGGACGAGTCGTTCTCGACCGCCGAGGACGGAGGACTGCTCGAGTACGCGCAGTACACTCGTCCTGCCGAGTTCAACGGCGAGGGCGTGCCTCCTGTGCTCGTGAGTGGCGATCACGCCAAAGTTGACGCTTGGCGTCGTAAGAACGCCATCGAGCGCACCTGTCGTTGGCGTCCCGATCTGATTGAGACAGCGCGGCTCACGCCCGAGGAGCGTGCTTACGCGCAGGAGATTCTGGACGCTTCGTATTCGCAGAGCGAGGAGTGAGAATGGTTCCATCGCAGCATTCCGCGTTGAGGGGCGCTTTTGAGTGGATCGCGGTCATCGCGATCGCACTGGTCGCCACCTTCTTGATTCGCTCGTTTGTGGTCGAGCCCTTTGTGGTGCCCACCGGCTCCATGGAGTCCACGATCGAGATTGGCGACCAGATCCTGGCACAAAAGGTGAGCCTCGAGCTCGGTCAGCCCGTCAAGCAGGACGACATCGTGGTGTTTCACAACCCCGATGGCACCTCCGAGCATGATGTTCTTGTCAAGCGCGTTATTGCCACGGCCGGCCAGACGGTCGACCTGCAGGACGGCAAGGTGATCGTTGACGGCCAGGCGCTCGACGAGGACTATACGACGGGCATGAGCTGGCCACTTTCGGTCCAAGCGCCCGGTGCTCAGGTAAGCTATCCCTACACCGTTCCCGACGGGTGCGTGTGGGTGATGGGCGACAACCGCGAAAACTCTGCCGACTCACGCTACTTTGGTCCCGTCGATCGCTCTGATTTGATCGCTGTGGCGCTTGTGCGCTACTGGCCGCTCAACCGCATCGGCGCTATCGACTAAAAACCGCTATAGTACAGTACCTAACCGTGTAATCGTTTCGACGAGGGGATATTAGAGGCATGAACGCTTCATCGCTTTCCTTCCAAGACATCATCCTGCGCCTCCAGCAGTACTGGGGCGAGCAGGGCTGCGTCATTATGCAGCCCTATGACTCCGAGGTCGGTGCCGGTACCTTCCATACCGCGACCACGCTGCGCTCGCTCGGTCCCGCCGAGTGGCGCACCTGCTATGCGCAGCCCTGCCGCCGTCCCGCCGACGGCCGCTACGGCGAGAACCCCAACCGCATGCAGCACTACTATCAGTTCCAGGTGCTCATCAAGCCTTCTCCGGTTAACGCCCAGGAGCTCTACCTGGGGTCTCTTGCCGCTATCGGTCTGGATCCCAACGACCATGACGTCCGCTTTGTCGAGGATGACTGGGAGAGCCCGACCCTTGGCGCCTGGGGCCTTGGCTGGGAGGTCTGGCTCAATGGCATGGAGGTCACGCAGTTTACGTACTTCCAGCAGGTGGGAGGCATCGAGGTCGACCCCGTGCCCGTTGAGATTACCTACGGCCTGGAGCGTATCGCCATGTACGCCCAGGGCGTCAACTCGGTCTACGACCTGGTGTGGAGCTACCTGCCCGACGGCACGCCCATGACCTACGGCGACGTGTTCCTCGAGAACGAGCGCGAGTTCAGTGCCTATAACTTTGAGGTCGCCAACGTCGAGATGATGCGTCAGAAGTTTGACGACTACGAGGCCGAGTGCCATTCCTGCCTGGAGCGCAAGCTGCCGCTGCCGGCATATGACTGCGTCATGAAGTGCAGCCACGCTTTCAACCTGCTCGATGCTCGCGGCGCCCTGTCCGCGGTCGAGCGTGCCAACTACATCCTGCGCGTCCGCGCCGTCGCCAAGGCGTGCTGCGAGGCCTACATGGCCGAGGTCGCCGGAGTCAACGAGAATGCCGACCAGGAAGGCGAGGTGGCGTAAGCCATGGCAGACGCTAAGGATTTCCTGTTTGAGATCGGTACGGAGGAGATGCCCTCCGCGCCGCTGAACAATGCCGTCAAGCAGCTTGGCTCCATGATTGCCAAGGGTCTCGACGAGGCCGGTCTGGCCCACGGCGAGGTCCGTGTGATCTCGAGCCCGCGCCGCCTGGCTGCGCTCGTGGCTAACGTCGCCACCGCGACCGATGAAGTCCATGAGGTCAAGCGTGGCCCCGCGGCCAACATTGCCTTCGACGCTGACGGTAACGCCACCAAGGCCGCCCAGGGCTTTGCCCGCAAGTGCGGTGTGGCTGCCGAGGACCTGGTCCGTCGCGAGGACACTGACGGTCGCGAGTATGTGTTCGCCGAGAAGAACATTCCCTCCGCACCGGCTACGCCGATTCTGACCGCTCTGTGCGAGAAGACCATCGCCGGCCTGCAGTGGCCCAACTACCGCAGCCAGCGCTGGGGTCACGAGCATGCGACCTTTGTTCGTCCGGTCCGCTGGATCTGCTGCCTTTTGGGCGAGGATGTTGTGCCCGTGTCGTTTGCCGACGTGACGAGCGGCAACACCACGCGCGGTCATCGCGTACTTGGCCCTGGCGACCATGTTGTTGCCAGCCCCGCTGTTTATGAGCAGGTGCTCGAGGACGCCGGCGTGCTTTCTGCCGAGCGTCGTCGCGAGGCCATCCTTGCCGGCATCGCCGAGGTCGAGGCCGCTCGCCCCGGCTGTCATGTCGACACGCCCAAGAAGGTCTTCGAGGAGGTCATTAACCTCTGCGAGTGGCCGACGGTGCTCGTCGGTACCTTCGATGAGGAGTTCCTCAAGGTCCCGCACGAGATCATCTGCGAGTCCATGCTCACCAACCAGCGTTACTTCCCGATCTATGACGGCGAGGGCAAGCTCACGCGTGAGTTCGTGGTCGTCTCCAACAGCAAGCCCGAGAACGCCGAGCGCGTGATCGACGGCAACGAGCGCGTCGTGCGCGCCCGTCTGGACGACGCAAAGTTCTTCTACGAGGAGGACCTGAAGATCTCCCTCGACGAGTTCCGTGAGCGTCTGGCCAAGGTTGCCTTCCAGGAGAAGCTCGGTAGCGTGCTCGCCAAGTCCGAGCGCATTGAGCAACTCGCGCTTGCCATCGCTCGCGAGGCCCATCTGGGCGCCCACCTGGCCGCCGATGCCGCTCGCGCCGCGCACCTGTGCAAGGCCGACTTGGTATCCAACGCCGTCGTCGAGTTCACGAGCCAGCAGGGCGTGATGGGCGGTTACTACGCCACCGCTATGGGGGAGAACGACGAGGTTGCCCACGCCATTCGCGATCATTATCGTCCCCGCTTTGCCGGTGACGAGCTGCCCGAGGGCACCGCTGGCTGCATCGTGGCCTGCGCCGACAAGCTCGATACCATCGCCGGTATCTTTGCCATTGGCGAGCCCCCGACCGGCTCCTCCGACCCCTACGCGCTGCGTCGTGCCGCTATCGGCATCATCAACATCCTGCGCGACCGTCTGCCGATCGACCCCACGTCGCTCATCGACTTCGCCCTCGAGCTCTATAGCGAGCAGGGCATTGAGTTCGACGCCGCCAAGGTCGCCCAGCAGGTTCGCGACTTCTTCCATGGCCGCCTGGTGAGCATGGCCCGCGACGAAAAGATCCCGGCCGATACCGTTGCCGCCGTCTCCGCGGTGCACATCATCGCCCCGTCCGTCTTCTTCGCCCGCTGCGCCGCCCTCGACGAGGCCCGCAAGAACGACGCCGAGACGTTCGACAACCTTGCGACCGCCTATGCCCGCGCCGCACACATCTCCAAGCCCGAGCTGGGTGCGGAGTACGACCGCGGCCTGATGGGCGAGGTCGAGCTCGCGCTTGCCGATGCCTCCGAGGCTGCTCAGACCGCTGTCGATGCCGCCCTTGCTGCCGAGGATTACCCGGCCGCATTTGCCGCCCTTGCCGCCCTGCGCGCGCCCATCGACCGCTTCTTCGATGAGGTCATGGTCATGGACAAGGACGAGCAGCTCCGCGATAATCGCCTTAAGCTGCTCAACCGCTTCGAGGCCGTTTTCTCCGGCATCGCCAACATCGGTGAGCTTGCCCGCAAAAAGTAAGCCAGCCTGCGCATAAGCGCTAAAGGAGCCCCGCATGGATTGCCCGGTCACCGCTCGTCCCACCGTTATCGTTATCTCCGACTCGCTCGGTGATACCGCTTGTGAGGTGGTGCTTGCGGCGTCCGGGCAATTTGATGAAGGGGCTTTTCTTCTCTTGCGCCTGCCCAAGGTGACCTCGGTGGAGCAGGTGGAGTCGTTTGTGGGCCCGCGCGTCGATGCCGACCATCGCGATATTGCCGTGTTCCACACCATTGTCGATCCGGCGCTTCGCGCCCGCGTGCTCGATTACCTGGGCATGCTGCATATTCGTTCGGTCGACCTGATTGGCCCGACGCTTGCCGTGCTGTCGTCGCTCATCGGTGTGCCGCCCAAGGGCGTCGCGGGTGTGATTCACAAGACCGATGACCGCTATTTCCATCGCATCGAGGCCATGGAGTATTTCGTTGAGCACGATGACGGGCGCGGCTGCGACGATCTGTCGGGAGCCGATATCGTGCTGCTGGGCGTATCGCGTACGTCCAAGACGCCGCTGTCGATGTATTTGGCCTATCAGGGCTACAAGGTCGCCAATGTCCCACTGGCGCATGGCATGGAGCCGCCCAAGTCGATTTACGAGGTCGACCCGATGCGCCTGTTCGGCCTGATTTCGACCGTCGATGTGATTTCCGAAATTCGCGATAGCCGCTTGGGCGATGACTACGCTCGTGCCGTTGCCGGCTCCTATGCCGAGCCCGAGAGCGTGCACAGCGAGCTCGAGGAAGCCCGTGCGCTCATGAAGCGCCTAGGCTGCTTTGTGGTGCGTACCGACGGCAAGGCCATCGAAGAAAGCGCTGCCGAGATCATTAGCCACTTGGAGGAAATCCAAGAAGCCCGTGCCCGCCGCGCCGCCCGTCGAGCCCAACAAAAGTAGCTAATTTGGGACGGGGCTTTTTTAGCTACCCCGACTGAGGCCGCGAGCTTTTTGGCCGATTGCCGACGGGGGCAGCTAAAAAAGCCCCGTCCCAAATTAGCTACTTATGGTAAAGCGATTTAGCAAATACATTGCATCTGACCTGTATTTTCTTGTAGTGGTATCTTCATAAGGTGACCACCTTTACCTACCGTTTACCGCCATATTTACCACGTTTACCAACCCCCGCGTCCTCTGCGCAAGCCCGCTCAATGCCCGCCGTATAGTACCCTCACGGCCCGCATCCGGCGGGTCGATTCGTCACCACGGTCGTGCGCGAGAGCGCATGGAAGGGGAAGTATCGTGAGCGATTGCAAGAGGGTTTACCGTTTTGGAACCGACGCCCAGGGCACCTGTGTCACCGAGGGAGACAAGTCCATGAACTTCGTGCTTGGTGGCAAGGGCGCTAACCTTGCCGAGATGAGTCGTATCGGCCTGCCGGTTCCCGGTGGCTTTACCATTACCTGCCAGACCTGTGTCGAGTACTCCGGTGCCGGCAACGTCTGGCCCGAAGACGCACTCGATGAGATCGTTGCTGCCGAGGCGGACCTCGAGGCCCGCTGCGGCAAGAAGCTCGGTGACGCCAACGACCCGCTGCTCGTGTCGGTTCGTTCGGGCGCTCCGTTCTCCATGCCCGGCATGATGGACACGGTCCTCAACTTGGGCCTCAATAACGATTCCGTCCAGGGCCTCATCGCGCAGACGCAGAACCCGCGTTTTGCCTGGGATAGCTACCGCCGCTTTATCCAGATGTTTTCCAATGTCGTCATGGGCGTTGACGCCGACCTGTTCGAGAACGCCCTGACCCAGGCCCGTCTGGTCGCCGGCGTTCGCATCGATTCCGAGCTTTCGGCCGAGGACCTGCAGGAACTCGTCGAGACCTTTAAGGGCATCTTCTCCGAGAACGTCGATGCCTCCCTGTATCCCGAGCTCGAGGTCGCTGACGGCAAGCCCGTTTTCCCGCACGACCCGGAGCTTCAGCTACGCCTTGCAATTCAGGCCGTCTTTGGCAGCTGGATGAACGAGCGTGCCTGCATCTACCGCAAGCAGCATGGCATTTCCGACGACCTCGGCACCGCCGTCAACGTGCAGGCCATGGCCTTTGGCAACAAGGGCGAGACCTCTGCGACAGGCGTCGCCTTTACGCGTAATCCGGCCGACGGCACCAAGGAGTTCTACGGTGACTTTTTGGTTAATGCTCAGGGCGAGGACGTCGTCGCCGGTATCCGCAACACCGAGCCTATCGCCGACCTCAAGACCACCCCGGGCCTCGAGTCCGCAGGTGAGGAGCTCGAGCGCGTGTTCCTGACGCTCGAGGATCATTATCGCGATATGTGCGATATCGAGTTCACCATCGAGCAGGGCAAGCTCTGGATGCTCCAGACCCGCGTGGGCAAGCGCACCGCCACCGCCGCCCTGCGCATCGCTATCGAAATGGTCGAGGAGGGCCTGATCACCCGCGAGGAGGCCGTGAGCCGCATCGATCCCGCGCAGCTCGACCAACTCCTGCACCCGCAGTTTGACGCCTCCAAGAAGTACGAGACGCTGGCCAGCGGTCTGAACGCCAGCCCCGGTGCCGCCGTGGGCGAGGTCGTGTTCTCGAGCGACGACGCCGTCGCGCGCGCCAACGAGGGCCACAAGGTCATTCTGGTTCGCTGGGAGACCAACCCCGATGACCTGAAGGGCATGGTAGCCGCCGAGGGCATCCTGACCAGCCACGGTGGCAAGACGAGCCATGCCGCCGTTATCGCCCGCGGCATGGGTACGCCCTGCGTCTGTGGCGTTGAGCGCTTCCATATCGACGCCGCCGAGAAGGTCGTGCGCATCGAGGGCAGCGACCGCGTGCTGCACGAGGGCGACGTTATCTCCATCGACGGCACCCAGGGTATCGTCGTCGACGGCGCCGTTGACCTGGTCTCCGCCGAGCTCACCGGCGATCTGGACACCATCCTATCCTGGGCCGACGAGATTCGCCTGGACGAGACCGGTGGCCATGCCAACCATGTGCGCGTTAATGCCGACAACCCCGAGGATGCCGCGCTCGCGCTCGAGTTTGGCGCCGAGGCCATCGGCCTGTGCCGCACCGAGCACATGTTCCTGGGCGACCGCAAGAACATCATCCAGAGCTTTATCCTGTCTGACGATGAGGCCGTGAAGCAGCAGGCCCTGGCCGACCTGCTCAAGGTTCAGACCGAGGACTTCCTGGCGATGTTCAAGACCATGTCCGGTCGCGATGTGGTCGTCCGCCTGCTCGATCCGCCGCTTCATGAGTTCCTGGATAATCCTCGCGAGCTCGAGGTCGCCATCACCAAGAAGGAAGCCGCTGGCGCCAGCGAGGAAGAGCTTGCCGTCCTGCGCGCCCGCCTGCGTCGTATCGACGGCATGGTCGAGTCCAACCCGATGCTCGGCCTACGCGGCGTGCGCCTGTCCATCGTCTTTAGCGATCTGCCGCTCATGCAGGTCCGCTCCGTCGCCACGGCTGCCGCTCGCCTCATCAAGGAGGGCGTCGATCCGCGTCCCGAGATTATGGTCCCGCTCGTTTCCATTACGGCCGAGCATGTTCAGACCCGCGAGGTTATCGAGCGCGTGATCGCCGAGGTTTCCGACGAAGAGGGCGTCGAGCTCAATATTCCCGTGGGCACGATGCTCGAGCTGCCGCGCGCCTGCATGGTCGCTGATGAGATCGCCCATCACGCAGACTTCTTCTGCTTTGGCACCAACGACCTCACCCAGACGACCTTCGGTTTCTCGCGTGATGACGCCGAGGCTAAGTTCATCCCGCTGTACATGCATAAGAAGATCTTGAAGGACAATCCCTTCGAGACCATCGACACAGCGGTGCTCGAGCTGGTGCGTATGGCCGTCGAGAAGGGTCGCGCCACCAACCCCGACATGCACTTTGGCGTGTGCGGCGAGCACGGCGGCGACCCCAAGTCCATCAAAGGCCTGTTTAACGTGGCCGACGTGGACTACGTGTCCTGCTCGCCCTACCGCGTGCCCCTCGCACGCCTGGCTGCCGCTCAGGCCAAGCTCGAGGCCAAGCGTTCCGCCTAACGTTTTGGGTTTAGACGCCTAGCGTAGCCCCCTTCATGCCGCCCGTCTCATTCGTGAGGCTGGCGTTTATCATGTGCGGGTTTTGTCTTTTTGTCTGCGTAAAAAATTGTTCTTGCAGCAGAAACCCGCGCGTGTATACTTGAATACGTTTGTTCAACTACGTGCCGGCCAAGGTGGTACGGCACCTCTAGAAGAGTAAGGAATTGCACATGGATTACATCCGCGCAATCGAGCGTCAGCAGATCCGCGAGGACATTCCTCAGGTTCGCGTCGCCGACAACGTCAAGGTTCACTACCGCATTAAGGAAGGCGACCGCGAGCGCATCCAGGTCTTCCAGGGCGACGTCATCCGCATGGCCGGCGCCGGTGCCCGCGAGACCTTCACCGTCCGCAAGATGTCCTTCGGTGTCGGTGTTGAGCGTACCTTCCCGCTTCACAGCCCCAAGATCGCCAAGCTCGAGGTCGTTCGTCATGGTCGCGTCCGTCGCGCCAAGCTGTACTACCTCCGCGACAAGGTGGGCAAGGCTGCTCGCATCCCCGAGAAGCGCTAAGAAGATCGCAGCGTCTGTCCACTCGTTTGGACGTAAGGGTCACCTTCGGGTGGCCCTTCTTTTTATCCGATTTGCATGCAAGGAGGGCCTGGTATGGCCAATATGACGAGCTCGGTTTCGGCATCGCAAGTTGCTGGCGAGCTGGCGAGCGCTACGTTTGAGGAGATTCCCGCCCTCGTGGAGCATTATCGCGAGGATCCGCGCCAGCAGGTGATCAAGGCTTGCGAACGCGCCCTCAAACGCCATGCCAAAGAGCTTGCCGAGCGCGAGCGCGTCAATGACATGTACGAGCTTATGCATGAGCTTGGCGGCGATGGGGTGGTCGTTGGTGTCGACGAGGTGGGTCGCGGATCGGTGGCCGGTCCTTTGACGGTATGCGCTGTCTGCCTTCCTATGGAGCCGCGCGTCTGGGGCATCAACGATTCCAAAAAGCTCACGCCGGCGCGCCGCGAGTTGCTCTCAGTGAAGATTGCCGAGGTGGCGACGGCGATCGGTTTTTGCCATATCGCGCCTAAGGATATCGATGAGATGGGCATGGCCCGTGCTATCCGTACCGCCGTTGCAGGCGCCGTGGCCGATACAGGGCTCGAGCCCGATTGCGTGCTTATGGATGGCAACCCCTTGGGCGCCGTTCCTAACGAGCGCGATGTGGTGAAGGGCGATGCCAAGATCGCCTGCATCGCCGCGGCGTCCATCATGGCCAAGGTCACGCGTGACGAGATGATGGTCGAGTACGACGCCGAGTACCCCGAGTACCATCTGGCCGAGTCGAAGGGCTATGCAAGCCCCGAGCATATCGAGGCCATTCGCAAACATGGACTTTGTCCGCTGCACCGCGTGAGCTTTTGCGGAAACTTTCTGCAGACTGAGCGCCTTTTCTAGGCCAATTGTGGAGACAGGGACCTCTGGGGTTTTATAAACCTGCTGGTAGCGGGCCGTATGCAACACCATTGCTGCGTACGGCCCGTTTTTTGACGGCATTTGGTCAGCTTTTGGTTTGCTTCCTGTACTTACCCGCATGAAAGGTGCCCTCATCATCGGGGCAATGCAGTGTGCGGGAAAGGAGACCCCATGAGTGCCGCAAGCAAAAAGAGCAAGACGCAGCAGCTCAAGGAGCGTTGGGAAAACGGCGAGCTCGACTGCGGGGCGATGACGCCCGAGTTTATCAAGGGACTCAGTCCCCGTGAGCTGGGCATGCTGGGCGAGCTGATCACCATCGACTACTTTAACGAGCGCGGCTACACCTTGCTGGAGCAGGGTTATCGTTGCACCGAGGGCGAAGCCGATCTGGTGCTGCTCGATGAGCTTGACGATGTCGTGGTGATGGCCGAGGTCAAGACCAGGCGCGTCGCCCTGGATTGCACCACGCGGGTCTTTCCCGAGGAGGCCGTGGATGCCCAAAAGCAGCGTCGGTATCGCCGTATCGCAAGTTGCTATCTCATGGAGCACTATCCGCTCAAGGCGATCCGCTTCGATGCAGTGGGTGTCACCATTCGCGGCGGGCATATCGCCGAGATCGAGCATCAGTACAACGCGTTCGATTGGCAGGTGTCGTGATGGCGTTCGAGACGTTTGCCGTTCACGCGGCCTGCATCCGCGGTGTCGAGGCGATTCACGTCACGGTCGAGGTCTCGCTTGCCGGCGGCGTTCCGGGCATTCAGATGCTCGGCATCCCGAGTATGGAGGTGATGGAGTCACGTGGTCGTATTCGCTGTGCGATGCGCTCGGCCGGCTTTGAGATCCCGCGCTCGGGCATTACGGTCAATCTGGCGCCCGGCGATATTCGCAAGACCGGTAGCGGCTTTGATCTGCCCATCGCCATCGCGGTATTGGCGGCCGATGGGCAGATTCCCCGCGACAACCTCGATCGTTGTCTTATCGCCGGCGAGCTCGGCTTGGACGGCACGGTGCTTCCTGTCAAAGGCGAGGTGGCGTTTCAGCTATTGGCTCGCGACATGGGGCTGTCTTTTATCGCCGGCAGGTCCGACCAGCATGTGCCACTCGCGGGCGTGGATTGCGGCTTTATCGACCATCTGTCTCAGCTTGCTCACGGCATGGGCGATGCCGCACGGCACTACTTGGATTCCGAGGGTGTCGAGGCGACCTTTGAGCCCGAGCTCGACTATGCAGACGTGCTGGGGCAGGAAGTCGCTAAACGCGGCATGGCGCTTGCGGCGGCAGGAGAACTCGGCTTGCTCATGATTGGGTCCCCGGGATCGGGCAAGACGATGCTCGCACGCCGTATGACCGGCATCCTGCCCGAGCTTTCCGTCGAGGATCAACAGGAGGCGCTGTGCATCCATTCGGTTTTGGGCGAGAACATTGATGGCTTGTTGGCGGGGCACCGGCCCTTCCGCAGTCCCCATCACAGTATTTCGACCGCAGGCCTTATCGGCGGCGGACGCCCGGTGCACCCGGGTGAGATCAGCCTTGCTCATGGCGGCGTGCTATTTTTGGACGAGCTTGCCGAGTTTCCCACGGGTGTGCTGCAGACGCTGCGTCAGCCTATCGAACGCGGCTACGTCAGGATCGTACGCGTCGACGGGGCTTTTTCCTTCCCGTCGCGCTTTCAGCTGCTGGCTGCGAGCAATCCCTGCCCCTGCGGCTTTTTGGGCGATCGCGAGGTACCGTGTCGCTGCTCGGCGGCGATGGTCGAGCGCTATCGGTCTAAACTGCGCGGTCCTTTGGCCGACCGTATCGACATGATGATCGATGTGACCCGTCCCGACCCTCAGGTGATTATCGAGGGCGCGGAGGGTATGTCGTCGGCCGAGTTACGTGACTACGTTGTGCGCGGTCGCGCCTTTCGCGCCTGGCGCGAGTCCCGTATGGACGATGCGGATGCCGAGGCCGAGGATGACGAGACACGGTCCATTGACGGCGTCGTTTCGACCTTTGAGCTCGATGATGCGGCGGAGAAGTGTGTGCTCGGTCTGTCCAAACGCACGCATCTCACGGGCCGCGGCATCGTGCGCCTGGTTCGCATTGCGCGCACGATTGCAGACGTCGCCGAGAGCGAGCAAGTGACGCAGGATCACGTGCTCGAGGCGGCGATGTACCAGGGAAGGAGGGACCAATGATGGCCGAGGGGACCTTTGAGCTGCATCCAGGTGATGCGTTGTATCCCGAGACCGTTTTGGAGCTTTCTGATGTACCCCAGACGCTTTATGTGCGCGGCAATCCCGAGGTGCTTTCGACACCCGCGCTCTCCATCATCGGCGCGCGCAAGGCCTCGCCGTATGGTCTTGCCGTGGCAGAGCTTGCGGCAAAGGTGGCGGTTGAGGCGGGAGTGACGGTAGTTTCGGGCGGCGCGGTTGGTTGTGACCAGGCCTCGGGTTGGGCTGCGGTCAACGCCGGCGGCAAACACGTCGTGGTGCTGGGGACGGGCGCCGACGTGGTCTACCCGCGTTCGAGCGCGGGGCTTATTACGCGCACGCTCGATACGGGCGGCGCGGTCGTGTCGATCTCTCCGTGGGGCATGGGTCCGCGCAAGTTTGCCTTTCCGCGCCGCAATCGCGTGATCGCGGCCCTGTCGCAAGCCCTCTTTGTATCCGAGGCGGGTATGCCTTCCGGGACGTTTTCTACAGCTGAGGCTGCTATGGATTTGGGGCGCGAACTTCTTGCCGTGCCGGGGTCGATCCTATCGCCCGAGTCGCGTGGCACGAATTACCTCATTGCGAACGGTGCCTGCTGCATTGTCGACGAGGAGTCCATCGAGATGGCTATCTCTCGCATATACGGCACCCTGCGCTACTCGCGCCCCGATGCTCCCGGCATTGCCGACCTGAATCCAACACAGCAGACCGTGATGCATGCGCTCATCGCCTCTCCGCTCAAGGTCGACGACATCGCGGCGCTCGTCTCACTCGATGCTGTCGGCGTACTCAAACTCTTGGGTTCGCTTGAACTCGAGGGCCTTATCGAGCGCATGATGGATGGAAGGTATGCGCCCTCCAAGTTTGCCCTTCACGCCCAGACGCCCTTCGGTCACAATGGAAAACGTGTCGATTAGAAAGGTGTTTGCAGATGCAGTTCGATCAGGTGACGGTTATCGGTGGCGGTCTGGCGGGTTCGGAGTGCGCGATCCAGCTGGTAGACCGCGGGTTTGCCGTAAAGCTGTGCGAGATGCGCCCCCAGGTGAGCTCCCCGGCCCACCATACCGATCACCTGGCAGAGCTCGTCTGCTCCAATTCGTTTAAGTCGACCCGTCCGGATTCTGCGGCTGGTTTGCTGAAGGCCGAGCTTGAGCGCATGGGTTCAGTCCTGCTCGATTGCGCCCATCGCGCCGCTGTTCCCGCCGGTGGTGCCTTGGCGGTCGACCGCGTCAAGTTTTCCGAGCTTGTCGAGGCCGAGGTTGCCGCCCGTCCCAATATCGAGGTCGTGCACGGTGAGGTCACACAGATTCCCGAGGGTCACGTGGTCATTGCCGCGGGCCCGCTGTGTTCACCGGCGCTGAGCGAAGAGGTTATGAAGCTCGTCGGTGGCGATGCCCTGGCATTCTTTGATGCGGCGGCGCCGATCGTCGATGCCTCCACGCTCGATATGGACGTGCTGTTCTCGCAGTCGCGCTACGAGGAGCAGGGGAGCGGCGACTATCTCAACGCTCCGCTCAACAAGGAGGAGTACGAGGCCTTTATCGAGGCGCTTACCACGGCCGACCGCGTGGTGCTCAAAGACTTTGAGGGCGGCGATCTGTTCCAGGCCTGCCAGCCTGCCGAGGAGGTTGCACGCACCGGCAAGGACGCTATTCGCTTTGGCGCCATGAAGCCCGTTGGCCTCACCGACCCGCGTACCGGACGTCGCCCCTGGGCAGCGATTCAGCTGCGTGCCGAGAACAAGGAGAAGACCGCCTATAACCTGGTGGGCTTCCAGACCAACTTGACCTTTGGCGAGCAGAAGCGCGTCTTCCATATGGTGCCGGGCCTGGAGAACGCTGAGTTCTTCCGCTACGGTGTCATGCACCGCAATACCTTTGTCGACGCCCCTCACGTGCTCGATAGCACCTTTGCCGTGCCCGGTACCGGCGTGCGCCTGGCCGGTCAGATCACCGGCACCGAGGGGTACATGGAAGCCGTGGCGACAGGTCTGCTCGCGGCGCTCAACACCTATGCCGAGGCTATCGGTGCCGCGGGCGTCGAGTTGCCGCGTGTGGGCGCCCTGGGTGCGCTCGTGGGCTATGCGACCGATCCTGCCACCGTGGGCTATCAGCCTATGCATGTCAACTTTGGCCTGGTGCCGCCACTCGAGGACGGTAAGCGCCGCAGCAAGCGCGACCGCTATCAGGCCTATGCGGACCGTGCGCTCGAGGCCCTCGATGCCTACTTGGCCACGCGTTCCGACTTGTTTGGAGGCGACCGGTCATAGCCTTTGACCTGTACGACACCGTCGACTCTTTTATCGCCTATATCGCACGCGTCGAGGGGCTTTCTCCCAACACGGTGACGGCCTATGGCTCGAGGCTAGAGCGCTTTGCTGCCTGGTGCGAGCGCGAGGATATTGATGCTTTCGCTGCCGACGTGCGCACCATTCGTCGCTATCTTGCCGAGCTTTCGCGTGAGCAGGTGGCTCCCCGAACGCTTGCGGCGCACCTGTCGGCTATTCGATCTCTCTATCGCTGGATGGCTGCCGAGGGGATTGTCGAGGGCGATGCGGTCTCGGCGATCGCGTCGCCCAAGCTGCCGCGTGACCTGCCGGGCGTCCTTACGACCCAGCAGGTCGAGGCGCTGCTCAAGACGCCTGATACCTCAACACCCGCGGGACTGCGCGATGCGGCGATGCTCGAGTTGCTCTATGCCTCGGGTGCCCGCATCTCAGAGCTTGCGGCGCTCAATGTGGAATCCATCTCATGGTCCGAGCGCACGCTGCGCCTGTGGGGCAAGGGAAGCAAGGAGCGCATCGTTCCTCTGTATCGTCGTGCGCTCGATGTGACGCGTCTCTATATTGAAGAGGGGAGGCCGGAGTTGCTCGCTCGGGCAAAGCGCCGCGACCTCGCTACCGGGCCGCATCCGCTGCTTATATCGGCGCGCGGCAATCGCATGAGCGCCGCGATGCTCCGGCGGCGGTTCCATACGCTGGCGACGCTCGCCGGCATTCCGGCCGACATCGCCCCGCATGCGATGCGCCATACCTTTGCGACCGACTTGCTCGAGGGCGGTGCGGACCTGCGCTCGGTTCAAGAGCTGCTAGGTCATGCGAGCCTGTCCACGACGCAGATCTACACGCATCTCACACCCGATCGGCTTAAGCGGGCTGTGGCTCAAGCCCATCCCCGCGGCGAATAGTGGCTGGCACGTCCCGCGCCGCACTCAGGTGTGTGGTTTTGATTGCGGGTTGGCAGGAAGAGGCATTCCTGCTATCATTCATCGGGTTGCTTCACGGCAACATGTTTTTATCACGCACGCGCGGCTACTTCATACCGTGGTGCCCGGGCTTTGGTAGCACATGTCCGGGTTGGTTTTGGAGGATGACCCCGCGCGGAGGCAAACCACAGGAGGTTTAACATGGCTACCAAGATTAATATCCGCACCCTGCTCGAGGCCGGCTGCCACTTCGGTCACCAGACCCGTCGCTGGAACCCCAAGATGAAGCCGTTCATCTTCGGTGAGCGCAACGGCATCTACATCCTCGACCTCAAGCAGACCATCCTCGACGCCGACCAGGCCTATACCTTCGTCAAGAACGTCGCCAAGGGTGGCAACGTGCTGTTCGTCGGCACCAAGAAGCAGGCTCAGGAGGCCGTCAAGAACGCTGCTGAGCGCGCCAACATGCCTTACATCAACCAGCGTTGGCTCGGCGGTATGCTGACCAACTTCGTCACCATCCGCTCCCGCATCAACCGCATGGAGGAGCTCGAGGCCATGGTCGAGGACGGCCGCATGGCAGTGCTCCCCAAGAAGGAGCAGGCTGTTCTCGGCAAGGAGCTCACTAAGCTCCAGACCAACCTCGGTGGCGCCCGCGACATGAAGGGTCTGCCCCAGGCTCTCTTCGTCATCGACACCAAGCGCGAGGAGAACGCCATCAAGGAGGCCCAGCGCCTGAACATCCCCGTCGTCGCCCTGATCGACACCAACTCCGATCCCGACGAGGTCGAGTACGGCATCCCCTGCAACGATGACGCTATCTCCGCTGTCACCCTTATGTGCGAGCTCATGGCTGACGCTTGCCTCGCTGGCTCCGGCAAGGAGCAGGTCTCCGAGGCCGAGATGGCCGCTGAGCCCAAGGCCGAGTAAATCAGTCTTAGTTAATTCTTTTTCATCTCTTTGAAAGGAACCACAATGGCCCAGATTACCGCCGCTATGGTCAAGCAGCTCCGCGAGATGACCGACTCCCCGATGATGGAGTGCAAGAAGGCTCTCGTCGAGGCTGACGGCGACATGGACGCCGCTGTCGACGTTCTGCGTAAGAACGGCCTTGCCAAGGCTGCCAAGAAGGCTGGCCGTGAGACCAACGAGGGCGCTGTCGCCGCGTTCGTCTCCGAGGATGGCAAGACCGGCGCTCTGCTCGAGCTCTCCTGCGAGACTGACTTCGTTGGCTCTAACGCCAAGTTCACCGGCTTTGCTTCCAAGGTCGCTGAGGTTGTCGCTACCACCGAGCCTGCTGACGTCGACGCTCTGCTCGAGAAGCCGATGGGCGAGGAGACCGTTTCCTCCGAGCTCACCGAGATGATTCACATCATGGGCGAGAACATGAAGATCTCCCGCTTCGCTGCCCGCAAGGCCGAGAACGGCGCGCTCGCTTCTTACATCCACATGGGTGGTAAGATCGGCGTCCTCGTCGAGTTCGCCTTCGAGAAGGCTGAGACCGCTCAGGCTGAATCCTTCAAGACCTTCGCTCACGACGTTGCCCTTCAGGTTGCCGCTGTCGCCCCGATCTGCGCTACCCGCGATCAGGTTCCGGCCGAGACCGTCGAGCACGAGAAGCAGATCTACATGGCCCAGGCTGCCGAGTCCGGCAAGCCCGAGGCTATCCAGGAGAAGATGGCTGTCGGCCGTCTGGAGAAGTTCTACAAGCAGTCCGTGCTCACCGAGCAGGAGTTCATCAAGGACAGCTCCCTCACCATCAAGAAGTACGCTGAGCAGGTCTCCAAGGAGCTCGGCGACACCATTACCGTCGTTGCCTTTGACCGTCTGGTCCGTGGCGAGTAAATAAGCTCTTGTAGCTGGTAATGAGCAGGCTGTGGGTTTTACTCACAGCCTGCTTTTTCATGGCTCTTCTTAGAGCCTTTGATAGAATGTTGAAAGTTCAATCTAAAGGAGGATCGCTTTGTCCGACATCCGATATAAACGTGTGCTTCTTAAGCTTTCCGGCGAAGCGCTGATGGGCGACGGCCAATATGGCATCGACCCCAAGGTTACCGACCATCTTGCTAAGCAGGTCAAGGAGCTGCTCGCCGTTGGCCATGAGGTCGGCGTCGTTGTCGGCGGCGGCAATATTTTCCGCGGCATGGCAGGCGCTGCCGGTGGCATGGAGCGTGCTCAGGCCGACTACATGGGCATGCTGGCAACCGTTATGAACGCGCTCGCCCTGCAGGATGCCTTCGAGCATAACGATGTTCCCTGCCGCGTGATGAGCGCTATCCAGATGAACGAGATCTGCGAGCCCTATATTCGCCGTCGCGCCATCAACCACCTTTCCAAGGGCAACGTCGTTATTTTTGCCGCCGGTTCGGGCAATCCGTACTTTACGACCGACACCGCCGCGGCTCTTCGTGCGTGCGAGATCGGCGCCGAGATTCTGATTAAAGCCACCAAGGTTGACGGCATCTACGACAAGGATCCCGTCAAGTGCGCTGATGCCGTCCGTTTTGACAAGATTACCTATCACGAGGTTCTCGTCCGCGGTCTGCAGGTTATGGATTCCACGGCTACGGCACTGTGCCAGGACAACCGTATGCCGATTTTGGTCCTCAACATCGATGGCGAGGACACCGTCAAGCGCGCGCTTTCGGGTGAGCCCGTCGGCACGCTCGTCTATCAGGAGGATTAAGCATGGCAGAGAACATCACCGCCCACATGGACAAGTCGCTCGAGTCCCTCAAGCATAACTTCTCCAAGGTCCGTACCGGCCGCGCCAATGCCAACATTCTGTCCGACATCACCGTCGATTATTACGGTGTTCCCACGCCGGTCACGCAGGTTGCCGCCGTCAAGACCCCCGAGGCCCACATGCTGCTCATCGAGCCGTGGGACAAGGCACTCATCAACGCTATCGTCAAGGCCATCGGCGCTTCCGATCTGGGTATTACCCCCAACTCCGATGGCACCGTGGTTCGTCTGCCGTTCCCGGCTCCCACCGAGGAGCGCCGTCGCGAGCTCGTCAAGGAGTGCCGCGAGTACGCCGAGCAGGCCAAGGTGTCTATCCGTAACATCCGTCGCGACTTCAACAACAAGCTCGAGCGCGATGAGGAGCTCACCGAGGACGATGTCCGTCGCGAGCAGGCTAAGGTCCAGAAGCACACCGATGAGTATGTCGCCAAGGTCGAGGAGCTTCTGAAGGAAAAAGAAGCCGAGGTCATGGAGATCTAAGGTGCAATACGACGAGCATAAACTGGTCGAGTACTTTGCCGACGCCCCTGCGGGCGTCGGTTTTTCCGACCTTGACCTCAATAACATTCCGCACCATATCTCGTGCATCATGGACGGCAACGGTCGTTGGGCCACGTCGCGCGGTCTTGCACGCACTGAGGGCCACAAGGCGGGTATCGTCTCGCTGCGCGAGATCATTACCGCCTGCGTGCGCCTGGGCGTCGACGTGCTTTCGGCCTATGCGTTTTCTACCGAAAACTGGAACCGCCCGCAGCATGAGGTCAACGTCTTGATGCACCTGTTTGCCAAGACGTTCATCGACGAGTTGCCGCTTCTGAAGCGCGAAAACGTGCGCGTTGTCTTTTTGGGTGATATTTCCGCGCTGCCCAAGAAGACCCGCGACGTTTTTGAACGCGGTCTTGCCGAGTGCGCCGATCACACCGGTATGACGCTGGCGCTTGCCGTCAACTACGGCGCGCGTGCCGAGATTACCCGCGCTGTCCGTCAGATCGCACTCGACGTTGCCGCCGGTAAGATCGATCCTGCCGCAATTGATGACGACATGGTGGCTTCCCACCTCTATACCGCCGGTCTTCCCGATCCTGAGCTTGTGATTCGCACCTCTGGTGAGCTGCGCCTTTCGAACTATCTGCTGTGGCAGGTAGCTTATTCCGAGTTCTACGTCACCGATACCTATTGGCCCGACTTTGATCGTTGGGGCCTTGTCGACGCCATTTTGGCCTATCAGGGCCGTGACCGTAGGTTTGGTGGACTGAGCAAGACCGAGGAGGCTTAATCGTGTCCGATCGTCCCAAGGCATCTGCTCCCAAGACGCCTGCGCGCAAAGCTACCACTGCGGGAGCGCCTGCAGCGAAGAGCGGTTCCGGTTCGTGGCTGGCGGGCTTTATTACCCGTGCCGCCGCCGGTATCGTCTACGCCGTTGTCTTTATCCTGTGCCTGGTTTTGGGTATCGTGCCCACGGCCATCTTTGTTTCCGTCATGAGCGGTCTGTGCTGCTATGAGTTTTTCCGTATGACAAGGCTCGATGGCAAGATGGCTAACGAGCGCATGGGTATCGCTGCCGCCGTGCTCTTTCCGCTGTCGGCGTTGGGCGATTCGATGCTGCTGAATGCCCTGCTTTTTGCCCTGATGCTCGCTGTGGGCATTTGGTATGTCTGGTCGCCGCGTACCCGCATATCCGATGTTGCCGTGACACTCATGGGTCCCATCTACACCGGTTTTATGCTGTCGGCTATCGTGCTGCTGCGCGATGCCGTGCCCGGTTTTGCCGGCGCCCTGCTTTCGGTGGGTGTTTGCGCGTCTCTCTGGGTCTCCGATTCGTTTGCCTATATCGTGGGTAGCCGTATCGGCAAACACAAGATGGTTCCCAAGATCTCTCCCAAAAAGAGCTGGGAGGGGTTTGTTGGCGGCATCCTGGGCTCGGTTTTGATTTGGCTCATCCTGTGGGCGACGCATTTCTTCAAGCTCAGCCTGCCCTATGCGCTGCTGTGCGGCGTGGTCGTGTCCATTCTGGGCGTTATCGGCGACCTTATCGAGTCGCGCATCAAGCGCGGTGTGGGCGTCAAGGATTCCGGCAACCTTATCCCGGGCCACGGCGGCATGCTCGATCGTAGCGATTCGCTTATCTTCGGCTGCATCACCGCGCAGCTGATGCTGATGATCGGAGGCGTGCTGTAATGTCATTCCAGACGACGTATGGCCCCGATGGACGCCTCCGTGTTGCCATCCTGGGTTGTACCGGCTCCATCGGCACCCAGGCGCTCGATGTGTGCCGCCAGCATGCCGATCGCCTGCAGGTGACGGCGCTGTCCGTTAACTCCAGCACCTCCGAGCTTGTTGCCGCTGCCCGCGAGTTCTCGGTTCCGGCGGTTGCCGTGGCCGATGTCGCTCATGGCGATGACGCCGTGCTGCAGGAGTTGCCCGAGGGAACGAAGCTTGGCCTTGGCGCGCAGGCGGTTTGCGAGCTCGCGCGTCGCGACGATGTCGACTGCGTGCTCGTTGCTATTGTGGGCGCCGCTGGTCTCGAGGCGAGCCATGCGGCCTTGACCTCAAATAAGCGTCTTGCCCTTGCCAACAAGGAGTCCCTCGTCGTCGGCGGCGACTTGCTTATGCCGTTGGCGCAACCGGGCCAGCTTATTCCAGTCGACTCTGAGCACTCCGCCATCTACCAGTGCTATCTGGGGGAGAACCCACGCGAGGCTCATTGTATTTGGCTCACCTGCTCGGGCGGTCCGTTCTTTGGCCGCACCCGCGACGAGCTCGACCGCGTGACGCGTGCCGATGCCCTCGCACATCCCACGTGGGCCATGGGTGCCAAGATCACCATCGACTCCGCCACCCTCATGAACAAGGGCCTGGAGCGCATTGAGGCCATGCATCTGTTTAACTGCGACCTCGATTTCATTAACGTGGTCGTGCAGCGTCAGTCCAAGATTCACTCTATGGTCGAGTTCGCCGACGGCTCCGTGATGGCGCATCTCGGTGCTTCCGACATGCGTATTCCCATCCAGTTCGCGTTCTCGTATCCCGAGCGTTGGGATACCCCGGCGCCTCGTATCGATTTCCGCGAGCTGGGGCAGCTCACGTTTGATGCTGCCGACATGGATACCTTCCGCTGTCTGGCACTGGCCGAACGTGCCGGCAAGACGGGTGGCACCATGCCGTGCGTGCTCAATGCCGCCAACGAGGTCGCCGTCGATGCCTTCCTGCACGATGGCTGCAGCTTTACCGATATCGATCGCATTGTGGAATCCTGCATGGATTCCCACGATATGCAGGCGGTCGATTCGTTTGAGCAGCTTCACGACATCGATGCATGGGCGCGTGAAAAGGCTGCGCAGGTGCTCGCCGCAACCCGTTCCTAACCCATAAGGATTGCTTTTTCGTTTTATGGATACTGTTCTGAGCGTTCTCTCATCGGTCTTTTGGGGCCTGCTGATGCTTTCCGTCCTCGTGTTTTTGCACGAGGGCGGCCACTTTTTGGCGGCGCGTGCCTGCGGCGTCCGTGTGACCGAGTTCTTTTTGGGCCTGCCTTGCCGCTTTGACATCCATTACACGTCGCGTCGCATTGGAACCAAGTTTGGCGTGACTCCGCTGCTGCTGGGTGGCTACGCTGCCATCTGCGGTATGGATCCGACCGACGTCTCGTGTGCCGATCGCGTGCTCGCGGCTATCTATCGTCATGGTCGCGTGACCGTGGCCGACCTTGCTGTCGAGCTCGAGCTATCCGAGGAGGTTGTGCTCGAGGCATGCGCCTTGCTCTTGGGTTGGGGCTCTATCGCGCCTTGGTATGAGGAAGGGGAGAAGCCCTCGCCGAGCTACTATCCCACCAAGTATCAGACGCTGCCGCGAGACGCGGCGGGTTACACCACCTTTGACGGCCGCCGTTTCGATCGAGAGCATGCGACTACCGAGGGCGATGTGTGGGAGCTGCCGTGCGGCGAAGCCGAGTTCCTTGCGCAAGAGCGTTCGCATACCTATCTGGGCCAGGGTTTTCTCAAGCGCGCCTTTATGCTGCTCGCGGGCATTCTCGTCAATATCCTGACGGGCTTTTTGCTGCTTATGAGCATCTACTCTATTGCGGGTGTCACCGTGCCGATGGATACCAACGTGATCGGTCAGGTTGACGAGGGGTCTATTGCCGCCAAGGCGGGTATCGAGGGCGGCGACGCGATCCTTTCGGTTGACGGAGTATCGTGCTCTACCTGGATGGACGTTTACGATGCCATCGGCAAGGCCGCCGGTAAGGACGATATCGCCATTGAGTATGAGCGCGACGGCAAGCAGCATTCGACCTCGGTTGCGCTCAAAGAGGACGAGCGCCTAGGTGTGTATGCCTCTACGCAGGTGGTCCGTTTAGACCCCATCACGTCGGCTCGCCTTTCGTTCTCCTGTGTCGTGCAGACAGCGGAGGGCGTGATGCGCCTGCTCCAGCCGCAGCATACGATGGAGATTCTCGATCAGTCTTCTTCGATCGTGGGCATTAGCGTTATGTCCTCACAGGCTGCTGCTGCCGGCCCTGCCACGTTCCTTTCGTTTGCCGCCCTCATTTCGTTCTCGCTTGGCTTTATGAACCTGCTGCCCATCCCACCACTCGATGGCGGCAAGCTGGTCATCGAGATCATTCAAAAGATTGCTGGCCGCGAGCTTCCGCTCAAGGTCCAGACGATTGTGAGCTATGTGGGCATCGCGCTCTTTGCGCTGCTGTTTGTCTATATGCTTCGTTCCGACATCCTTCGATTTATTCTGTAGGGGAGTGTTTGGATTGTCTTTATCCCATCCTTTGCCTCGCGAGTTGACGCGCCCCGTGCATGTGGGCGGTGTGCAGATCGGTGGCGACGCGCCGGTGGTGGTCCAATCCATGACCTGCACCGATACCGCTGATGCCCAGGCAACGCTTGCGCAAGTGTGCGCGTTGGCGCAGGCTGGCTGCGATATCGTGCGTGTGAGCGTGCCCACCGAGGCCGCGCTTGAGGGTTTCCGCACCATCTGTGCCGAGTCTCCGGTGCCAATCGTTGCCGATATCCACTTTAACCACAAGCTGGCCATTGGCGCTGTGGAGGCCGGTGCCGCCAAGCTCCGCATCAATCCCGGTAATATCGGCGATTGGGCCAAGGTCGATGCCGTGATCGATGCCGCGGGCGCCGCTGGGTGCGCGATTCGTATCGGTGTCAATGCCGGTTCGCTCGAACAGGATATCGCCGAGCGCGACGACCTCATGCAGCCCGAAAAGCTCGTGATGTCGAGCGAGCGCTTCGTCAAGCACTTTGAGGACCGCGGTTTTACGAACATTGTGCTTTCGGCCAAGGCCCATAGCGTGCAAACGACGCTTGATACCTATCGAGCCCTGTCGCGTGAGATTCCCCACGTTCCGCTTCACCTGGGCGTGACGGAGGCGGGGACCAAGCTCCAGGGCACCATCAAGAGCTCTGTAGGCTTGGGTATCTTGCTTTCCGAAGGCATTGGCGACACCATGCGTGTGTCGCTCACAGCCGATCCGGTTGAGGAGCCGCCGGTTGCCTGGGGTATTCTGCAGTCGTTGGGCCTGCGTCGCCGTGGCCCCGAGATTGTCTCGTGCCCCACATGCGCCCGCTGCCAGGTTAACCTTATTCCCATTGCCGAGGAGGTTACCGAGCGGCTTAAGAACTACTCCGCGCCGCTTTCGATCGCTGTGATGGGATGTGCCGTTAATGGCCCCGGCGAGGCTTCTGATGCCGATCTGGGCGTTGCTTGCGGACGTGGTCAGGCCTTGCTCTTTTCGCATGGCCAGATCATTGGTAAAGTAGCTGAGGACCAAATTGTCGACGCGCTTATGGCAGAGGTCGACAAGCTTATTGAGGAGAAATAAATGACCCGAGCAATGTATATGTCTAAGCTCTATGCGCCGACGCTTAAAGAGGATCCGGCGGACGCTGAGCTCGCCAGCCACCGCCTGCTGCTCCGTGCCGGCATGATCCGCAAAGAGGCCGCCGGCCTGTATTCCTATCTGCCGCTCGCATGGCGCTCGATCCGCAAGATCGAGAATATCGTGCGCGACGAGATGGACGCTGCCGGTGCCCAGGAGCTTATGATGCCTATCATGGTCGACGCCGAGTTGTGGCGTGAGTCCGGCCGCATCGACGCCTATGGCAAGGAGCTTGTGCGCTTTGACGACCGTCACGGTCGCGAGTTCGTCCTGGGTCCCACCCACGAGGAGACCGTCACGGCCCTGGTGCGCAATGAGCTGCGCTCCTACAAACAGCTGCCCGTCAACCTGTACCACATTCAGGACAAGTTCCGCGACGAGTTCCGTCCCCGCTTTGGCCTGATGCGCGGTCGCGAGTTCATCATGAAGGACGCCTACAGCTTCTCCGCCACGCAGGAGAGCCTGCAGGAGGAGTACGACAAGATGAAGCAGGCCTACGCTAACATCTGCGAGCGCTGCTACATCAAGGCTTTGCCCGTTGTCGCCGACTCCGGCGAGATCGGCGGCGACACTTCCGTCGAGTACATGGCTCTTGCCGACGCCGGCGAGGCTTCGCTCGTCTACTGCGACGATTGCGGTTTTGCTGCCGATGACGAGGCTGCAAGCACCAAGGTCGTTGTGACTGAGGGCCCCGGCGATGGCACGCTCACCAAGGTCGAGACTCCGGGTATGGGCACCATCGAGGCCGTTGCCAAGTTCTTCGGCTTCCCCGAGAACGGCACGCGCAAGTCGCTGGCACTCATCGACTCCGAGGGCAAGCCGGTCGTGGCCATTGTCCCGGGCGACCACGAGCTCAATGACTGCAAGGCCGAGCATGTCTTTGGCAAGGGCTACCGCATGATGACCGACGAGGAGCTTCAAGCGAACGGCCTGCACAAGGGCTTTATCGGACCGGTCAACCTGCCCGAGGGCATCCGTCTGGTGTGCGACGAGAGCCTGCGCGATTCCAAGCAGTGGGCCTGCGGTGCCAACGAGGTCGATTATCACTTTACCGGTGCCTGCCCCGAGCGCGACTTTACCGTCGATGAGTGGGCCGATCTGGTCACCGTTGTCGCCGGCGACCCCTGCCCGCACTGCGGCAAGCCGCTCTCCGCTGCCCGCGGCATCGAGGTCTCTCAGGTCTTCCAGCTGGGCACCAAGTATTCCGAGGCCATGGGTGCCACCTTTATGGACGAGGATGGCAAGGAGAAGCCGCTCATCATGGGCTGCTACGGCGTTGGTGTGTCCCGCTCGCTCGCTGCCGTCGTGGAGCAGCACAACGACGAGCACGGTATCGTCTGGCCGGTCTCCGTTGCCCCGTACGAGGTCGCGGTGATTCCGCTCGATCCCAAGAAGGAGGAGTGCGCTACCGTCTGCGAGCAGATCGTTGATGGCCTGTGCGCCGAGGGTATCGAGGTCGTCGTCGATGACCGTGACGAGCGTCCCGGCTTTAAATTTGCCGACAACGACCTTATGGGCTTCCCGTATCAGGTCGTTCTGGGTAAGCGTGGCCTCAAGAACGGCACCGTCGAGCTCAAGGACCGTGCTACGGGTGAGCGCGAGGACGTGGCGATCGACGAGGTCGTCGCCAAGGTCGCCGAGCTTGTGAAGGCGGCACGCCGTTAATCGGCGATTTCGCTTGTAGTTCGATATACGGGACGGCCCCGCATTTCTCCAGATAGGGGAGATGCGGGGCCGTCCTTTTATCTTGTCGGCGTACTCAATCGCTAAAAGGAAACCCCACAGCCCATGCGAGCTGCGGGGTTTCCTTTGTGCCTCCGATGCGAAATAAATCGCTCAGATATTACTGATAATCGACGACGTCGATCCAGTTCTTCAGGAACTCATCGTTCACGTTGCGCTTACGAGCGAGCTCGGAAGCGGCGACGATGCTCGTCCACTGACGCACGACCTGCATGGGCATGTCGGCGCGGTCGCAGTAGAGCTCCAGATAAGCCTCGGCCTGGTCCTTGCTGTTGAGGGCAAAGAGCAGGTAGGTGGTGGCAACGTCGGCAGCAGGGGAGCCCTGGGTAGCGTGTGCCCAGTCGCACACATAGAGCTGGCCGTCGTCGCCGACGATGACGTTGGAGGGGTTGAAGTCGCCGTGGCAGACCTTGAACTCCTTGGTCATGCCGTCCAGACGCTCCTGAAGGTTGTAGCGCGTGGTGGCATTGAGCTGATCAAGGCTGTCGATCATGCGGGCGAACTTGTCGCGCTGACGGTTGAGCAGCGGGGAGGTGTAGCCGTGGATCTCGATCTGGAGGTCGACGAACATCTCGAGGTACTCACCAAAGCGCTGGGGCTCGGCAGTCATCTTCTCGGCAAGGGTGGTGCCCGGAACCTTCTCGGTCACGAGCGCCCAGCCGTTGGCGTTCTCGAGCTGGGAAACCTCGAGAGCCTTGGGGCTGCGGATGCCGCACTCATTGATGCGGGCAAGATTCAAAGCCTCGTTGAACACGTCGGAGACAGGCTTGGTCTCGTTAAAGACCTTGACGATCTTGTCTCCCAGGTCGTAAACGACCTTGTTGCCACGGCGGACGAGCTCGGTCTTGGAATCGGGTAGCAGCATGGTTGCATCCTTTCAACGATGCGATAGAAGCGACGGCGGGGGTGTGTGAAACACCCGTGCACCCCCGCCGCAAAAAACCGTGCTAAAAACTAGCAGACGGCGTAGTCCTGGGGCTCGCGGCCGTAGTAGGCGTCCAGGTAGAGCTCCTTGATCTCGCTCATGAGCGGGTAGCGCGGGTTAGCGCCGGTGCACTGGTCGTTGAATGCCTGCTCGGTCATCTCGTCGAGGGTGTCGAGGAAGTACTGCTCGTCAACACCGTAGTCGGCGATGGTCTTCTTGACACCGATGAAGTCCTTGAGCTCCTCGAGCTTCGTGATGAAGTTCTCGAAGACCTCCTTGTCGTCCTTGCCCTCGATGCCGCAGTACTTGGCCATCTCGGCGTAGTTGTGCAGCGCGTTGGGGTAAGGATACTGGGAGAAGGTACCCATCTTGACGGGAGCCTCGGCGGCGTTGTAGCGCATGACGCGGGTCAGGATGACGGCGTTAGCGATGCCGTGGGGCAGGTGATGGAAAGCGCCGAGCTTGTGAGCCATGGAGTGGTTGAGGCCCAGGAAGGCGTTGGCGAAGGCCATACCGGCCATGCAGGAGGCGTTGTGCATCTCCTCGCGGGCGTGCGGGTCCTTGGCGCCGTTCGTGAAGCTGGAGGGCAGGTTCTCAAAGACGAGCTTGGCAGCGCGCTCGGAGAGGCCCTTGGTGTAGTCGGAAGCCATGATGGAGACGTAGGACTCGATGGCGTGGGTCATGACGTCGATGCCGGAGGCAGCGGTCAGGCCGCGCGGGGCGGTCATGCAGTTGTCGGCGTCGACGATAGCCATGTTGGGGAGCAGCGCGTAGTCGGCGAGCGGCCACTTGATGCCGGTCTCCTTGTCGGTGATGATGGCGAACGGCGTGCACTCGGAGCCGGTACCCGAGGAGGTCGGGACGGCGACGAAGTAGGCCTTCTTGCCCATCTCGGGGAAGGCGAAGATACGCTTGCGGATGTCCATGAAGTCCATGGCCATGTCCTCAAACTTGCACTCGGGGTGCTCGTACATCATCCACATGATCTTGCCGGCGTCCATAGCGGAGCCACCGCCGACGGCGATGATGACGTCCGGCTCAAAGAGAGCCATCTGCTTGGCGCCGCGACGTGCGCACTGCAGCGACGGATCGGGCTCGACGTCGTAGAAGCAGTCGTGGGCGATGCCCATCTCGTCGAGCTTGGCCTCGATGGCGCGGGTGTTGCCATTCTTGAAGAGGAACTGGTCGGTAACGATGAAGGCGCGCTTCTTGCCCATGACGTTGCCCAGCTCGTCGAGGGCGACGGGCGTGGAACCCTTCTTGAAGTAGACCTTCTCGGGAGCGCGGAACCACAGCATGTTCTCACGGCGCTCGGCCACAGTCTTAACGTTGATCAAGTGCTTCACCCCAACGTTCTCGGAGACGGAGTTGCCGCCCCAGGAGCCGCAGCCCAGGGTCAGAGACGGCTTCATGCCAAAGTTGTACAGGTCGCCGATGCCACCGTGCGAGGACGGGGTGTTGATGACGATGCGGCAGGCCTTCATGACGTGCTCGAACAGGCTGATCTTTTCGGCCTGGGCGGGGTGCACGTACAGAGAGGCGGTGTGGCCCGGGCCACCGGCGAGCACCAGGTTCTCGGCCTTGTCGACGGCCTCCTGGAAGTCCTTGGCGTGGTACATGGCCAGGACTGGGGAGAGCTTCTCGTGGGAGAACTCCTCCTTGGCGGGGTCGGTGGAGGTGACCTCGGCGATCAGGATCTTAGTCTTGGCGGGAACCTCGATGCCGGCGAGCTCGGCGATCTTGGCGGCAGCCATGCCGGGGATGCGGTGATCGAGGGCGCCGTTCTTGAACATGGCGGCACGCAGGGCCTCCATCTCGGCACCCTGCTTGACGAAGTAGCAGCCGCGCTTCTGGAACTCGGCCTTGACCTGGTCGTAGATGGTGTCGATGACGGTCACGGACTGCTCGGAAGCGCAGATCATGCCGTTGTCGAAGGTCTTGGAGTGGATGATGGAGTTGACTGCGAGCAGAACGTCGGCGGTGTCGTCGATGACGACCGGGGTGTTACCGGCGCCAACGCCCAGGGCGGGCTTGCCCGAGGAGTAGGCGGCCTTGACCATGCCCGGGCCACCGGTGGCGAGGATGATGTCGACGTCGCGCATGACCATGTTGGTCAGCTCGATGGAGGGGACATCGACCCAGCCGATGATGCCCTCGGGGGCACCAGCCTTGACGGCGGCGTCAAGCACGAGCTTGGCGGCGGCGATGGTGCACTTGGCGGCAGCCGGGTGCGGGGAGATGATGATGGCGTTGCGGGTCTTCAGGCTGATCAGCGTCTTGAAGATTGCGGTGGAGGTGGGGTTGGTCGTCGGGATGACGGCGCCCACGATGCCGATGGGCTCGGCGATCTTGGTGATGCCGTAAGCCTCGTCGCGCTCCAGGACACCACAGGTCTTGGTGTTCTTGTAAGCGTTGTAGATGTACTCTGCGGCGTAGTGGTTCTTGATGACCTTGTCCTCAAGAACGCCGCGGCCGGTCTCCTCGATGGCCATTTTCGCCAACGGGATACGAGCCTTGTTGGCGGCCATGGCGGCCTCATAGAAGATCTTGTCGACCTGCTCCTGCGTGTACGTAGCAAAAAGCGCCTGGGCCTCTCGCATCTGAGCGAGCTTAGCCTCAAGCGCCTCTACGTTGTCCACAATTGCGGGAGTAGTGTTTTCCGGTGACTTTTTCACCATTTGTGTCTCCTTGCGATCGGAGATTTACCCTACAAGATGCATGATAGCAAGAAATAATTCGGTGAACGGTCAGATTCCCGTAAAAGACAAACTAAAACGCTTCAATCAAATGAACCGTTTCAACTAAAACTATGCCCAATGCATCGCCCCGCTCATTGGGGACAGACTTACATGAGTGCTTCCACTCATTGGGGACAGACATCGATTTGCCATTTTGCCGTTCTGGGCCTGTTATTGCCGCTTATTGGATATAAATAGGTTGCAGGCTCAGCATTTCGCGTTGCTTCTCTCCTTTTAGGTGTTGCCTGAACAGTTTTGAAAGGAGAGATTATGCCCCGATGCGCCCGCCCCGTTTCGATCACCGGCTATTACCACGTCTTTGACCGTGGCAACTCTAAACAGATTATTTTTGAAGATGACTCCGACCGTTATCGTTTCTTATCGGATATCTCGGACAGGTTTGCGCGCCATGACGTGGCGGTGTTAGCTTGGTGCCTTATGGACAACCACTTCCATTTGATGATTGATGACCCATTTGACAACCTTTCAAAGGCAATGCAGTGCGCGCTGACGGCATATGCTAAGTATTTCAATGGGAAAACGGGGAGAACGGGACATCTGTTTGACAATCGCTATTCGCGGGTCGCGGGCGAGTCGGACACGCAGGCGGTGCAGCTGCTCGACTATATTCATCTCAATCCCGTGAAAGGTGCGCTTGACTCGCTCGAGGCGTACCGCTGGTCAAGCTATAAGGCGTATCAGCTGGGCTATGATCCCTTTGACATCTGTGATGCGGCCCCTATGCTCGATATTGTCGGAGGCTCCCGTTGCTATTGCGAGCATCTCGAGGAAGTTGCCGGGCGCATCTGGTCAATGGAGGTTCTTCCACGCCGGCGGATCCCCGATGAGGAGGCCCTTTCCGTTGCGCGCGAAGTTCTGCCGAGCATAGATCCTTCGCTGCTCAAGGCCCTGCCACGCCCCGAACGCGATGCCTGTCTGCTGAGGCTCAGGCGGGCACATCTCACGGTTAAGCAAATTGCCCGTATCACCGGTATCGGCGCCACGAGCGTGACCAAGGCAACTGCAGGCTGGAAGGATGCAGCGTGAGGCAGGGGCCGGAGCCAGTCGGTGTGCCGCTTGCGTGCGCCATGTCTGTCCCCAATGCGTGAAAACACTCATGTAAGTCTGTCCCCAATGAGTGCAATGAGTGCAAAAAAGGCGCCCTCCGTAGGGGAGGGCGCCTTTGGTAAGTTCTATATGAACGCGAGGTCTTTGACCCGGAGAGTCCGAGGTACTTGTTGGTAAGACCTTATTTACGAGCGCGCAACCTTGCCGGACTTGAGGCAGGTGGAGCAAACGTTCATCTTGCGACGGTGACCATCGACGACGACGTAGACGCGCTGGATGTTGGGGCGGAACTTACGGTTGGTGACGCGGTGAGAGTGGCTGATGGAGCGACCGGCAACGGGGTGCTTACCGCAAACTTCGCAAACTTTGGACATAACTGACCCTCCTTGGGCGACAAACGAACATGTCGCGTTAACAAACAAGCCTGAACTATAGCACAGAAGCAGCTCCCTGTGCGTAATCTACACAGAGATATTCCTCTTTTGGCGATAGTGCTCACGCCACGGCCCTGGACGTAGATCCGATTTGCGTGCAGCAGAGGGGATTATGCCAGCTCGTGCGTGCGTTTTCAAGCTCGTCCCACAAATATATATAGGTTTATGGAGCATTGGGCTCCGTTTACGGATTGCTCTGTATTTATGCTCGCAATTAAGCTCGAGGTTGGCTACACTATCCCTTGACCATTAAAGGGGTACGAGATACCCACATGGAATTACATTGCTGCCAAAGAGCAGCCCTTCCTGTGGGTGTCTGGTCCGCTTTGAGCGGTCGGGCATCTATTTTTTTGACTGTGTCAGCAGTCAAGACATGTGAGGAAGGAGATCGATGGGCACGACTTCCCCCAAGGCGGTCATCATGGACGAGACCGCCGTCAATCGAGCAATGACCCGCATCGCGCACGAGATTCTCGAGCGCAACGAGGGCTGTGAAGACCTCGCTCTGGTCGGCATCGTCACGCGCGGCGACCTTCTGGCAAAGAAGCTCGCCGAGGAGATCAAGGAGATCGAGGGCGTCGACGTTCCGCTCGGCAGCCTGGACATCAGCTTCTACCGCGATGACTATGCGACCAATTTCGCTCCCGCGATCCACGCTACCAACATTCCCTTCAGCGTCGACGGCAAGCGCGTCGTGCTGGTGGACGACATCCTCTATACGGGTCGTACCATCCGCGCCGCTCTCGACGCCGTCATGGACCTGGGCCGTCCGAGCCGCATTGAGCTGGCAGTCCTCGTTGACCGCGGCCACCGCGAGCTCCCCATCTCGCCGGACTTTGTCGGCAAGAACGTTCCCTCGTCGCATGAGGAGAACGTGCACCTATATATGAAGGAAGTTGACGGCCACACCGCCGTCGAGATTAACGACGTCGCGCCGGGTTCCCACGTGGGCTCCGCGCCGCTGGGAGGTGAGTAGTACCGTGGCGTTCAACCATAAGCACCTGATCGACATTACCGAGTACTCCGAAGAGGACATCAAGCTCATCCTCGAGACCGCCAAGGCGTTCTCCGAGGTCAACGAGCGTGCTATCAAGAAGGTCCCCACGCTCAAGGGCAAGACCATCGTCAACATGTTCAACGAGCCCTCGACGCGCACCCGCAGCTCCTTCGAGCTCGCCGAGAAGCGTCTTTCGGCCGACAGCCTTAACTTTGGCGGCTCCTCGACCTCCACGGTCAAGGGCGAGAGCCTTGTCGACACCGTCGAGACCCTCAACGCCTATAAGATCGACTGTATCGTCGTGCGTGATAAGCACGCCGGCGCTCCCTACATCGTCACGCAGAACTCGCCCGCGAGCGTCATCTGCGCCGGTGACGGCAAGCACAACCATCCCACGCAGGCCCTGCTCGACCTGTACACCATCTGGGAGCACAAGGGTGACTTCCACGGTCTGAAGGTCGCTGTCGTCGGCGATATCGCGCACTCCCGCGTCTGCGGCTCGCTGATCCCCGCCCTTAAGATCATGGGCTGCGAGACCTACGCCGTCGCCCCCGGCACGCTGCTGCCGCCGGCGCCCGAGGTTCTGGGCTGCGACCACGTGACGAGCGACCTCGATTCCGTCCTGCCCGAGCTGGACGTCGTCTACATGCTGCGCGTGCAGCAGGAGCGCCTCGAGGGTGCCCCGTTCCCGACCATTCGTGAGTACCACAGGCTCTTCGGCCTGACCAAGGACCGCGAGAAGCTCATGAAGCCCGATGCGATCATCTGCCACCCGGGTCCCATCAACCGCGGCGTCGAGTTCGACTCCTATATGGCCGACCACCCGCAACGCTCCGTCATCCTGGAGCAGGTCTACGCCGGTATCTGCGTGCGTATGGCTATCCTGTATCTGCTGCTTGGAGGTGCCGATAATGGCCTTGCTTCTTAAGAATGCCCACGTCGTCGACCCGTCCGTCGAGCTTGACGGTGTCGTTGACGTCCTGATTGACGGCGACAAGATCGCCGAGGTCGGCGAGAATCTCGCCGTCGAGGGAGCCGAGGTCCGCGACCTTTCCGGCAAGTACCTCGTCCCCGGCCTGGTGGATATGCACGTTCACCTTCGCGAGCCCGGCTACGAGGTCAAAGAGGACATCGAGAGCGGCACCCGCGCAGCTGCCAAGGGCGGCTTTACCGGCGTGTGCTCCATGCCCAATACCGATCCCGTCACCGATAACGGCACCGTTGTGGAGTTCGTCAAGTCCCGTGCTGCCGAGGTCGGTCACTGCCGCGTCTATCCGTCGGGCGCCATGACCCGCGGTCTTAAGGGCGAGGCCATGTCCGAGATGGGCGATATGGTCGCCCACGGCGCCGTCGCCTTCACCGACGACGGTCGTGGCGTGCAGGGCGCGGGCATGCTCCGTCGCTGCATGGACTACGGCAAGATGTTCGGCAAGGTCTTTATGAGCCACTGCCAGGACGAGGACCTGGTCGGCCACGGCCAGATCAACGAGGGCAAGGTTTCGACCCGTCTGGCTCTCGAGGGCTGGCCGGCTGCCGGCGAGGAGCTCCAGATCGCCCGTGACATTGAGATCGCCAAGCTGACCGGTGCCAAGCTGCACATCCAGCACATCTCCACCTCTCACGGTCTCGAGCTCGTGCGTGCCGGTAAGGCCGCCGGCGTTCAGGTTACCTGCGAGGCCACCCCGCACCACATGTTCCTGACCGAGAACGACCTGGACGAGACCTACAACACCTCGCTCAAGGTCAACCCGCCGCTGCGTACCGAGGAGGATGCCGAGGCCATCCGTCAGGGCGTCATCGACGGCACCGTCGACGCTATCGTCACCGATCACGCTCCCCACACCCCGTGGGAGAAGGCCCGCGAGTTCGAGCTTGCGCCCTTTGGTATGATCGGCCTCGAGACCTCGCTGTCGCTCGTACTCACCGAGCTGGTCAACACGGGCAAGATGAGCATGGGCCGCATGGTCGAGCTCATGGCCATCAAGCCGCGTGAGATCCTAGGCCTCGACCAGGTTCAGGTCAAGGCGGGCTCCGTTGCCGACCTGACCGTGTTCGACGCGTCCGCCACCTGGACGGTTGGCGAGGACGGTTACGAGTCGCGCGCCGAGAACTCCGGTTTCGCCGGCCGCACGCTTACCGGTCGCGCCACCGATGTGTTTGTCGGCGGTAAGCAGACGCTCGCCGACGGCTGCATCTGCTAGCATAGCCTTATCGCTTTTGTGCGCGGCGCCCTTGCGGTGCCGCGCTTTCTGTTCGCCTGAACCATGCATCCGCATGGGGGATTGGAGCGTCTATGCCCACACCTTCCACTGCACGCATGCACGACTTCGAGGTCGTCTCGAACCAGGAGATTGCCGACGGCATCTTCTCGCTCGTCATCTCGGCCCCCAAGCTTGCAAGTGCGCTCAAGCCCGGTCAGTTTGTGAACATCGCCGTACCCGGCGATGCGTCCTCGCTGCTTCGCGTGCCCCTGAGCTACTACCGCGCCGACGCCGAGGCCGGCACCGTCGAGCTGTGGTACGCCGTCGTGGGCGACGATACCCGTCGTTTGTCCCAGATGGGCCCTGGCTCCACCTCTAACCTGCTGGGCCCCGGTGGCCGTGGCTGGATGGTACCCGAGGGCACCAGGAAGGCCCTGCTCGTCGCCGGTGGCATCGGCGTTCCTCCTGTGCTGTGCCTGGCCGGTATGCTTGCCGAGCAGGGTGTTGACGTGGATGTGTGCCTGGGCTTTGGTACCGCTTCCAAGGCCGTGGGCGTCGATGAGTTCCGCGCGCTGTGCGATACGGTTAACGTGTGCACCGACGACGGCACGCTGGGCACGCATGGTTTTTGCACCGACCCGGCAGCCGAGCTGCTCGGCGAGGGCGGCTACGACTATGTGGCCAGCTGCGGCCCCGCTGTCATGATGAAGAAAGTCGCCGCCGCTGCCGCCGAGGCCGGTGCGTACTGCGAGGTGTCGCTTGAGCGCATGATGAGCTGTGGCTTTGGCGCCTGCAACACCTGCAATGTAGAGACGGTCGACGGTATGAAGGGCGCCTGCATGTGCGGCCCCGTGTTCGATGCTTCCAAGGTGGTGGTCTTCTAGTGGGTACCGTGAACATGGCCGTCGATTTCGGCGGCGTCAAGATGCAGAACCCCATCAACACCGCAGCCGGTACCTTTGGCTACGGTTGGCAGTTCCAGAACTTCTTTGATGTTTCCCAGCTGGGCGCCATCACCACCAAGGGTTGCGCTGCCGAGCCCTGGCCCGGCAACCCCGCGCCCCGCATGGCCGAGATTCCCGGCGGTATGATTAACTCCGTGGGCCTTCAGAACCCCGGCGTGGCCGCTTTTGCCCGCGAGTCCGGTCCGTGGCTCGAGCAGCTCTCCAAGGACGGTTGTCAGGTCATCTGTCAGGTCGCCGGTCACTCCGTCGAGGAGTTTGTCCGCGCGCTCGAGATGTATGTCGAGCTGTGCCCCTGGGCTGCCGGCTACGAGATCAACGTCAGCTGCCCCAATATTGCCGCCGGCGGTGCCGCCATGGGCTCCTCGCCCGAGGGCGCCTCTGCCGTTATGGCTGCCTGCCGTAAGGTGACCGATAAGCCGCTGTTCGTAAAGATGGCTCCGGTTAACGTTGCCGAGATTGCCAAGGCTCTCGAGGCCGCCGGCGCCGACGGCCTTTCGGTCATTAACTCCATCCAGGGCATGGCCATCGACGTCCATACCCGCAAGTCCCGTGTGGCCAAGCCCAAGGGCGGCCTTTCGGGCCCGCTGTGCCACCACATCGCCGTTCGCATGGTCTGGGAGGTCGCTCAGGCCGTCGATATCCCCATCAACGGTGTCGGCGGTGTCATGACGGGCGAAGATGCGGCCGAGTTTATCCTGGCTGGCGCCACCTGCGTGTCGGTCGGCATGGCCAACTTCGTCGATCCGTGCGCTTCGCTCAAGATCGCGCACGAGCTCGAGGCCTGGGCGGAGTCCCAGGGCGTGAAGGACATCAACGAACTGGTAGGTGCTTTCGAATGCTAGAGACCGATGCCCGCGACCGCGTTATCGTCGCTCTCGACTGCGATCGTGAGCGTGCGCTCGAGCTTGCTCACGAGCTTTCGGGCCATGCCGCCTGGCTCAAGGTTGGCATGACGCTCTATTACGCCGAGGGTCCTGAGATCGTCAAGACGTTCAAGGACCTGGGCTTTAAGGTCTTCCTTGACCTCAAGTTCCATGATATTCCGCATCAGGTTCGCGGTGCCGCCCGCTCGGCTTCACTTGCCGGTGCCGACCTGCTCTCGGTTCACGGCTTGGGTTCGGGCGCCATGCTCGCTGCCTGCCGCGAGGGTGCCGAGGAGGCGCGCGAGGACCGCGCCAAGCTCGTCGCCATCACCGTGCTCACGAGCATGAATCAGGATGCCTTGAGCGAGATCGGCGTCGAGTCGCCCGTGGCCGAGGAGGCCGCCCGCCTGGCAAAGCTCGCTCAGGCCAACGGCATCGATGGCATCGTGTGCTCGCCGATGGAGGCTCACGACATGCGTGAGCTGCTGGGTCCTGATGCCCTGATCGTGACTCCGGGTGTGCGTCCGGTGGGTGCCGCCCTTGGTGACCAGTCCCGCGTGGCGACGCCTTCCCAGGCTATCGAGCGTGGCGCAAGCCACATTGTGGTGGGCCGTCCCATCACCGGTGCCGACGATCCGGTTGCCGCCTTTGACGCCATCGTTGCCGAGCTGGTCGAAAACATCGCGTAAAAGATTCCCCTAAGTCACCACTTTTGGGTCTCATTAGCACAAAATAGCCCCTGTGCCTGCGTAAACTTTCCCATCCTTTGTGTGGAATCGCAGGTCAGGGGCTTAACTTTGGGCGCAGTATATTGCACTTTTTGCGGGTATCGTCTAACCTATGGAGCCGCGATTGGGCATTTTGTACGTTCTACGTGCTAAAATGCCAATTATTGAATCAGATATAACCCAACTATTTGGAGGTACGAATGGCACTCCCTCAGCTTACCGATGAGCAGCGTAAGCAGGCTCTTGAGAAGGCTGCTGCCGCACGTCACGCCCGCGCTGAGCTTCGCGAGCAGATCAAGAAGGGCGAGAAGTCCCTCGAGTCCGTGCTCAACTCCGATGACCCCATCGCTTCCCGCATGAAGGTTTCCACCCTCATCGAGTCTCTTCCTGGTTATGGCAAGGCCAAGGCCGCCAAGATCATGGAGGAGCTCGGTATCTCCGCTACCCGTCGCGTCCAGGGCCTCGGCGTCCGTCAGCGCGAGCAGCTCCTCGAGCAGCTGACCAAATAAGTGAGCGCTCAGGATTCCAAGCTCTTTGTGATTTCTGGACCGTCAGGCGCAGGGAAGGGTACGCTCGTCACTCGTGTGCGCGAGCGCCGCTCGAACCTGGGCCTGACGGTTTCGGCTACCACGCGAGCACCACGCAAAGGTGAGGTCGACGGCGTCAACTACTTTTTTCTGACGCGCGAGGAGTTCGACCGCCGCGTGGCAAACGGTGAGTTTGTTGAGTGGGCCGAGGTCCACGGTAACTGCTACGGCACGTTGGTGAGCGAGGTCACATCCAAGCTCGCCTCGGGCGCATCTCTGATTTTGGAGATCGATGTCCAGGGCGCCCTGCAGGTGAAGGAGCGTTTCCCCGAGGCCGTGCTGATCTTTATCAAGCCGCCTTCGCTTGAGGTGCTCCGCGAGCGTCTAGTCGGTCGCGGTACCGAGACGCCCGAGACGATTGAGCTGCGTATGGCAAACGCCGCCGATGAGCTTGCCCTTGCCGACCGCTACGACGACGTCGTGGTTAATGACGATCTCGACCGCGCGACCGATGAGCTCGTTCGCGTTCTCGATATGCATGAAAGGATCTGAGGTCCGTGTCCGTTGTAAAGCCTTGCATTGACGATCTTCTGGAGAAGACCGATCACAACCGCTTCCTGCTTGCTTCGCTTGCCTCCAAGCGCGCCTGCGATATTAACAGCATGCTGCGTGGCCAGCACAACCGCGTGCTTGCCGTCCAGGATGTCGATGACATCACCATCGGGCTTTCCGGTGCCGATACCATTTCGATGGCTATGGACGAGATTGTCGACGGCGACATCTCTTACGACGAGGCCCGTTACGAGAAGGCGCTCGGCCACAAGGTTGCTGAAGCCTAAATGGCGGCTCGCGTCTGCCTGGTCCACTATCACGAGGTTGGACTGAAGGGTAAGAACCGCGCACATTTTGAGCATATCCTCATGGATAACATCAAGGCGGCCTTGGCCGCCTTTTCCGTGAATGCCGTGTCTCGAATTTCCGGTTATATCCTCGTGACCTTTAACGAGCATCAGGCCGACGAGGCGGCGCGTGTCATTCGCACCGTTCCCGGTGTTGCTCGTGTGTCTTTGGCGTATCACACCAATCGCGACCCTCAGGAGTACTGTGCCGCCGCCGTGAAGGCGCTGCGCGAGTTTGGTTCCTTCGATTCGTTTAAGGTGCACGCCAAGCGCTCCAATACCGACTATGAGCTCACCTCGATTGATATCAATCGTCAGGTGGGCGAGGTGTTGTGTGAGGCCTTCCCCGATAAAAAGGTTCAAATGCACGACCCCGATGCGATGGTGCACGTACTGGTGGTCCAGGGTAGCGTTTATGTGTACGCGCGCTCCGAGCGCGGCGTGGGCGGTCTGCCGGTGGGTTCTGCCGGCAAGGTCGTGACGCTGCTGTCGTCGGGTATCGATTCTCCGGTGGCGACCTGGATGCTCGCGCGTCGCGGCGCGGTGTGCGTGCCGGTACATTTCTCTGGTCGTCCGCAGACGCCCGATACGAGCGAGTATTTGGTGCAGGACATCATCCGTGCGCTTGAGCCGGGTGTCCAGATCGGCCGCCTGTACGTGGTGCCGTTTGGCGACTGCCAGCGTGAGATTTCGGTCACCTGTCCCAGCAACCTGCGCGTGATCATGTATCGCCGCATTATGTATTCGGTTGCCGAGCGCATTGCACACATCGAGGGCGCCAAGGCCATCGTGACGGGCGAATCGCTTGGACAGGTTGCCTCCCAAACGCTTGAGAATATCATGGCCGTCAACGAGGCCGTGAAGATCCCCGTGTTCCGTCCTCTCATCGGTTCGGACAAGCAGGAGATCATCGCGCGTGCCGAGGAGATCGGTACGTTCGATATCTCGACTGAGGCCGCTCCCGACTGCTGCACGCTGTTTATGCCGCGCCGTCCCGAGACGCACGCTAAACTCGATGCCGTGCATGAGGCCTGGGAGTTGTTCGATCACGAGGAGATGATCGAGCGCCTGCTCAAGCAGACCGAGTACATCGACTTTGAGAGCAACACGTATAAGGCCCCTAAGACCTTAAAACGCAAACATTCGGAGCTTGCTCCGCGTGAGATTTACCAAGATCACGAGTAAATTTGTGCATAGACCGACGATGCGCCTGCATCGTCGGTCTTTTGCTATCTGGGCATTTTGCGGCTAAGTGTTCATTTGCTGACGCGTGCCTGAATAAATGGACGGATTTGTGCAAGGTTTTGGTCGGCTTTTGGTTTGACCGCTAAAACCGGTTTTGGGGCGTGGCTGTTACAGGGCTCCTTTCCTGACACGATGGTGTTGGGAGGTTTTGCTATGGCGCAGCGCGAACAACACGAACGGGTCAAAAAGATGGACCGCTTGGCGGACAAGCTGCTCGGTCATAAGGCAGTGGTGATGGCGATACTGGTCGTCATTGCGATGTCGAGCGGCTTGGCGATGGCGAACCTTGGCGGCGGTGCCGGCGGCGTGTCGTTTGAGCACACTGATGGTTCAGGCTCGTTGGTGGAGCCGGGATCCGGCGATGCCTCGAGCGGAAAGATATCCGAAGGCTCTTCGCCTAAGGCGTCTGCCGCGGCAGAGGTTTATGTCGATGTTGATGGCGCCGTTGTGTCGCCGGGTGTATATCGCCTCAAGGATGGCGCGCGGGTGGCTCAGGCGATTGATGCCGCCGGCGGGCTGGCGCCCGAGGCAGACGTTACGGGGCTCAATCGGGCATCTAAGGTCACTGATGGACAAAAAATCCACGTTCCAACGGTAGGGGAGCAGCAGTCGTCCATTGCGGAAGCTGGTGTTGATGGTGGGGCTTCCGCATCATCGGGCGTGAGTGGCGCAACAGGCCTAGTAAACATCAATACGGCAAGCGCGGCAGAGCTGCAGACGCTCTCGGGCATCGGTCCCTCCATGGCGCAGTCGATTATCGATGAGCGGACAAAGAACGGTGCTTTTGCCTCGGTTGACGATCTGATGCGTGTGTCGGGAATCGGCGAGAAGAAGCTTGCCAAAATCAAAGATTGCATCTGCGTATGAGTGCGACCGAGCGTGAGCATGTGATGCCTCCGCGGCCCCTGATGCCGTGGACGATGGCCCTGTGTGCCGGCATGTGCGTGAGCTGCGCCTTGGTGCTCAACGTGGCCGCTGATGCGCTGCTGAGGGAGCGGGTGCCGGCGGTCGGGCCGCTATGGGCCATTCCCGTTGCGGCGGCGGTCTTCGTTGTGCTGGCTCAATCTTGTGCGTGGCTTGCCCCTTGGAAGCGGTGGCTGTATGCCGCGTCCGTCGGTCTCGTGGCGGGAGCGGTCGTCTCGGCGTGGTGGGCTGTGGGCGCGCTCAGCGCCTTGAAGGCGCTCGACGTTCGAGCGGCAAGCAGCCTCGAGTTTGTCGTGCATGGCGATCCATCCATAAACGACGACGTGTATTCCTATACCTGCGAGGCACGCGCGGACGGTAAGAACTTGGCAACGGTTCGCCTATCGTGCGACCGCGAGCTCAAGGTCGGGGCGTACGTGCGTGTTATCGGTCGCGTTTCACGTTTTGAGAACGATGCGTATGGACGATCGCGCGTGCTCCGAGGCGAGGTGCGCAAGGTTAAAGTCGTTCGGATTGTGTCGGCCGATGAGGGCTCTCCGGGGCCGCTGCTTCGGCTGCGAAATGGGCTGCTTGCGTCCATCGCGCCTGCGACCGACCCGGCGCGTGCGTTCATAGCCGGTGTCGTCTGCGGTCGTTCGGCCGAGCTGCACGCCCAACCGGCGGGCGACTGGTTTTCGGTGACGGGAACGGCGCATCTAATCGCCGTCTCGGGCAGCCATTTGGCTATCGTGGGGTTTGTAATCGAGGGTGTGTTGCAAAAGACTCGGTGCTCACGTGGTCTTCAGCGGGCGATATTGGCGATAACGCTTGTGGGCTACGCTGCTTTTACGGGCGCGTCTCCCTCGGCCGTGCGCGCGTGCTGCATGGTGTTCACGACGCTTGTCGTAAACGGCGCGGGGCGTCGCCGGCACGGCGCATCGGCACTCTTCGCAACCATGTCCATCTTTGTGCTACTGCGGCCGACGGTGCTGTTCGAGATAGGCTTTCAGCTTTCATGTGCCGGCGTCTTTGCCATCCTGTGCTTTTGCCCGTACGCCTCCTACGCTTTGGGTGAGCTGGGTGTGCCATCGGGCATTGCCAGTATGCTTTCCGTCACACTGTGCTCGCAGTTGGCGACGCTCCCCATTACCATTCCTGCCTTCGGTACGTTCTCGCTCATTGCTCCGTTGGCAAATGCGGTCATTGGTCCGGTGGTGAGCGTACTGCTTGCTGTGTCGATCGTGCTGGTTCCCTTTTCGCTCGTGGGACCGTTGCGGGCTTGGGCGCTCGTTGTGCCCATGATTGCCGCCCGTTGCGCGCTGTTCTTCGAGCAGCTGTTTGCCGCCGTGCCGGGTGCATCCGTGAGCGTGCCGCCCGATAGCGTGTGGATTTACCTAGTGCCGTGTTTGCTGGCGGCCCTGCTGGTCTGGTGGCCGCGTCCCCGTGCACTCCCTATGGCGGTGGGGCTTGCATGTCTGGTGCTCTTGGCTGCGATTCCGTACGTCTTTTGGGATCGATTCGCTCCGCCTTCGGTGACGGTACTCGATGTGGGCCAGGCCGATGCGATTCTTATCCGCGAGGGCGGTGCAGTAGCGCTCGTCGACTGCGGGCTCGACGAGCGCGTGGTGGCGGCGTTGGTTCGCAATAACGTGCACCATATCGATGCCGTCTTTGTGACGCATTGGGATGAGGACCACTGGGGTGGTCTGCCTGCCGTGCTCGAACAGTTTTCGGTCGGAACGATTGCCGTGGCGGCGGATGCGCTGGAGGATGCTCCTGCCGAAGTATTGAACCGACCTGGCGTGGAGTATCGGCAGGTGCGCCGTGGGGATACGGTCGACATCGGCTCATTTTGCGCTCGCGTGATGTGGCCATTCGAGTCCGTGGATGGCGAGGGAAATGAGGACTCGCTTGTCCTGCTGCTCTCTTATATTCAGGAAGGCAAGGGCCTGCGTATGCTCCTCACCGGTGATGCCGAGCTCGACCAAGAACGGGAATTCGTGCAGGAGGTGGGGGATATCGATGTCCTTAAACTTGGGCATCACGGCTCTAAGGTTTCAGTCGATGGTGAGTCGCTGGACGTCCTGAAGCCTGAGCTTTCCCTCGCGAGCGCGGGCGAGGGGAATCGATACGGCCATCCGTCCGATGCCTGCATCGATGCCGTTAAGGAAGCGGGCGGTGTGTTCGCGTGCACTATCGAACACGGCGATATCACCATCACGCCGACCGCGAAGGGCTTTACGATGCGATGCCAGCGACCGTGACGACGTCGTTGGCGTGTGGTGGGCCCCTGGGCTAGAATGGCACGGAACGAATACGAAGGCCTGCGGGAGGGGAGCGCAATGTCCGAAATCGGTCTGCTGCCGGCATATCTGATCGTCGGTACCGACGGCGTCAAGCGCGATCACGCCGTCTCGCGTATGAAAGCGCGTCTGGAAAAGACGGGCATGGTCGAGTTCAACCTCGACGAGCGCGATATGACCAAAGACCCCGATATCGAGTCGATTATCGGATCGCTTAACACCTTTCCGATGGGCAGCGAGTTTCGCCTGGTAATCCTTGACGGCTGTTCAAAGCTCGCCAAGGCGGTCTCGGAGCCGCTTGTCGAGTATTTGGCGAGTCCCAGCCCCACAACGGTCTGCCTCATCATTGCCGACTCGCTTGCCAAGAACACACGCCTGTATAAGGCGATCGCCAAGATCGATAAGAAGGCCGTGATCGATTGCTCCGGCACCAAGCGCTGGGAGCTACCGCGTCGCGTGCAGCAGATGGCGACGCAGCGCGGCAAGTCGATCTCGACGGCGGCCGCCGAGGAGCTCGTCTCGCGTTCGGGCGAGAACACTCGCATGCTCGATAACGACTTGGCTAAGCTTGCCCAGATGGTCGAGGCGCCCCAGATTGAGCTTGCCGACGTTGAGCGCTGGATTGTACGTACGGCCGAGGTTCAACCCTGGGACTTTCTCAATGCGGTCTCGGCACGTGACATGCGACGCTCGCTCGAGCTTTTCAATCTATTGCCCGCCAAGAGCTACGTGTGGACTTACACGTTGCTGTGCGGCCGCATCCGCGAGCTTATCGTCGCCAAGGCGCTCGATGCGCGCGGACAGGGTCGTGAGCTGGCCGCAACGCTCAAGCTCCAGTCCTGGCAGGTCAAGAATCACTTGGCCTGGGCACGTCGCTTTTCGATGGCAGAGCTCGTCGCGGCGCTCGAGGGGGCGGTCGATGTAGAGCTCGCGCTCAAGGGTTCGGCCGATTCTGAGGCCGCGCTTTTGCTCTGGATTACGAACATCTTGAGAAAATCGTGATGATACCTGCCTATTTGACAAATTCGTTCTATCCCTTTGAGGGGGAGCGTGCTATAGTAGGCGCTTGCATGACCTCACCGTGTCTCAGAGGTGTCATACATTTTTTGCAAGGAACTCGAAAGGAACTCCAGAAGTGGCAAACATCAAGTCTCAGAAGAAGCGTATCCGCACCAATGAGGCAGCTCGCATGCGTAACAAGGCTGTCAAGTCCGAGCTCAAGACGCTGACCAAGCACGTCCAGTCCGCCGTCGCCGAGGGCGACGCCGAGAAGGCCCAGGCTGCCCTCAAGACCGTCACCAAGCGTCTCGACATGGCTGCCGCCAAGCATGTTATCCACAAGAACCAGGCTTCCAACCGCAAGTCCGGTCTTGCCAAGCTCGTGAACAGCATCAACGCCTAAGTTGTAAATTTCACACCACACAGATTACGCGCATAAATGGAGCCTGTTTTATGGAACAGGCTCCATTTTTTGTACCGCTCGGGTAAGATAGTCCGCATGAATACTTCAATTGACATTTCCCACATCCGCAACTTCTCGATTGTTGCGCACATCGACCATGGCAAGTCCACGATCAGTGACCGCATTCTCGAGCTCACCCATACCGTCGACGAGCGCGACATGGAGTCGCAGCTGCTCGACACCATGGATATCGAGCGCGAGCGCGGCATCACGATCAAGTCCAATGCCGTTCGCGTGTCCTATGACGCCGACGATGGCGAGACGTATCAGTTCAATCTGATCGATACGCCGGGCCACGTGGACTTTACCTATGAGGTCTCGCGCTCGCTGGCAGCCTGTGAGGGCGCGGTGCTCGTTGTCGACGCCACACAGGGCGTCGAGGCACAGACCGTCTCCAACGCGACGCTTGCCATGAACGCCAATCTGGACATTGTGCCGGCCATCAACAAGATCGACCTGCCCTCGGCTCATCCCGACGAGGTTAAGACCGAGATCGAGGATGACCTGGCGATCCCTGCCGATGATGCCGTGTGTGTCTCGGGCAAGACCGGCGAGGGCATCCACGATCTGCTGGAGTCCATTGTCTTTCTGATCTCTCCGCCCAAGGGCGATGCGAACGCGCCGCTCAAGGCACTTATTCTGGATTCGTACTTCGATGAGTACCGCGGCGTCGTCGCCACGGTCCGCGTCTTTGACGGCTCCATTAAAAAGGGCGATACCCTTCGTATGATGCAGGCAGAAGGTGACTTTTTGGTCGACGGCGTGGGCGTCAAGCGTCCCGCCGAGACCCCGGTCGATGCGCTGACGGTCGGTGAGGTGGGCTACGTGGTCACGGGCCTGAAGGACCCCGAGGCCGTTCGCGTGGGCGATACCCTTACGTGGGCGTCGAATCCCTGTCCCGAGCCGCTTCCCGGCTACCGCGAGGCCAAGCCCATGGTCTACACGGGCCTGTTCCCAATTGACAACAAGGATTACGAGAATCTGCGCGACGCTCTCGATAAGCTGCATGTCAACGACCCGTCGTTGGTGTGGGAGCCCGAGACTTCGGTGGCGCTCGGCTTTGGTTTCCGCGTTGGCTTCTTGGGCCTGCTGCATATGGAGGTCGTCAAGGAGCGCCTGGAGCGCGAGTTCAACCTGGACCTGATTGCCACGAGCCCTTCGGTGGACTATCACGTCTACAAGACCGACGGCGAGATGATTGATGTTCGCAGCCCGCAGGATCTGCCCGAGGCTACGCGCATCGAGCGCATCGAGGAGCCCTACCTCAAGGCCAAGATTATCTGTCCGCCCGAGTATACGGGTGCCGTCATGCAGCTCGCTATCGAGCATCGCGGCGTTACAACCGACATGATCCATCTCACGAGCAAATCGGTCGAGATGCGTTTCGACATGCCGCTTGCCGAGCTCATTCTGGACTTTTTTGACCAGCTCAAGAGCCGCACCAAGGGTTACGCCTCGCTCGACTACGAGTTCAACGAATATCGCCCCTCCGAGCTCGTCAAGCTCGACATCCTGCTTTCGGGCGACGAGGTGGACGCGCTGTCGTTTATCGTGCACAAGGATAAGGCTTATGGCCTGGCCCGCGGTCTGTGCGACAAGCTCAAGGAAATCATTCCGCGCCAGCTGTTCGAGGTGCCTATCCAGGGCGCCATCGGCAACAAGATCATTGCCCGCTCTACCGTCAAAGCGCGCCGCAAGGACGTGCTGGCCAAGTGTTATGGCGGCGATATCTCGCGAAAGCGCAAGCTGCTCGAGAAGCAGAAAGAGGGCAAAAAGCGCATGAAGGCCATCGGCTCGGTCGAGGTTCCGCAGGAGGCCTTTATGGCGATTCTCAAGGTGGACGAGTAGGTCCATGGTACTTTCTGAATACAGCAAGCGGTTGCTTGGCGCCTATGCCGAGCAGCCGTTCCTTATGGCTCCCATGGCGGGCGTGACCGATCCCGCCTATCGCATCATGTGCCGCCGTCGCGGTGCCCATCTTGCCTATAGCGAGATGGTGAGCGTGGCGGGCCTTGCCTATGCCAGCAATAAGACGTGGCGCCTGGTACTGCCGGCCGATGAGGAGCAGCAGATCTGCGTGCAGCTCTTTGGCTCCAAGCCCGATCAGTTTGCGAGCGCTGTTGCTGCCGTCGAGGAGCGTGTGGGCGATCGCCTGTCGCTGATCGATATCAACATGGCCTGCCCGGCTCGCAAGGTCGTCACCAAGGGCGAGGGCTCGGCGCTTATGCGCACTCCCGATCTGGCCGAGCAGATCGTCGAGGCGGCGGTGGGCGCGGCGCATGTGCCCGTGACCGTAAAAATCCGTAAGGGCTTTTACGCCGAAGACCGCAACGCCGCGACGTTTGCCCAGATGCTTGAGGGAGCAGGGGCCGCCGCGGTGGCGGTACATGGTCGCTGCGCCACGCAGCTCTATACGGGCCAGGCCGATTGGTCGGTCGTCGATGAGGTGGCCGACGCCGTCGAGATTCCCGTTATCGGTTCGGGCGATGTGTTCTCGGCAGAGGACGCTGCTGAGCATCTGCAAAGCTCGGGTGCCAGCGCGGTGTTTATCGCGCGCGGCATCTACGGCAATCCATGGGTGTTCGGCGATGCCCGAGCCCTTGCACTCGATGGCACGCCGGTTCCTTCTCGCTCCTCGGTTGAGCGCCTGGATGCCCTGCGCGAGCACCTGACGCTCACGCACGAGCTGTTGCCGCTCATGTCGCGTGCCCGCACGTACGCAAGCTGGTATCTAAAGGGCATGCCCCATGCTGCCGCCTGGCGCGCTCAGGTGGTGCGTTGCTCCACATACGAGGAGTTCATGGCACTGGTCGATGATATCGAGCACGATGTGGTGGCCTGTGAGGCCGCACTTGCCGCCGGCGAGTCGGTGCCCGCTCATCCGTTGGAGGCCTAACGGTGGCCGTTACCGCGCTGTACGTGCATGTGCCGTTTTGCGCCCAAAAATGCCGGTACTGTGACTTTGACTCACGCAGTTTTGCTCCGTGCAACATGAGCGTTGCGCTCGATACCTATTTTGAGCAGTTGTATGCGCGCCTCGATGCTTTTGGCGACGCAGGCGCGCTTGCACAGATCCGCACCGTCTATGTTGGCGGCGGCACGCCGTCGCTGGCGGGGGAGCGTTTGGTAGAATTTGCCCGGCGTATCTCTGCGTGGTGCAAGCCTGTTGAGTTTACCTGCGAGGCCAATCCCGAATCGCTGACCGCAGAGCTTGCCACTGCGCTTGCTGGGGTGGGTGTCACGCGCGTCTCTCTGGGCGTGCAAACGCTCGATAACGCCGAACTTACCGCCATCGGCCGCATTCACGATGCCGATCGGGCGCTCGCTGCCATCACGACGGTCAAGGACGCTGGGCTTGTCGTGTCGTGCGACCTGATGTGCGGCCTTCCCGGGCAGACCGACCTAAGCTGGCAGCGCACACTCGATGGCGTGTTGGCGGCGGCGCCGCATCATGTGTCGGTGTACCCGCTCACGCTCGAGGAGGGCACGCCGCTCTATCGCATGGCGTGTCGCGACGAGTCGCTCGAGCCCGACGAGGATTTTCAGGCTGCATGCATGGATGCGGCGCGTGAGCGCCTGAGTGCGGCCGGCTATCACCCGTATGAGGTGGCAAGCTACGCGCTCGACGGCCATGAGTGCGCCCACAACATTGCCTATTGGACCGGACAGGGCTATCTGGGTTTGGGCCGCTCTGCCGCCGGTATGCTCGACGCCGAGGATTTCGATCGCTTGGCCGGGCTGTTTCCCGACGTGCTTGCTCGCGGCGATGCGTATCGCGTGCGCTTGGTGCAACGCGACGATGCCGCGACGACGTTTGATGCCGAGTATCTGTCGCAGCGCGAGGCGGCGGCCGAGGATTTGATGCTTGCCTGTCGCATGACGCGTGGCATTGGGCCCGATCTGTTGGTTCGCTCGGCAAGCGTGATCGCTGCAGATGAGTTGGCGGCGGCCTGCGACCGTGCGGTCGAGTTGGGCCTTGCCACCTGGGTGCCCGATCATATTGAAGGACATGCGGGGCGCGTCACCTCGAAAGACGTTATCGCAGGTCGCGTCCGTGCTCGTTTAGCGCCCACTCACTTGGGCTGGCTCGATGGAAATGTGCTGTTCGAGCTGTTTTGGGGTCTAGCCTAGGCCGCTCGGGTAGAATTACCGCAATATATACGCTGCTGTGAGCAGGAGGTTGCCGCGCATGGCGACGATGAACGAAAAAGATTACTACGAGATTTTGGGTGTCTCCAAGGACGCCACCTCGCGTGATATACAGAAAGCCTTCCAGCAAAAGGCCCGCAAGCTCCATCCGGACGTCAACAAAGAACCGGATGCCGAGGAAAAGTTCAAAGAGGTTTCCGAGGCCTATGCTGTGCTTTCGGACGAGCAGAAGCGTGCGCGCTACGACGCCATGCGCTCGGGCAATCCCTTTGCCGGCGCTCCCACGGCTTCGCCCTATGGCGGCGGTTACGCCGGCAGCGCGGGCTACGGCAATCCCTTTGAGGGCGGCTTTCCCTTTGGTGGCGCCTGGGGTCAGCCGCGTCGCGGGCAGGCTGCCTATAATCCCGAGAACGGCGCCAACGTGGTCGTCGATATTAAGCTCGACGCCAAGGAGGCCAAGGGCGGTGCCCGCAAGACCGTCCGCTATACGCGCTTCGATACCTGTGGTCACTGCGGCGGTTCGGGCTCTGTTTCGTCCGAGCATGCACATACCTGTCCGAGCTGCGGCGGTCGCGGCCACATCGATGTCGACCTGTCCTTTCTGTTTGGTGCCGGCACGTTCCAGTCTGTCTGCCCTGAGTGCGGTGGCTCCGGTAAGGTCGTCGCCGACCCCTGTCCCGATTGCGGCGGCAGCGGGCGAACCCGTGTGACCTCCGAGCAGACGATTGAGTTTCCCGCCGGCACGCACGATGGCGACGAGGTCCGTATTGGCGGCATGGGTCACGCCGGCACCAACGGCGCCTCTGGCGGTGATCTGGTCGGTCGGGCCCATGTTGAGGCCGAGCGCCTGGAAGGCAAGGCCCGTACCGGTTTTTACCTGATGGGCATCGTGGCGCCGTTTTTGGTGCTATCGGCCATCTCGGGCGTGTTCTCGGCCTTTGCCGTGATGTGCTTTATTCCGTTTGCCATGGGCCTGTTCATGGTGCTCTCGGACGGCGTGCTGCACCGCAGCCTGCTGTGGTGGAAGCGCGGCGCGATGCAGTTTGCCAACGGTTTTGCCAACGGCTTCATGTTCGCGCTCGTGTCGGTTTGGTTCGCGAGCTGTTCGCAACGGGCCATGCTTTCGCCGTACCAAATGCAATAACATCAAACCCTCTGTTTGCGGCCGGCCCAGCTTGGGTATAGGACGCACTGTGACAATAATGAAAGTCGGAAGGATTCGGTCGTGTCGGAAAATAGGGATTACTACGAGGTGCTTGGCGTCGACAAGGATGCCGACGCGCGGACGATTAAGCGCGCGTTTCTAAAGAAGGCCCGTACCGTACACCCGGACGTTTCGGACGACCCCGAGGCCGAGGCTAAGTTCAAAGAGCTCAACGAGGCATATTCCGTTCTTTCCGATGAGCAGAAGCGTGCTAACTACGACCGTTACGGCACTGCCGACGGCCCCGGTGGCTCCGGCTACGTCGATATCAACGATATCTTTGGTGGCATGGGCATGGACGACTTGTTCTCGTCGTTCTTTGGCGGCGGTGCCGGCGGTGGCGCCCGCAGCCGTCGTGAGCGTCGTCGCGGACGTGATATGGCCATCTCGCTTTCGGTGACGCTCGAGGAGGCGGCGCTCGGCTGCAAAAAGACAATCAGCTATGACCGCCTTGCTCCTTGCGAGGACTGCAATGGCACCGGTAGGGCAGAGGGCGCACAGGAAAAGCAGTGCGGCCGCTGCCACGGTACGGGCTACGTCACGACGGTTCAGCGATCGTTTTTGGGCCAGGTCCAGTCCTCTTCGCCTTGCCCCGACTGCCACGGCGAGGGCACGGTCATCGATCATCCCTGCGAGACCTGTGACGGCCAGGGCCGCACGCCTTCGCACGAAAAGATCGACATCGATATTCCCGCCGGCGTTTCGACCGGTCGCCAGCTGCGTGTGAGCGGCTTTGGCGAGGCCGGCCTTCGCGGCGAGCCTTCGGGCGACCTGATTGTCAACGTGCGCGTTGCCGACCATGAGCGCTTTAAGCGCAACGGTGACGACCTGTACCTGGTGAGCGATATCTCGATTGCGCAGGCTGCGCTCGGCTGCGAGATCGAGGTCGAGGGCATTATGCCCGACGAGGTCGTTAAGGTGACGGTTCCCGCCGGCGCCCAGTACGGCGACACCGTGAGCGTCAATAATTACGGCATGCCGCGCATTGGCGGTGGCGGTTCGCGTGGCCGCCTGATCGTGCAACTGCGCGTGGTCGTTCCCACCAATCTTTCCAATAAGCAACGCGAACTGCTCCGTGCTTTTGCCGATGAGATGGGCGATGACGTCGCTTCTGGTAAGAAGTCGGTGACCGACCGTATCAAGAGTGCCCTCGATGATATCCTCGATTAAGGAGCCCGCGTGCTCGCACCCCATATTTCCGTCGTCAACCTCGGCTGCCGTGTCAACCGGGTTGAGTCTGACCGTATCACTGCCGACCTTATGCGCCTGGGCTTTGCTATTGTGGAGCCCCAGGATGCCGATCTGATCGTCATTAACACCTGTGCCGTTACGGGCGAGGCCGAGGCTAAGACCCGTAAGGCCGTCCGTCATGCGCTGGCCTATCCAAACGAGCCCTATGTGGTCGTGACCGGATGCGTGGTCAATTTGCATCCTGAGGAGCTGCTGGAGCTTTCGGATCGCGTGATCGCCGAGCCGTCCAAGATCGATGTCGCCGAACGTGTCTGCGAGGTGCTGGGCGTTGAGTCCGATAACGTTCCCGCCTGCAGCGATGGCGAGGTGGTCGATGTGCTTGGTCGCTCTCGCCTGGGCGTGAAGATTCAGGACGGCTGCAACCATCGCTGCACCTATTGCATTGTGTGGAAGGCACGCGGCCCCGAGCGCTCCGTGCCCGTCGAGTCCGTGCTCGAGCAAGTTCGCGAGGCCCAGGAGGCCGGCGTGCCCGAGGTGGTGCTGACCGGTGTGAACTTGGGTGCCTACGATGGCAAGAGCGCGACCGACGAGCACGTCGAAATCGATGAGCTGCTCGAGGCCATCATGGAGCGCACGTCTATTCCGCATGTGCGCATTTCCTCGGTCGAGCCTATGGATATCTCCGAGCGCCTGCTTAAGGTTATGGCGCGCTACCCGCAGCGTGTCGCCCCGTTTTTGCACCTGCCCGTGCAGTCCGGCTGCACGGCGACCCTGCATCGCATGGGCCGTCCCTATAGTGCCGAGGCCTTTGAGGACACGGTGCGTATGATTCGCGCCAATCTGCCACAGGCGTCACTTTCTTGCGACGTTATTGTCGGCTTCCCTGGCGAGACGGACGAGGAGTTCGAGGAGTCGCTGGCGCTGTGCCGCCGTGTGGGTTTCTCGCGTATGCACGTGTTCCGCTACAGCAAGCGTCCCGGCACCCTTGCTGCCGAGATGCCCGACCAGGTGCCGCCCGAGGTTATGGCCGAGCGCAGCCGCCGTATGCGGGCCGCCGCACAGGAGCTCGCCATTGCCGACGCTCGTCGTCGCGTGGGCACGGTCGAGCGTGCCGTGCTCGAGTATGGTGACAACCTGACGCTCGGCTCGTTCCATCATGCCCGTCTTGACGATACCTGTGGACTTACAGCTCCGTGCCTGCTCGATGTTGCTATCATCGGAGTCGATGATTCCGGCTTGGTCCATGCACGCAGGGAGGTTCATGGAAGCCTCGAAGATTAGACTTACCGTTCCCGAGGGGATTGATCCCTCGCGCGTTTTGGGCGCCGGCGACGGCGTCCTTCGTGCGCTCGAGAGCTTGGTTCGCGCTCATGTGGTCGCCCGTGGCGATAGCATCTCCGTGAGCGGCGACCCGGACGAGGTCGAACTCGTGGCGCGCTTTTTCGAGCACGCTTTTCGCGAGGCGGCCGCCGGGCGCACGCTGTCTGCCGACGATGTCTCTCGCTGCCTGGCCGTCTTGCGCGACGGTGAGCACGAGGCTACGTCGCTTCGCGATGACGTGCTGCTTTCGTATCGCGGCCGCGTCATTCGCCCCAAGACGCTCGGCCAAAAGCGCTATGTGGATGCCATCCGCACGCATACCATCACGTTTGGCCTGGGTCCTGCCGGCACCGGTAAGACCTATCTGGCCATGGCGCTCGCCCTTGCCGCGCTCAAGCGTCACGAGGTGGGCCGTCTGATCTTGACGCGTCCGGTTGTCGAGGCGGGGGAGAATCTGGGCTTTTTGCCCGGCACCCTCGAGGAAAAGATCGATCCCTACATGCGTCCGCTTTACGACGCCCTTTTTGACATGATGGATCGCGAGCGTACCGATGAGCTTATGGAGCGCGGCGTGATCGAGATCGCCCCGCTTGCCTACATGCGCGGCCGCACGCTGAGTGATGCCTTCGTGGTGCTCGACGAGGCGCAAAATACCACGCCCGAGCAGATGAAGATGTTCCTGACGCGCCTGGGCTTCAACTCCAAGTTCGTGATTACCGGCGACCTGAGCCAGCGTGACCTGGTGGGTCGTCGTGGTGGCTTGGCGGATGTCGAGAAGATTTTGGGCCGTGTCGATGATGTCGCATTTTCGCACCTCGAGCGCGCCGACGTGGTGCGCCATGCCTTGGTGGGACGTATCGTCGAGGCATACGATACTTATGATGATGTGCGCGAGAAGCGCGTACGTGACCGAAAGGAGTCCCGTTGAGTGTATTGATCAGCAACGATGCCGAGCTCGATACGCTGCTCGACGCGCATGAGGTGGAGCACATCTGCGAGGTTGTGCTTGCCGCCGAGGGCGTTGAGCGTGAAGTCGAGATTTCCCTTTCGTATGTCGACGAGGACGAGATGCACGAGCTCAACCACGAGTGGCGCGGTATCGACCGCACCACCGATGTGCTCTCGTTTGAATGCGACTCGGCCTTTGACGAGGATATTCCCGCCGACGAGACGCTCGAGCTCGGCGATATCATCTTGGCCCCGCAGGTTATTGCCCGTCAGGCCCCCGGTTTTGGCAATAGCCCCGCTGACGAGTGTCGTCTGATGCTCGTACACGGCATGCTGCACCTGCTGGGCTATGACCATATCGAGGACGACGAGGCCGAGGTCATGGAGGCCCGCGAGGACGCCATCCTGCGCGATCTGGCGCTCGAGCGCGGCGAGGACCCCAAGCTAGTCCACGTCGGCCCCATCACCAACCACGCCCACGACTAGGAGCCGTCTATGATTCCCGGATCGAACAAGGACCATCCGTCCTTCTTAAAGTCGTTTTCCTACGCCATGGAGGGCTTCGTCACCGCCGTCAAGACCGAGCGCAACATTAAGGTCATGCTCGTGGCGGGCGTGTGTACCGTCATTGCCGGCTGTATCGTGGGCCTCGACATTGCCGAGTGGGCCACGATTATCATCTGTTGTGGCCTGGTGATTCACGGCGAGCTGTGCAACACCGCTATGGAGGCTATCGTCGACCTAGCGACCCAGGAGCTCCATCCGCTGGCCAAGCGTGCGAAGGACATCGCCGCCGCCTCTGTATACGTTCTTTCCATCACCGCCGCGATTGTGGGCTTGCTGGTATTTGCCCACGCGCTCGGCTTTATTTAGAAAGGGATTCCCATGTCCGACAATATGCAGTCTGCCGATGAAGTTTTGGATGACGAGGTCCTGGACGAGGCTGAAGGTGCCGATTCGTTTGACGAGGCCGAGGAGTTCGACCCGTTTGAGGGCATGAGCGATGAGGAGCTCGACGCCCTGTGCGACGAGGACGACAGCCTCGCGGGCTTTGGCGACGTTGAGCCTGGTTTCCGCAGCGGCTTCGTGGCCCTGGTCGGTCGTCCCAACGCCGGTAAGTCCACGCTGCTCAACGCCTGCTATGGCAAAAAGGTCGCCATCACCTCGCCGGTGGCCCAGACGACCCGCCGCCGCATGCGCGCCGTCGTCAACCGTCCCGGCTACCAGCTGGTCTTTGTCGATACCCCGGGCATTCATAAGCCCAAGGACGGTCTGGGATCCGAGCTCAACAAGAGCGCGTTGTTCGAGCTGAACGATGTCGATGTCGTCGCGTTTTTGATTGATGCCACCAAACCGATCGGCAGGGGAGACGCTTGGGTTGCCGAGCGCGTCAAGAACGCTCGTTCCAAGAAGGTTCTGGTACTCACTAAGGCCGATGAGGCCGACCCCGCACAGGTTATGGAACAGCTCAAGGCCGCCCACGAGCTCATGGAGTATGACGACGAGATCGTGACGTCGTCGGTCAAGAACTTCAACGTCGATGCCTTTATCGAGACCGTTGCGCACTTTTTGCCCGAAGGTCCGCGTTGGTTCCCCGAGGACATGGGTACCGACGCTTCCGACGAGACGCTCGTTTCCGAGTTTGTGCGCGAGAAGGTCTTGCGCCGCACCCGCGACGAGATCCCGCACTCCGTGGGCGTCATCTGTGACTCGCTCGAGCAGACCAAGAAGGTGCTGCGCGTGCACGCTACCATTTACGTCGAGCGCGAGGGCCAAAAGGGCATCATCATCGGTAAGGGCGGCGAGATGATCAAGCATATCGGTATCGACGCCCGTCGCGATCTTGAGCGCATCTTTGGCACGCAGGTCTTTTTGGAGCTGGACGTGAAGGTCAAGGCCGGCTGGCGTGACGACGAGGCCCAGATTCGCCGCTTTGGCTACAACGCCGAGGACTAAGGGCGCGCGGCGCGCATGGCAGGCTCCCGGACATATCGCACGAAGGTACTCGTCCTCGACAAGACGAAGCTCAAAGAGACGGACTTGATCCTGACGATGCTTGACGAGCGGGGTCGGCAGGTTCGTGCCGTGGCAAAGGGCGCCCGCAAACCCGGTGGACGCCTGGCTGCGCGCTGCGAGCTGTTCTGTACCGTCGATATGCTGCTTGCGCATGGACGGTCGCTCGACGTGGTTTCCCAGGCCGAGCTTATGGAGGCGCCGCTCGGCGTTGCGCCCGATTACGAGACGACATGCGCCGCAAGCGCGATCGCCGAGGTCGCGCGCGTGTGCTCGTTCGAGGACGCCGAGGACCCGTTTACCTTTGCTATCACGCAGCGGGCGCTCACGCTTGTCGGCAGCGGGCTCGACGCGGCACATATGGACCTGCTCGTGGCGGCCTTTGTCTTTAAACTGCTGTCGCACGTTGGCTATCGACCCGATTTTTCGGCCTGCGTGCTGTGCGGAGACCCCCTGTTGTCGTATTTTTCGCCCCAGGCGGGCGGTCTCATGTGCGGGTCGTGCGCTTCGAGCGTTCCGGGTGCCGAGCTGGTGTCGACCGGTGAGGTCGCGTGGCTGCGCGCCCTCATGTCCATGACCTTCGATGCACTCATGGTCGAGCGAATCGACCCGCATACGGCGGCATTCTTGCTCGGGCTTTCGCATGTTTGGGCCGCCACGCACACCGATCAGCGCCTCCGTGCGATGGAATTCATGTTGGGTCGGTGATGATGCGCAGGCGCGGGCTGCTTGTGGTAACATACCGAGCTGTTGGTACCTCGACCTTGGTTGCTCGCTCCACCGGCGGCTTCCCAGTCCGAGGCGAATCGAGTCGCCCGAGGGCGACGTAAAACGAAAGGTGAAACAATGACTGTTTCCAAAGAGCGCAAGGCGGAGCTGACTGCCCAGTTCGGTAACACCCCGGTCGACACCGGCAACCCCAAGGTTCAGGTCGCCATCCTGACCGAGCGCATCAAGGAGCTGACCGAGCACATGAAGTCCCACCAGAAGGACTTCCACACCCGTCGTGGTCTGCTCATGCTCGTCGGCCGTCGTCGTCGTCTTCTCTCCTACATCAAGAAGAGCGACATCGTCGAGTACCGTGAGCTCATCAAGGCTCTGGGCATCCGCGACAACATCCAGTAAGGATTTGTACATGCTAAGAGCGTCCTGCGCAGCGGGGCGCTCTTTTTGTGTAAGGGCGTGAACAATCACGCTCTGAAGCGTGGCGGGGGCAGGGGGCCCACGTCACATGAGAAGCCCGCAGGCAAGGGGCCTGTGGGGTAAAGGAGAACAATGACACTCGTATCCAAGACCTTTGAGCTGTACGGCAAGACCTACACCTTTGAGTCCGGCGAGCTTGCCAAGCAGGCCACCGGCGCCTGTCTGGTCAAGCAGGGCGACACCACGATGCTCGACACCGTGGTCGTCTCCAAGGAGCGTAAGAACTACGACTTCTTCCCGCTGACCGTCGACTTCAACGAGAAGATGTACGCCGCCGGCCGCATCCCGGGTGGCTACCTCAAGCGTGAGGGCCGTCCCAGTGAGAAGGCCACGCTCACCGCTCGCATGATCGACCGCCCGATCCGCCCGAGCTTCCCGGACGGCTTCCGCAACGAGGTGCACATCGTCGCCACCTCGCTCGTCGCCGACCAGGTCAACCCCTTCGACGTCATCAACGTCATGGGTGCTTCCCTGGCCATGACGCTCGGCGGCGTGCCCTTCGAGGGCCCGCTTACCTGCGTGCGCATCGGCCGTAACGTGGAGACCGGTGAGTTTATCGTCAACCCCACCTACGAGGAGCGCGAGAACTCCGATCTGGACCTGGAGCTGGGCGGATCCGCCGACTTCATCTCGATGGTCGAGGCCGGTGCCGAGGAGATCTCCGAGGACGACATGCTTGCCGCCATGAAGTTTGGCCAGGAGGCCCTTGCTGCCTTCTGCCAGGCTCAGGATGAGTTCGTCGCCGAGTGGGAGCAGGTCAACGGCGCTATCGTCAAGAAGGAGTACCCGCTCGACCAGCCCGTCGAGGAGGTCCAGGAGCGCATCTTCGCCCACTACGACGAGATGGCAGCCGCCCTTCGCGACGCCGACAAGCTCTCCCGTATCGGTAAGGTCGAGGCTCTGAAGGAGTCCATCCGCGCCGAGTTCACCGAGGAGGAGCAGGCCGTTTGGGAGCGCGAGATCCCCGTGGCGCTCAAGAAGCTCGAGAAGAAGGCCATGCGCACCATGGTCGTCGAGACCGGCGAGCGCGTCGACGGCCGTGCCGCCGACGAGATCCGTCCCATCATGGTGAAGGACAACTACCTGCCGCTCGTTCACGGCTCCGGCCTGTTCCAGCGTGGCCAGACGCAGGTGCTTTCCGTCCTGTCGCTCGGCATGCTCAACGAGGGCCAGCGTCTGGATACCATCGAGCCCACCGAGGGCAAGCGTTACATGCACCACTACAACTTCCCGCCGTTCTGCACCGGCGAGACCGGCCGCATGGGCAGCCCCAAGCGCCGCGAGATCGGCCACGGCAACCTGGCCGAGCGCGCTCTGCTTCCGGTGCTTCCCGACGAGAACGAGTTCCCCTACGCCATCCGCGTGGTCTCCGAGGTCATGGAGTCCAACGGTTCCTCTTCGATGGCTTCGACCTGCGGCTCCACGCTCGCCCTTATGGACGGCGGCGTGCCCATTAAGCGCCCGGTCTCCGGTATCGCCATGGGCCTGATCCAGGAGGAGGGCAAGACCGTGGTCCTATCCGACATCCAGGGACTCGAGGACTTCCTGGGCGACATGGACTTTAAGGTCACCGGTACCACCGAGGGCATCACCGCCCTGCAGATGGACAACAAGGCCACCGGCCTCACCTTCGACATCCTGGCCCGCGCCCTGCAGCAGGCCAAGGAGGGTCGCGCCTTCATTCTGCAGAAGATGCTCGATGTGATCCCCGAGCCGCGTCACACCACGCGCAGCACCGCTCCGCGTATCGTCTCCATCCAGGTTCCGACCGACAAGATCCGCGACGTCATCGGTTCCGGCGGTAAGGTCATTCGCGGCATCCAGGACGAGACCGGCGCTTCGGTTGACATCCAGGAGGACGGCACCGTCTTTGTCGGCGGCACCGGCGAGTCCGTGGACCAGGCTGTCGAGCGCATCAAGCTCATCATCAAGGTTCCCGAGCCGGGCGAGGAGTACACCGGTCGCGTGGTCTCCATCCAGCCCTTCGGCGCCTTCGTCAACCTGCTGCCCGGTAAGGACGGCCTGCTGCACATCTCCCGCGTTGCCAAGGGCCGCGTTGAGAAGGTCGAGGACGTCCTCAACGTCGGCGACGAGGTCAAGGTCGTCGTCATCGAGGTCGACGATCGCGGCAAGATCTCGCTCGATCGTCTTGACAAGCCCGAGGCCCCGGCTCGCGCCGAGGGTGCCTCTGAGGGCGACGGCGAGCACTTCCAGCGCCGTGAGCGTCCGCGTCGCGAGCGCTCCGAGCGCAGCGACCGTCCGCGCCGTCCCGGTGACAACGGAGGCCGCAAGCCCCGCCGTCACCACGACGCCGAGTAACAGCTAAACATAAGCAGCTCAACAAGGGCGACTCCTAAGGGGGTCGCCCTTTTGCTTGCGCCCGGGAGGGCCGCATATGAAGTTTCCTGCTCTACAGTCCTGCGCAAGACGGAAAGCACATTAAGTGCTTTCCTTTGCGTGCGGAACTCGCGATAAACTTCATATGCGGCCCTCCCGGGCGCAAGCAAAAGGGCTGGTTAGTGCCGCTCGCTATTTAGTTAGACAGTCTATTCAGTAGTCAGATTTCAGATCAGTAGATAGACACAGCAGTATTTCCCCTGATAAAACCTACCAAAATAAACCTATCTCATATTGGCAGGTCAGGGCTCAGCGGCCCCGGCACGGGCTAAGTTTATCGCGAGTTCCGCACGAACAGGAGGCCACTTAATGTGGCCTCCGTCGTGAGCAGGACTGTAGAGCAGGAAACTTAGCCCGTGCCGGGGCCGCTGAGCCCTGACCGGCGGGATACACAGGTTCAGATGGGGCTTTGATGCATGGGTGGTCTGTTGTTGTGCAAATGGGTATCATACTGTGGTTATTGCATCGACTCTGTGATGCATGTTTGTACGTTCCCGGCGGTCGGTTTGCCAGAAGCGCCCCGTCGGTTGTTTCAGACCCGTTTCGAAGAAAGGAAACAACACTAACCTATGGCAGCTAAAAAATCATCTCCCTTGAAGATCATCCCGCTCGGCGGCCTTGACGGCATCGGCAAGAACATGACGGTCTTCGAGTGCGGCGACGACATGGTGCTCGTCGACGCCGGTCTCATGTTCCCGGATGACTCCCAGCCTGGTATCGATCTGGTGCTTCCCGACTACACCTATGTTCTGGAGAACGAGGAGAAGCTTCGCGGCATCATCGTCACCCACGGCCACGAGGACCACACTGGTTCGCTTCCGTATCTGCTACAGGACCTCAACAATAAGGTGCCCATCTTCTCGAGCAAGCTGACGCTTGGCTTTATCGAGGGCAAGCTTTCTGAGTTCCGCATCCGCGCGCCCAAGTTCCGCGAGGTTAAGGGCAGCAGCCATGTCAACCTCGGCGGCATCTCGCTCGACTTCTTCTCGATGACGCACTCCATCCCCGGCGCTCTGGGTGTGTTCATTCGCACCAATCAGGGCACCGTTATGCACACCGGCGACTTTAAGCTCGACCAGACGCCCATCGATGGCGTCACGCCCGACTATGCCGCTATCAGCCGCTTTGCCAAGCAGGGCATCGATCTGCTGCTTTCCGACTCCACCAATGCAACGGTTCCCGGCTTTACCAAGTCCGAGGCCGAGGTTGGTCCCAACTTGCTGCACGCCATCAAGAACGCCCCGGGTCGCGTGTTCGTCGCGTCGTTCTCGAGCCACATCCATCGCCTGCAGCAGATCTGCGATGCCGCCCGCAAGTGCGGCCGTAAGGTCGTTGTGACCGGTCGCTCCATGCTCACTAACACCCGCGTGGCGCGTGAGCTGGGCTACCTCAACATCGACGATGCCGATATCATCGATGCCTTCGATATCGATAACCTGCCCGACGACAAGATCGTCGTCATGTGCACCGGTTCGCAGGGCGAGCCGCTGTCGGCCCTGTCCCGCATGGCCAATGGCGAGCACAAGACGCTCTCTATCCACGAGGGCGATACCGTCATCCTCTCGGCAACTCCTGTTCCCGGCAATGAGAAAGCCGTCCAGCAGGTCGTCAACAGCCTGGCCAAGCTCGGTTGCGACGTGTGGGATAAGAACCGCGCTCTTGTCCACGTCTCGGGCCACGGTAGCCAGGAGGAGCTCAAGCTCCTGATGGCCATGGCCAAGCCCACGTACTTTATGCCGGTTCACGGTGAAGCCGTGCATCTGCGCGCCCATGCCCAGCTGGCTCGCAAGATGGGCATCAAGGACGATCATATCTTTATCCTCGACAACGGCGACACGCTCGAGATGCGCGGCGGTATCGTCAAACGCGGTACGCCCGTCGAGTCCGGCGTCGTCTACGTCGACGGCCTGCGTATCGGCGATACCGACCCCATCGTCCTGCGCGATCGTCAGAAGCTCGCCAACGACGGTATGGTTACCGCTGTTGCCATCGTCTCGCTCAAGCACAAGAAGATCGAGGCCATCGAGTTCTCGGGCCGCGGCGTCTCGTTTGCCATCGACGACCATTTCTCCGAGGATGCCTCCGCATCCATTATGAAGACGATCGAGAAGGGCAAGTTCAGCTTTACGAGCAGCGGTTCCGATGCCATTCGCAAGGCCGTGCGCGATTCGCTCTCTAACTTTATCTGGAGCCGTACGCGCACCCGCCCGATGATCATCCCGGTCGTCATGGAGGTTTAGTTTGGCGCGCGGATCTGCACAAAACGCCAAAGGCAATAAGGCCAACAACCAACCGGCATCTGCTAAGGGTGCCGGTTCCCATCTGCGTGCCAATAAGGGCCACGAGTCCGAGTTCGATGATTTCGAGCCCTTGGTCGAGCCCTCGGCCAACCGCGATATCGCCGGCGTGGTCATTGCCGTTTTGGCGATTGCGTCCTTTATTGCCGTGATTTCGCCGGCGACTGCGCCCGTTACGGCTGCGGTTGCCGGTTTCTACCACTTGGGCTTTGGTCTGGGCGCCTACGTGCTGCCGATCGTCATTTTGCTGTTTGCCGCCACGCTCTTTTTAGGCGAGGACTCGCCGCTCAACGCGCGCTCTGTTGCGGGCGGCGCCGTGGTCTTTATCGCCGTCGTCTCCATTCTTTCGTTGATGGTGCCAGGTACGAGCGATTCGTGCGACCTTATGTTCACGCCGCAAAATCTGTCCGCCTCGGGTGGCTACATCGGTGCGTTTATTGCGAGTGCGCTGCAAAATGCCCTGGGTAAGCCTATCGCGATGGTAGTCCTGCTGGGCCTTGTCGTCGTGGGCTTGGTCATCATTGGCTTTTCGGTGGGCGGCGTTTTGCGCTCTGCCCGCGACCGTGCGGCAGATTTTGCCGAGCGCCGTCGTGCCGACGTCAACGCGAGTCCGTGGGGTGACGATGAGGCCCTGTCGGTGCCCGGCGTTGCCCGTCCGCGTCTGAGCATTCTTCGTCAAAAGGGCTCCGATGCGGCCGTGACTACGGTTATGGGTAGCGAAGTCGATCCGATTCTGGACGATGAGGACGTGGACGAAGATCCGTTTGTCGACGTGTCTGAGGCCGTGGAGGCCGAGCGGGCCAAGACAACGCTGTTGCCGCGCCGCCATGCCAAGAAGGGCAAGGCCACACCCAAGTTGAATACAAGTGAGCCCGACCCGTCCTGGTCCGATAGCGAGATTGAGCTTACCGAGGGCGATGACGGGGACGACGAGGCTCCGATTGAGACCGCAAAGACAACTTTGCTGCCGCGTCGCCATGCAAAGCGCGACCAGGTAACCGGCCAGCTTTCGATGGAAGACGACCCCGATAAGATCGACGAGTTCGAGCCGCCGTTTGCCGTGAATCCTGTCTCGGCAGCACCTCAGATTCCCGACTTCTTGAAGCATCCCAAGGTTGCCGATGCGCCTGCCTCGAGTGCCGTCGAATCGGCTGCGGCTAGCGATGGGGGAGCGGACGGCGGCGCCGCAGATAACGAGGGCGAAGAAGAGGACGGCCTCAAGCTTCCGCCGCTCGAGATCCTGCACGCCAACCCGCAGTCGGCGTCCTCCGCGTCATCTGACAAGGAGCTGGAGCAGACCGCTGAGTCACTGCAATCCACTTTGCTTGAGTTTGGCCGCAGTGCCCGCGTGGTCGGCTGGATCGCCGGCCCCACGGTGACGACCTTTAAGCTGCAACCTGGTGAGGGCGAGCGCGTGAGCAAGATTTCGAGCCTCGAGGACGATATCGCGCTTTCGCTCGCTGCCCAGTCGGTACGTATCTTTGCCCCGATCCCCGGCACCTCGCTCGTGGGCATCGAGATTCCCAACCGCAAGCGCCAGAACGTCAACCTGGGCGACGTGCTGCCCTATGTGAAGGGCGGTCCGCTCGAGCTCGCCATCGGCCGCGATGCCGAGGGCACGCCGGTTGTCGCCGACCTTGCCAAGATGCCCCACCTGTTGATTGCCGGTACGACCGGTTCTGGTAAGTCGGTGATGATCAACTCCATCATCACGACTCTGCTCATGCGTACTCTTCCCGAGGACGTTCGCCTGATCATGGTCGACCCCAAGCGCGTCGAGCTTGCGGGCTATAACGGACTGCCGCATCTCTATGTGCCCGTGGTGACCGAGCCCAAGCAGGCCGCGAGCGCTCTGCAATGGGCCGTGTCCGAGATGGAGCGTCGTCTGAAGGTCTTCGAGCGTCTCAACGTGCGTAAGATCTCGACCTACAACGAAAAGCAGGCCGCCGGCGAGTTTGAGCATTACGACAATCCGCCGCAAAAGATGCCCTACCTGGTCATCATCATTGACGAGCTCTCGGACCTGATGATGGTCGCCGGTAAGGATGTCGAGGCCTCGATCGTGCGTATTGCACAGCTGGGCCGTGCCGCCGGTATTCATCTTATCGTGGCCACGCAGCGTCCCAGCTCAAACGTGGTGACGGGCCTCATCAAGGCCAACATCACCAATCGCATCGCCTTTAACGTCGCCACGGGCATCGACTCGCGCGTCATCATCGACCAGATGGGTGCCGAAAAGCTTACCGGTTTGGGTGATATGCTGTTCTCCAAGGTCGACTGGGGCAAGCCTCGCCGTATCCAGGGCTGCTTTGTCTCGGACGATGAAATCAATGAGATTGTCGAGTTCGTCAAGTCGCAGAGCGAGCCCGACTACCACGAGGAGATTCTGTCTGCCGTGGCGCCCGCTTCCATGTCCATGGCGGGTGGCGGCGGCATTGTCCGCACCGGAGTAGCCGAGCCGCAAGACGATGATCCGCTCATTTGGGAAGCCGCCCATATTGTGGTGGAATCGCAGCTTGGCTCCACATCTGGCCTGCAACGTCGTCTGAAGGTTGGCTACGCGCGTGCCGGGCGTATTATGGACATGCTGGAAGAAAAGGGTGTCGTCGGCCCGCCCGACGGTTCCAAGCCGCGCGAGGTCCTGTTGGACGAGGAGGGGCTTGCCGCGCTGGAGTCTGTCGACGCCGAGATGGCACGTGAAGATCGTGAGTTTGGAGGATTCTGATGGCTGCACGCTTTGGTGATATGCTGCTCGAGCAGCGTCGCCGAATGGGCCTTTCCATTCAGCAGGTCGCCAACACCATCAAAATCAGGCCGCAGATCATCGAGTTTTTCGAGACCGGTAACTTTGCTTCGATGCCGCCGCGCGGCTATGCGCAGGGCATGATTTCGAGCTATGCTCGCTTTTTGGGCCTCAATCCGCGCGAGGTCGTCAATGCCTACTTTGACGACCTGATGGCATACGAACGCGAGACGTCGCAGCAGGGCGGTCGTTTTCAGGACGCCGCCGGCTACGTCAATTCGCGTTCCTCGGTCGACAACGGGCGCTTCCTGATGGTTCAGGGCGGTCGTTCGACCCGCTATGGACAGCGTCCTCAGCAGGCCGGTTATATTACCGAGACGGGTTCGGGCGAGGAGATTCGCTCACAGCGTGACCGGTTCCGCAGTACGCCGATGCCCGAGGACCGTGCACTTCCCGCTGCCCGCGGTGTAGCGCGTGACCCTCGTGCCGGCTACGGCGACGGCGGCTATTCCGATCGCGGTTACCGTGGTGCCTCCGCCGGACGCTCTCGCGGTGGCTATGCGGATGCCGATACCACGCAGGTGACGCCGCGTCTTCGCTCTCAATCACAGCCGTATGGCCAGCGCTCTTCGGCTCCGCGTTCGGGCCAGCGTGGCTATCAATGCCGCGGTGAGCTTGCGCCCCGCCCGGGTCAACGCGGCATTCAGGGCCAGGGCGGCTATCGCGGCCGTCCCGATAGCAATCGCGGTCGTATGCCTCAGGGAGGCGGCCGCAGCAGTTCCAATCGTGGACGCGGCGGATCACGTACTCCTCAAAACAACGGGCTCGATCCGCGTTTCGTCTACGCCGGCATCGGTGCCGTTGCGCTGCTGTTGATTGTGCTCATCGTGGTGCTTCTGCGCGGCTGCGCATCTTTGGCGCCCGAGACCACGCCCGAGACGCCCATTGCTACCAAGACGACGACCAAGAAGTCTTCTAAGAAGACCGAAACGGTCGACGAGGACGAAGACACCGACGAGGCGACGAATGAGTCGACTGACTCGGACGCTACCAAGACGACGGCCAAGAAGGAAGAGAACGAGGTCACGAAGGTCAAAGTCTCCGTTGCCAAGGGAAAGACCGCGTGGATTGAGGTCAAGGTCGACGGCAAGTTGGTCTATGGCGCCCAAGCGACTGGCCCCTTTGAGCAGGAGTACACGCCCGAGTCCTCGATCGAGATCACCACGTCCAAGCCTTCCGATGTCACCGTTACCAAGAACGGTGAAAAGGTCCGTTACGATACCAAGACCTCGGGCGTGGCGCGTGTGACGATCACCGTTCCCAAGAAGGAGACGACTGATTCCGAGAATGGTGAAAGTTCTGATGGTACCGACACCACCGATGGTGCCGATACCACCGACGTTACCGATGCCCAGTCCACGGATGGCGCCGATACCGCAACTGACGGTCAGACACCCACCGATTCTACCGACTATTCGTACGATAGCTACTAAGCCGCTCGTACGCGAAAGGAAACATCATGGCTAAAGATTCCAGCTTCGACGTCGTGTCCGAGGTCAACATGCAAGAGGTCGACAACGCCTTCCAGCAGACCACGCGCGAGATTTCCCAGCGCTATGACCTTAAGGATTCCGGCGCCACGATCGAGCTTTCGAAGGGCGACAAGCTCTTTACGATCAGCGCCCCGGCTGACTTTGTCTCTAAGCAGATTATCGACGTGCTGAGTTCCAAGCTCATCAAGCGCGGCATTGACCTCAAGGCTGTCTCGTGGGATGCTCCTCAGGCGGCATCGGGCGGCACCGTGCGCGTGCTCGGCCATATTGTCGAGGGTATCGACCAGGCGACCGCCAAGAAGATCAACAAGGACATCAAGGACCAAAAGCTCAAGGTCAAGGTGACCATCGAGGCCGACAAGCTGCGTGTTTCCTCTGCTTCGAAGGATGCGTTGCAGACCGTAATCCAGTTCCTGCGCGACCAGGACTACGGCCAGCCGCTACAGTTCACCAACTACCGCTAATATCATTCGAAAGGACCGCTCTCCAACATGGATACACCGTTGGGCTCCGTGCTCTACATCACCCTCGGGTGCGCTAAGAACGAGGTCGACACCGACCGCATGCGTTCTCTTTTGACTGCTGCGGGCTACGAGGAGGCATTCGACCCGCAGGATGCCGATATCGCCATCGTCAATACATGCTCGTTCCTCGCCTCCGCAACGTCCGAGAGCATCGAGACCACGCTCGAGCTCGCCAACGAGGTTCAGGACGGCGTTCGTTCTTGCCCCATCGTTATGTGCGGCTGTGTGCCGTCGCGCTATGGCGACGACCTGCCTGACGAGCTGCCCGAGGTCGCTGCCTTTGTGAAGGCCGACGAGGAGGACGGCATCGTGGCGGTCATCGATGGCGTGCTGGGTGTCGAGCGTGAGATCGCGGCCTATATCCCTCAGGTCAAGCGTACCGTCGAGGGCGCCGTTGCTTACGTCAAGATTTCCGATGGTTGCAACCGCTTCTGCAGCTTCTGCATGATCCCCTATATTCGCGGTCGCTATCATTCGCGCAATGCCGAGAGCATTATCTCCGAGGTGCGCGACCTGGTTGCCGGCGGTGTGCGCGAGATCGTGCTGATCGGCCAGGACACGGGTATTTGGGGCATCGACTTTGCCGACGAGGACGTCGCCGAGGGCTCGCCGCGCAATCTGGCGCAGCTGCTGCGTGCCGTCGCCGAGGCCGTGCGCCCGCACAACGTCTGGGTCCGTGTGCTCTACTTGCAGCCCGAGGGCATGACTGACGAGCTCATTGAGACCATTCGTGATACGCCCGAGGTGCTGCCCTATATCGATATCCCCGTGCAGCACTGCGACGCGCGCATCCTCAAGGCCATGCGTCGCTCCGGTTCGCGCCAGGAGCTCGAGGATCTGTTCCGCGACCTTCGTGAGCGTATCCCCGGCATCGTGATCCGTTCCACGGCCATGGTCGGCTTCCCGACCGAGACCGACGACGAGTTCCGCGACCTTATCGACTTTATGGACACCGTCGGCTTTGACTACACGAGCGTCTTTGCCTACTCGCGTGAGGAAGGTAGCCTGGCCGCCAAGATGGAGGGCCAGGTCGATGAGGAGGTCAAGCTTGAGCGCGCCCAGGAGGCCATGGATCTGGCCGAGTCGCTCGGTTTTGCCGCTACCGCCGCACATGTGGGCGAGCGCGCCCAGGTGATCGTCGACGGTATCGAAGAGACCGAGGATGGCGCCGAGCTGATCGGCCATGCCTGGTTCCAGGCGCCCGATTCCGATGGTGCGGTGCACTTGGACGCCAGCGAGGCGTCCGTGGGCGATATTCTGACTGTCGAGTTTACCGATAGCTTCTGCTATGAGCTTATCGGCCATGTTGTGGAGTAGGAGAGCATCGTGGCAAACGAGAGCAATAAGGAACTGACGAGTGTCTGGACGCCCGCCAACATCGTGACGTGCGTTCGCATCGTCTTTATCCCGGTGTTCATGATCGTCTCGGCGCTGTCTCACACGAGTGTTGCCGGTACGGATTGGAGCACCTTCGACGGCCCGCTCGCCGCCGCTGCCTTCATTCTGTATGTGATCCTGTCGTGCACCGATAAGGTCGACGGTTATCTGGCGCGCTCGCGCAACGAGATCACCGACTTCGGTAAGTTCTTGGACCCCATCGCCGACAAGCTACTGGTGTTCTCGGCCCTGCTGCTGTTCTTGGATTTTGGCGCGGTGACCGTGTGGTCCGTGTTCATTATCCTATTCCGTGAGCTGCTGGTGAGCGCCCTTCGCATGGTCGCGAGTGCGGCCGGTGTGGTCGTTGCGGCCGATAAGCTCGGCAAGTACAAGACGGCAACCACGATGGTCTCCATCTGCGGTTACCTGTGCGTTTTTGCTATGGCCGGCTTGCACCTTGGCCCGGTGGCACTGACGCTCGGCATCTACTCGGTGTCGCGCTTCCTGTATGCCGTTGCCGTTGTCCTGACCGTTATCTCGGGTGCCCAGTACTTCTGGAACTGCCGCAAGATCGTCTTTTCGGTCTAGGTCCTGGTGGGTATGACGGTCTCTTTTGAGCAGATTTCCGCACATAACGAGGAGCTGGCGCGCGATATTGTCGAGCGTGCGAGCGCTCGGGGCGTGACGGTTTCGACGGCTGAGTCGCTGACGGCGGGTATGATCGCCTCGACGATTGCGGATATCCCGGGCGCCTCGGCGGCGCTGCGTGGCGGTGCGGTGACCTACTGCGATGAGATCAAGCATCGTGTGTTGGGTGTTGAGCAAGAGACGCTCGACCGCTATACCGCGGTGTCGCATCAGACCGCGCGCGAGATGGCGGTGGGTTCGCTGGAGCTGTACCAGAGCGATATTGCAGTGAGCGCAACGGGTTATGCCGGCCCCGGCGGTGGTACTGAGGACGATCCTGCGGGCACTTTCTATATTGGCTGGGCGCATCGTTCCGCCGATGGGGGAGTGCCGGTCGTGGACTCTGTGCGCTGCCACTATGAGGGCGACCGTTCGTGTGTTCGTGCCCATGCGGTCACGGAGGCATTGGGTCGCATTGCCCTTGTGCTCAACTCTATGGAATAGACGTGTTTTAAGGGGCCTCCGGGCCCCTTAATTGTGGAGATAGGTACCTTAGGCTCATTTGGCGTTTGTGCTGGTTGTAGATGTAATTTTGCCTGCCTTGTTCATATTTGGTCCTTTGTGGTCAAGCATTTGGTCAGTGTTTGGTCGGCGTTTGGTTGGTATTTGGAAAGACCGCCTGCATATGATTTATCTGAACGGTTGACCACGAACAGCCGTTCGTTTATTATCGATGCAGGTTGTTAAGAGGAGGGCTATTCATGGCCAAGAATTCAGGTCCCGTACGTACCGTTCATGCTCGCACGACGGGTAAAGAGCGCGATGAGATGATCGCCACCACCAAGGCCGAGATCGAGAAGAAATTCGGCCAGGGTTCCATCATGAGGTACGGCGACGGTGGCCCCGAGCTTGAGGTCGAGGCCATCCCTACGGGCGCTCTGGCACTCGATGCCGCTCTGGGTATCGGCGGTGTGCCGCGCGGCCGAATCGTCGAGATCTACGGTCCCGAGTCCTCCGGTAAGACGACGCTTTCGCTCGAGATCTTGGCCGAGGCCCAGGCAATGGGTGGCGTTGTGGCATTTATCGATGCCGAGCACGCGCTCGATCCCACGTATGCCGCGCGCATCGGTGTGGATATCGACGAGGTGCTCATTTCCCAGCCCGATACGGGTGAGCAGGCGCTCGAAATCGTTGACATGCTTGTGCGTTCTGGTGCCATCGATGCCATCGTCGTCGACTCCGTCGCCGCGCTGACCCCGCGTGCCGAGATCGAGGGAGAAATCGGCGACACTACGGTCGGTCTTCAGGCTCGCCTGATGAGCCAGGCGCTCCGCAAGCTCGCCGGCTCGCTGTCCAAGTCCAACACGACGTGCATCTTCATTAACCAGCTGCGTGAGAAGATCGGCGTCATGTTCGGCAACCCCGAGACTACGACGGGCGGCCGCGCCCTTAAGTTCTTCTCTTCGGTTCGTATCGACATTCGCCGCATCGACAGCATTAAGCTTAAGGACGAGGTTATCGGTAACCGCGTGCGCGCCAAGGTCGTTAAGAACAAGGTGGCGGCTCCGTTCCGTTCTGCTGAGTTCGACATCATGTACGGTACGGGCATCTCTAAGGAGGGCTCGATTCTGGACATGGCTGTCGAGTGCGGCATCTGCAAGAAGATGGGCTCCTGGTTTGCCTATGGTGAGGACAAGCTCGGCAACGGTCGCGAGGCCGCCAAGGCGTTCCTGCGCGAACACCCCGATTGTGCCGACGAGATTGAGCATAAGGTCCGCCTTGCCTGCGGACTTGAGTTTGATGACGATGCTCCGTCCGAGGTCGAGCTGACCGCTCAGCCTGCGCCTGAGGAGTTTGACGAGCTTTACGCCATCGATGGTTCCGCCATGCTCGATGATGACGACGAGTAGCGGTTACGCTCATGTCGTATACGGTGACCGAGGCTACGGTCGTCTTTCCCGATAAGAAGGCGGCCTCCTCGTTCTCGAGCGGGTATGCGTCTAAAAAGCCCTGCGCGCATATCGATTGTGAGCTTGAGGGCGGTTTTGAACGGTCCATTTGGATTCCCGTGCGGGTTGCGCGGCTGTATCTCAAAAACCGCCCCGATTTTCCCTGTGATTGGGATAACTTTCGTGAGGCTGTGCAGCTCATCGAGCGTAAATGTGCACTTACCATGGTGACCGAGATGTTATCACGCCGTGACCATGCGACGGGTGAGGTCCGTGACAAGCTGGCTTGCTACGGCTTCCGCCAGCCCGCGATCGATTTCGCCGTCGAGCGCGCCACCGAGTATCACTTTTTAGACGAGAACCGCTTTTGCTCGTACTTTATCGAGGAACGCAAGCGGCGCGGTTGGGGTCAGCGCAAAATCGAGACCGAACTCAAGCGCCGTCATGTCGTGCTCGATGACATTCCCGGTTATCCCGAGGATTATTTTGCCGTCGAAGACGATTTGGCGCGTGCGTCAGCCCTGCTCGCCAAGCGGCGTGTTCCAGAGACGTGCGGATTCGAAAAACTGGTTCGGTTTTTGATGGGCAAGGGCTTCTCGTATCACATCGCCGCCGATGCCGTTAAGGCACGTCTCGATGCCGAATGCGAGGGATGTGCGCTTTAGGCGTATGCGTTTTGTGGCCCCGCCGTTCACCGCGTTTTAGCCGCCGTACTGGGGCCATTTATTTGACAGTTGTTGTGGTTCAACGTACGATAAACACTGTCATTTGCTTTGTGATATGTGCTCATCTGTGATGAGTTTGTTTATATGTTTATCTGTATCCGACCCGCATAAGCTGCGCCCATATTACTCAAATGTCGCGAGCCGTTCATAAGGACGGTTCGCTTTGTTGTGTAACGAATCCATAAAAAGGAGTGAGCATGCCTATCATCGCAGCGCTCGTTGGCATCGTTTTGGGTGCCATCGCCGCCATTGCCTACATGCGCACCGCCAAGCAGGGTAGTCTTCACGAGGCCGACGAAAAGATCCAGTCGGCACACGCACAGGCTGAGTCCCTGATCGGTGATGCAAAGCGTCAGGCCGAGACCCTCAAAAAAGAGGCTCTGCTCGAGGCTAAAGAGGAGATCATCAAGAACAAGCAGGCCGCCGAGGCCGAGGACAAGCAGCGTAAGAGCGAGATTCGTACGCTCGAGAACCGCGTGATGCAGCGCGAGGAATCCCTCGATCGCCGCAACGACGCTCTCGACAAGCGCGAGCATCAGCTGTCCAGTCAGGCCGGTCAGGTCGAGAAGCGCTCCCGTGAGCTCGAGGAACTCTGCGCAAAGCAGACCTCCGAGCTCGAGCGTATCGCCGACCTTACCCGCGAGGATGCCCACAAGGAGCTCCTCGATAAGGTTCGCGGCGAGGTCACCCACGAGGCCGCCACGATCATTCGCGAGTCCGAGCAGCAGGTTCGCGCCGAGTGCCACAAGACCGCCCAGGAGATTCTTTCCCTGGCGATTCAGCGCTGCGCTGCCGACCACACTGCCGAGGTCACCGTTACCTCCGTGCACATTCCCTCTGATGACCTCAAGGGCCGTATCATCGGTCGCGAGGGTCGCAACATCCGGACCTTCGAGCAGGTTTCCGGCGTCAACCTCGTGATCGACGACACGCCCGAGACCGTCGTTCTTTCGAGCTTCGATCCGGTCCGTCGTGAGACCGCCCGTGTCGCCCTCGAGAACCTCATCGCCGACGGCCGCATTCACCCCGCCCGCATCGAGGAGATGTATCACAAGGCTGCCGACCTGGTTCAGCAGCGCGTGCGCGAGGCTGGCGAGCAAGCTGCATTCGATACCGGCATTCACGACCTGCACCCCGAGATCGTCAAGACCCTTGGTGCCCTGCGCTACCGTACCTCGTTTGGTCAGAACGTGCTTCAGCACTCCCTCGAAGTCTCTGACCTGTGCGGCGTGATGGCTTCCGAGCTTGGCCTGGACGTTGTGACCGCCAAGCGCGCCGGCCTGCTGCACGACCTGGGCAAGGCAATCGACCATGACGTCGAGGGGCCGCATGCCGTCATCGGCGCTGAGCTTGCCCGCCGTTATGGCGAGAAGCCCGTTATCGTCCACGCTATCGAGGCTCACCATGCCGATGTCGACCCCAACACGGTGCTCGATGTCCTGGTGCAGGCCGCCGATGCTGTCTCTGCCTCTCGCCCCGGTGCCCGTCGCGAGTCTGCCGAGAACTACATCAAGCGTCTTGAGAAGCTCGAGGAGATCGCCAACTCTCATGACGGCGTCGAGCGTACCTATGCCATGCAGGCCGGTCGCGAGGTCCACGTCATGGTTCAGCCGGACAAGATCTCCGATGCCCAGTCCACGGTTCTGGCTCACGATATCGCCCATCAGATCGAGGAAGAGATGGAGTATCCCGGTCAGGTGCGCGTCGTCGTGATTCGCGAGAGCCGCGCTGTCGATATCGCTAAATAATATGAGCGACGCGAACGAGCTCATCTCATTTATCGCGTCGATGTCGGGGGAGGGCAACCTTCGCGTCGAGGAGAACCTTGGCGAGGGGTATGTCCGCCTCCGCGTTTCGGAGGCCGAGCGGCGCCAGGCAAAGCACGACATTCAGCATGTCGAGGATATCGTCATCGAAATGCTCCGTAATGCTCGCGATGCCGGCGCCGACAAGGTCTATCTCGCCACGACCAAGGAAGATGGCGTCCGCACGCTTGTCTTTCTGGATAACGGCTCGGGTGTTCCGCAGGATATGCAAGAGCGAATCTTCGATGCTCGCGTTACCTCAAAGCTCGAGAGCATGAAGATGGACCGTTGGGGCGTTCACGGTCGTGGCATGGCATTGTTTTCGATCAAGCAGAACACCGACGAGGCCCGCGTGGTCACGTCTGGTGTCGATCTTGGCTCAGCCTTTAAGGTGAGCGTTGCGGCCGACCGCCTCAGCGAGCGTGCCGATCAGTCCAGCTGGCCCCAGGCCGTCAAGGATGAGGACGGACGTTATGTCTGTGCTCGCGGTCCGCATAATATTATTCGCGCTGCCTGTGAGTTTGCGCTCGAGGAGTTGCGTGGTTGCGATGTCTATCTTGGTTCTCCGTCTGAGATTGCCGCGACCCTTTATGCTCAGGCGTCAAGTCGGCTCGATACGTCGCGTCTCCTGTTCATTGATGACGAGAGCGAGCTTCCGGTTGTCGACCGTTTAGGCCTTGCCTCTGATGCCGAGGACTTTATCCGTATCTGTTCGGGTTTGGGTCTTGAGATGTCCGAGCGCACGGCCCATCGCATTTTGGCAGGGCAGATTAAGCCCGTTCGCGGTGTGACCGCGCGTCTGCTGCGCGAGCGTGATTCGTCCTCGCATGCGCCGGCTCCTGTCGATCTCGCGAAGGATCGTCGCGGGCTACGTATTGCCAAGGATGACATGGCACAGTTTTCGCGTGCTGTGGAGCGCGACTTTAATGACCTTGCCGCCCGGTACTATCTCAACCTTTGCGGCGACCCAAAGATTCGTGTTTCGCGTGATCGAATCACTGTGACCTTCGATCTTGCCAAAGAGGAATAGTGCCTTTACCGAGTCCACTCGGTACGATACAGTTATTGCAGTTAAAACGTACTTTTAAACGCAGGAGTTTCTTCATGGATTGCCTGAAGGTATCAAGCAAATCATCGCCCGCGTCCGTTGCCGGCGCCATCGCCGGCATGGTCAAGGATGGTGTACCCGTCAACATCCAGTGTGTCGGTGCCGGTGCTGTCAACCAGGCCATTAAGGCTGTTGCTATCGCGCGCGGTTTTTTGATTCCAACCGGTTTTGATATTTCCTGCGCGCCTGTGTTCTCCGACATCCTCATTAACGGGGAGTCGCGCACGGCCATCCGCCTTTCTATCTACGTTCACCAGATCAATCGAGCTGCTATGGATAACGTCGTCATGGATGACGTTAAGCCTGTGGCATAGCTTCTGCTTGCCTCGTTTCGCTCCCCATCGTTAGGACTTATGCACATGGACCAGCGTTCCGTACGCGATATTCTTGCCGGTAAAACCTATTTTATCCGCACATTTGGCTGCCAGATGAATCAGCACGACTCCGAGCGTGTGAGTGGCCTGCTTGATTCGTATGGCTGCCTCATGGCGCTCGATCCCGAGCATGCCGATATCGTTGTGTTCATGACGTGCTGTGTGCGCGAGGCTGCCGATACGCGCCTGTACGGTCAGTGCAATTCCTGCAAAAGCCTGCCGCCTTCGCCTTCGGGCAAGCGCGTGGTTGCCGTTGGTGGTTGCATCGCACAGCGCGATGGCGAGGGTCTGCTCACCAACGTCGATAACGTCAATGTCATCTTTGGCACGCATTCCATCGCACATGTGGCCGAGCTCATTGCCGAGGCGTTCCTTGATGGCAAGCGTCATATCCGCACCAATGAGCATGAGGATACGGATGCTATGAGCATGCCGTGGCATCGCGAGACCCAGTATCACGCCTGGGTGCCCATCATGACGGGCTGCAATAATTTCTGCACCTATTGCATTGTGCCGTACGTGCGCGGTCGCGAAAAGAGCCGCCCCTTCGAGGAAATTGTCGACGAAGTGACCGGTTTGGTGCGCCAGGGCGTGCGTGAGATTACACTGCTGGGCCAAAACGTTAACTCATATGGTCGCGATCTGTTTGGCAAGCCGCGTTTTGCCGATCTGCTACGTGCCGTGGGCGATACGGGTGTGGAGCGCATCTTCTTCACGTCTTCGCATCCCAAGGATCTGTTGCCCGAGACCATCGACGCCATGGCCGAGACGCCTGCCGTTATGCCGCAGCTGCACTTGGCCGTCCAGTCAGGTTCGACACGGATCCTCAAAGAGATGAATCGCCGTTATACACGCGAGGACTATCTGGGCCTGGTCGATCGCATTCGCAACCACATGCCCGATATCGCGCTCTCGACCGACATTATCGTTGGCTTCCCGGGCGAGACTGAAGAAGACTTTGAGCAGACGCTCTCACTTGCCGAGACGGTCCGTTATGCTCAGGCCTATACCTTCATCTATTCCAAGCGCGCCGGTACCCCTGCCGCCGAGATTGACGATCCTACGCCGCATGAGGTTATTCTCGAGCGTTTCAACCGCCTGGTTAAGGTTATCGAGACTACGGCACACGAGTATAACCAGGGTGAGCTTCATACTGTGGTGCCGGCGCTCATTGAGGGAACGAGTAAAAAGAACGACGCGGTCCTGCTGGGCAAGAGTCCCAAGAATCAGACCGTGCATGCGCCTATCCCCGAGGGTTACAGCATCGATCAGCTTGTTGGCAAGATCGTTGATGTTGACGTTGACGTTGCCAAGACCTGGTATTTGTCCGGCTCCGTTGTGGGCGAGCCGCGCTAATGGTTTCTCCCAGGGCAGGACTTTCCGCCGTTGCGATCGTCGGTCCGACGGCGGTTGGTAAGAGTGATGTTGCCGACCGTTTGGCAGCTCGTCTTTCGTCCGAAGTGCTGTCGTGCGATGCGATGCAAATCTATCGCGGCATGGACATCGGTACCGCAAAGATGGCGCCCGATGAGTGTACGGCGCCGCTGCGTCTCGTCGACATTGTAGAGCCGGGTGTGGCGTACTCTGCGGCGCTTTATCAGGCTGACGCTCGCGCGCATGTTGAACGTCTCCTTGGTTCGGGTTGCCTGCCTGTTTTTTGCGGAGGTACGGGGCTGTATCTCAAGGCTGCCCTTGATGAGATGGACTTTCCCTCGGGTGAACTTGAGGACGATCGCCGTGCGGGCTATCAGGAGCTTGCCGAGCGCATAGGCGAGGAAGCGCTGCACGCGCTGCTTGCCGAGCGTGACCCCGAGTCCGCTGCGGTCATCCACCCCCATAATGTTCGTCGCGTGATTCGCGCGCTCGAAATGCACGATGATGGCGTCTCCTATGCGCAGCAAAAGTCGCAGTTTAGTGTTCCGCGCGAGCATTATCACGCTCTGTGGTTTGGTCTGACGCGTAATCGCGAGGTGCTCTACGAGCGCATTAACCTGCGTGTCGATCTGATGTTTGAGCAGGGCCTTGTCGATGAGGTCCGCGGTCTTATGGGCCAGGGGCTGGGAGATGCCCTGACGTCGATGCAGGCAATTGGCTATAAAGAGATCATCGATGCTTTCAATGGTGTGATGAGCATGGATGAGGCTCGCGAACTCATCAAGATGCGTTCGCGTCGTTATGCCAAGCGTCAGCTTTCGTGGTTTAAGCGCGATGACCGTATCGTGTGGTTTGATATGGATAAATTTACGATCGATGAGGTCGTTGAGGATATCCTGCATCGTATTGAGGCTGCCTAATGGCCCGTTTTTCTCTTGTTCCCACGGCACCCGAGCCCGAGCGTGCCATTTTGGTTGGTGTTGAATGGCGCGACAATGCATGGCCGATCGATCGCTCGCTTGATGAGCTGGAGCGTCTTGCCCACACGGCTGGTGTCCAGTGCATGGCACGCTTATCGCAGCGTTTGGTAAAGCCGTATCCTAAATCGTTTATCGGTTCCGGTAAGGTTGAAGAGCTGTGCGGCCTGGTACATCGCATGGATGCCGATGTCGTTATTTTTGACGACGACCTGACGCCCTCGCAGCAATCCTATTTGGAGAAAGCCGTGGGCGAGCCGGTAAAGATTATCGATCGTACTGCACTGATCTTGGATATCTTTGGCCTTCATGCTCAGACGCGTGAGGGACGCCTACAGGTACAGCTGGCACAGCTTCAATATCTGTTGCCTCGTCTGCGTGGCATGTGGAGTCATCTCGCCAAGGAACAGACGCGCGGCGGCATCGGCTCACGCTTTGGTCAGGGCGAAAGTCAGCTCGAGGTCGACCGTCGCCTCATTCGTAATAAGATCGCTGCGCTTCGTCGTGAGCTCAAGCAGGTTGAACAGCGTCGTGATGTTCAATCCAAGAGCCGCATTGAGTCACCGGCGTTTCGCGTCGCGTTAGCCGGTTATACCAATGCCGGTAAATCGACGTTGCTCAATCGTCTGACCGGCTCTACGGTACTTTCTCAGGACAAGCTGTTTGCTACGCTCGACCCGACGACGCGTTCGTATCGCCTGCCCGGCGGTCGCGGCATGACGATTACTGATACCGTCGGCTTTATTCAAAAGCTGCCGCATGGTCTGGTCGATGCCTTTAAATCGACGCTGTCCGAGGTTTTGGGTGCCGATCTAATTCTCAAAGTCGTAGATGCGTCTGACGAGGACTATGAGCGGCAGCTGGAGGCTGTCGACCGCGTGCTTGATGAGATCGGCGCCGGAGAGCGCCTAACGCTGACCGTATTCAATAAAATCGATCTTCTCGATAGCGTTGATCGATTAAGTTTCCGTCGTCGCTATTCCGAGGCTGTGCTGTTCTCGGCCCAAACGGGCGAGGGACTTGACGAGCTCGTCGATCGCATTGCTCGCGAGGCAGCTGCCACCGATGTGCTGCTTTCAGCTGACATTCCATATCGTGAAGGTGCGCTCATCACGCTCGTGCATGAGCAGGGGACCCTTTTGCACGAGGAATATCTTGAGGATGGCGTTCGTATTGTGGCGAAACTGCCGGCTCGTATTGCACCTCGGCTTGAGCGTTATCGCACCGAGTAGGCGAGCTCCAAAATGCCCAGAATGATGGGCTGATGCAGTAGATAAAAGGGGAGTGCGTGACGTCCAAGGCTGGCGAGCGCCGGGATGGGATTCGCGTAGGCCCAGCTAGGGACGGTCTTATCGATTCCCTTCGCTATGTGTGCGGCGAAGTATCCTGCAAGATACATAAAGATAAACGGGATGATGGGGTAGTAATCACCTGAGATAAATCCAGGGCTCGGAAATCCTAGCCACGCCAGGTATGGGACAGGGTAGGTCGTTTTGGGGATGCTCCAGGTGAGGGCGAACAACACAAGGCATAGGGACACGCCCCATCTCGCCGAAATCTTCTTAAGGACGGGATTGGTCAACGCTACGATGCCGGTACATGCGGCCATACAGTAGATGATGCCAAAATTAACCGAATCGTCGACTGAGACAAGTGTTGTTGCCAACCAGACGACGAGTGCTGCTAAGGCGTATTTGGCGGCACGTTTGATATTGTTGCGCGAAAGAGTGCACATCCAACCCGCGATAAACAAGAATACCCAGCTGATGCTGGCGCGCCAGATGTCTTGAAAGACGGTCTGGGTAAACCAGGGCATATCCCAACCGTACAGGTAGGCGAGATCGTAGCAAGCGTGAAAACCTGCCATTGAAATCATCGTAAACCCGCGGACGGTATCAAAGATAGTGATGCGTTTTTGCATTACGAGAACCGGCGCATCAAGCCGACGACTTTGCCCAAGATAACGGGATTCGTTGCATAGATAGGCTCCATGGTGTCATTCTCGGGCTGCAGGCGTACGCGTCCCTGCTCCTTGTAGAACGTCTTGACGGTCGCTGAACCATCAATCATGGCCACGACAATTTCGCCGTTCATGGCACTCTTTTGTTCACGGACGATGATGTAATCGCCATTGAAGATGCCGACATTGATCATTGAGCTCCCATGCACCTCAAGGATAAAGGAACCCTGATCAGTGGCGATTTCGGTCGGGATAGTAAAAGTGTCTTCGATATTCTGCTCGGCCAGAATGGGAATCCCAGCCGCGACGCGACCAACGAGCGGTAGCGAGACCGTTCCGCGAGGTGCGGTGGGCTCGTCAGATTTAGAAATTGAGACAGAGGAACCGTCCTCGTTAAAGAGTTCCAGGGCGCGCGGTTTGGTGGCATCGCGCTTGAGTAGCCCGCGCGCCTCCAGAGCAGATAGATGGGCGTGCACGGTGCTGGGGGAGGAAAGGCCCACGGCAGAAGCCATCTCGCGCACGCTGGGCGGATAACCCTTCTCCTGCTGATATTCCTTGATGAAGTCGTAAATTTGCTGCTGACGCTTGGTAATTTTGCGAGCCATCAGGGCATCCTCTCTACCCGTGTCAAACAAATGTTCGAATTTTGCTTGACAGGAACAACTGTTCGAAGATAATAATAACCGAACATTCGTTCTCGCGCCAGATATTTTTGTCCGCGCGGCTTGATAAAACTGTTCTCAGCAAAACACGCGAGAGGAGAACATGATGAACGCAACGAATATGGTCCAGGGAAACCTCGCCCTTAAGCTCGTGACGCCTGCTGAACCCACTTTTACGGTTGTTCAGGGTGGCCGCTCCGGCTTTCAGCCTTTGACCGTAAAGCCTGCTCGCAATCAGCAGGCTGCAGTTGTGCCGGCCCGCGTTGCCCTGAAGGTTCCGACGATTGTCGCCGTTGCCGTTGCGCTTACGCTCTTCTTTGTCCTCGCTACGTCGGTCTTTAGCGCTCGTCACGCCGCGTATGCCGAGTCCGTTTCCAACGTTACCTACGAGACCATTCGCGTTCAGCCTGGTGATTCTCTTTGGTCGCTTGCCGAGGAATATCCAATCGAAGGCCTTTCCACGCAAGAGACTTCCGACATGATCCGTAACGTCAATCATCTGGAGCATGGTTCGCTCGCCGCCGGTGCGCATCTTAAGGTTCCTGCTCGTTCGTAATCATTATCGCGCTGCACATGGTACCCTTGTTATCGTTTAAGAGGAGGTACCATGCGCTGTCCCAAATGCGGCAAGGCACATACCCGCGTCGTTGATTCCCGTATGCAGGAGTCAAATAACACCATTAAGCGCCGTCGCGAATGTTGCTCGTGTAACTACCGCTTTACAACGTTCGAGCGATGCGAAGACCCAATTGAGGTCATTAAGTCGGACGGAACCAAGCAGCGGTTCGATCGCAATAAGCTGCTCGTCGGCTTGATGCGCGCCACCATCAAGCGTGATATCGACACTAAGAAGCTCAATGAGATTATCGACGATATCGAGGTCGAGCTGCGTTCTCGTACGCTGACGGCCGTCACGTCCCATGAGTTGGGTGACATGGTGCTCAAGCGCTTGGCCAAGATCGACAAGGTGGCGTACATCCGCTTTGCCTCGGTCTACCGCGATTTCAAAGACGTCGATGAGTTTCTGCAAGAGCTTGACAAGCTAAGGTGATTCCATGTCCAACATTACCGTCAACATAAAGCGTCTCGACCCCACCGTCGAGCTTCCCAAATACGCCCATCCCACCGATGCCGGTTTGGATCTGCGCTCCAACGAGGACTGCGTCCTGAGGCCCTTCGAACGTCGTCTGGTCTCTACTGGGCTGGCCATCGCCCTGCCCGACGGTTACGCCGGCTTCGTCCAGCCCCGCAGCGGCTTGGCCATCAAGCAGGGCCTGTCTATAGTCAATACGCCGGGCCTCATCGACGCCCACTACCGAGGAGAACTCAAGGTTATCCTCATCAACCTGGATCCCTCCAACAACATCAAAATCAACAAAGGCGACCGCATAGCCCAACTCGTCATCCAAGAAGTCCCCACGGTCAACCTCATGGAAGTAGAAGAACTAGACAAAACCGACCGAGGCAACGGAGGCTTCGGCTCCAGCGGCGTCGCCTAGGGCGCTCGTATCCCTCCCGCCCGGGGCTTACCTATATCATTCCATGCTCAAACATTCTCGCTTCGCAGGGACGCACGGATCCCGCTTTCGCCTGAGCCCCATACATATCATCCCGTGCTCAAACATTCTCGCTTCGCTGTGAAACTGCGCGCGGGACGATATGTATGGGGCTCAGGCGAAAGGGCTACATGCTTGACATAAAACAATCTTTCTAGTTAGCCGATGCGATAAAGGGATGCCTCCTTTGTCGCATCGGCTAACTCTATTTATATTTTCCTGTTTTACCTTTGCAGGTTCTAATGGAGGGGATACCGAAGTAGCTGCTATTAAGTAAACGTAGCCGCTCAGCGGGAGCCGCCCATATATCGTTCCACGCGCAGTTTCGCAGCGCAGCGAGAATGTTTGAGCATGGAATGATATATGGGCGGCTCCCGCTGAGCGGCGGACTTTCGTCTACCTGATATGAGCAGGTTTTCCACCCCAGTAGAAGCGGCAGAAGGCTCGTTTGCGCTTTTGGGGTTTGCCTACTAGCTCCATGGTTGCGATGGCGATGTCCTCCGCTGCGTGGGGGCGGCGTAGTACTTCGCCGTTGATGAGTAGCGCTTTGAGCGACTCAGGGTGGTCGTGCAGGTGACGAAGCGTCACGATGAGTTCTCGTGCGGTGGTGACATGCATGCTGGCGCCCATGCCGGTGAGCATCGTGGTGTTTGCCTTTTCCTGGCCATAGGACTTGCCCAGCAGGATCATCGGCAGATGTGCGCATAGGCACTCGGTGACGGTGAGCCCGCCCGACTTGAGGATTGCCAGGTCGCAGCCGTGCATGAGGGCCGCCATGTCATCCACGTAGTCCAGAACTGTGACGTTTTCGAGCTTCATGGCGACGAAGAGCGTCTTCAGCCGGGTGGCATACTCCACGTCTTTACCGGGCAAAAAGACAAAGTGCATGTCCTCAAAGCTGCGTAAGAAGGGGAGCGTGTGGTCCATCGCGGCGCGGAAACGCACGTATGGTTGGGGCAAACTGGCGCCGGCCATCACCAATACGACGGTTTTGTCTATGGGGAGATTGAACTTGCTAAGCTCATCTTCGCGTTTGTAATCTGAATCGAAACCGGCTCGGATGGGGATGCCCGTTATGCGGATCTTTGACTCGGGAACCTTGCGCGGGCGCAGCGTTTCGGCCATAAACTCGTTGGCCACGCAGAACAGGTCGGTGTCCTTGTGGGGCCAAAAGCCTTCGACTTCATAGTCTGTTGGTACGCAGATGACCGGATAATCGATACCCGTAATTACGCGGGCGCCCACGGCAACATTGGCTGCTGTGATGTGCGTTGCGACCACGGCTATAGGCCTGCGGCGACGAATATATTCGTTGAAGGCGGGGAACATAATTCGCGACCATGCCGTGCCGCCACCCCAGAGAAGATGTCCCGTAAGCGTATATCGCCAGGTCAGGTCGTAAATGGGGCGTGTGGCTCCCGTAAAAGAAGCTGCGGTCTTATTGCCGTCGAATTTAATACGTCCAAAATCAAGGATATCGAGCACTTCAATTTCAATATCCTCAGGGATTCCCTTGGTGCCGCGGATAAGGTCAAATGCTTGTGCAATCGCGTTGGCGGCGGCTTTGTGGCCCGATCCAACCGATGCGTGCACAATGGTTACCAGGGGTTTTTGTGTAGGTGAAACGTTCATTTGCTCCGGTTGGGGAGTGGCTTGCATGGGCAGGGGAGCGCTATTGCTCGTCTGCGTTTGATCCATCGATAACTCCCCTTCAGCTTTGTTACGCGATTTATCATTGTAGTGCATGAGTGTCATGTTCACGTAAATTTGGGTATGAGCGCAAAGAACGGCAACGTTTCGACGAGAGGATATTCCATGACTACCGATCAGCCGATTGATGTTGCGATTATCGGTGGAGGCCCCGCGGGCTATGCTGCCGCCATTTACGCTGCGCGTGCCAACCTGACGACGACCGTGATTGAGCAGGGCATGTCGGGTGGACAGATCGCCACGACCAATGAAGTCGAGAACTATCCGGGCATTCCGCTCTTGAGTGGCGCCGAACTCGGCGAGCGTTTTCAGCAACATGCAGAGGGGCTGGGAGCGCAGGTTACATGGAGCATGGTTACGGGTATCGATTACGATGCCAATGCAGCGCTGTTTACGGTGCATCACGATATGGGCGATACGCTTGCCTCGAGCGTTATCGCTTGCATGGGTGCCACGCCGCGATCTGCTGGTTTCGCTGGCGAGGATACGTATCGCGGTCGTGGCGTTTCGTATTGCGCGACGTGTGACGGCATGTTCTTCCGTGGCAAGCAGGTTTTTGTCATTGGCGGCGGCAATGCTGCCTGTGAGGAAGCCCTGTTCTTGTCAGAAATCGCCAGCAGCGTGACCATCGTCTTGCGTCGCGATCAATTCCGTGCACCTGATGGTGTTGTTCAGAAAGTACTCGAAAAGGACAATATTACAGTTAGGTACCAAACTAGTATTGTTGAACTTTCTGGTGAAGCGATGCCAACGACGATTGCCTTTAAGGACAATGCATCCGGGGAAATTCATACCGAGTCATTTGAGCCTGGCTCGTTTGGCATTTTTGTCTTTACCGGGACGCAACCCCATACCGAGCTTGTTGAGCATCTAGTCGATCTGGCGCCTGATGGCGGCATTTTGACTGATGAATCCATGGCGACCCGCACGCCAGGTCTATTTGCTGCTGGCGATATCCGTTCCAAGCGCTTACGTCAGGTTGTGACCGCCGTTTCTGACGGAGCCATAGCAGCAACGAGCGCATACGCGTTTCTCCGCGGATAAGTACGATAATATATCTTATGTAAGGTTGCTATCTTTAAAACAAAGTGGTTGGACGGTGCATCAATGTGCTGTCCAGCCACTTTTACTTTCCTGCTATATAGTATGCAAAACTAGATAACCTAGAATACAATATAGCTAATGAACGGAGGATCCTTATGAACCACGCCAAACGCGTTATCCCGATGTCCGATTCGTCGGTCAGCATTAAGCCTGAGGATATTCAGCCCACTGTGCTGCCCGATGCATTTATTCAGTCCGATATCGTGCACAAACTCAATACGTTGAGTCTGCCGCGCTATGACCAGTTGCCCAACGTGACGCTCTACCGCGATCAGGTCATTGAGTATGTCGCGCTGTGGATGGAGCCGCTGTCCATTTGCGTGGAGCATCCTGTCATCACGCCATCGATGATCAATAACTATGTGAAGGTCGGTCTGGTGCCTGCTCCGGTCAAAAAGCAATATGGCCGCGAGCAGATTGCCCGCCTAATCGCTATCTGCATCTTTAAGCAGGTGCTACCTATTGCTGCGGTACAGGCACTCTTTAACATTCAGCGTTTGAGCTACGATGCCCCGACGGCCTTTGATTATGTGGTCGATCAGCTCGAGGCATCGATTCGTGCGGCGTTTTCCGTCGAGCAGACTCCCGTGCCCGATACGGCGCATCAGGTAACGCGTGAGTCGCTGCTTGTGCGTAGCGCGGTATCGTCCTTCGTTTCGAAGGCTTACTTGATGAGCTATCTCAAGTTCAACGGGTTTAATAGCTAGCCGACGTATAAAACGGGCGGTACAAAGAGCCATCTGTCGCTTTGTACCGCCCGTATTTTTGCTTGATTGGACTTTATTTGCCCGAAGCCACGCCCATGCCGTAGCCGATAATGAGCCCATGCATTTCGGCATAGTATGAATCTAGCCCGTTACAGGGCATGATGATGGTTTTGGAGCCGGGCCAATGCTCGACTATGCGGTCAGTAAGCGCCTGGGCTCCAGCTTCGTTCTCAACGTGATCGATGATGACCTCACCGCCCGTAAAACCCTCGGCTTCCATGGTATCGATGATCTTGTTGAGCATCTTCTTTTCGCCACGCGTGTGCCCGACGAGTTCGATTTTACCGGCCTCGCTCGCCGTGCCCAAAATGCGGATATTGAGCTTGTTGGCAATGACGCCGGCTGCCTTAGGGATACGTCCGGCTTTGGCGAGGTTTTCGTAATTGCACAAACTGAAGAGGATTTTGCTGTTCTGTTCAAGACTATCGAAGTATGCGCAAGCATCCTCGAATGAGACATCCGGGTTGCTTGCAAGATAGCGGTCGAACAGCAGGAAAATGAGGTCCATTTTGCCGCCAGCTGCGCGTGAATTGACTAGATGAATCTGTCGGTCCGGTTCCTCGGCAAGAACCATATCGTGAGCCGTGGCTGCCGCGTTGTAGCTGCCCGACACGCCCTCAGAGATCGGCATGCAGATGGTCTTGTCTGCCAATTTGAAGAGCTCGGCCCACTCCCCTACGCTGGGACAAGCGCTCGAAGAAGCGTTCGTCTCCGCCTGAACAGCGCAGTTGAGCTCATGAACATCAAGCGAAAGGTCATCGACGAATTCACGCTCCCCCACTCGAATTTTGAGGGGCGCAAATGAAAAGGTGGTATGGGGCGCGGTCGGTTGCCAATCGCGGAGGTTGCAGCTTGAATCGGAGATAAGTGCCCAGCTCATAGAGGGTCCTTTCTAATTGTTCCCTAACAATTATAGCCATCTTGCAGACCGATTGGGTCGCTATCTAGTATTCAAAACTAGATAGCGACCTGCACGAAAGGTAAAAGAATGGACCCCATGACTCAAAGCCACGAGGTCCATATCCGATTGCTTTATCTGAATACTTAGTAGCGCACGAAGATGTAGTTATTGTTCATGCCGGCGGCAACGGAGCTGATGATAACACCCGTGTTGTAGTCGGAAGCATGAATCATCTGACCACCACCGATGTAAATGCCGGTGTGGTACGAGTTGACCACAACGTCACCGGGCTGCGGATCGGACACACGCGTCCAGCCCATAAAGGTACCCGTGGTGCCCAGGCGGCAATAGCGACCAGTGAGGCAATAGCTAACAAAACCAGAGCAGTCGAAGCTGTTCGGGCCAATTCCGCCCCAGGAATAAGCGCAACCAAGCTTACTGTATGCACGCGATACAACAGAACCGCCGTCGACGGACTGGCTCGGAGCAGAAGGCGTCGGAGCAGGTGCCGGCGTAGGAGCCGGAGTGTTGCCGCCCTGGTTGTTGTTATTGCTGGTCTGGCCACCGTTGTTGGTCTTCTCGGTCGTACCGGCAGTCTCGTTGCTCACCGTGGCCTTCTCGGCGGTGCTGGCGTTGATGCCGGCCTGCAGCGCGGCGTTGGCCTCGGCCTCTGCGGCAAGCTCGGCTTGCAGCTGCGAATCCAGGGAGTTTACGACGTTCTGGGCTTCAGCCTGCTGGGCGTTAAGCTCGTCGACCTTCTTTTGCGTGGCGGCGACGTTCTTTTCCTGCTCGGCCTGCTTATCGGTGAGCTGCTGCTTAAGCTCCTTGACCTCTTGAATGGTCTGAGCCTGCTTATCGGAAACTTTGCCGTAGTAGAACAGACGGTTGAGCATATCGCTCAGGTCGTCGACGCCCGTCAGAACCTGAAGTAGGCTCAGGCCACCGGTCTTGTACTCGCCTGCCACGTAGGTGGAAAGCTTGGCCTGGCCATCGGCGATCTCCTGCTGCTTTTGCGTGATCTCGCCGGCAGTCTGATCGAGCGCCTGCGTCTGCGTGGCGAGCTCATCGTAAATCTGCTGGGTTTGGGTACCGATCTGCTCGAGCTTCGTACGAGCAGCGGCAAGGTCGGATGCGGTATCGGCGTAGGCAGGAGCCGCGAGGCCCAAGCCCAAAACACAAGCGAGGGTTGCCGTAGCAGCGCAGCGTGCCATGTTTTTGTGCGTGTTTGCTGTGCGCATGTAGCTTCCTTTCCAGTAACTAAGGGTAACGGCTAGTCCACCGTCACCAGGCTAAAGAGCTCCACATCGTCATCGGGCGGCGTGAGCTTCTCGCGCGGGTTGAGAAACGCAAGCTCAAGGATACAACCGTAACCGACAAGCTTTGCGCCCATATCTCGCACCAGTTTACCTGTTGCCTCGACGGTTCCGCCCGTCGCGACCAAGTCGTCCAGAATCAACACGGTATCTTTAGAGCTGATAGCGTCGGCGTGGATCTCAATTGAATCGGTGCCGTATTCGAGCTCGTAGCTCTGACTTACGGTCTCGCGCGGTAGCTTGCCAGGTTTACGTGCGGGAACAAAGCCGGCGCCAAGGGCTACAGCCACCGGTACGCCAACCATAAAGCCGCGAGCCTCGGGACCCACGACCTTGGTGATTCCCATGCCGGCAAAGTGCTCGACGAGGGCATCGGTCATGGCTTTGAGCGCCTCGGGATTGCCAAAGAGCGGCGTGATGTCCTTAAAGATGACTCCGGGCTCGGGATAGTCGGGGATATCGACGATTTGAGATTCGAAGTCGTACATTGCATGACCTTTCAATGGGTTGCCGAAATTTCAGCAGCGGTTATATGCCCGCGGTGGCGGTGCCGGATTGCGAAGGGGCGACGACCTTGAGCGGCTTTACGAGAGAATCCTCGTGCGAAGCCGGCGCGGCTGTCTCTTCGTTTTTGGCCTTGGTGGACTCGGAGCGAGTGATTTCCTCATCGAGTGCATCGATGTCGGCGTCCTCGACCACGGCGTTGAGCGACTCAAAAACGCGGTTCTTGAGCAGCGCAGTGTGCACACCTTCTGTCAGGTCGTGAAGCTTCTTAAACGCACGCTCGAGTTTGGCGTCGCGCTCGTCATCGGAGGTATCCATTCCGAGCATGCTCACGAGCACCTGCTCAAACATCGAGGACTCGCGGTTGGCGGAAGACACGTACTGACGCAGGTTGCGCGGCTCGATATGGAAGCGTGACAGCTCGGAGCAGTAGCGGATGATCGGGAAATCGCGACCATCGACGAGCTCACGATTTTGCGGACTCTTGATGATGCGAATGAGGTCGTTCTCGGCGAGCGAGCGGATAAACGAAATCTCGACGCCCAGCATATCGGGAATGGTCTCGATGGGATGCAACTTTTGCTTAGTCTCCTTGGGCTCCGTCTTGAGCGGAACATCGGACAGCAAGCCCACCTCGTAGGCGAGCGTCGACAGGTCCGTGGCGTTTTCCAAGCGCTGCTTAATTACGTTGAGCGGCATATAGCGAGTCTTCTGCAAGTGCAGAATGACCTCCAGGCGATCAACGTCCTCCTTGGAGTACTGACGGTATCCCTTAGGCGTACGATGAGGGGTAATGAGCCCCTCATCCTCTAGAAATCTAATTTTTGAGTTCGAAAGATCGGGGTATGCGCCTCGAAGTAGGTTGACGACTTGGCCGATACTCAGATAGTTGCGTTCGGCCATGCCCTACTCACCGGTTTCGATGCGCTCCGGCGTGCTCTCGTGGTAGATGAGCGTAAACGTACCAATCTGGACGGAAGAACCGTCGTGCAGCGGGGCTGCATTGACGATGGCACCGTCGACCCAGGTGCCATTGAGCGAGCCTAAGTCCTCGATGCGAGCGCCGAGGCCCTCGCGAATAATGCGCGCATGGCTGCGCGAAACGGTCATGTCATTGAGGAAGATGCCGTTTGCAGGATCGCGACCGATGGTGGTCACGTCGTCCTCGAGCTCAAAGGCGGCACCAGTCTGCGGACCCTTGACGATGGACAGAACGGGGGCGGTGATGCGCACGTTGGCCATGAGGTCGGGAACGGTGACGTCGCTTGAAGGCACGCGGAATACGCAGGTAGCGTCAGCAGTCTTATCATTCTGAGGCATATTGTTAACCATGTTGTCCATGACAACCCCTAACTTATCGCGGACGTGCCGCAAATAATGAACCGTACGTAATCATACCCCAACGAATCAGTCTTCGATTTCAGGGTTCAGAAAGTCGATGTCCTCATCCTCGGGATGCGTGAGAGCCTGTTTAATGGCCGCTCCGCCCTTAATGGAGTAGATGACAGCCGTGAGCATGGAGAAGATCACGCCGCCGTACACAAAGAAGATGCCGAGGGGCACCGAGCTTCCGTTGAGGCCCGGGAAGGCCGTGAGGGTTGAAGGTAAAAGTTGCAGGCCGTCAACAACGGGGAAACCGAGCAGCATGAGCGAGAATCCGGTCATGAGCAGCGCTGTGGCAATCTTTCCGGGGAAGACGACATCGATGGGGCGACGGTGATAATGACGAACGATAAGCGTGCCGATGCCCAGATAGATGTCGCGGCCAATAATGAGCACGCAGACCCAGATGGGCAGCTCTCCGCGAACCACCAGTCCCAGTACACCGGTGAACAGCAGCGCGCGATCACAAATTGGATCCATGACCTTGCCAAGCCACGAGACCGTCTTGGTCATGCGGGCGATCTGGCCGTCCATCCAGTCGGTGGAGGCGGCAACGGCGTAGATAACGATGGCGATGACGCGGTTGTTATCCGTCACAAACAGGTACAGAAATACCAGGGTGAGGATCAGGCGCGTAAAGGTGATGAAATTGGAGATCGTAAAGATCTTATTCGACGGGTAATCGGAAGTGCCGATAAGCTCCTTTTTGATCTTCTTTTTGATGCCCACAGGACTCCCCCGCTGGTTAACGACAAAACTTTCGATACTATACCCGTTCCGGCGATGTCTATCCAGCGCAGCCATAGAGAGTCCAGACATGTGGAGGGCGCTATTAGGCGGGGGATTTCGCATTCGTGTACATCTGCCTCCAAACATGTCGAAAAATGTCGATTTTGGTGGCTAATGTACACGTTTTGATTCGGTGATTACATCGATCGGGAACGTTGTTACTTTAAGCAAAATAATCATGGTGATTAAAACAAAAAAGGTCAGGCACTAAGTGCCTGACCTGCAAACTTCTGGTCGGGACGACTGGATTCGAACCAGCGACCCCTTGACCCCCAGCGAGGTCAGAATGACCCTGACCTGTGCTTATTTTGTTAAAACACGCGCAGATAGCGCAAGTAGCGCATTTCCGCATTTGCAAATTTTACCAGCTCAGCTCGGTCTGTCCAGATAGCATATTTTCGGCTTCGAGGAGCGCGGTGCAGCCGATGATTTAATCAACGGGGGTAGGAGCCCCGAATCGTCGCCTCTCCGGGTTCCCGCAGGTGGGCCCGCCTGTTTCTAATCAACTGCGGATTTAGGAGCAGACATGCAGAACGAGAAATGCAGCAATAAAACCTTACGCGTATGCGGAGCCGGCGGCGTGAGGAAGAACAAGGGCAAATGGCAGGCTGTCGTGACGGTGGCCGACGAGATGACCGGGAAGAAGGTCCAGAGGACCAGGAACACCCGCGTGCCCTGCCTGAAGCAGAGCGCGCGGGGAAAGGCGGCGGCGATGCGCGTCCTCGCGGAATTCAGGTCGGAGGTCGAGCTGGAACTCGCCGAGGCCGAGGAGGCGAGGGCCGCTATCGGCGCCGGGCTTCCCGCCGAACAGCGGGATGACTACGCCGCGCTGCCGCTTTCCGAGGCGCTCGAGAAGTTCATCGACTTCTGCCTGGAGATGAACAGGATCACCCCGACGACCCGCGACGACTACCACTACAGCGCCCTGCACATCAAGCGAGACGAGCTGGGTCTGGTCCCCGTGAACGAGGTGACGACCGACGACGTCAACGCGTGGTCGAGGCGCAGGATCGCCCTGGGCACGGCGCCGGACACGCTCAACAAGTCATTCAAGCTCGGCAAGCGGCTCTACGCCGTCCTGCTGAAGCGCAGCAACGACACGATCGGGAGGAACCCGTTCGACGGCGCCCTCGCGCCCAGGGTCATCGCCAGGCCCAGGAACGCGCTGCGCTCCGACCTCGTGCCGAAGCTCAACTCGGTGACCTCGATGATGCCGGACTCGACCTTCAGGCGGACGGTCGTGCTCGCCCTGCACACCGGGATGCGCATCGGCGAGGTCTGCGGCCTGCGCTGGTGTGACGTCGACTTCGAGTCGGGGCTCATCACGGTCAGGCACTCGGTGGCCTACGTCAAGGACAGGGGCTCCTTCATCAAGGACACCAAGAACCACGACCTGAGGACGATCCCCGTCGACCCGGTGGGCCTGCTCCCCTTCCTGAAAGAGATCCACGAGATCGATTCGCAGAGGCTCCGGGAGGCATCGGCCCTCGGCCTGCGCGACCTCGCGGACAGCTACGTCGTGTCGCGGCCGGACGGCTCCTTCGCCACCACCAGTTACATCCGCAGGGCGTTCAAGACGTTCTCGGAGACCAACGGCCTCATGGGCACCAACGACGAGCTGATCACGTTCCACGGCCTGCGCCACACCTTCGCGACGCAGTGGATCCGCCACGGCGGCGACATCAAGGCGCTGCAGTCGATCTTCGGGCACAAGGACGCCATGGTCACGCTCAACGTCTACGCCGACATCGAGCCGATGTCCAAGATCCAGAACATGCTGCGCGTGTTGCCGAGCCTGTGGCGAGGCTACCTCGGCCTGAGGGTGGACCCCGGCCCCATGTTCCAGCAGAAGATCCGCGAGGCGATCGAGACGCTCGAGGCGTTCGGCTACGGCATCTCCGAGCCTGACGACCGCAACGTCCTCATCCGCGACGTTCAGACGATAAGCCGCCTCTACCCCACCGAGTACGCGGCAGTGCTGGGGGCCATCCCGACCGAGGCGACCGTGGTCGAGTAGAGGCTGAGACATGCGCTTTCCCAAATCCGTAGCGCAAGTACGGGAATGTGGAATAGCGTTCAGATATATTCTACCCGGTCATCTCGGTGACGCAAATGCGGCACGGGTTTCCGCGAACGCGGATGCCCGTGCCTATCTTTTTATGATTGTGAATACGCCTGCGCGAATGTAGATGAAGCCCCGCGGTTCAGGCCGGGGATTTTCAGCCGCGCCGCCTGATTTCGAATAAAGGCCTGCAAATGCAGACGGCTTTCGGGGGGCCCGCCGGCACCTCTCTCAAAAATGGGAGTATGGCCCGAGGCCGCACCTGTGCCCCAGCTCCGCCACGAGGGCATCGTTGTCGGTCACCGAGACGATGGCGTCGCCGTCGTAGGGCGCCTCGATGTAGACGCGGTCGAGCGAGTTGGCCGTCCCCGCCCAGAGCGTCCTGGTGCGCCGGACGCCCCGCACGTGGGCGTAGGGTATCACCGAACGCGTCCCAGCGTACACGACGACGAGGCGGTCGCCGTAGAGCTCGAGGCGGTTGCTGCGGACGGGAAGGGCGGCCAGGGCCACGAGGGCCGGGACGGGCAGCAGCGCGAGCCAGCCCCATAGGAGCGCGGGACTCGAGCTCAGGAAACACGCGATACACGCCGCGGATAAACCGCCCGCCACAATCACCATGGCCGCTATGAACCACGGGTCTGTCCTGCCGGGGAACACCCGCTCCGGCCGCTCGTCCTTCTCACCCATTACGGCCTCCCTCCCGACGCCCTCCCTGGCGGAGCGTGGGGCCGGAGAGTGCCTTGAACCCGTCGCCGACCATCTCGCCCCCCGTTCCGTGGGCCTTCTGTAGTGGTGTGTACCCCCGACTGTTCGACGGATGTCGTACGATTAAAAGTTTGTCTAACCTTTTAAGACGGGTGCAGCAAGATCGAGCAGATTGTCCGTGCGAGAGGCTTCCCGCCGCAGCGCCCGGTCTCGGGTTCGATGCATCGACATCCGTCTCAGGTGGTATCTCCGCTGCGCGGCATTGCAGGGTGCAAAGCCGCGCAGCGGAGATACCACGGAGTACGCCGAGGCTTTGCTCGCGTGGGCTGAAACATATTCCCAATCCGGGAATGCATATATATAAGTGCGATCGTTTTGCCGTAGATGGGAAACCCGTCGGCCGGGCGGGACCGGAGAGCCGGGCGGGACCGGAGGGCCGGGCGGCGAATGCGAAAGGCCGGATGCAGCCGATGCCCTGAATGAGGTCCCAACACATGGGAGGGGCAGGTGAATCCATCTCTTTGGCCGCTCCCGAGGGCATGGATTTCCCAGCCCTCGCCCCCGAGGACATCTTGCAGACGATTCGCAGGTCTCCGAGCGGTAGGTACCTGATGGAGCAGAGGGCCGCGCTGGCGTAGTTGCCGCACTTCGACGATATGGACGATGACGAGCTCCGCCAATTCGCCGCCCAAGTCAGGCCGTGATTTTATAGAATTCAGGGAGGACCGCTGTCACGTTCGCCGTTTAAGAAGGTGCCGCTTTGAAATATCTCGTCGAGGATTTCGATGATCCGGCAGATCCCGTCCAAGACTACGCCGAGGCCAAGCAAATCGTCCGAAAAGTACTCGGCTCCCACCCATCGGTGAGACAAGCTGCCACATGGCCATGGAAGCCTCATTTATTTGCGAAGAACATCGGCTAGCCGCAGGATTGAAATCATCGACCGATAAGTGAGTTCCACCTTTTCGCCCGCAAGCAGTCGTTTCGAGCCAATCTCATCTAGCCCCACAAGCCGAGAAAACAGCGGGCCGCTCATCGTGCCCTCGTCAATTGACTCCCTTATGGTCTTCAAAACGTCCGTATCATGAAGCGATGCCGAGCTGTAGGGGGCAACACGAGCGGAACTCTCAATTAACGACGAGACAAAAGGATGGAGATGCTTTGGACATAGTCCATCAAACACCACATCCCCATTGTCATCCGAGCCGACCAGGCGCCAAGTATAATGATCGACCCAGTCATCTCCGTCATATATGGCGTCCATGAGCAACTTCCCGTCTAGAGAGAGAAACCTATTTGGACATCGGGGCGCAAGACCGCAATCCATATCGGGCCTGCAGCAGCTCCAACCCAACGCACCACATAGGTTCCCTTTCGTACATGTGTATCAATCTCCCCGAAATGCCGGAGAATGCAATTCCAGACCCGTTTGTCGGATAGCAATCGACGTATTTTTGTTTTCCGCTCACAACCTTGTATAGATATATCGTTCCAGCAAAAGAGAAGGTATCGTGACTATTTTAGATCTATATGGCCAATTCGAGCCCTCACCATGGCAATTGTGGCAGCTGGGTTTCTTTTCATTAAAATTTCACTTTGTTAAATCCCTGCCCCTAAGCATTAAACCCGAAGTCCACCGAGTGGGCGAAAGTAAAAGAGGGTCGAATCCGAAGCAGTTCCCAGACAATTGGCGTCCGGCCAGACACTTCGGTTTGGCCCTTTCTTTCCAGGACTCTATAACAGCAAAGCACCTGCTAGATGGGCTTTTTGTGGGTGGGTAATTGTAACAGCTGATTGAACTGCAACGCGCTGGGGCCAATAGGGCGAGGCAAACTGGCGAGGTGTGTCGTCGCGAGTGCAACCGCCACGGTCGACGACGCGGTCGTCCAGCTGCCGCGGCACGGTGCCACCGCTGTGTGTCTGGCCCTCGGCGCGACAGAAGGAGACACTGTTGTGGCCGATGGGCTAAGACCGTTGCCGACCAAGTGCCGTTAGCGGCCATTGGCACATGTCAGCCAGACTGATTCTGTGGGTATAGGGTGGCATTTCACTAAGGTCGGAAACTCCCGCAACCATTGATTGATTTCGACATGTCCGAAATTCATATTACGTATATGGGTAACAATCATTTATAGGATCCCTCAAGTAACCTTAGTAACCGAACCGGGGCAGAAGGGCCTACAAACAAGCCGCGACGAACAGCTTCTTCCGCATTTCTTTAGGCAAGCGAAAAGAGGGATGGCATGACGGCCAAGAGCTACGTAAAGATCGTTATTGTTGGCTCTGCACTTTGTCTTGCAATGGTGCTATGTGCATCATTTGCGAGGTATAGGTCCGAGCAGTCGTTCATCGATGGCGCTGAAAACGGTTTTGGCATAGACGGGATGTATGTCAACGATGGCGCGACCAGGCCGTCTATGGCGATTCTTGCAGGCGAAGACATGGAATGGCAAATCTGTAATGACGATGGCTCTTGTCTGAGTGGTCGTTTGGCCGCAACGAGCGACCCGAATTCGTTCGATCTTCTCGACAATGATGGATCGGATTGCGGTTCAGTTCACCTGTCGTATGCATCACGAGACGGGATGGACGGCATTCTCTACGTCTCCCACGAGACTGGCGATTTCAAGATGCGCAGGACTAACCGAGTGCCGGCTTTTATCGAGGAGTGAGAACTCCCGGCGGTCTGCCGATCAGGCCGCCGGGGTATCGAACCCCGCATTCATCCGTACACACACGGATGAATGCGGGAAGTGTCCGGATGAAGTTGATAATCAAGGAAACAATGCCGTTCTGCCTGGGACGGCTTTGGCCTGGACTTTAACTACAACATCGCGATCGACACTTATCAGCTCGTGCGACGCGCATGGCCAGATCTCGGACGCTGGTGCATGGAGGACCTTCGAGATTTACTGTACATCCAAAACGACGACGCACACCGCGTGCTCGCCGACTGCGAAGACGAGTTGGCTGTCTACAATGCGATCAGAAACGGCGTGAAGTCCGGAGAGCTTTCTGTCGAACCGCCGCGCCGTCGCGCGAGCCGACCGGGCAACCCGGGCAATCTGGTCCTGGCTCTCCCGGTCGTATTCCTACGATATCGCCCCTAGATCACCAATGTGTCAGATAAAGAATGAGGCAATGGCTATGACCACGCATACGGCAGATGCAGCGACTGCGCCTTTTTTCCTCTCCTTTAGTCCGACGAATAGGGTTGCCGTAAAGTAAAGGGCGGAAATGCAGGCTATGGCAAGCAAAACGAGTTCCTTGGGCGGTTTCAGCAAAAGGTCGCTAGCAAAGAGTAATGCAAGCAGGGCAAAGCCGATTGTGACCAAGTATCTCGATTGATTTTGCGACAGCATGGCAACTGCCTTTCAGAACATGCAAGTGAAAAGTCGGTACGATGTCATTGCGGTTGCAAACAAGCCGCCGTCAGGACCGGTTGTCACGAGACCGGCGATAACGCATTTTCTCGGTTTCCAGCTCATGACAGACCCCTCTCTCATGGTGAAACGCATACATTATGAGATATGCACATTATCTCGCTAATTAATTTCAATATCCATCATCCAGCTAAAGAATACTGACTCACTGGTTCAGCGACGATGCGTTTTTACCCTCGCGTTCCCACTCGCCGCGTCGGCGGTCGGAAGGGTCTCCGTCTCGCAATCAGCGACCTTGTAACCGTATCTGTCGAGCCAGGCGGCAAGCACGTCCCAATCGACGCGCTTCCAGTCGCCGCCCGGCGCGTGCTGCATCACGAGGCCTCCGGCGACCATGAGCGCGTGGATATGCCCTCCTTGCAGGCCAGCGATGATCCCGCCGGTGCATACGATGCCAGGTCGCTGTGCCGGCATGGCGCAAACGTATTGGCCTTTGTGCCCCTTTTGGCAACTTTAGCATGGCTGTAGGTTAAACCAACCCACAGCCATGAGCACGTTAACGTAGTACTATGCTAATTACACGGATAAGGCAGGGGTATTTTTCTTTGGCGAATAAATTTGTATTTTATGGCAAGGGGAGTGGCGTTAAGGTTTTCATCGCTATATCAGTTGCCGTGTTCGCATTCTCTGCGCTATTTCTAAAAGTGGAGCGTTGCCAAAAAGATAGCGGAGGTGACTATTCACATTTGTGGTTCGTGAGCGGATTGGTGTTGAACGTTGACAGCTCTGGCGATTTTACCATGTCGGTCGAAAGCGAAGATCCATATAACGACGGGTCTGATCGTCTGACCATTCTGGTTGATTCAGAACATACGCGCTATGTAAGCGATAGCCCCGTGAGCGTTGGGTCTAAAGTCAAGGTAGGCTATTTTCTCGATTCCCGAAAGAAAAATACGATTCGCTGCTCTTCTGTGGATGTGTTGGAATAATTTTTGAGTAACTATCAGTAAAAAGCTGCGAGCAAAGGCCGCTCCACGTGGGGCGGCCTTTTTGGTGGATAGACGTTGCGGAGGATGATTGATTGACGTTTTTACTCCGCATGGAAATCGAGTGAGGATTCTGTTCCGCGAGGGGCGTGTTTTGAGGCTCTTGGCGGTACGTAATTCTCGTTCGGCGTCTTGACGGGACAAAACCCTCGGTTGACTTTTTGAAGCGTCCCTAGAATCAGCTGTTACGATAAAAACGGGGGGGTAACTCCGCGGACACGGCCTAGCGCGCTGCCATCCAGTGCCGATTCTGCCATACTCGCAATTCGGCGAGGATGAGGAGTATGAATTGATCGGGGCTTATAGGACAAAATGTGTGTCCTATAAGCCCCAAGGATGACGATTCCAATACGGATGACGACACCAAAACCGGCATCGACGGTTCCATGGACGATTCGGATTCCAAATAGGCCCTGTTAGTTTATCTACTTCTTTGCCGGTGTCGTATACGAAACCGCTATACCCGCGGCAATTGCCATGAGACAGCTTGCGACGAGTCCGAACTCATACTTCAAAACGTTTGTTGCGGTCAGGGCGATAATCAACACGGTCGCAATTTGCAGAATTATCATTATTGCGAAGAGATTGATTCCTTGTTTGGCCGAAGTCGCTGAGTGAGTTTGGCTTTGTTGATTCAGGTTGTAGCTGACAACAAAAGCGACCAGTTCGCTTGATACGGGGCCGACTACATAGAAAAAGATTGCGTCAATGAAGCCTATAGTGTTGTAAGTT